>NZ_CABFMN010000043.1 GCF_901875635.1 Xylophilus ampelinus | reverse complement strand
GCCAGGGCATTCGTGCACCGGTCGGGCCGGGACTGCACAAGCTCATCGAAGTCTCCTGCGGTGGGACGAACCCCGCGCAGCGTATCGATGCACGCCTGCCCGCACCCTGCGGTGAACGGCCAGCTTCTTGAGGACTGCGGCCAGGCAGCGGGAGGACCCCAGGCGATGGCCGCGAGCCTCGATTTGTTGGCCGCGGCCGGCCTGCCGCCAGACGCGGCGCCTGCGCAGACTGGCGCCCGATGCACGCCTCGGACTCCCTGACGCCTGCGGCGCCAGCGGCCGGGACCGTGGGACGCCGGCTGGCCTGCGGCGCGACGGCCCTGCTGCTGGGGCTGTCGCAGAGCTTCGGCCTCTACCTGGTCAGCTCCAACCTGGCCGGCATCCAGGGCTCGCTGCAGGCCACTGCGGCCGAGTCGGCCTGGCTCACGACCGCCTACTTCGCCACGGCCCTGTCGTCGACGCTGCTGCTGGTCAAGGTGCGGCTGCACTTCGGCCTGCGCTGGTTCGCCACGCTCGGGCTGTTGGGCTTCGTGTCCGTGAGCGCGCTGCACCTGTTGACCGACTCGCTCGCCTCCGCCGTGGCCGTGCGCGCCGCGCTGGGCCTGGCCGCCGCGCCGCTGAGCACGCTGGCCGTGCTCTACATGCTCGAGGCGATGCCGCCCCGGCTGGCGCCGGTGGGCCTGGTGCTCGGCTTCGCCACCCTGCAGCTCGGGCTGCCGCTGTCGCGCGTGGTTTCCACCGACCTGCTGGAGCTCGGTCAGTGGCATGGCCTCTTCCTGCCGGACGTGGCGCTGGCCGTGCTGGCGCTGGCCGCCATCCACGCCGTGCCGCTGGTGCCCCCGCCGCGCCAGCATGCCTTCGACCGCGGCGACCTGCTGGCCTTTCCCCTCTACGCGGCCGGGCTGGCGCTGCTGGCCGTGGTGCTGTCTCAGGGCCGCTTGTACTGGTGGCGCGATGCGCCCTGGCTGGGCGTCTGCCTGGCCGTGGCCGTCGCCTGCCTCGCGCTCTATGCGTGGGTAGACCTGCGCCGCGCCCGGCCGCTCATCGACCTGCGCTGGCTGGTGCGGCCGTACATGCTGCGCTTCGTGGCGGCGGTGCTGCTGTTCCGGATCGTGCTGTCCGAGCAGACCGTGGGCGTGGTGGGGCTGATGGCCGTGCTGGGGCAGAGCAACGAGCAGATGGCGGGCCTGTTCACGCTGGCCGCCGGTGCCCTGCTGGGCGGCTTTGTGCTGGCGCTGGCCATCGCCGCGCGCAATGCCGTCGGCCTGCTGGCCGTGCTGGCCGCGGCGCTCGCCGCGCTGGCCGCCTGGCTGGACGCCGACGCCACCGCGCTCACGCGGCCGCACGACCTGTGGCTGACGCAGGCGCTGCTGTCGATGGCGCTGGCCGTCTTCTTCGCCGCGGCCTGCCTGCAGGGCTTCGGGCCGGTGATGCAGGACGGCGGGCGCCAGCTCGTGAGCTTCCTGGCCGCCTTCAGCGCCGCGCAGTACATGGGCAGCCTGCTCGGCTCGGCGTGGATCGGCACCGTGGTGGCCGACCGGCAGGCCTGGCACTACCAGATGCTGATGCAGCACATTCGGCTCGACGACCCGCAGGACGCGCAGCGCCTCGCGCAACTCGGCGGTGCGCTGCGCGGCGTGGTGGGCGACACGGGCCGGCGTGCGGGCCAGGGCCTCGCGCTGCTGCACCAGCAGGTCACGTCGGAGAGCTTCGTGCGCGCCTACAACGACATGTTCCAGTACCTTGCCGCCCTCGCGGCCCTCATGACCGTCTGGCTGGCCCTGCTGGCCTGGCGCGCGAAGCGGCGCGCACGGGCCGCCACCACGGCACCGGCTTGCGCGCGGGTACCCGCATGAAGGCCCCCGGAACCCCGGCCCAGCGCACCGGCGCGCTCGTGCTGGCCGTGGGCCTGGCCGGCGTCCTGCTGGTGCTCTACGCGTGGCGCCTGCCGCCCTTCCGCGGCACCGTTGAAGTGACCGAGAACGCCTACGTGCGCGGCAGCGTCACCGTGATCGCGCCCAAGGTCGACGGCTATGTGGCCGAGGTGCTGGTGCAGGACTACGAGCCCGTCGTGGCCGGCCAGGTGCTGGTGCGCCTGGACGACCGCAACTACCTGCAGCGCCTGGCCCAGGCACGCGCCAACCTGGCGGCGCAGGAGGCGCACCTGGCCAACCAGACGCAGTCCCGGCTCGGCCGCGAGGCCGCCCTGGCCAGCGCGCAGGCGAGCGTGCACACGGCGCTCGCGCAGCAGGCGAATGCGGGCGCGCAGCTGGACCGCACCGCCGCCGACCGCCGCCGCGCCGAGGCGCTGGTGGGCGACGGCTCGGTCTCGCAGCGCGAG
>NZ_CABFMN010000042.1 GCF_901875635.1 Xylophilus ampelinus | reverse complement strand
CCACCGTGCCGACCGAATATTGAGCCAGGGGTGGGGGCCGGCCTTCAGAGGGCCGGCGGTGGATAAGTGTAGGTCTGTCCTGGCTCTTTGACCTCCTCGATGTTGAGTTGAGCGCGCGGGGGAAGCCGCGCAGGGCGTAGCCCGTAGCGGATTTCCCCGCGCGGCGCCGCTTCAGAAGTCGTCCTGCGGCAGCTCGGACTTGCTGCCCTTGCGGGCCTGCTCGCGCGCCTTGATGCGCTTCTTGGCCTCTGCCGTACTGCGGCTGAAGCGGATCGACTCGTTGCCCGTCTCCACGATGTGGCAGTGGTGCGTGAGCCGGTCCAGCAACGCGGTGGTCATCTTCGCGTCGCCGAACACGCTGGACCACTCCGCGAAGTCCAGGTTGGTCGTGATCATCACGCTGGTGTGTTCATACAGGCGACTGAGCAGGTGGAACAGCAACGCCCCGCCGGCCTGGCTGAACGGCAGGTAGCCCAACTCGTCCAGGATGACGAGGTCCATGCGCAGCAAGCTCAATGCAATGCGCCCGGCCTTGCCTTGCGCCTTCTCCTGCTCCAGTGCATTGACCAGGTCGACCGTCGAGAAGAACCGCACGCGCTTGCCATGCCGGGTGATGCCCGATACGCCGATGGCCGTGGCCAGATGCGTCTTGCCCGTGCCCGGCCCACCCACCAACACGACGTTGTGTGCGTCGTCTGTGAAGTTGGTTGCGGCCAGTGTGCTCACAAGCTTGCGATCTACCGGCGAGACCTCGAAGTCGAAGCCGGCGATGTCGCGATGCACCGGGAACTTCGCGGCGTGCATCTGGTGGCTGACCGAGCGCATGGCGCGATCCGTGCCCTCGGCCTGCAGCAAGTGCTCGATCAACCAGCGCGAGGAGTCCACCCCTGCGTTCGTTCCTTGCTCCACCAGGTCGGCCCAGGCGCCGGCCATGCCATGCAGACGCAACGCCTTGAGTTCAACCGTCACGTCACGCGTCATGGCCGGCCTCCTCGGTGGCGTTGTCGGCACGCAGGCTGTCGTAGCGCGCCGTGTTGGCCAGCGGCGGTGTGCTCACCTTCAGCTGCGTCGCAGCCGTCTGCGGCATCGGCACCGCATTCAGGCGCCCCAGCACGTTGACCACGTGCTCCACGCTCACCTTGCCGGGCGGCCCGGTCTCCAGCGCCAGTTCCACCGCCACCAGCACCGCGTCCAGCCCGGCGCTCAGCACGATGGCCAGCACCTGCGCCATCACGCGGTCGCCGCCCGGGTTGCGCAGCAGCCCACGGCGCAGCCTCTGCAGCGGCTCGGGCATGTCGGCGAACGGCGCGCCATTCCTCAGCGCGCCGGGCTTCCTCTGCAGCAGCGGGATGTAGTGCTGCCAGTCATACCGCGTCTCGCCGGCGTTGCTCAGGCGGTCGTGGCGCGCGACGATGTGGTCGTTGGCCACCACGACGACGCTGCCCGGGTACAGCCTGGTGCTGACCATTTGCCCGAACAGCTCGCACGGCACCGAGTAGCGGTTGCGCGCCACCGATACCAGGCAGGTGCTGGACACGCGCGCGGGCTTCTCGACGTAGCCATCGAACGGCGCCGGCATGGGCATCAGATGCGCCCGCTCGTGTTCGAGCATCTCGGCCACGCTGAACTGCTCGTGCTCGGGGTGGCGCACCTCGTCCCACAACGCCCGGCACCGCTGGCCCAGCCAGGCGTTGAGTTCGCTGAAGCTGCCGAAGCGCTGCTTGGCCGCGTCGATCCAGATGCGCCGGCGGCTGTCCTGCACGTTCTTCTCGACGACGCCCTTCTCCCAGCCGCTGGCGACGTTGCAGAAGTCCGGGTCGTACAGGTAGTGCGCACACATGGTCGCGAAGCGCTCATTGACGATCCGGCCCTTACCCTTCTTGACCTTGTCCACCGCGGTCTTCATGTTGTCGTAGATGCCGCGCCGGGCCACGCCGCCCAGGGCTGCAAAGCTGCGGGTATGGGCATCGAACAACATCTCATGGCCTTGGCTCGGATAGGCCACCAGCCAGAAGGCCCGCGAAGCGCATAGCTTCATGTGCGAGACCTGCATGCGGTAGTAGATCCCGCCCACCACCAGCCCTTCCTCGCTCCAGTCGAACTGGAAGGCTTCGCCGAGCTCGAAGGCCAGCGGCACGAAGGCGTTGGCGCTCGCAGATTGACCTTCGCCCTGGCGCCACGCCCGGATGAAGTCGGTCACCCGCGTGTAGCCACCGTCGTAGCCAGCGCCCCTGATCTCGGCGTACAGCGCCTTGGCCGTGCGACGCTCGCGCTTGGGCCGCCGGGCGTCGGCCTTCAACGCCTGCCTGAGCGCCTCGTGGAACGCAGTGAGCTTGTTCGGCTGCTCCCCGCGCCGGTACTTCGGCGGGCCATCCACCTCGCCGTGCAGCCACTTCGCAACCGTGTTGCGCGACAGCCCCGTCATGCGCGAGATCTCGCGCTCCGATTTGTTCTTCCGGGCATGCAAACGCCGGATCCTGCCAATCATGTCCATGGTGATCACTCCTCGTCCTCTGCTGCACAAAAAAACAGCAGAGTAGGTTGAACACCTGGCTCAATTTTGGGTCGGCACAACCCTCATAAGTGG
>NZ_CABFMN010000041.1 GCF_901875635.1 Xylophilus ampelinus | reverse complement strand
TGTCCGCGCCGAAGTAGAAGTGAGCCACCGGGCCGATTGAGAAGTGAGCCAGGGGTGGAAGCCGACTTTGCGATGGTCGGCTGTGGATAAGTGTATGTCTTGCCTTGTTCGGTGACCTCCTGCTCGTGGTGATGGATTCGCGTGGCAAGGTGCGAAGGGCGTAGCCCGCAGCGCCTTGCCACGCGCGGCGCCCGTTAATCGGTGGCGTCGGTTGGGTCTGCTTTGGCGCTGCCCTTGCGGGCCTGCTCCCTGGCCTTGATTCGCTTCTTGGCCGTGGCACTGCTGTGCAGGAATCGATGGCTCTCATTGCCTGTCTCCACGATGTGGCAGTGGTGCGTGAGGCGGTCGAGCAAGGCGGTGGTCATCTTCGCGTCGCCGAACACCGTCGACCATTCGGCGAAGTCCAGGTTGGTAGTGATCACCACGCTGGTGTGCTCGTAGAGCTTGCTCAGCAGGTGGAACAGCAGTGCTCCGCCGGCTTGACTGAACGGCAGGTAGCCCAATTCGTCCAGGATGACCAGGTCCATGCGCAGCAATCCACTGGCGATGCGCCCGGCCTTGCCTTGAGCCTTCTCCTGCTCCAGCGCATTGACCAGATCGACCGTCGAGTAGAACCGCACACGCTTGCCTTGGCGCGTAATGCCCGACACGCCCAAGGCCGTCGCCAGATGCGTCTTGCCCGTGCCCGGTCCGCCGACCAGCACGGCGTTGTGCGCAGCCTCGGTGAACTCCAGCGTCGCAAGTTGCTGGATCAGCTTGTGGTCGACCACCGAGGCGTCGAAGTCGAAGCCGGCCAGATCGCGGTGTACGGGGAAGCGCGCCGATGTCATCTGGTATTGGATTGAGCGCATCGCCCGATCTGTGGTCTCGGCCTGCAGCAGATGCTCGACCAGCCAACGCGAGGCATCCAGACCCGAGGCCGGGCCCTGTTCCTGCAGGTCGCACCACGCGCCTGCCATGCCGTGCAGGCGCAATGCCTTGAGCTCAACGATCACGTCACGCATGACCCACCTCCTGGCCGCGCAGGCTGTCGTAACGCGCCGTGTTGGCCAGCGGTGGCGTCACGACCTGCAGTGCCGTCTCGGCACTGAGCGGCGCTGCAGGCGCGTTGAGCCGGCCGAGCACATTGACGACGTGCTCCACCCTGACACGCCCGGATGGAGGGCTGCCCTCCATGGCCAATTCGACCGCCACGATCACCGCCTCCAGTCCCGCCGCCGGAACGATGGACAGCACTTGGGCCATCACACGGTCCCCGCCGGCCTGGCGCAACAGACCACGGCGCAGGCGCTGGAGCGCCTCGGGTAAGTCGGCGAAGGGTGCGCCGTTGCGCAACGCGCCAGGCTTGCGCTGTATCAGCGGGATGTAGTGCTGCCAGTCGTAGCGCGTGCCGCCCGCGTCACTCAGGCGCTCGTGGCGCGCGACCACCGCATCATCGGCCACGACCACGACGCCGCCCGGGTAGAGCCTCGTGCTGACCATCTGCCCGGCCAGCTCGCACGGCACCGAGTAACGGTTGCGTGCCACCGACACCAGGCAGGTGCTCGACACCCGCGCCGGCTTCTCCACGTAGCCATCGAAGGGCTCCGGCATGGGCATCAAGTGGGGCCTCTCGAGCTCCAGCATCTCGGCAACGCTGAACTGGTGATGCTCGGGATGCCGGATCTCGTTCCAGAGGGCGCGGCAGCGATCGCTCAGCCAGGCATTGAGCTCGACGAAGGAGCTGAAGCGATGCCGGGCCGCCTCGATCCAGATGCGCCGACGACTGTCCTGCACGTTCTTCTCCACACGCCCCTTCTCCCAGCCTGAGGCGACGTTGCAGAAGTCAGGGTCGTACAGGTAGTGCGCGCACATCACCGAGAAGCGCGCGTTGACGGTGCGGCCCTTGCCCTTGTGGACCTTGTCAACGGCAGTGCGCATGTTGTCGTAGATGCCGCGGCGTGCGACGCCGCCCAGCGCTGCGAACGATCTTGTGTGGGCGTCGAACAGCATCTCGTGGCCCTGGCTCGGGTAGGCCACCAACCAGAACGCACGGCTCGCACACAGCTTCAGGTGCGACACCTGCATCCGGTAGTAGATGCCGCCGACCACCAGCCCTTCCTCGCTCCAATCGAATTGGAAGGCCTCGCCGAGCTCGAAGGCCAGTGGAACGAACGCCGTGACGTTGGCTGCCTGCCCCTCACCCTCGCGCCATGCGCGAACGAAGTCAGTGACGCCAGAGTACCCGCCGGCATAGCCGGCGGCCTTGATCTCGGTGTGCAGCGCACGTGCAGTGCGGCGTTCGTGCTTGGGCCGTCGCGCGTCGGCCATCAACGCTTGCTTGAGCGTCGCCTCAAACGCGCTGAGCTTGTTCGGTCGTGGTTCGCGCCGGTACTTCGGCACCTCGTTAACCGATGCCTGCAGCCACTTCGAAACCGTGTTGCGAGACAGTCCCGTCATCCGTGCTATCTCGCGCTCCGACAGCTTGTCCCTCACGTGCAGCCGTCGGATCCTGCCAATCATGTCCATGGTGATCACTCTTCGAACCCCGCTGCTTAAATAAACAGCAGGGTAGGTTGAACACCTGGCTCACTTTTACTTCGGTACTACCCGCATAACTGGCTCAATTTCCGGTCGGCGCCAACA
>NZ_CABFMN010000040.1 GCF_901875635.1 Xylophilus ampelinus | reverse complement strand
GGTGCGGCCGTGCTCGGCGCCAGGCTGGCAGGGACGAGCGCGGCGGCAGGCGGCGCCTCGGTCGCCGGGACGACGGCCGCCGGCGCTGCGACCGGCACGGCCGCCGGTGCGGGGGCAGGGGCCGGTTCTGGCGCCGCCACGGCAGGCGCGGCCACCGAGGCGGCCCCGGGCCCCAGCGCAGGCCGGTCGACCATCATCCAGAGCGTCGCCGCTGCCACGACGGCCACGCCGCCGGCCGCGCCGGTCCACAGCCAGCGGGGCGATGCGCGCCGCGCATGCGGCAACACGGGCGCGGCGGTGCCCAGGGACGAGAGTTGCGAGACAGGCCCTGCAGGTCCCGCGGGCGCGACGGCTTGCCGCGCCCGCGGCATGGCAGCGGCCTCTTCGCTTGCACGCGGCTCGTGGGCCGGCGCCCCGGTTGTCGCGCCCTTTGGGCTGGCGATGGGGGCCGGGGCCGGTGCGGGCACCGGCGCAACGGCGACGTGTGGCGTCGCCCCCTTCTTCGCCGGCGCACCCGGCAGGCCCAGCCTTTGCCGGAGGGCCGCCACCGACGCCGGCCGCCCTTCCGGCAGCACGGCCAGCGCTGCGTCCACCGCGCCGAGCAGTTCCGCGCTGTACGCCGCCCGCAACGCCGGCTGCCCGCTCAGCGGCAGCCAGGGGTCGTTGAGCACGCGCACGGTGGCCGGCGGCGGCGCGCGGCCGGTGAGCGCATAGTGCACCACGCCCGCCAGCGCGTAGAGGTCGGTCCAGGGCCCCTGGGAGCCGGTCGACCCGTACTGCTCGATGGGCGCGAAGCTGGGCTTGAGCAGCGTCGTCAGCACCTGCGTGCGGTCGGCAATCACGCGCCGGGCGGCGCCGAAGTCCAGCAGCACCGGGCCGTCGGCCGTGAGGAGGATGTTGTCGGGCGAGATGTCGCGGTGGAAGCAGTCGGCCGCGTGCAGGATCTCCAGCGCATCGAGCAGCGGCGCCAGCCATTTGCGCACCAGCCGCTCCGACGGCGGGCGGCGCAGGGAGTCCAGCGCCGTCTTCAGCGTCGGCCCGCGGTAGAAGGGCATCGCCATGTACGCGGTGCCGTTGGCCTCCCAGAAGCGGAACACCTTGACCAGGGCGCGGTGGTCGAAGCGGGCCAGCAGCCGCGCCTCGTTGACGAAGCTCGACAGCCCCACGCCGAAGGCCTGCGTCGCCTCGCCCGGCCGCACGGTGAGCTGCAGCGAGTCGGTGGCGCGCGTCACCAGCGCCGCAGGCAGGTATTCCTTGATCGCCACATGCCGCTCGAGCGCCACATCCCACGCCCGGTAGACGATGCCGAAGCCGCCCTGCCCCAGCACCTCCTCGATGTCGAAGCCCGCGATGTGGTGGCCGACCGGCAGTGCCAGCCGGTCCAGCGGCAGCGCCGCGGGCGCATTGCGTGCGACGTCCTGCACCGTGACGGCGAAGGCCTCGGCCGAGCGCTGCGGCAGCGGCGCGACGCAGCTGCGGCAGAAGGTCGCGGCGGCGCGGTTCTCGGTCTTGCACTGCGGGCAGGCGATGGTCGCCAGCACGGTGGGTGCCGTGGTGGGCATCCGGAGGGTGCGTTCGCCGTGCAGCCCGCCATCCGCGGGCATCGCAGCCGTGCGTCGCGCAGGCCTCACACGGGCGCCGACTTGCGGTCGGCCAGGATCGAGGCGGCGCGGTAGGCGCTGCGGCCGGCCGTCTTGGTGTAGGCATGCAGCGTCTTCCACTGCAGCTCGCGTTCGGCCGGGGTCGCCTGGGCGGGCTGTGCCAGCAGCGCCTGGCTGACCTCGATCAGCGCGATGGCGGCCGTGATGCAGAAATGGATGGCCGTCTCCTCCGGTGCCGCCTCATAGGCCGCGCGCTCGGCCTGCGCGGCCCTCGCCTGGTCCATCTCGGTCATCGACGACAGGAGCGTCGGCCCGTAGAACGGCACGCCGCCGCGTTGCGCCGCGGTGCCGAGGAAGCGGTCCAACTGCTCCAGAGCAGCATCCAGCTTGTGGGAATCGGCGAATCGAGGGCTCACAACATTTCATTGACAACTGTAACGAATTGAGTCTAATTGAGACGAAATAAGACTTCTGTAGGACATGGACGACGCCGCGAAATCGCGTGAATTAGTTCCGGTTCTTTCTGCAAGTGCTTGTCGCGTCGAGAAGAAGAGCCGCGTCCAACCGGCCCTAGGCGCGTCGTTGAACCGCGGGTTCCGCGCCTCGCGCTGCTGCCTTGTCGGGCGCCGCCGTACGTCGATTGCGCCATGCTCCTGCACCACCGGTCGGCTACGGCGCTTTCGATGTCGGCCATGCAGACAAGTACCCGGTGGCGCTCGGCGCCGGTCATCTCTTGAGCCGCGGGGAGCCGCCAGTTCCGTTCGTCCCCGGACCCGACGAGCCGCCTGCGGCGGTCCGGCGCTGGAGCGGAAAAGACACTGGGCCGCTGGGCGCGCCCAGCCTGGTGCGCTCGCAATGGCAGGCGCTCGTCGAGTTGCGAGCAGGCCACCTCATTGCACGCACCGGCCTGCGGGGCCTCTCGGCCGACGACTCGCGCCGCTTTCGCACCTACCCGGCGCCCACCATCTCGGCCTTGCTGCGCTACGGCTTCATCCGCGAGGTCGACGGCGCCTACGACATCACCGACCACGGCCTGCGGGCGCTCGAGGTGCTGCCCCGACGTTGAGGCCGCCACGTAGGTTGCCGCGCGCTCATATTTCGATAGCTGCCAGCGCCCGCTGGACGGGCGCTGCAGCCACTTTTTGCTTGGAAGTTGGTTGGGTGCCCGCCTCTTACCAGCGCACCTTCACCCCCAGGCTGGCGTTGACGCCGCCCTTGGTCTTCGCGTCCCCGCCCGAGGCCCACAGCTTGCCCAGCTCGCCGTACAGGCTCGTGCTC
>NZ_CABFMN010000039.1 GCF_901875635.1 Xylophilus ampelinus | reverse complement strand
ACCGTGCTGGTCGAGCTCGAGGACCTGCCCCAGACGCTGGGCCTGCTGGCCTCGCTGCAGGAGCGCCCGATCCCGGGCGTGGTCGAGATCGTGCCCGGCGCGCGCACCCTCCTGATCGATTTCGACCCGATGCGCACCGACCGCGCCGCCCTGGCCGCCGAGCTGGCCACGCGCCCGCTCGCGCTGCGCGAGTCGGAAGCCGGTACCTGCGTGGAACTGCCGGTGTACTACGACGGCGAGGACCTCGCCGAGGTGGCCGCGCTGCTCGGCATGACGCGCGAGGAGGTGGTGCGCCGCCACACGTGCACCGAGTGGTTCGTGGCTTTCTCCGGCTTCGCGCCCGGCTTCGCCTACCTGACGGGCGGCGACGAACTGCTGCACCGGGTGCCGCGCCGCACCTCGCCGCGCACGCGCATCCCGCCCGGCGCGGTGGCGGTGGCCGGCGGCTTCAGCGGCGTCTATCCCAAGGCCAGCCCCGGTGGCTGGCAGATCCTGGGCCAGACGCCCATGACCATGTGGGACCTCGACCGGGACCCGCCCGCCCTGCTGCAGCCCGGCCAGCGCGTGCGCTTCGTCGATGCCGGCGCGCGCCCCGCCATCGCCCCAGCCACCGCGGCGCCTGCCGCCGAACCTGCCACGCCCCAGGTCCATGGCCCGGCCCTGGCGATCCGCAGGCCTGGCCTGCAGGCTCTGCTGCAGGACATGGGCCGCCCCGGCCAGGCCGGCCAGGGCGTGTCGATGTCCGGCGCCATGGTCCGCAGCGCGCTGCGCGCCGCCAACCGGCTGGTGGGCAACCCCGCCGACTGCGCCTGCATCGAGGTGGCGCAGGGCGGCTTCGAATTGCAGAGCCTGGGCGACACGGTGGTGGCGGTGACCGGCGCCGCCGGCGCGCTGACGCTCACCGCCCCCGACGGGCGCAGCTGGCCCGTGCCCCGCCACGCGCCCGTGGCGCTGGGCGATGGCGACCGCCTGCACATCGGCGAGCCCGAGGCCGGCGTACGCAGCTACATCGCGCTGCGTGGCGGCATCGACCGCGCACCGGTCATGGGCAGCCTCGCCTTCGACACGCTGGCCCAGGTCGGCCCCGCGCCGCTGGCCGCGGGCGACGTGCTGCCCGTGCGCACGGCCCGGGGTCTGTGCGCCGTGGGCGAACCCGATGCGCCGCCGGCCGAGTTGCCGCGCCCCGGCGATCTCGTCGCGCTCGACGTGCTGCTCGGCCCGCGCACCGACTGGTTCACGCCCAAGGCGGTGGCGCTGCTCGGCGCGCAGGAATGGACCGTGACCCCGCAGTCCAACCGCGTCGGCCTGCGCGTGCAGGGCGCCGAACCCCTCGCCCGGGCAGTTACGCGCGAACTGCCCAGCGAAGGCACGGCCCTGGGCGCGATCCAGGTGCCGGCCAACGGCCAGCCGGTGCTCTTCCTGGCCGACCACCCGCTTACCGGCGGCTACCCCGTCATCGGCTGCATCGCCCCCTGGCACCTGGACCTGGCGGGACAGGTCCCCGTCGGCACCCGCATCCGCTTCCAGGTCGTGGCGGGCTTCGAGCCCATCGATCTCTCACGCTGAACACACCATGAAGAAAGTCCTGATCGCCAACCGCGGCGAGATCGCCGTGCGCATCGCCCGTGCCTGCACCGACTACGGCGTGCAGTCGGTGGCCGTGTATGCCGACCCCGACATCGATGCCCTGCACGCACGCGTGGCCGACGAGGCCTGGGGGCTGCAGGGCCACCGCCCCGCCGACACCTACCTGGCCATCGACAAGCTGCTCGACGTGGCCCGCCGCAGCGGCGCCGATGCGGTGCACCCCGGCTACGGTTTCCTGTCGGAGAACGCCGGCTTCGCGCAGGCCGTGATCGACGCCGGCCTCACCTGGATCGGCCCGCCGCCTTCGGCCATCGCGCGGCTGGGCGACAAGGTCGAGGCGCGGCGCATCGCGCTGAAGGTCGGCGCGCCGCTGGTCGAGGGCACCGCCGGCCCGGTGAAGGACGCGGCCGAGGTCGAGGCCTTCGCGCGGCAGCATGGCCTGCCCATCATCATCAAGGCGGCCTTCGGCGGCGGCGGGCGCGGCATGAAGATCGCGTGGCGCCTGGACGAGGTGGCCGAGCTCTACGAATCGGCGGTGCGCGAGGCCGTCACGGCCTTCGGTCGAGGCGAATGCTTTGTCGAGCAGTTCCTCGACAAGCCGCGCCACATCGAGGCCCAGGTGATCGCCGACACGCACGGCCACGTGCTGGTGCTGGGCACGCGCGACTGCTCGCTGCAGCGACGCAACCAGAAGCTGGTGGAGGAAGCGCCCGCGCCCTTCCTCGACGAGAGCCAGCGCGAACGCATCCACGCCGCGGCACGCGACATCTGCGCCGAAGCCGGCTACGTCGGCGCCGGCACGGTCGAGTTCCTGCTCAGCGCCTCGGGCGCGATCTCCTTCCTCGAGGTAAACACCCGGCTGCAGGTCGAGCACCCGGTGACGGAGGAAACCTGCGGGCTCGACCTCGTGATCGAGCAACTGCGGGTGGCCGACGGCCTGCCGTTGACGCTGAAAGAGACGCCCGTGCCGCGCGGCCATGCGATCGAGTTCCGCATCAACGCCGAGGACGTGGGCCGCGGCTTCCTGCCCGCTCCGGGCCCGGTCGACGTGTTCGAGCCGCCGGGTGGCCCCGGCGTGCGGGTGGACAGCGGCGTCTGCAGTGGCGCGGTGGTGCCCGGCAGCTTCGACTCGCTGATGGCCAAGCTGATCGTGACGGGCGCCACGCGCGAGCAGGCGCTGGCCCGTGCGCGCCGCGCGCTGGCGGAGTTCCGCATCGAGGGGCTGCCGACAGTGCTGCCCTTCCACCGCGCGGTGCTGCAACAACCGGACTTCACAGGCACCGAAGGCTTCAAGGTCCACACCCGCTGGATCGAGACCGACTTCGCCGAGACGCTGGCCGCCGCCGCGCGCGCCGAACCCCAGGCCGCCGAGCCCTTGCAGCGCACCGCCATCGAGATCGACGGCCGCCGCGTCGCGCTGGGCC
>NZ_CABFMN010000038.1 GCF_901875635.1 Xylophilus ampelinus | reverse complement strand
GCACATCCGTGGTGCCGCACGCCAGTCAGCGCGAGCCAGCGCCGGAGAACGCATACCGGCGCCGCCGGCCGGGTTCAGCCCCACAGCGCTCGTGCCGACCCACCGACCAACCGACCAACGCACCAACAGACCTGCCGACCTGCCCAAGAGCCCAAGAGCCCAAGCGACCCGATCAACAGCGCAAAAACCCAAAAATGCAATCGCCCGCTAGCCCAAGCCAGCCGGGCGTCACAGCCAAACTCGTCACAAACGTGACGATCCAGCCCGGCAACGCGCCAGCAGCGCTCAGATCAACGGCGTCGGTCGCTGAGGCCGCTCGAAGTAGTCGCCCAGTTGCTCCAGCGCATGCGGCTCCAGAATTTCGAGCACATTGCCTTCCAGCCGATGCAGGCCCAGGCGCTGCAACTTGCGCAGCGTCTTGTTCGTATGCACCAGCGAGAGTCCCACCGCATCCGCGATGTGCTGCTGCTGGAACGGAAAGAAAGGGACCCGCCCATCGGCCGCCAGGCCGACCCGCTCCGCGCGGCGGTACAGGTGAAGAAGGATCATCGCCACGCGCTCGGCCGCGGCCCGGCGCCCCGCCGTCACGAGGTTGTCGTCGACCGCCTTCTCTTCATTCGCAGCCAGCCAGGTGATCGCATAGCCCAGCTTCGGCTGGCGATTGAAGAAATCCCACAACCGGTCGCGCGGGAACACACACAGCGTGCAATCGGTCGCCGCCTCCACGCCGTAGGTCGTGCCCTCGGCGAACTCGTCCTGCAGCCCCATGAAATCGCCCGGCAGCAGGAAGTTGAGGATCTGCCGGCGGCCGTCGCTCAGCGTCTTGAAGCGGAACGCCCAGCCGCTGTAGAGCGTGTAGAGGTTCGGGCTGCGACGGTGCTCCTCGATGATGAGCCGACCCGCCACAACCTCGCGCGACCCGCTGCGAAAGACGGCAATCGCGTCGCGCTCGGCGTCGTTCAGCGGCAGGAAGGCGTCGCGCTCATGCAGGTCGCAGGTGGCGCAAGCGCCGTCGCAGCCGGCGGGAGTCGGAGAGGATGAACCTTGCATACCCCGAGAACTCTAGCGACATGCTGAGTGTCATTTGACATTTCTTCGTAGGCCGCGCACGCCTACAGTCGCCGGCGACATGCCCGACCGTACCCCGACGCCGAACGCTCCCGTGCCCCTCTACGAATTCTTGTATTGGAGTCAGCTGGCGGACAGCCAGTCGCCCACGGCCATCGGACAAATCCTGGCGCGCGCGCGCCCCTTCAACGCCGCCAACGGCATCACCGGGCTGCTGGTGTTCGACGGGCAACGCTTCTGCCAGCACCTCGAGGGGCCGGCCGTGGCGGTCGAGGCGCTGATGGGCCGCATCGCGGCCGACGAGCGCCACAGCGAGGTACGCATCGCCTACGAAGGCGCGCTGCACGAGCGGCGCTACCAGCGCTTCGACATGGGCTATGCGCAGGCCGAAGACCCGATGGAAATGGAGCGCCTGGCCCTGCTGCGCGGCGATGACGCCTTGCAGAAGTTCCTGGCACTGCGGCCGAGCTTCGACATCCAGACCTGAGGCCTGCGCCGTGGCCTGGACGGCCCGCGGCACGATTCAAGCCTCGACGTCCCAGCTGTAGGTGGCACCGTAGCCGTCCCACGGCTCCATCACGATGCGCTGGCCGGCCTGGACTGTCAGCGATTCGCCCGGGCCCAGGACCAGGTCCTCGCTGCCCCACTGCGCGGTGGCATCGCGGGTGACCCACAGCCGGCCCTGCCGGATGCGCAGCACGCTGGTGCGCGCTGCCTTCAGCGTGGTGGCCTGGCCCGCGGCCAGTTGCCAGGCACCGCGGCGGACCGCCGGCGGCACGGCCGCTGCCCGGCCGGGCAGCGCGAGGGAGGAAACCGAAGAGGGGGTGCAGACAGCGGACATGGCGGACTCCTGAGCGTTCGATACGAATACGCAACGGCGCGATTCGGGAATGAATGATCTGCGCCGCGTGCCTTGGGGTCCAATGAAAACGCGGGCCTCGACTGATTCCGGTTTCGCATCAATGGCGCTACGCTCGGCGGCATGCAGCATTCCCAGACCCACCTGCGCACCCGGCCGATCGGCGCCGGCTACCTGCGCGCCTTCGAGGCCGTGGCGCGGCACCTGAACTTCCGCGCCGCGGCCGAGGAGATGGCGCTCACCCAGTCGGCCGTCAGCCGCCAGATCCAGTCGCTGGAGGACGAAGTGGGCGTGCCCCTGTTCCTGCGCCACACGCGCGCGGTGGAGCTCACCAGCGCCGGCGCGCAGCTGCTGCTGTCGGTGCAGCAGGCGCTGCCGCGCATCGACGGCGCGGTGCGGCAGATCCGCCAGAGCGCGGGCCGCAAGACCGTGGCGCTCACGACCTTTGCGTCCTTCGCATCGATGTGGCTCATCCCGCGGCTGGAGGCCTTCCAGCGCGACAACCCGGACATCGACATCCGCATCGACGCCAGCGATTCGGCCGTCGACCTGGACGTGGCCGACGTCGACCTCGCGCTGCGCTACGGCCCGCCGGAAAGCATGCCGCCGGGTTCGGTGCGGCTCTTCGGCGAGCACCTCACGCCCGTGGCCAGCCCTTGGCTGCTCAAGAGCAACCCGCCGATCCGCAAGCCCGAGGACATCGCGCGCTTCACGCTGATCGAAGCCGGCGATGCGCACCGCACCCACCTGGAATGGCTGACCTGGCGGCGCTGGTTCGAGGTGAACGGCCTCACCAAATCGCAGCCGCGGCGCTGGCTGTACTTCAACTACGCCTACCAGATGGTGCAGGCGGCGCTGACCGGCCAGGGCGTGGTGCTGGCGCGCAGTGCGCTGGTGGCCGAGAGCCTGGCCAGCGGCGACCTGGTCGAGGTGCTGCCGCGCCAGCGCATGGAATCACCCATGGCGTACTGGCTGCTCGTGTCGCCGCGCAGCGCGGGCCGGCCGGAGATCCAGGCCTTCGGGGCGTGGCTGCAGGCGCAGGCGGAGACGACGCGGGAGGCGATCGGGGATGGGCCGGATCCGGATACTTTGGATGACTTGAGCTGAGATTGGGTTGGCTTGGACCTTGCGGTCTGCATGAGGCAGGGGCCGGGATTTCGCCCCGGCGGGCGACCTACTTTTCTTTGTCTCGCCAAAGAAAAGTAGGCAAAAGAAAGGC
>NZ_CABFMN010000037.1 GCF_901875635.1 Xylophilus ampelinus | reverse complement strand
TGCGCGAGCACATCCGCCAGATCGAAGGTTTCATCGAACGGATCGCGGACATCCATCCGGAGTATGTTGGGGACTAGCGGGCTGAAGATCATCTCTTCAGGTGTGTTGACCCAAGTCGCGTCAAAAGCTTCGCTTATCTAGCGAGCATATGGACGCTTATGATTTCGCCCATTATGGAGCCGGGCAATTGCTCGCGGCATCTGCTTTACGGTCGTTCCCGCGAGCCGCTCGACTTCACGCCAAGGTCGATGAACGCAATCCCCAGATCAGCCCCAAGCCGCTTACCAAGGCTGGCCTTTCCGGCACCCCGCAGACCGACAAGCGCGATCCTTCCAAGGTCAGCAGTTCGATCGCTTGGAGCGCCCTCGCTGACCATCCTTGAAATGAGGTTCTGGACTTTGTTTAGCGTCGCCTCGTTCTGCCCCACCAGCAATTGATGTATGGGGGAACAGATCGCCGGTTCCGCATTCTTCAATCATTAGGTAACGCCCGCCCGAGATCCAGCCGACAGGCTGCCGGTCATGGTCTGGCTGCACGGCGGCGCGTTCATCCATGGAAACGGCAACGAACCGTTCTTCAACGCAGCCGAATTCCCGTCGCACGGCGTTGTCCTTGTCAACGTGAACATGCGCGTCGGCCCGATCGGCCTACTCGCTCATCCACTGCTTTGTGAGGAGTCCGATCACGGCGTCAGCGGCAACTACATGCTGCTGGACATCATTTCAGCGCTCCAGTGGGTCCGGGACAACATAGAGCGCTTCGGCGGCAACCCCGACAACGTCACCAACTTCGGCGAGTCCGGCGGCGGCGGCAAGGTTCTGAGCATGATGTGCAGCGGCAAAGCATCCGGCCTTTTCCACAAGGCCATCATCCAAAGCGGCGGCGTGCTGGGTACCTTGAACGGTCGGCCCAGCGCCGAGAACGAAGCACTTGGTCACGCCATGTTCGAGAAGCTCGGCGTCTCCAACGCGGGTGATCCCCTGGCTGCCGCCCGCGCTCTTCCCTGGAAGGCCATCATTGACGCCGACGGGGCGTTGGTCGAGGAAAGGAGTCTCACCATCACGCGCTGGAACTCAACCATCGACGGGTGGCTGTTGACCGATTCCACGGCTGAGCTCATCCGGTCGGGCTCTGCGCCTAATTGGCTTCCTCTGATCGCCGGATGCAGTCTCGGAGAGATCGACGGTACCGGCGTACCGTACATCACTTATCCATCTCTGGTCGAAGCGAATCGCAATGCGGCGCTGAGTGCGAAGGGCGCGGGCCATCCGAGCTATGTCTACGTCTTTGATCGAGTCCCCCCAGGCTGGCGAAAAGACGGATGTGTCTCTTTCCACCGCCTGGAACCTGGCTACATCTTTGGTGACTGGGACGACCGCAACGGGTTCTTCACCAACGATGCCATCTCGCTTGCTCGCGCATCTGGAGCCAAGCAGGTTGCGCCGGAGTTGAACGACGGAGACCGTCGGGTCTCTCAGGCGATGATGCAACTCTGGACCTCGTTCGCGCGTTCCGGAACTCCACGATCCGACAGCACGCTTCGTGGCCCCTATACAGCGAAACCGACGAATACCTCTTCATCGTGGATCCTCTCGAAGTCCGCCAGGGCTTCAGCGGACTGGTCGACGAGGGAGTGCCGTCGCCATGAAGGCGATCGAAGCGCTCGCCGCTTTCGTCTCGGAGGCGTCATTCGGCAACCTGCCCAAGGAGGTCGTGGAAGCTGCCAAGTACCGAGTCTTGGACGTCATCGGTAGCGCGCTGTGGGGCGTCCACGTCGGGACCGCTTCTGCGATGCGACGGGTGCTCGAGCCTCAGGGCGGTACCCCCGAGGCGACTGTGCTGGGCAGGGGCCTCAAGCTACCTGTCGGCGCGGCGGCTTACCTCAACAGCGCCACGTCTCCCGCGCTCCTGGACACCTGCCGATTCAGCACCACGCACCCATGCATCGTGAGAGTGCCTGCTGCCCTGGCATCCGCGGAGATCTCCAAGTCGACTGGCCAAGACTTCCTGCTTAGCGTGGCGGTCGGCTATGAGGTTCTGATCCGCTTGGGTCTTCAGGCGCGCGTCGCAGATGTGGGCTTCGTCCCCACGGCTCTTCTCGGACGCTCGCCTCCGCCGCTGCATCTGCCCGCGCAATGAAGCTGGACGGGCGCCTGGCCGCTCACGCAATGGCGATTTCTGCCGGCATGGGCGCCGGCCTCCTGGAGGCCTACAGCGCGATCGACAGTTCCCGCAATCAGTTCGGTCGGGCATGCCAGGGCGGGCTGCTGGCAGTGCAGTTGGCCAAGGAGGGGGTGAGCGGAACCTGGCGATCCTGGAAGGCGGCTCCCTGGAAGGAACGCCGGGCTTCTTCCGCGCCTTCGGCCAGCAGTTAAATACCGAGTCGCTCACCCGCGACTTCGGTTCACACTGGGGCATTTCTCCGCGTGGCACCGAAGATTCATGATGGCTGCCGCTATACCAACGCCGCCGCCGATGCGGCGCTGCAACTCATGCGAACTGCTGGACTGACCGCCGAGCAGGTGCAGCGGATCCGCATCAGCACCTTCGCCCTGGCGCTCAAGGTCTCCGTGCGCCATCCATCGACTGTGAGTGGCGCGTTGTTCTGCATGGAGTTCGTCGTCGCAACTGCTCTGCTGTGCGGCGAGGCGGCCTGAACGTGGCCGGCGTGGACTCGCGCTTGCTGGAGGTGCTCGGGCGCGCCAGCAGCCTGGAGCTGCTGCAGCTCAAGGGCGTGATCGAGCGGATGCTGGCCGATCCGAAGCGCAGTGTGCCCATCCGCCTTAACCTGCACCTGGGGCAAGCGGTGCGGTTCATGGATTGGCGGGACGGCCGGATGTGCGCGGGCACAGTGCTGGCCATGAAGGAGACTCAGGCCACGATCCAGGAAGAGGGCACGCGCATTGCCTGGTCCGTGCCCTACACGGCCATCGAGCCGCCGGCGCACACGGCCCGGGCGGCAGCCACGCCCGAGCCACCGGCTGCACCCCAACCAGGGCGCAATGACTTCCGCTGCGGCGAGAAGGTGGCATTCGAGGACAAGTACCTCAACACCGTCGTGGGGACCATCGTGCGTATCAACCAGCGCACCGCCAGCATCGACCCCGGCGATGGCACTGCGTGGCGCGTCGGCTTCCCGCTGCTGCGCCACGTCGTGGATATCTGAGCGCCATAGCCCTGTCCAGAGGGCCTTGGGCAGACGCTTACCCGTGAGCCGCCAGGCTCGCAAAGAGGGTGGGGCAATATTGGATGGAAATGCCGGGGGTGCGGATGAAAACTTGGACTGTTTCTATGCCGCAAGCCCAAGGCTCACCCGGTATTCGATGGGGCTGAGAG
>NZ_CABFMN010000036.1 GCF_901875635.1 Xylophilus ampelinus | reverse complement strand
GCTGTACGGCTCGCAGCCGATCCTCGTATGAAAACATGAACTACCTCCAGGTAGTCCAAGAAATCGTCCGCACCCCCGGTGGCTCAGATTTGGATCGGCGCCGACACTCCACCGGACTGAGCCCGCGCAGCATCAGCGATAACGAGATCACGCAGCGCCTTGTCTATGCACTCGTCAACGAGGGAGCCCGCATTCTCGAAGAAGGCATCGCGTCGAAAGCGAGCGACATCGATGTGGTCTATCTCATGGGCTACGGATTTCCCAGGTGGCGTGGCGGGCCAATGCACTTTGCCGAGAGCAAGGGGTGGCTGGGTGTGACAGCGGCAATGCGGCAGTTTCAGCAGAATCCGAACGCCGACGCTGCATTCTGGCGTCCCGCAGCATTGATCGAGCAGGCTGTGTGCGAAGGAACGTTGTTCTCGGGGGTCATGCGATGACGCGCGCACTTGTGGTATCTACCGCTCGCACGCCACTTGCGAAGAGCTGGAAGGGTGCGTTCAACCTGACACATGGCGCGACGCTGGGTGGCCATGTCGTTCGCGAGGCCATCCGCCGTGCGGGCATCGCAGATGACGCTGTAGAAGATGTGATCCTCGGGTGCGCGAACCCCGAGGGGGCTACCGGCAACAACATAGCGCGCCAAGCGGCCCTGATGGCGGGCCTGCCTGTTTCGGTGCCTGGGCTGACGGTGAACCGCTTCTGCTCCTCAGGCTTGCAATCGATTGCGTTGGCTGCTAGCCGCGTGGTGGCGGGCGAAGGCGACGTTTATGTCGCGGGCGGAGTCGAGAGCATCTCTTGCGTGCAGAACGAGGCAAACCAACACATGGCGGTCGACCAGGCGCTGAAGCGCAGGAAGCCGCAGATCTACGACTCGATGCTCCGGACCGCCGAGGTTGTGGCGCGGAGGTACGGCATTGGACGCGACGCCATGGACGAATATGGCGCCGCCTCACAGCAGAAGGCCTGCGCGGCGATGCTCGCGGGGAAGTTCGATGACGAGATTGCGCCAATCTCGGTTAGCTCGGGCATATTTGACGGTCGCTATGGATGGACGACTCAGGATCGTCTAGTGGAGAGGGACGAAGGCTTGAGAGAGGGGACGACGAGAGAGTCGATCTCGAAGATCCGGGCTGCGCTGCCTGGTGGAACGGTCACCGCAGGAAACGCGAGCCAGTTCAGCGATGGCGCCGGTGCGTGCGTGGTGGTCGGCGAGGAGTATGCGAGCCGCCACGATCTGCAGCCGATCGGCCGATTTCTGGGGTTTGCAGTCGCCGGTTGCGAGCCGGACGAGATGGGAATAGGCCCGGTGTACGCAGTGCCCAAGGTCCTTGGGCGACTTGGCCTCAACCCACAGGACATCGACTTATGGGAGCTCAACGAGGCGTTCGCGGTTCAGGTCATCCACTGCCGCGAGACACTGGGAATTCCGGCTGAGCGCTTGAACGTCAACGGGGGGGCGATCGCGTTGGGCCACCCCTACGGCGTATCGGGGCAACGGCTCACGGGTCATGCTCTGATCGAGGGTAAGCGTCGCGGCGCAAGACGAGTGATGGTGACGATGTGTGTGGGTGGCGGGATGGGTGCGGCAGCGGTCTTTGAAGTGCTCTAGTCAGAGGGGCGCCAAGATTTCGAATGCACGCACCCCAAGTGCCGCACTAGACCGTCTGATCGCGCGCAAGCACCGAGTGTCTTCGGCGTTCAAGGCTTGGCGCAAAGAACGCTGAAGATCCGGCCCTCGCCGATCTCTTCTAACTTCATTTTCCTGCGGCAGGCGATTGAAAGTGGACTTGGGTGTGGCTTTTTGCCCCGTATATTTGCTAAGCCCGGAGACTCTCCCACTGCTGTGCGACAAGTGATGACCGAGTGGCAGTTCCAAGCGTACGGAAGCAGTCTGTACGTGGTGCGAATGTACGAGCGTTATCAGCTGGCTGCCGCTCGCGCGCTGGTGGATTCCCTGCTCAACAAGTCCCAAGGAGGCTGAGAGTTCCAGTCTCAACCGATGTGTGCCGATCGCCAGATGAACTCCGGGCGACGGCTATGCGGCCATTTGATGCCCATAGCACGGGCGCTCCTTGTCTTCTCACATCGCATCGAGTTCAGCGTGGGACCGCCCTTGCGGCGTTAGCCAGGCCATGACGTTCTCTCCCTTGAGCGCCACGATCCATGGCTTTAGGACTGCAAGCCAGGAAATGCCAGAGCTCGATGACACCTTTTCAGAGGTTGTGATCGATGGTGATCGACTCGATGCCGATCAAGTGAGGACCTACATGGCTCAGTCGGCGATGCCTCACCTAGATGGCAGGGTCATCGAACTTACGTGTCCCATTTGCGGCCAGGCGCACTTCGATCGCGGTGAATGGGCCTACACCCCGCACATCGAACACGTGTGCGAGGGCTGTGGCGCAAGCCTCCAAGCGCCCGGCCAGCTGAAGAAGACTATCGGAAATCCGTTCGTGGGCGTTCGCCGTCGGCTTAGCCAACGCGCTCCCAATCCGTTGCGTGAAGTAGAGCATGCCGATGGCCGCGGCCGTGAGCAGGAAGTCGACCACGCCGGCCTCGCTCGCGCCGGGCACGAACGTCACGTAGTAGTGCAGCACCGCGGGCACCACGCCGGCCGCGCCGTTGGTGGGCGCGGTTACCACGCGGCCGCCGGCCGCCTTCGACCACGAAGCCGCCGCTGACCGAGAAGTAGTGCGCCTCGCGCAGCAGCGTGCCACCGGCGTCGTAGGCGGCCACGCGCATGGCGTTCGGGTGCTCGGGCATCGAGCGTTCGCCGAGGAAGGCGATGTCGCGCCGCGCATCGAAGCCGATCGCGTGCGTGCCCAGCAGCGCGAGCGAACGCTGCTGGCGCACGTCGGCCAGGCGCTGCGCCACGCCTTCGGGCTGCACCGTGTCGGGCGCTTCGCCCATCAGGCCCAGCAGCACGCCCTGGTCGGTGGCATGCCCGCGGCCGGTGGCGCCCAGCGAGCTGAAGAGCTCGACCTGCACGCGCGCCACGCGCGGCGCCACTCGTAGGACAGGAGCCCGTCAGAACCTTAGTTCGCCCACTGAAGGTAGCGCTGGGGGCGCATGCCTGCGACATTGAGGGCATTGGCGTCGCGCGCCCGAGGCCACACGAATGAATCTGCATAGCGGGACTGGAGCGAATGACTCCAATCCACCACTCGCCCCAGCGGAGTGGACGATGGAAGTGACCATGAACCCGGCCGGCTGCTACGTTGCCGCGGTGTCCCGCGCTGGGCAGACGAAGTGTCGAATCTCATTGAATACGAGGTTCGACAACGTTGAAGATGCTGAGCTTGCGCTCACGATCAAGGCCCGCATCTAGATCGCGGAATTTCTTGAACGTGAGCGTGCAGGCCCAGACCGCAAGTGAAGCCAAGTGAACCATCGTCAGTTGCCGGAAGAACGCCACATCGCTGCACTCTCCTTCGAGCTTGCTCGCGCGCGCCTTGTCGCTTTCGCCAAGCGACACGACCCTGACTTCGACGAGGCATCCGTCGATCTGCTCATCGCATTGGAAACAGCCCAGGCTGCACTTCATCGCGGCAGGATGACGGGCGAGATGCGGTCCTAAGCACTTGGGGCTCGACCGGCGTTTGTATCGCGAAGCGCCGCGGTGCGCCGCAGCAGAACGTACCAAACGAAGCGCAGCACGAGCAGGAGCGCCACGACAACGGCGGCGCCGTACCAGAGACCAGAAGTGCCGTCGCTCCGCCTCTGAGCCAACGCCTTCTCGAGCTCGGCGTCCAGCAGCATGGGACCGCGCGCACTCGACCTGTAGTTGTCTGGATCGCAGGTGGTCGCAAGGCCTCCGCTAGGGAAGGTCTGAACAAGGCCGATTCGCGGATACGCTCGGCGCAACAAGTCGGCGCGTGACCAGGAAAAGCCGCT
>NZ_CABFMN010000035.1 GCF_901875635.1 Xylophilus ampelinus | reverse complement strand
GGCAGGGCGGGGAGGTGGCCGGCGCTGCTCGCGCGCAGTGCGGCCGGCGCGCCGCCGGCCTGCCCGGCATCGCGCAGCGCATCGGCGAAGCTCATGTCCTTCGCCGAATAGCCGGGGGTGTCGGCGTTCGCGATGTTGCCGGCGATCAGCTGCTGGCGTTCGGCACGAAGCACCAGGGCCTTCGTCTGGAAGTCGAGAGCGGATGTGAGCTTGTCCAGCATGGCAGGGGCGGGCGGGCGCTTGGGCGGTGTCGAAATTGTGGGAGCCACCGCCGGCCGGCAAGCGCGGATGAAGGGGGGCTTTTGCCGCCTGTTCATCGCTTCGCCTCAGCCCGCGACGAATAAAGTGCCTGCCATGTCCTGGGCTCGCGCCGGTCTCGCGCGCGGGTGAGGGCGTCCATCAACGAAAGCGCTGCCCGCCATGCCTGCTCCCGTCTTTTCCCTGTCCCTGTGGTCGGCCCTGACCCTGGCCCTGGCGGCCTCAGCCCTGGTCGCGCCGGCCGGCGCCCAGGAGATTCCCCCGGTCGGCCAGGAAGTGACCCCCGAATTCGTGGCCGCCACGCAGCACTGGCTGGACGCCGCGGTCGAGAAGTCGCAGGCGGGGCAGACGCTCCCGCTGCGCATGGAAGTCAGCGTCGGCTCGCTCGATGCGCGCCTGCGCCTTGCGCCCTGCGCCCGCGTGGAGCCCTACATCCCCGTGGGCACCCGCCTGTGGGGCCGCTCCCGCCTGGGCCTGCGCTGCGTGGATGGGGCGGCCCGGTGGAACGTCTTCCTGCCGGTGACCGTCAAAGCCTTTGGGCCGGCCTGGGTGCTGCGTGACAACGTGGTGGCCGGCACGGTGCTCGGGCCCAACGACGCGGTCGAGGCCGAGGCGGACTGGGCGGCCGAGGTTTCCCCGGTGGTCGGCGACGCCGCGCAGTGGGTCGGGCAGGTCGCTGCGCGCTCCCTGGCGGCCGGCCAGCCGGTGCGGCAGTCGATGATCAAGGCCGCGCAGGCCTTTCCTGCCGGCGCCGCCGTGCGGGTCGTCGCGAAGGGCTCCGGCTTCGAGGTCACCTCCGACGCGCAGGCCATCACGCCCGGCGTGGTCGGCCAGATGGTGCGGCTGCGCATGGAAAATGGGCGCATCACCTCCGGCGTCGTGGTCGACGCCACCACCGTCCGGCTGGCGCTCTGAAGATGAAAAAAGTCCTCAAGTCGAGCGCGGCCACGCCGAAAACCTGTGACATAGCCTGAAAAGGGCGCTGGAGTCACCCATGAAGATCGGACCGTTGAACGAAGCAGCACTGGCCGCGGCGACCAGCCCGGTCAAGGCCGATCGCGCGGCCGTGCGTCCCGAGGACGGGCCGAGCACCGCCGCCGGCGTGCCGGTGACGGTGTCGGCGGCCGCCCGCTCGCTCGAAGTCTCTGCCGCCGGCAGCGGGATCGACGAGGCGAAGGTCGCCGCCGTGCGAGCCGCCATCGCCGACGGCACCTTCACGGTGAACGCCGGCGCCATCGCCGACAAGATGTTGTCCAACGCCCAGGAAATCCTGAGCCGCTTGCGGAACTGACGTATGCCCGATTCCCGTCTGTCCACCGAGGCCCTGCTGGGCGATGTCGAAACCCAGCTGGAGACCGTCGACCAGCACCTGATGGCCGGCGATGCCCTCGAACTGCAGGGCGCCACCACGCAACTCAGGCAGGTCAGCCTGGCCTTCGCCCGCGTCCTCGAGGCCGCCCTGTCGGCCGAAGTGTTCGACCTGCCGTTCCGCCAGCGCATCGAACGCGTCGCCGGCCGGCTCACCCAGCAGCGTGAGCACCTGGCACGCCGCAACGCGATGGTCGACCGGGCGCTGACGTCGCTGCTGCGTCCCGCACAGGCGCCGACGTACTCGGTGCCGGGCCAGGGCATGCCGCTCGCCGGCATCCACTGATCCCGTTCTGCCGGGCAGCGCTCGGCATGCGACGCGCGGCAGCGCCGCGTCATTCTTTCACTTTGCTTGCAGTGCCGCCGGTGCCGGGGGCGCGCGGCACCGCCGCGTACGGGCTGGGGGCAAGCCTTGGGCCGTCGAAGCCGAGTCCGACCCGGCCTCGCTCCAGGACCGGATACGGCAACTCGGACGCAGCACGGGCCGCGGTCCAGTGGACGGCGGCCCCGTGCCCGGTAGCGAGTGGCTGGGGAGTTGGCGGCGTGGCTAGTGGCTGCGCATCTTCGCGCGCAGGCGCGCGATCGACTGGCTGTGCAACTGGCAGACGCGCGACTCGGTCACGCCCAGCACGGCAGCGATCTCCTTGAGGTTCATGTCCTGCTCGTAGTACATGCCCATGATGTAGCGCTCGCGCTCGGGCAGCGTCTCGATGGCCGCCACCAGCGCGCTGCGCAGGCGCTGGTCCTTGAGCAGGCTCATCGGGTCGGCTTCCTCGTCGGCCACATGCCGGTCCAGGAAACCCTCCTCGTCGTCGGCGCTGGCGCCGATGTCTTCCAGGTAGACCAGCTGCGTGCCGCGCACGCGACCGAGCAGGGCCTGGTATTCCGGCAGCGGCATCTGCAGTTCGGCCGCGATCTCGGATTCGAGGGGGGTGCGTCCCAGGCGATGCTCGAGGCGGTGCATGGCCTGCTCGATCTGCTTCTGGCTCTTGCGCGAACCGCGCGACATCCAGTCGCCTTCACGCAGTTCGTCGAGCATGGCGCCGCGGATGCGCTGCGTGGCGAAGGTCTCGAACTGCACGCCGTGGCTTTCCTCGAAACGCGACAGCGCATCGACCAGGCCGATCATTCCTACCTGGATCAGGTCGTCCAGTTCCACGTTCGGCGGCAGCTTGGCGATCATGTGGTGCGCCAGGCGTTGCACGAGCGGAACGTACTGCCGGATCAGCGCTTCGCGATCGAGTCGGCCTCTGGGGTTGTACATCTGGGAAGAAGCGGCGAGCATGGACGTCGGGACCACGGGATCAGTCGGCGGTGGCGCACTGCGAGGGCGACAGGAAGAAGTCCATGTCGGCCGCGCTGCGTGGCTCGAAGGCGGTGCGACCGTTGCTGCGCAGCGCTTCGCGCACCAGCAGGTCGGCGTCGGGGGCGCGCCAGTCGTCGGGAACGCGCTGGCCGCAGCTCACGCCCGTGACGACAAGCTGGTGCCGGATGGCCGCATCCAGCACCGGCGCGAGCTTGACGGCCTCGTCCATCTTCGAGATCACGGCCTGGCTGGCGCCGAACGCGCCGGCGATGTCGTCCTGCGTGTCGCCGTGGGCGCCCGCATTGAGCACCAGGACGCGTTGCAGCTGGGGGATGTCCAGCATGCCGAGCTGGTCGACGCGTCGCGGGTCGCGCGGCGCGACGCCGGTCGTGTCGACGAGCACCAGCTTCTTGCGGCCGAACAGGCCCAGCAGTTCGAGCAGGGCGGCCCGATCGTGCGCCAGGTGGGCGACGACATTGATCGAGCGCCCGTAGGTGCGCAGCTGTTCGTGGGCGCCGGCGCGGTAGGTGTCGAGGGTGATCAGGCCGACGCTCTGGGCGCCGTGTTCGCGCGCACACAGCGTGGCCAGCTTGGCGATGGTGGTGGTCTTGCCCACGCCGGTGGCGCCGACGAGCGCATACACGCCGCCGGCCTGCTCCAGCCCCGGCCCGGCGTCCACGCGCAGCATGCGTCCGATGGTGTCCATGACATCGCGAACCGCTTCGGCCGGCGACATCTCCTGGGTCACGCGCTCGAGCAGGGTCCGCGAGAGCGCCGGCGAGAAGCCCGCGCGGATCAGCTTGAGCAGCAGGTTGGAGCGCACCGGCTCCTGACGGGCCTGGCTCATCCACGACAGGGTGGTGAAGCGCTCTTCCATCAGGCTCTTCATCGCCTGCAGCTCGGCCATCACGCCGCCCAGGTCGGGCGTGGCAGGCGGGGCCTGCACGGCGGTGGCCGCGGCCGAGCGCGAGGCCGGTCGCTCGCCGGCTTCTTCGGCCAGTTGGCGCCGGCCAGCCAGCGGTTCGCGCGCCGGTGCGGCGGCCGGGGAGGCCGTCAT
>NZ_CABFMN010000034.1 GCF_901875635.1 Xylophilus ampelinus | reverse complement strand
CCGGCAATCCCATCTTGAGATAGACCCAGTGTCGAGGCATCGTGTGCACGATGAACATCACGCACACTATGGCGAACGACACGATCGCCCAGCGCCCCAAGCGGCACTACTACTCCCCGGAACTTAAAGGCCAGATCGTGGCCGAATGCCAGGTCTCCGGCGCGTCAGTGGCCGGCGTAGCGCTTGCACACGGAATCAACGCCAACATCGTTCATCGCTGGATGCGCGAGCAAGCAGACTCCCTGTTGCCAGCGCCCCGGAATGAGTTCGTTGCGCTGAATCTGCCTCCACCAGTTGAACAGCTCCCAGCAACCGAGACCAGCTCGCCGCCCGTGTCGCGTGCGATTCGCGTTGATGTTCGGCGCAGCGCCAGCGTAGTCACCGTGAACTGGCCCCTGGAAGATGCAGCGTCATGTGCAGCGTGGCTGCGCGACTGGCTCCGATGATCCGCATTGATGCGCTGTGGCTCTCCACCGAGCCGCTGGACATGCGAGCAGGCACCGAGACGGCGCTCGCCCGGGTAGTGGCTGTCTTTGGCGCAGCGCGCCCACACCACGCCTATCTGTTCGCCAATCGACGAGCCAACCGCATGAAGGTGCTGGTGCACGACGGCATCGGTGTCTGGCTGGCGGCCCGGCGCCTGAATAGCGGCAAGTTCGTCTGGCCGCGCGATGCCGCCACCACCGCCACACTCAGCCGAACGCAGTTCGATGCGCTCGTGCTGGGCCTGCCCTGGAAGAACGTCGGCGAGGCTGGAGTCATCACTGTACTTTGAGTGCTCCGGTCGTTGGCCAGGCAATCAGCG
This sequence comes from Xylophilus ampelinus, assembly GCF_901875635.1. Lineage (GTDB taxonomy): Bacteria > Pseudomonadota > Gammaproteobacteria > Burkholderiales > Burkholderiaceae_C > Xenophilus. The sequence continues at coordinate 3,253 of NZ_CABFMN010000034.1, read as the reverse complement.
CTTGCACCGATGCGCGAATGTGATGTTAGCCGCATCATCTTCTCCCGTGATCACCGCAGACCACCTTGACACCCTGGAGCCGCAGCAGATGCGAGCGGCCCTGCTGTCGTTGATGGGTGAGCTGGCCGAGCGAGACGGCGTGATCGCACGCCAGGGCCAAGAGGCGGTCTTCAAGCAGGCGCAGATCGACAAGCTCACGCACGAGAACGCACTGCTCAAGCGCATGAAGTTCGCCGCACAGTCGGAGCGCTTCAGCGCCGAGCAGAAGAGCCTGCTCGATGAATCGCTGGATGAGGACCTGCAGGCGGTGGCCGATGAGATCGAGCAGGCCACGCCGCCAGTGGCAGGCCGCCAAGACAAGCAAGTCCCCAAACGCGCACCCCTGCCGGCCAACCTGTCGCGGCGCGAGATCCGCCACGAGCCCGAGTCCACCACCTGCGCCTGCGGTTGCCAGATGAAGCGCATCGGCGAGGACGTGGCCGAGAAGCTGGACTACGCGCCCGGCGTGTTCACGGTGGAGCGCCACATCCGGGGCAAGTGGGCCTGTGCCCAGTGCGAGACGATTCACCAGGTGCCTGTCGATCCTCACATCATCGACAAAGGCATCCCTACCACTGGGCTACTGGCGCAAGTGCTGGTGGCCAAGTACGCCGACCACCTGCCGCTGTACCGCCAGGAAGCGATCTTCGGCCGCGCCGGCCTAGCCATCCCCCGCTCCACGCTGGCGCAATGGGTGGGCTCGTGTGGCGTGCAGTTGCAGCCACTGGTTGACGCCATGAGGACAGAGCTGCTGCAGCGCCGCGTGCTGCATGCCGACGAGACGCCGGTGTCCATGCTCAAGCCGGGCAACGGCAAGGCGCACCGGGCGTACCTATGGGCCTATGCCACGGGCGCCTTCGAGAACATCAAGGCGGTCGTCTACGACTTCTGCGAATCGCGCTCGGGCGAACACGCCCGGCGCTTCCTGGGCGACTGGAGAGGCAGCCTCACCTGTGACGACTTCAGCGGCTACAAGGCCTTGATCGCAAGTGGTGTGACCGAGGTCGGCTGCCTGGCGCACGCGCGGCGCAAGTTCTTCGATTTGCACGCGGCGAACCAAAGCCAGATCGCCGAGGTCGCGCTGCAGCAGTTCGCGCGGGTCTACGAGATCGAGCGTGAGGTCAAGGAGATTGCGACCGATCAGCGCCAAACCATCCGGCAACAACAAACGAAGCCGCTGCTTGATGCCTTGCACCAGTGGATGGTGCTGCAACGCCAGAAGGTGCCGGAAGGCTCGGCAAGCGCCAAAGCGCTGGACTACAGCTTGCGGCGCTGGGAGGCTTTGACCCGGTTCGTCGATGACGGACAGCTGCCCGTGGACAACAACTGGATCGAGAACCAGATTCGGCCGATTGCCATTGGCCGCAGCAACTGGCTCTTTGCGGGCAGCCTACGAGCTGGTCAGAGGGCAGCAGCCGTCATGACGCTCATCCAGTCAGCACGACTCAATGGGCATGATCCCTATGCGTATCTCAAGGACGTTTTGGCTCGCTTGCCGACGCAACGGGTTAGCCTGGTTCACGAGTTGCTACCGCATCGTTGGTTCGCACCGAGCTGAATGTCGTTATTTGAGGCTCCGCTCAGCGAACGGTTGGCCAGCTTGCCCCAGTGGCGCTGCGCAGCGATTCAAGTGCACCGCAATCGCCAACGCATACCCCTCCCGCACAGGTACTGCGGATGGCACGCAGTTGCTTGCGCAGCGCCTGCAACTCGGCGATTCGCTGCTCTACCAAGCGCATTTGATCGTCTAGCAAGGCATTGACCTCGTCGCAGGACATGGCGGGGTCGTCCTGCAACTGCAGCAGAGCCCGGATATCGTCGTGCGACATGTCCAGCGAGCGGCACCGAACGATGAAGGCCAACCTGTCGACATGCTGTTGGCCATATTGCCGATAGTTGTTGGCGGCCCGCAGGGGCGCCTGCAGAAGGCCCTCTGCTTCATAAAAGCGCACCGCGGGAACGGAGCACCCTGCCAATGACGATAGTTCACCGATTTTCATATTTGCCTACCTACCGCTTGACTCTACAGCTACTTGAGGGTTTCTAATACGGGACATGAGTACATGTCAAAGCAGTAGCTGCTCGAGCAGTTGCAATTCGCAGACGGTCGACGAGGCCCCAAGCGCCATTGCTTCCGTGGAGAGCACATTTTCAGTTCCGGGAATGGACTGCCCCTCCGAGGAGAACCTCATTCGCATGGCGCTGGGTGGTCTGACCGGGGTTGGGCCGATGACCTTCGATCTGGCCCATCGGCAGCTCCGGGTGGTGCACTCGGGCGAGCCCGCCAGGATCGCCCAGAAGCTGACGCCCCTGAACTTGGGTGCGGTTCTGCTGACAAGCGAGAGGCGCACCGAAGGCGGGCAGTGGAAGACGCGTTTCTCCGTGCCGAAGATGGATTGCCCGTCGGAGGAGAATCTCATTCGGATGGCGCTGGCCGATGCGTCGGCTGTTGCGGCACTGGACTTCGATCTGAAGGACCGTGTACTCACCGTGCAGCATGGGGGAAGTACGCAAGAGCTGCTGGGCCGTCTCATCCCTCTCAACCTCGGCGCGCAAGTGTTGGACAGCGTGCAAAGCGACGAGTCTACGGCCCCAGACGCAGAGGGGAATGCCTCTGAGGCTCGGACCTTAAAGCTGCTGCTCGCTATCAACGGTGCGATGTTTGTCTTTGAGTTGATCGTTGGCCTGATCGCCCAGTCCACAGGTCTCATAGCGGACTCGCTTGACATGTTCGCCGATGCGGCGGTCTACGGACTGGCGCTCTATGCGGTGGGCCGCGCCGCCGCCTTGAAGATGAAGGCAGCGCACATCGCTGGTTGGTTGCAAGTCGTGCTTGCGCTTGGCGCGCTTTTGGAGGTCGTTCGGCGGGCAGTTGTGGGAAGTGAGCCGGCGTCCATGCTCATGATGAGTATCGGGCTGGTCGCATTGATCGCCAACGTCACCTGCCTGGTGCTGATCGCCAAGAAGCGGGATCGGGGCGCCCACATGACGGCAAGCTACATTTTTTCTGCGAATGATGTGATCGCAAACGCGGGGGTGATAGTCGCTGGTGTTTTGGTCGCTTGGACGGGCTCCTCGTACCCTGACCTCGTGATTGGCGCAGTCATTGCGCTGATAGTGCTCAGCGGTGCCCGGCGCATCCTGAACCTCCGATAGCCAATCTAGCGGCATCCCACACCGATGCCTAGCCAAGGTGGGATGGCCGGCCGCTTAC
>NZ_CABFMN010000033.1 GCF_901875635.1 Xylophilus ampelinus | reverse complement strand
GCCGGTGCCCGTGGCCGCGCCGCCGTCGCGCGCTCCCGCGCCGGCCCCGGTGCCCGCCCCGGCCCCCGAGCGCCAGGGCTGGATGAACCGGCTCAAGTCGGGCCTCAAGAAGACGGGCAGCGGCATCCAGGCGGTGTTCGTCAACGCCACCATCGACGACGAGTTGTACGAGCAGCTCGAGGACGCGCTGCTGATGGCCGACACCGGCATCCCGGCGGCCGCGCACATCCTGCAGGACCTGCGCGATCGCGTCTGGGCCGCCAGCGCGACCCGGCCCGAGCAGGTGCGCGCCCTGCTGGTCGACGCCGTGGCCGAAGTGCTCAAGCCGCTGGAAAAGCCGCTCGAAGTGGGGCGCTACACGCCGACGGTGATCATGGTCGCCGGCGTGAACGGTGCCGGCAAGACGACCTCCATCGGCAAACTGACCAAGCACCTGGCCAACGAAGGCTGCACCGTGCTGCTGGCCGCCGCCGACACCTTCCGCGCCGCGGCGCGCGAGCAGCTCGCCGTGTGGGCCGACCGCAACCTGGTCGAGATCGTGAGCCAGGAAGGCGGCGACCCGGCCGCCGTGAGCTTCGACGCCGTGAACGCCGGCAAGGCGCGCGGCAAGGACGTGGTGCTGGTCGACACCGCCGGACGCCTGCCGACGCAGCTGCACCTGATGGACGAGTTGAAGAAGATCAAGCGCGTGGTGACCAAGGCGGACGCCACGGCGCCGCACGAGGTGCTGCTGGTGATCGACGGCAACACGGGGCAGAACGCGCTGCAGCAGGTCAAGGCCTTCGACGAGGCACTGGACCTCACGGGCCTGATCGTGACCAAGCTCGACGGCACCGCCAAGGGCGGCGTGCTGTGCGCCATCGCGCAATGGGGTGTGGAGCGGGCCAAGGCCCAGTCGGGCAAGAAGCCTGTGCCGGTCTACTTCATCGGCGTCGGCGAGAAGCTGGAAGACCTGGAAACCTTCGATGCGCGCGAGTTCGCGCAGGCGCTGGTGGGCTGACGGCAGCGGCACGCTGCAGGAATGGAAAAGGCCAGCGCACGCGCTGGCCTTTTTGCTGCAGACGACCCGTGGTCGGGCGGGTCGCCGGGCGGCTTCAGATCGCCGGGGCGACCGTCGTCTCGCGCTGGGGCTCGACGCTGCCGTCGATGTAGCGGATGTCCCAGTCGCCGACGCGGATCACGTCCCTGTGGCGCAGCAGCTGTCGCTCGATCTTGCGGCCGTTGACGAAAGTGCCGTTGAAGCTGTCCAGGTCGCTCACGTAGACGCCGTCGCTGCGCGCGGACAGCAGGGCATGCACGCGGCTGGCCAGGGGCGTCTCGACCGGCAGGTCGCTGCCCGGCGCGCGGCCGATGGTCATGCGGGGCCGATCCAGGTCGATCAGCCTGCGGCCGCCGTGCCGGCTGGTAACGATCAACTTGTCCACGATTGCGTCCACGCCCATGCTCCTCAGGTGTCGCCGGAGATGAAGGACTTGTGTCCGCTGCCGGCGAGGCGTACTGTGCGCCCGGCAGGCCGGCACCGCGAGTGAATAGTTGACGAAATGTGGTCTTTAGTTTCACATTTGGCCGGCAGCGTGACGAATTGACGGTCGCGCCACCGTTTCAGGAGCACACCCCTTGGACACCATCGCCGCCCCCCTGGAAGATGCCGCCCCGCAACGCCGGGTGGACCGCCTGCTGGCGCACTACGCCGAAAGCCATCGCCACCCGGCCAACGAGTTGATCCACGTCGTGGCCATTCCGGCCATCATGCTCAGCATCGTCGGCCTGCTATTCGCCATCCACCCCTGGGTGGCCTATGCCTTCGTCGCAGCCAGCCTCGTGTACTACGCGCTGCTGCGCTCGCCAGTGTTCTTCGTGGTGATGCTGGCCTGGACCGGCGTGCTGCTGGCCGCGGTGCACGCGCTTGGCAACCTGGTGCTGCCGGTGTCGGCGGCGATCTTTGTGATCGGCTGGATCTTCCAGTTCATCGGCCACAAGATCGAAGGCAGGAAACCTTCCTTCTTCGAGGACCTCCAATACCTGTACGTCGGACCGCTGTTTGTGGCCGAACTGGGGTTGAAAAAGCTGGGAGTCCGGCCCTGACGGTCTTTGGCAAAAGCTATCGACCCGATACGTTTTATTGGGAACTCCCGCTTTAGCACTCCCTCTAACCGAGTGCTAATATGAATGCCAACCAAGGAGTTTCCCCTATGACAAGTCTGTCTGGATCCTCTGCCAACCAGTTGGCCGTGGCCAACCCGTGGGCCATGGTGCCCTCGCTTGGCAATCTGGACGCCTACATTTCTGCCGCCAACCGGCTGCCCCTGCTCACCCTCGAGGAAGAGCAGGGTTTCGCACGCCGTCTGCGTGACCACAACGACCTGGAGGCCGCCGGGGCGCTGATCCTGTCGCACCTGCGCCTGGTCATCTCGATCTCGCGCCAGTACCTGGGCTATGGCCTGCCGCACGGCGACCTGATCCAGGAAGGCAACGTGGGCCTGATGAAGGCCGTGAAGCGCTTCGACCCGGACCAGGGCGTGCGCCTGGTGAGCTACGCCATGCACTGGATCAAGGCCGAGATCCACGAGTACATCCTGAAGAACTGGCGCATGGTCAAGGTCGCGACGACCAAGGCCCAGCGCAAGCTGTTCTTCAACCTGCGCTCGATGAAGCAGGGTTTCAAGGCCGACGCCGCCGCGGCGGATGCCGAGACGCACCGCGAGACGCTGAACACCGACGAGATCGGCGAAGTGGCGCGCAAGCTGAACGTGAAGCCCGAGGAAGTGATCGAGATGGAGACCCGCCTGTCGGGCGGCGACGTGGTGCTCGATCCGGGTCCGGCCGACGACGGCGAGGACACCTACGGCCCGATCGCCTACCTGGCCGACGCCTCGCAGGAGCCGACCGCGCAGCTCGAATCGCGCCAGCGCGACCGGCTGTCGAGCGACGGCATCGCCACCGCGCTCGAGGCGCTGGACGACCGCAGCCGCCGCATCGTCGAGGAGCGCTGGCTCAAGGTGAACGACGACGGCTCGGGCGGCATGACGCTGCACGAACTGGCGGCCGACTACGGCGTCTCGGCCGAGCGCATCCGCCAGATCGAATCGGCGGCGATGAAGAAGATGAAGAAGGCGCTGGCGGCGTACGCCTGATCCGCGGCCTGCTTGTCGGTTGAAGAGCCCGGCCCTGTGCCGGGCTTTTTCAATTCGGGCAGCCGAACGCAGAGGGCGCAAAGGTTTCGCAGAGGACGCAGAAGAGAAATTCAAAAGGATTTCTCTGCGCCCTCTGCGTTCGGCTGCCCGCATCTCAATGCCAAATCAGCCTTAAACGCCCATCGGGCGGGCGGGTGCCGCTATGGTTTCGATAGCGTCCGCAGCGCCCGCTTGACGATGTAGCGCGTGGCCGGCGTGTCGCTCTCGGCCAACCAGCGGTCGGCCAGGGCCTGCACCCAGGGGCCCTGGCTCTTGCTGGCGTCGTTGAGCCAGTTGGCGACAGAGTTCTGCACGTAGCGGCTGCCATCGGCGCGCAGGGGTTCAAGCAGGGGCAATGCACGCCAGGGCTCGCGCTGCAGTGACGCGACGGGCGCACACCACACGCCGCGCGGCCGCGTCAGTTCACTGGCGAAGCGGCGGATGTTCTCGTCGGCATCGGCCGTCCACGCGACGAGGGCGGCCACGGCGGCGTCGACATCGCCGATCACGGCGTCGCGCACGGCCATCCACGCGAACTCGCGCACGCCGAAGTGCGGATCGGCGGCGAAGCGGCGCACGGCGTCCAGCCGCGCCGCCAATGGCAGGCCGGCGAACTGCACCCACTGCACGGCCCAGCTTCGCGCGACGTCGCTGGCGTGCGCGGCCAAGCGGTGGGCGACGGCATCGCGCTCGGGGTGCGCGGCCGTCAGGTCGTACAGCGCCCGCGCGATGTGCGTGTGGCGCTGCATGGGCTTGAAGGCGTCGAGCATGGCCAGGGTGTCGGCCAGGCGTTCGTGCGCGGGCTCGAGGCCGATCTGGGCGGCCACCGCGCGCGCCAGGCGCGGGGTATCCAGCGCCAGGAACTCGTTGAGGTTGACGGTTTCGAGCAGGCCGTCGTTCAGTGCGGCCAGCACCTCGGGCGGGATCAGCGCGATGCGGAACGCGCCCTTGCGCGCGCGCAGGTGCTCGACCGGCATGGCTGTTGGGGGCGAAGCGCTCAGGCGGCGCTGGAGGCCAGCAGCGCCTGGATGTCGGCCACCATCGGATCGACCCCGGCGCCATAGCGCGCATAGAGGCGCAGGCGGCCCTGAGGGTCGTAGATGTACTGGGCGGCCGAGTGGTCCATCGAATAGCTGGTGGGCGTCTTGCCGTCGACCTTCTTGTAGTAGACCTTGAAGTCCTTCGCCACGGCGGCGAGTTGCTCGGGCGTGGGGATCAGGGCAACGAAGGCCGGGTCGAAGGCGCCCATGTATGCCTTCATGATCTCGGGCGTGTCGCGCTCGGGGTCGACCGTGATGAACACGACCTGCAGCTTGTCGCCGTCCTTGCCGAGCTTCTGCTTGACCTGGGCCATCTCCGTCATGGTGGTGGGGCACACGTCGGGACACTGGGCGTAGCCGAAGAAGACCACGACCACCTTGCCCTTGAAGTCGCCCAGGGTGCGCACCTGGCCGTTCATGTCGGTGAGCTTGAAGTCGCGGGCGTACTCCGCGCCCGTGAGGTCGACCGCATTGAAGGTGGGCTTCGATTCGCTGCAACCCACGAGACTCAAGCCCAAAAGGCCCGCAGCGCCCACCCAGCCTGCGCCACCAGCTATCAATTTAAGAGCATTTCGCTTGTGCATGGGTATTCAGCGCAGGTAGTGGTCGATCAGCAGCGCGGCGAAAAGCACGCTCAGATGGATTAGCGAGAAACGGAAAGTCTTGCGGGCCAGCGTGTCGGAGTAATGCCGCCACAGCGCGACGCCATAGCCACAGAAGCCGATGCTCACGGCGAAGGCCACGAGCAGGTACAGCCAGCCGCTCATGCCGTAGATGAAAGGCATCAGGCAGCCGGCGAACAGGATCAGCGTGTAGAGCAGGATCTGCAGGCGCGTGAACTCGTTGCCGTGCGTGACCGGCAGCATGGGCAGCCCGGCCTTGCGGTAGTCCTCGACGCGGTAGAGCGCCAGCGCCCAGAAGTGCGGCGGCGTCCACAGGAAGATGATGAGGAAGAGGATCAGCGCCTCGGGGCCGACCTCGCCCGTCATGGCCGCCCATCCCAGCACCGGCGGCATGGCGCCCGAGGCGCCGCCTATGACGATGTTCTGCGGCGTCAGCGGCTTGAGCACGACGGTGTAGATGACGGCGTAACCTACGAAGGTGGCGAAGGTCAGCCACATGGTCAGCGGGTTGACGGCGAACCAGAGGATGGCCGAGCCCAGCAGGCACAGGCCGGCAGAGAACAGCAGCGTCTGCCGGTCGCTCAGCTCGCCGCGTGCCGTGGGGCGCCAGGCGGTGCGCTTCATCTTGGCGTCGATGCCCTTCTCGACCAGGCAGTTGAAGGCCGCCGCCGCACCCGCCACCAGCCAGATGCCGAAGCAGGCGATGAAGGCGCGCCAGACGTCGTCCATCGACGGCACGCCGGGCACGGCGAGCACCATGCCGATGAGCGCGCAGAAGACGATCAGCTGCACCACCCGCGGCTTGGTCAGCGCGTAGAACTGGCGCAGCACGCTGGCCATGGGGGTGCTGTGGGCGATGGGAGCGCTCATCGAGCGGCCTCCAGCCGGCGCGTGGGCGGCGGCACATGGGCGAGCGGCGAGCGCGCGCCCTCGGCTTCGCGCCGGCTCTCGCACAGCGTCCAGGTCAGCACCACGGCCATGGCGGCGGCGCCGCCGGTGTGCAGCACGGCGGCGACCAGCGGCCAGCCCAGCAGCACGTTGCCCAGGCCGGTGGCCAGTTGCAGCAGTGCCAGCCCGGCCAGCCAGCGGCCCTGGGTGCGCAGCGCGGGCAGGCGCATCAGCCGCACCGCCAGCACGCCCAGCACGGCAAACACCAGGTAGGCCGCGAGCCGGTGTGTGTAGTGGATGGCCGTGAGCGCCGCGAACTCCAGCGGCACGCCGGCTTTGGTTTCACCCAGTTCGCGCCAGATCTCGAAGGCCTGCGAGAAGTTCATGGACGGCCACCAACTGCCCTGGCAGGTCGGGAACTGGGTGCAGGCCAGCACGGCGTAATTGGTGCTGACCCAGCCGCCCAGGGCGATCTGCAGCAGCAGCAGCGCGGCGCCCACCCACAGCAGCGTGCGCAGGCCGTTCGGCACCGCGGAGGGCAAGCGCCCCTCGGCCGCCTGCCGGTAGCGCACGGCCTGGATGCACAGCAGCGCCAGCAGCACCACCGCGCCCAGCAGGTGCAGCGTGACGATGGCCGGGTAGAGGCGCCAGGTGACGGTCAGCGCACCGAAGGCGCCTTGCAGACAGACCCAGACCAGCGTGGCGGCCGGCCACCAGGCAGACAGGGCGATCTGTTCGTGGCTCGGGGGCGCGTTGCGCTGGCGGCGCCTCGCCACCCCGGTCGCGACGGCCAGCACGAGGATCAAGGCGCCGACGCCCGTGGCCAGGTAGCGGTGCACCATCTCCACCCACGCCTTGGAATGGGTGACGGGCCCGGTCGGCTGCGCGGCCTGCGCCATGGCGATCTCGTGCCGCGCGCCCAGCGGGCTGGCGTTGCCGTAGCAGCCCGGCCAGTCGGGGCAGCCCAGGCCCGAATCGGTGAGCCGGGTGAAGGCACCGAAGAGCGTGAGGTCGAAGGTGAGGAAGAGCGTGAGCACCGTGAGTGCATGCAGCCGCCGCGCAGGCCCGCGGCCCGCATGGCGCCACCACACCCACGCCACCGGCCCCACGGCCAGCAGCACGCCCACGGCCAGCAGCCAGGCGATCGGCGCGAGGTCATAGAGGGGCTGGCTGGTATTCATCGCTGGTGCCCGACGGTCAACGGCCGGCCTCGTCCCACGAGGACGAGGCGCGCAGCAGGCGGTCGAGGTCGCGCTTGGCCCTGGCCGCACCGGACACGTCCATGCGGGCAGGAAAACGCATCATCCAGTTGCCCATGGGGTCGATCACGTAGAGGTGTTCGCCGATGGCGTGGCCGGCCTCGGGTGCCAGCCATTGCGCGATCTGCGCGGCCGGCACGCGCAGCACCGTGGCGCCGTGCAGGCCGTTGGCCAGGCGATCGGGAATCGGCGCCGCGTCGGACACCAGCCAGACGCGGTCGACGCGATCCTTCTCGCGGCCCAGGGTCTCGCGCAGCTGGCGCTGCAGGTACAGCTGCTGTTCGCACAGTGCATCGCACGAGGCATCGGCCACGGCAACGAGCAGCCACTGGCCCTTCAGGCTCTGCAGGTTGACCTCGGCGCCATCGGGTGCGCGGGCCACGAACGAGGGCATGGGACGCTGCGGATCCACGAGCTGGCCGTAGACGCTGCGCCCTTCGGGCCGCACCACGTAGTAGGTGAAGTACGAGGCGATCACGGGCGCCGCGCAGCACAGCAGCACCGCCACCATCTTCCAGCGGCCCAGCGCCGTGCGGCGGACGGCATCCAGCTCCCCCATCGCCTCGCGCGGCGTGGGCAGGGAGTGCACCGTCAGGCCGAGCGGTTCATCAGCCACGGCGGCGGCGGGGAGCGATGAGTTGGAACCAGACATAGAGGATGACCAGGAGGGCCGCGAGGCCGAACCACTGGAAGGCATAGCCATAGTGCTTCTCGATGCCCAGCGCGGGCGCCGGCCATTCGCGCTGCAGCCCTTCCGAGGCCGCGCCCACCTGCTGCAGCGAGATGTCGGTGCGCAGCGGCAGCCCGGTCTCGGCCTTGAAGGCGGCGAGGTCGAGATTCTGCCGGATGCGCGATGCCCCTACATCGGCCGCCTTGGCGGGCCCGGGCGCGGCGGTGGACGCAGGCTGCGCCGGCGGATCGGCGCCCAGCTGCAGCAGGTGCGCGGGCGGCGGCTCGATGCGAGCCTCGACGTCGACCAGGCCGGCCGGCGTGTCGATGGCTGGCACCTGCGTGCGGTCGATGAAGTTGCGCTGCACCCAGCCGCGCTGCACCATCACGGTTTGCTCGATGCCCTCGAGCGCCAGCGGCGTCAGCACGTAGAAGCCCGGCGTGCCGTTCATCTGGCGGTTGTCCAGCAGCACGGTCTGGGTCGGGATCCACAGGCCGCGCAGCTTCACGCGCCGGTGCAGTTCGCTGGGCATGTCCTCGACCGACAGGAAGGCCGACGCATCGAGGGGGGGAAAGGCTTCCTGCGCCACGATGCGCGCCTGCAGCGCCTCCTTCTGCGCGGCCCGAGAGAGCTGCCAGCGCCCGAGCGACAGCGTCAGCGCGACCATCGCCAGCGTGGCCAGCGTCATGATCCAGAAGCTCGTGCGGCTGCGGCGGCGCGCCGGGCGGCTGTCCGACGGGGTCAGCGGCACGTCGCGCATGGGGTCTGCCGGCGGCTGCGGCCGATAATGGGAGTCATGAAATACCTTGTCGTCCTGGCCTTCGTCGGCATCCTGGCGAGCCTGGGCTGGGCGCTGTTCTACATGCTGAAGGACGGGCGCGATGGCCGCGCCAAATCGGGCGGCATGGCGCGCGCCCTCACGGTTCGGATCGGCCTGTCGGTGCTTTTGTTCCTGTGCATCCTGCTGGCGTGGAAGTTCGGGTACATCCAGCCAGGGGGCCTGCCGGTCGGCAAGTGAGGCCAGGCGATGGGCATCGGCATCGTCGCCAAGACCGAGCCATGAAAAAAAGCGCCTTGCGGCGCTTTTTTCGTTGTGAGTCATGCGCTTGGCTTACATCCAGTAGACGAGGACATACAAGCCCAGCCACACCACGTCGACGAAGTGCCAGTACCAGGCCGCCCCCTCGAAGCCGAAGTGCCGCTCGGGCGTGAAGTGGCCCTTCATCAGCCGCAGCGTGATGAACAGCAGCATCAGCATGCCCACGAACACGTGCAGGCCGTGGAAGCCCGTGAGCATGAAGAAGGTGGAGCCGTAGGTGCCGGAACTGAGCTTGAGGTTCAGTTCGGTGTACAGGTGGTGGTATTCGTAGATCTGCACGCCGAGGAAGACCACGCCCAGCGCCACCGTGAGCCACATGAAGCGGATGCATTGCGCGCGATGGTCGGCACGCAGCGCGTGGTGGGCGATGGTGAGCGTCACACCCGAGGTCAGCAGCAGCGCCGTATTGATGGTCGGCAGCCAGAAGGGACCGACGGTCTGGAAGGGCTCGACGATGCCGGCGGGCGAACCGGTCGCACCGGCCTGCATGCTGGGCCACACGGCCTTGAAGTCGGGCCAAAGCAGCGCGTTGTCCAGGCTGCCGAGGTTGGGCAACGCATGCGTGCGGGCCCACCAAAGGGCGGTGAAGAACGCGCCGAAGAACATCACCTCCGAGAAGATGAACCAGCTCATGCTCCAGCGGAACGAGAGGTCGATCTTGTGGCCGTAGCGGCCGCTCTCGCTCTCGCGCACGGCCTCGCCGAACCACTGGTACAGCACCATCCACCACCACAGCAGGCCGAAGCCCAGCGAATAGGCGCCCCAGGTATGGCCGTTGATCCACTGCCCGGCACCGAGGATGACGAAGAACAGGCCGATGGCCGCCATCACCGGGTGCCGCGAAGGCCCGGGCACGAAGTAGTAAGGCGTGGCGCCGTGGGTGGTCGAACTCATTTCAGCTCCTGGACTTTCTCTTCTCTTCTGACTCAATCAAACCATTGCGGACCCGTGCGCCGGCTCAGGCCACGGCAAACTTGACCAGCGCAACCAGCACGCCGATGAAGACCAGCACCGCGACGAAGCCCACGGCCACGATGTGCAGGGGAGACAGGCTCGCGATGTCCTTCTGGTATTCGCTGTTCTTGCGCACGCCGAAGAAGCCCCAGCCCACCGCCTTCACGGTGCGCCACAGGGAGGCTTTCTTTGGCACGCTGCCGTCGTCAATCTGGCTCACGAGCGCGGCTCCGTGGACAGTTGCGTGGCACCAGCCGTCGGCGCGGCAGGCGTCTTGCCGCCCACCTCGAAGAAGGTGTACGACAACGTGATCGTCTTCACGTCCTTGGAAATCTTGGGGTCGATCACGAAAGCGACCGGCCAATGCTTCTTCTCGCCGGCATCGAGCGTGTACTGGTTGAAGCAGAAGCACTCGAGCTTGTTGAAGTACGGTGCCGCCTGCTGCGGCGCGTAGCTCGGAATCGCCTGCGCGGCCATGCGCCGGTTCTGGGTGTTCTGGAACTCGTACATCACGGTGTGCAGTTCGCCGGGATGCACCTGCATCGAGCGCTGGGCCGGAGCGAACTCCCAAAGGCCGCGCGCATTGGCATCGAACTCCACCGTGATCGTCCGGGAGGTGTCGACCTGCGTGTTGGCGGGCAGCTTGACCTGCGCACCCCCCTTGGCGCCCCCGGGCACTTCCAGCTCGGAACGCGCAAGCACGTTGATGCCGGTCACTTCGCAGATCGCGCGGTACAGCGGCACCAGCGCATAGCCGAAGGCGAACATGCCCCCCGCCACGACGGCCAGCTTGCCGACCATGCGGACGTTCTCGCGGCGAAGGCGTTGGCCGAAACCCATGGCGTCAGTGTCCCACCCAGACCATGCGGACGATGAAACCGATGAAGAACATCAGCGCGATGGAGGCCAGCGTGAGCCCCATGCGGCGGTTGTTCCTCTTCTGTTCGGGCGTCATGGCCGTCTCGTGCTCCGAATCAGCCAATCACCTTGGTGGCGGTCGCGTCGAGCTTGGGCGGGTTCTCGAAGGTGTGGAAGGGCGCCGGCGACGGCACTTCCCATTCCAGGCCTTCGGCCGCTTCCCAGGGCTTCTGGGGAGCCGGCTCGCCCTTGCCGCGCATCGTGGGCAGCACGACGAACAGGAAGAAGTACACCTGCGCCAGGCCGAAGCCGAAGGCGCCCACCGTGGCGATGGCGTTGAAGTCGGCGAACTGCATGGGGTAGTCGGCGTAGCGACGCGGCATGCCGGCCAGCCCCAGGAAGTGCATCGGGAAGAAGGTGATGTTGAAGGAGATCAGCGACCACCAGAAGTGGATCTTGCCGCGCGTCTCGTTGTACATCACGCCCGTCCACTTGGGCGCCCAGTAGTAGTAGCCCGCGAACATGGCGTACAGCGAACCGGCCACCAGCACGTAGTGGAAGTGCGCCACCACGTAATAGGTGTCCTGCAACTGGATGTCGATCGGGGCCACGGCCAGGATCAGGCCGGTGAAGCCGCCCATCGTGAACACGAAGATGAAGCCGACGGCAAAGAGCATCGGGGTCTCGAAGGTCATCGAGCCCTGCCACATGGTCGCGATCCAGTTGAAGATCTTCACGGCCGTGGGCACCGCGATCAGCATGGTCGCGTACATGAAGAACAGCTGGCCCGTCACCGGCATGCCGGTGGTGAACATGTGGTGCGCCCACACGATGAAGCTCAGGATGGCGATGGAGCTGGTGGCGTACACCATGGAGGCGTAGCCGAAGAGCTTCTTGCGCGCGAAGGCCGGCACGATCTGGCTGATGATGCCGAAGGCCGGCAGGATCATGATGTAGACCTCGGGGTGGCCGAAGAACCAGAAGATGTGCTGGTACATCACCGGGTCGCCGCCGCCGGCGGGGTTGAAGAAGCTGGTGCCGAAGTGGCGGTCGGTCAGCGTCATCGTGATCGCGCCGGCCAGCACGGGCATCACGGCGATCAGCAGGTAGGCGGTGATGAGCCAGGTCCAGCAGAACATCGGCATCTTCATCAGCGTCATGCCCGGGGCGCGCATGTTGAGGATGGTGACGATGATGTTGATCGATCCCATGATCGAGCTGGCGCCCAGGATGTGCATCGCGAAGATGCCCGCATCCATCGACGGGCCCATCTGCAGCGTGAGCGGCGCGTAGAGCGTCCAGCCAGCGGCGGGTGCGCCGCCCGGCATGAAGAACGAGCCCACGAGCATGAGGGCCGCGGGGATCATCAGCCAGAAGCTGAAGTTGTTCATCCGCGCGAAGGCCATGTCCGAGGCGCCGATCTGCAGCGGGATCATCCAGTTCGCGAAGCCCACGAAGGCCGGCATGATGGCGCCGAACACCATGATCAGGCCGTGCATCGTGGTGAACTGGTTGAACAGTTCCGGGTTCACCAGCTGCAGGCCGGGCTGGAACAGCTCGGCGCGGATCAGCAGGGCCAGCACACCGCCCACCATGAGCATGGTGAACGAGAACAGCAGGTACAGCGTGCCGATGTCCTTGTGGTTGGTCGCGAACACCCAGCGGCGCCAGCCGTGCGGATGGTCGTGGTGCTCGTCGTGGACGTGTTCGCCGTGGCCGGCGTGGCCGTGGGGATCGAGGACTGCGCTCATGGGGACTGTCTTCCTAGGCTATTCGTCGTCGGCGGCGGCTTACTTGCCGCGCTGGGCCAGCACTTCGGCAGGCTGGACGATCTGGCCGGTCTTGTTCGACCAGCTGTTCTTGGTGTAGCTGGCCACGGCCGCGAGGTCGGTATCGCTCAGCTGCTTCCAGGACGGCATCGCCCCGTTGTTCTGGCCGTTGAGCAGCACGTGGATCTGCTTGGCATGGTCGGTGTCGAGCACCACCGGGGAGCCGTCCAGCGGCTTGATCGGGCCGCCGCCCTTGCCGTTGGCCTGGTGGCAGGCCGCGCAGTTGGCGGCGTACACCTTCTCGCCGCGCGCCAGGATGTCCGGCAGCGTCCAGACCTTGGTCGGGTCGTCGAGCTTGGCTGCTGCTTCCTTCTTCTTGGCGTCGACCCAGACCTTGTAGTCGGCGGCCGAGACCACCTTCACGTGGATCGGCATGTAGGCGTGCTCCTTGCCGCACAGTTCCTGGCACTGGCCGTAGTAGTCGCCGGTCTTCTCGGCGCGGAACCAGGTGTCGCGCACGAAGCCGGGAATCGCGTCCTGCTTGATGCCGAACTGCGGCACGGCGAAGGCGTGGATCACATCGTTGGCCGTGGTGATGATGCGGATCTTCTGCTTCTCGGGCACGACCAGCGGGTTGTCGACCTTCAGCAGGTAGTCGGCGGGCACGTCGCCCTTGGCGCCGGCATCGGACATGGCACGGTGCGAGCTGTCCAGCGTGGAGATGAAGGACAGGCCCTCGCCCTCGCCCTTGATGTAGTCGTAGCCCCACTTCCACTGGTAGCCGGTCACCTTGATCGTGAGGTCGGCGTTGGTGGTGTCCTTCTGGGCCACCAGCACCTTGGTGGCGGGCAGGGCCATGAGGATCACGATGATGAAGGGCACGATGGTCCAGATCACCTCGACCACCACCGACTCGTGGAAGTTGGCGGCCTTGTGGCCCACCGACTTGCGGTGCTTCCAGATCGAATAGAACATCACCGCGAACACGGCGATGAAGATCACGCTGCACAGCACCAGCAGGGCGTTGTGCAGGAAGTGCTGCTCTTCGGAAATCTTGGTGACGCCCACCGGAAGGTTGAGCTGGCGCACGGCCGGGCCGCCGGGCAGGTCGCTCACCGCATGCGCCGCACTGCTGAACGCCGCGCCGGCCACCAGCAGCAGTGCCGCAGGTTGGGTCCAAATGCTCTTCATCGTGTTCACTTCTTCAAGGCTTCCAATCAATCCACCGGCTCCGCCGCTCGCGGGCCCCCGGGCGCTTCAAGCGCCGCGCAGGGCCATGCGAATCTCCCTCGCCAGCGCAGCACGCAATTCGGGGCGCACATAGCGCCCCACCCGTACCGACCGCCCCTGGCCCGAGACCTCGATCAGCGAACGGTCGCTGGCCTGAGGTTCCACCCGGACCTGGTGCTGCAGAAATTCGGCGCGCTCCACGGTCCCGCCGTTCTCGAGCTCGACGACCAGGCGTCCCTGCTCGAGGGCGATGCGTTCGCCATCGGTGGCGTGGCGCGCGTAAAGGATGAAGGCCAGCCCGACCGCAGCGAGTTCGAGCGAGGCGAAAGGAAGCACGAGGCGGGCGCCATGCACCCAGAAGACCAGCCCGATGCCCATCGACACCACGCACAACGACGCGTACAGCCAGCCCAGCTGGCTCGGCGTGATCGAGCAGTTGCGCCTCAGGAACCAGTGGACGTTCTGGCCCGAGACGGTGGCGAAGCGAAACACGGAATTCGGCACGTGCGAGTTCAGCAGATCGGGTGGTGCGCCAAGCCGGGCCGGACGGGAATCCGGGGACTTTGGTCAGGGGACCATCCCCCGAGGTTCACGCAACGAAGGATTGTAGCGCGGGCATCTTGCGATCCCGGCGCTCGCGCACCGGCGCGGGGCGCGTGTGAGTCCGCTGCGCGACGCCCGTGCGCGAGGGCTCGGCCGCTCTCGGGGATTTCCCTGTGTCCCTCGGCCGTGGGCCTCAACCGGGCCGGCCGCGGCTTAGCATCGCCTTCATGTCGCGCAGCGAGACCGCGCTCTCGTTCGCCACCGACACACGGGCGGCCGGACGGAAGGCGTGCCCGTAGATGACCTCGAAGGTCAGTGCGATGCGGCCGTCGTGCTCGCCCGGCAAGGCGAGGCCGCCCAGCGCCTCCATCAGGGCGCCCTTCCACCCACGGCCCCGCAGCGCCGGGAAGCGCGCGGGGTGCAGGTTGCGGCCCAGGGTGCGCAGTTCCGCCAGCGCGGCCTCGGGCGAGCCCCAGGTCAGCACGATGCGCTCCATGTCCATCACCGGCTCGGCGAAACCGGCGTGGACCAGCATGTCGCCCCAGTCGTGCATGTCGGTGAAGTCGTGGCCGGCGGGCTCACCGCCCAGCCGGGCGTGCAAGGCGCGCAGCTCACGGACCGTGTCGGGTCCGAGGCAGGAGAACATCAGGAAGCCATCCACCGCCACTTGCCGATGCCACTGCCCGATCAGCGCCTCGGGGTCGGCCGCCATGTGCAGCGCCATGTTGGCCCAGAGCAGGTCGACGCCGCCCTCGGGCAGCGGCTCGAACAGGTGGGTGCGGCCGCCGCGCCAGCGCTTCGTGCTCCACCAGGGCGACGCCAGCGCCTGCGCGGTGGCCGGCTGCAGCCCGGGTTCGGGCTCGACGACCCAGGCCTGCGCATCGGGATAGCGCTGGGCGACGAGGGCGTGCGCCTGCAGCCCGCCGCGCAGGGGTGACCAGTCGGCCCAGTGGCGCGGCCGCGCCTTGATCCACTGCAGCCGGTCTTCCATGCGCCGGCCGATCTCCTCGTGCAGCCAGGGCGAGCCCTCGGCCGGCACGTGCCGGGACCAGCGCTGCGCCGCCACGGGGTCGATGGTCGGCGGGCGCCGGTGGGATTCGGTGGACATGGGGCAAAAAGGTCACGAATGCCGGGCGCAAGCCCCATGGCGGGGCGGCCGGCATCGCGAAAGCGCGTCAGTATAGGAAGCCATGTCCACCCTTTCTCCTGCACGGCTGTTCCGGTCCTGGCTCGGCGGCTTGCCCAGCCAGTGCGCCGTCTGCCACGCCTGGCCCGCCCGCGCCCTGTGCGATGCCTGCGTGGCCCGCTTCGCCCAGCCGGCGCCGCGCTGCCGCACCTGTGCGCTGCGCGTGCCCGCGGGCGTGGCGCAGTGCGGTGCCTGCCTGCGCCACCCGCCACCGCTGGATGCCTGCCTGGCCGCCTGCGACTACGCCTGGCCCTGGACCGACTGCATCGCCCGCTTCAAATTCCAGGGCGAGGCCGGCTGGGCCGCACCGCTGGCCACCCTGATGCGCGCCACGCCCTGGGCCGAGCCCGCGCTGGAGGCCGCCGAGCGCGTGCTGCCCATGCCCCTGCACGCCCAGCGCCTGCGCGAGCGCGGCTTCAACCAGGCCCTGGAGCTGGCCCGCCGGCTGTCGCCCGGGCGCTGCGACGCCACCCTGCTCCTGCGCGTGCGCGACACACCTTCGCAGGCCGGCCTGCCGCGCGCCCAGCGCCTGCGCAACCTGCGTGGCGCCTTCGCCCTCGAGCCGCTGCGCCGGGCCGAGGTCGACGGGCGCCGCGTGCTGCTGGTCGACGACGTGATGACCACCGGCGCCTCGCTCGCCGCCGCCGCGCAGGTGCTGCGCGAAGCGGGCGCCCGGCATGTCGACGCCCTGGTGCTCGCGCGCACGCCGGCCCCGTGACGCATCGACCGGGCGGGGCAGCTATCCTTCGCGCCCCACCCTCCCGCACCCATTCATGTTCCACATCGTCCTGGTGGAGCCCGAGATCCCGCCCAACACCGGCAACGTGATCCGGCTCGCCGCCAACACCGGCTGCGACCTGCACCTGATCGAACCGCTGGGCTTCTCGATGGACGACCGCCTGCTGCGCCGCGCCGGGCTCGACTACCACGAGTACGCCGAGGTGCGGCGCCATGCGGACTGGGACGCCTTCCTCAAGGCCTGCCAGCCCGACCCCGACCGGCTCTTCGGCCTGAGCACGCGCGGCACCGGCAGCGTGCACGGCACGGCCTTCCGGCCCGGCGACTGGCTGGTCTTCGGGGCCGAGACGCGCGGCCTCGCGCCCGAGCTGCGCGAGCGCTTCCCGCCGGACCAGCTGCTGCGCCTGCCGATGCGGCCGGGGCAGCGCAGCCTGAACCTGTCGAACGCCGTGGCGGTCACCGTCTTCGAGGCCTGGCGGCAGAACAGCTTCGGCGATTTACTATCAAATTCATAGCTGCTCGCGCAAGCAGGACGGGCGCTGCGGGCCGATTTGGCTTGAAAACCTGATCGCCAGCTGAATCCGCGCCAGCGCCCGCGGCGTATGGACAAGGGTGGCGCGCCACGCGCCACGCCCCTTCGTCCACCCTCCCAGGAGTCCGCCATGAAGCGCATGTCCCTCGCCCTCGCCGCCCTCGCCCTCGTCGCCGCCACCGGCGCCCAGGCCTTCCAGGGCGAACAGAGCCCCAACCCGCCCGCGCCCTTCCAGTCAACGCTTTCGCGCGCCGAGGTCCAGGCCCAGGCCCGCCAGGCACAGCCGATCGGCAACGGCGGCACCGGTGTCCAGCGCCCGACCGCCGGCAACGTCGACCGCGAGGCCGTGCGCGCCGGCGCCGTGGCCGCAGCCCGCCGCGGCTCGGCCAGCTACGGCACCATCGGCATGCCGATGTGAGCGGGTGCGGCGCCGCCCCTCACGGGTAGCGGCGTACCACCGATTCGGCCACGCAGGCCGGTTTGCTCGCCCCTTCGAGCTCGATGGTGGTTTCCCACACCATCTGCACGCCGCCGCCGTCGATGGGCTCGCTCGACAGCAGCTTCATGTGGCCGCGCAGCCGGCTGCCCACCGGCACCGGCGACATGAAGCGCACGCGGTTGAGGCCGTAATTCACGCCCATGCGCGACTCGACCACTTCCACGCCGGCCTCGAAGATCTTCGGCAGCAGCGACAGGGTCAGGAAGCCGTGCGCGATAGGCGCGCCGAAGGGCCCGGCCTTGGCCCGCTCGACGTCCACGTGGATCCACTGGTGGTCGCCCGTGGCCTCGGCGAACTGGTTCACCTGCGCCTGCGTCACGGTGATCCAGTCGCTGGTCGCCACCTGCTGGCCGACGCAGGCGGCCAGGTCCTGAAGGGTCTGAAAGGTCTTCTTCGTCATGCGGGGCATTCTGGCGCCGGCGGTGCAGGCCGCGATGTCGGCACCGCGACAAGCCGGCTCAGGGATTCACCTCAGCGCGCGTCCAGCCAGGCCGTCAGGGGCTGCCATTGCTCCAGGTCGCGCTGCACGCGGCCCGGCGCGATGTCGTAGAGCGTGAGCCCGCGCGCGGCCAGCTGCACGTAGTTCTGGGTGTCGCGCAGTTCGGCCACCACCGGCAGGCCGAGCTGGCCGACGAACTCGCGCAGCCGCTCGGCCGCCAGGGTGCGTGCGTCCACGCGCATGCCGACCAGCCCGACGCGCGTGCGCGTGCCCGCCGTGCGCTCGGCCAGCCGGTCGAGGAAATCGCGCGTGGCGTAGATGTCGAAGATGCTCGGCTGCAGCGGCACGACCACTGAATCGGCCAGCGCCAGCACCTCCTTGAGGCGCTTGCCGTGCAGCCCGGCCGGCGAATCGAGGACCGCATGGGTCGTCCCAGGAGGCGGCTTGAGCAGGTCGCCGTCGGCGCTCGCATCCCAGCTGCGGATCGGCGCGGCGGCCGGTGGCCGCAGCCCCAGCCACAGGCGCGAGGACTGCTGACGGTCGATGTCGCCCAACATCACGGCGTGGCCCTGGCTGGCGAAATAGCCCGCGATGTTCGTCGCGAGCGTGGACTTGCCCACGCCGCCCTTGGGATTGGCGACCAGAACGACCGGCATGGCAGCGACTCCTGCAACGTGCGATGGGGCCCGATGGTAGGGGCAAGTCCACGACGCTGTCCTGCGCACGGCGCGGGCGGCCGGCTTGCGCTATGTTCGCGGCCATGACGACAACAACACCGAAGACTCCGGGGAGCCCTGCGTCCATCTACCTGCTGGCCGCCCACCCGCGCTGGCGCGACTCGCGCGTGAACCGCCGGCTGCTGGCCACCGCCCGCGAGGTGCCGGGCGTGGACATCAACGACCTGTACGCCACCTATCCCGACTACACCGTCGACGTCGAGGCCGAGCAGGAACGGCTGGCGCGGGCCGACCTGCTGGTGATGCTGCACCCGATCCAGTGGTACTCCATGCCGCCGCTGCAGAAGCTCTGGCTCGACGATGTGCTCGCCTACGGGTGGGCGTACGGCCACGGCGGGCACGCGCTGCGCGGCAAGGACCTGTGGCTGGTCGCCACCACCGGCGGCCCCGAGGCCAGCTACCACCCCGGCAGCTACAACCGCTACTTCTTCGATGCCTTCCTGCCCCCCTACGAGCAGACCGCGGCCCTGTGCGGCATGCGCTTCCTGCCGCCGCTGGTGCTGCATGGCGCGCGCAGCGCGTCCAACGCCGAGGTCGACGCCCATGTGAAGACCTTCGCCGACCGGCTCGCCAGCTACCCGCACTGGCCCGAGATGGACGAGCTGGGCGCCTGCCCGACCTGCGTGGTGCCGGACACCGACCGCCCGGCCGATGCCACCCGCACGGGCGACCACCCCGCCGGCCGCGCCTTCTTCACGGCCCTGCAGGACTCGCTGGGCCGCGTGGACGCGACGGGCGGCACCGCGGCGGTCGGCACTTCGGCAGCGGAGGCACGCTGATGGAACACACCCCCGCCTGGCTGACCAACAGCCTCATCTACCTGAGCGCCGCCGTCATCGTGGTGCCGCTGTCGCGCGCCCTCGGGCTGGGCGCGATCATCGGCTACCTGGTGGCCGGCATCGCGATCGGCCCCTCGGGCCTGGGCCTGGTGTCGAGCGTGGAGGACGTGCTGCACTTCGCCGAGTTCGGCGTCGTGCTGATGCTCTTCCTGGTCGGCCTGGAGCTCGAGCCCAGGCGGCTGTGGAACCTGCGGCGGCCCATCTTCGGCTGGGGCACGGCGCAGGTGACCAGCTGCGCGCTGGTGCTGTTCGGCATCGGCTGCGCGCTGGGGGTGGACTGGCGCGTGTCGCTGGTGGCGTCGCTGGGCCTGGCGCTGTCGTCGACGGCGATCGCGCCGCAGGTCTTCGGCGAACGCAACCTGCTCAAGACGGCCAGCGGCCAGGCCGGCTTCTCGATCCTGCTGTTCCAGGACGTCGCGGCCATCCCGATCCTGGCGCTGCTGCCGCTGCTGGCAGGCAGCACCGACCACGCGCCCATCGCCGCAGCGGACCGCGCCATCGAGGCGGCCAAGATCATCGGCGTGATCGCCGGCATCATCCTCGGCGGCCGCCTGCTGCTGCGCCCGCTGCTGCGCTGGATCGCACGCAGCAACACGCCCGAGATCTTCACCGCCGCCGCGCTGCTGCTGGTGGTGGCGATCGCGGCGCTGATGCAGTTCGTGGGCCTGTCGATGGCGCTGGGCGCCTTCCTGGCCGGCGTGCTGCTGGCCGAGAGCGAGTACCGGCGCGAACTGGAAACCGACATCGAGCCCTTCAAGGGCCTGCTGCTGGGGCTCTTCTTCATCGCCGTGGGCATGACGATCGACTTCGGCGTGGTGCTCGCGCATCCGCTGCTCATCGCGGGCCTGGTGCTCGGCTTCATGGCGGTGAAGTTCGTCGTCATCTACCTGCTGGCCAAGGCGATGGACATCCCCAAGGTGCAGCGGCCGGTGTTCACGCTGCTGCTGGCGCAGGGCGGCGAGTTCGCCTTCGTCGTGTTCCAGGCCGCGGGCCCGCAGGTGCTGCCGGCCGAGACGACCTCGCTGCTGATCGGCGCCGTGGCGCTGTCGATGCTGGTGTCGCCGCTGCTGCTGGTGGCGATCGACCGCTACGTGCTGGCGCGCTACCGCGAGAAGCCAGGCACCGAGATGGAAGAGATCGCCGAGCAGCAGGACGCCAAGGTGCTGATCTGCGGCTTCGGCCGCTACGGCCAGATCGTCGGCCGCGTGCTGCTGTCGCAGGGCATGGGCGTGACGGTGCTGGACCACGACCCCGACACCGTGGAAGGCCTGCGCGAGTTCGGCTTCCGCGTCTTCTACGGCGACGCGACGCGCCTGGACCTGCTGCGCGTCGCCGGCGGCGGCTCTGCCAAGGTGATCGTGGTGGCGGTGGACGAGATCGAGACCTCGCTGGAGATCGTCGACCTGGTGAAGGAGAACTTCCCGCAGGCGAGGATCGTCGCGCGAGCACGCAACCTGGGCCACTACTACCAGTTGCGCGACCGCGGCGTCGAAATGGCCGAGCGCGAGGTGTTCGAGTCCTCGCTGCGCAGCGCGCGCTCGGTGCTCGAATCGCTGGGCTGGCCCGCGCACGAGGCGCGCGAGGCGGCGATGCGCTTCCGGTCCCGGAACATCAAGATCGCCGAGGCGAGCTACCCGCACTACAAGGACCGCGCGAAGCTCATCGCGGTGGCCAAGGAAGGGCGCCAGCAGTTCGAGGAGCAGATGGCGCGCGAGCGCGAGCAGCGCCAGCAGCGCACGAGCCGCCATTGGGACCCGGACCTGCGCGACGAGAGCCGTCCCGAAACGTCCGGACATGAGGCTTGACGCGCGCACACGGCTGGCGCTCGTGGGGCTGACCACCCCGGCACGCAAACTGTGGCTGGAGGGGACGACGCTTGCGTGCGAGTGCAGACTTGGGCAGTGACCGCTGGGCCACGCGGCTGGCCGTGGCGTGCTGCGCGCCCATCTGCCTCGCGTACGGCCTGGCCGGCCTGATCTACGGGCACTTGGCGATGCTCACGCCGGCCGGCTTCATCGACATGCCGGGCGCGTGCGCCTGGCTCACCAGCCTGGGCGCCTTCGCGTTGGCGGCGGGCGCGGCGCATGGGCTGGCATTCACCGCAGCACAACCGCACACGTTGCACGCCGGCACGCGCCTCACCACACACACCGTCCGGGGGGCTCCGGCTCAGCCCGCGCGTCAGGTGCAGATCGCCACGACCTCGCCCACGCCCGCGCGGCCCGCGCTGCTGCTGCCCGACGGCTTTCTGGGCCTGTGCCTGCTGGTGGCCGCCATCGCCTGCGCCAGTGCGCTGGCCGGTCGGGCCCTGCAGTCGATCGGCCTGGACGTATTCCAGCGCCCGGCCATCGCGCTTGCACCCCGGGCCGAATGGCCGCTGTGGCCACTGCCGTGGATCTGGCGCGCGCTGATACCGCTGGCACGCAACGACCTGGTCCTGGCCCTCCTGGGCCTGGGCGTTCTGTTGCTGCTGCTGTGTGGCCTGCTGGAGCGGCGCCGCGTGCGCGGCGCGTGGGCGCTGGCCGGTGTGGTGCTCCCGATGCTGTTCGCCGCGGCGCAGCTCGGCTCGGCCGCCTACGACTATGCGATGGCCCGCGGGCTGGCCGACGCGCAGGACGCACAGGTGATCGCGGCGTTCGCGCAGGCGCCCGGCCGCCACAACATGTACACCTTCATCAGCCTGTGGAACGCCATCGGCTGCCTGACCGTGGTGCCGCTGCTCGGCTGGGTCTTCGGTCGCAGGTTACGGACGGGCGATTCGGCCTGAACGGTAGGCACCGCCATCCAAGGGAAATCAGCCTGCAGCGCCCGTCCCACCTGCGCAAGTCGCTATATTTTTAGTAGCAAATCGGCTCAGGCGGCGGCCGCGCCCAGCTTGAGCAGGCGCATCGCGTTGCCCTTGAGGATGCCGGGCATCACCTCGGGCTTGAAGCCGGCGTCCTCGAAGTCCTTCATCCAGCGGTCGGGCGTGATGAGCGGGTAGTCGCTGCCGAAGATCACACGGTCCTTGAGCAGCGTGTTGGCGTACTGCACCAGCTGCTTCGGGAAGTACTTCGGGCTCCAGCCCGAGAGGTCGATCCACACGTTGGGCTTGTGCGTGGCCACCGACAGCGCCTCGTCCTGCCACGGGAAGCTGGGGTGCGCCATGATGATCTGCATGTCGGGGAAGTCGATCGCCACGTCGTCCAGGTGCATCGGGTTGCTGTACTCCAGCCGCAGGCCGCCGCCGCAGCGCATGCCCGAGCCGATGCCGCTGTGGCCAGTGTGGAAGACGGCCGGGAGGTTGTACTCGGCGATCACCTCGTAGATGGGCCAGGCCATCTTGTCGTAGGGGTGGTAGCCCTGCACCGTGGGGTGGAACTTGAAGCCCTTGACGCCGTGCTCCTCGATCAGCCGGCGCGCCTCGCGCGCGCCCATCTTGCCCTTGTGCGGATCGATGCTGCCGAAGGCGATCATGACGTCGCTGTTCTTCTGGGCCGCCTCGGCGATCTCCTCGTTGGGGATGCGGCGGCGGCCCATGTTCGATTCGGCATCGACCATGAACATCACCAGCCCGATCCTGCGCTCGCGGTAGTAGTCGATGCTTTCCTGGATGGTCGGGCGGCGGCCCGACTTGAAGTACTTGTCGGCTGCGCGGTCGTACTCCTCGCCGTAGTTGTCGAAGGGGTTCCAGCAGCTCACCTCGGCATGGGTGTGCATGTCGATGGCGATGAGGTTGTCGATGTCCATGGCGTGTCTCCGAGGTTCGGGTAAGTACTGAGCCGGCAGGCCGGTGCGGCGCTTGAATTGATTATTTTCCATAACCATAATCGATTCACTCCCAGACCGCAATGATGACGCCCCCCATGAGCACCTCCGCCGATCTCCAACTCGAACTCCAGGGCGACATCGCCATCGTGCGCCTGACCCGCGCGAGCAAGCGCAACGCCTTGAACGACGCGCTCATCCTCGCACTGCGCGACACCTTCCAGAACCTGCCCGCGTCGGTGCGTGCCGTCGTGATCGATGGCGAGGGCCCGCACTTCTGCGCCGGCCTCGACCTGTCGGAGATCAAGGAGCGCGACGCCGGCCAGGGCCTGATGCACTCGCGCATGTGGCACCAGGCGCTGGCCTGCATCGAGCAGGGCCCGGTGCCAGTGGTGGCTGCGCTGCACGGCGCCGTGGTCGGCGGCGGGCTGGAGCTGGCGAGCGCCTGCCACATCCGCGTGGCCGACGCCTCCACCTTCTACGCGCTGCCCGAGGGCTCGCGCGGCATCTTCGTGGGCGGCGGCGGCTCGGTGCGCATCCCCAAGCTCATCGGCGTGGCCCGCATGACCGACATGATGATGACCGGCCGCGTCTACAACGCCGAGGACGGCGAGCGCGCCAACTTCGCCCAGTACCTCGTGCCCGAAGGCGCCGCGCTCGACAAGGCGATCGAGATCGCCCGCCGCGTCGCCACCAACGCCCCGCTGACCAACTACGCGCTGATGCACGCGCTGCCGCGCATCGCCGAGCAGCCGGCCGACCACGGCTTCTTCACCGAGGCGCTCATTTCCGGCATCGTGCAGGACGCACCCGACGCCAAGGAACGCGTGCGCGCCTTCCTCGAAGGCAAGGCCGGCAAGGTCACCAAGGGCTGACGCGCCTCACACACACTCGACGGAGATCGACATGACGGAGACAACGATGGCGGCCGCCGGCCGCACGCAGGCGCCTGCGCCCAAATACCGGCCCCTGGCTTTCGGCGTGACGCGTGGCGTGCTGCGCGAGGGCGAAGGCGGCGTGCAGTACCTCGCGGCCGAAACGCCGCTCGGCCCCCATGCCCACCGCATGACCGACCGGCTGGTGTACTGGGCCGCCATGGCGCCGGAGCGCACCTTCATCGCCCGACGCGCCCGCAATGCCGACGGCAGCACCGGCGACTGGGTGCGCGTCAGCTACCGCGAGGCGCTCGCCAAGGCGCGCGCCATCGGCCAGGCGCTGCTGGACCGCGGGCTCTCGGCCGAGCGGCCGGTCGCGATCCTGAGCGAGAACGGCATCGAGCACGCGCTCCTGGCGCTGGGCTGCCTCTACGTGGGCATCCCGCACTGCCCCGTCTCGCCGCCCTATTCGCTGGTGAGCAAGGACTACGAGAAGCTGCGCCATGTGATGGGGACGCTCACGCCGGGCCTGGTGTTCGCGGCCGACACGCGCTATGCGGCGGCCATTGCCGCGACCGTGCCGGCCGACACCGAGGTGGTGCTGGGCGGCGGCGCGCTCGAGGGCCGCCGCGTGACGCCGCTGTCGGAACTGCTGGCGGCCGAACCGACGGCCGCGGTCGAGACGGCGATGCACGGCACGCACCCCGGCACGATCACCAAATTCCTCTTCACCTCGGGTTCGACCAAGAACCCGAAGGCGGTCGTCAACACGCACCGCATGTGGTGCGCCAACCAGGCGCAGCTGCGCGCCTCCATCCCTGCGCTGGGCGAGGAGCCGCCGGTGCTGATCGACTGGCTGCCGTGGAACCACACCTTCGGCGGCAACCACAACGTGGGCATCGTGCTGGACAACGGCGGCACGCTGTACATCGACGACGGCAAGCCCACCCCGGCCGGCATCGCCGAGACGCTGCGCAACCTGCGCGAGATCGCGCCGACCGTGTACTTCAACGTGCCGACAGGCTTCGAATACGTTGCACAGGCGATGGAAGAAGACCCGGTGCTGCGCAAGAAGCTGCTGTCGCGCTGCCGCATGTTCTTCTACGCCGGCGCCGCCCTGCCGCAGGCCGTGTGGGACCAGCTGCACCGCATCCAGGAGGCCGAAATCGGCGAGCGCCTGGTCATGGGCACCGGCCTGGGCATGACGGAATCCGGCCCCTTCGGCCTGTACATCACGCGGCCCGAGGTGCAGACCGGCGACCTGGGCCTGCCCACGCCGGGCATGGAGGTCAAGCTGGTGCCCACCGACGGCAAGGTCGAGATCCGCTACCGCGGGCCGAACGTCACGCCGGGCTACTGGCGCCTGCCCGAGGCCACGCATGACGCCTTCGACGAGGAAGGCTTCTTCAAGACCGGCGATGCCGTGGCCTGGATCGACCCGGACAACATCCATCTGGGCCTGCGCTTCGACGGCCGCATCGCCGAGGACTTCAAGCTCGCCACCGGCACCTTCGTGAGCGTGGGCCCGCTGCGCGCCAAGGTGATCGCCTTCGGCGCGCCCTACATCCAGGACGTGGTGCTCACCGGCCTGAACCTGAAGGAAGTCGGCGCGCTGATCTTCCCGACCCAGGCGGTGCGCGAGCTGTCGCGACTGCCGGCCGGCGCGCCGCTGAAGGACGTGCTGGAGAGCGCCGAGGTGCAGGAGCATTTCCAGAAGGTGATCGACCGCCTGGCCGGCGACGCCACCGGCAGCGCCAACCGCATCGCCCGCGCGGCGCTGGTGTCGCAGCCGCCGTCCATCGACAAGGGTGAAGTCACCGACAAGGGCTCGATCAACCAGCGTGCGGTGCTCAAGCACCGCGACGCCGAGGTCCAGGCCCTGCACGGCGACACGCTGCCCTTCACCCTCAAGCCGCAATGGCAATGAGTCCATCCATTACTAGGAGACAAGCACCATGAAGATCGAAGGACAGAGCGCCCTGGTGACGGGCGGCGCGTCGGGCCTGGGCGAAGCCACCGCACGCGAACTGGCGCGCCTGGGCGCGAAGGTGGCAGTGCTCGACCGCAACATCGAACAAGCGAGGAAGGTGGCGGCCGACATCGGCGGCGCGGCCTTCGCCTGCGACATCACCGACACCGCGAGCGTCGAAGCGGCGCTCGCCGGTGCCGAAGCCGCGCACGGCCCGGCGCGCATCCTGATGAACGTGGCCGGCATCGGCAGCGCCAGGCGCATCGTCGGCAAGGACGGCAGCGCGGCGCCGCTGGAGGATTTCGAGCGCGTCATCCGCGTCAACCTGCTGGGCACCTACAACATGAGCCGCCTGTTCGCGGCGCGCTGCGCGAAGCTGGAGCCGACCGAGGGCGGCGAGCGCGGCGTGATGATGTTCACCGCCTCGGTCGCGGCCTTCGACGGCCAGGTGGGCCAGCAGGCCTACAGCGCGTCCAAGGGCGGGCTGGTGGGCATGACGCTGCCGATGGCGCGCGACCTGGCGCAGCACGGCATCCGCGTGTGCACGGTGGCGCCCGGCATCTTCGCCACGCCGCTGCTGCTGGAGCTGCCCGAGCCGGTGCAGCAGTCGCTGGCCGCGTCGATCCCCTTCCCGCCGCGCCTGGGCAAGCCCTCGGAATTCGCCGAACTGGCCTGCCACATCGTGTCCAACGGCCACCTAAACGGCGAAGTCATCCGCCTGGATGGCGCGCTGCGGATGGCGCCCCGCTGATTCCCACCCGATTCCCAAGGAGACAAGCATGCAACACCGTCGTCAGTTCCTCCACACCCTGGGCGGCGCGGCCGCACTGGGCGCGCTCGCGCCCCTGAGCGCCTTCGCGCAGGCCATCGAGCAGGTCAAGATCATGTACGGCTTCCCGGCCGGCAGCGCGGGCGACAGCGTGGCCCGCCGCGTGGCCGAGAAGATCGCCGGCACGCCCTACGCCAAGGGCGCCTTCGTCGAGAACAAGCCCGGCGCGGGCGGCCGCATCGCGGTCGAGACACTGAAGAACTCGCCCGCCGACGGCTCGGTGCTCACGCTGGCGCCGGTGTCGGCGCTGGCGGTGTACCCGTACATCTACCCCAAGCTCACCTACAAGCCCGAAGACGTGACGCAGGTCTCCATCGGCGCCGTCATGTTCCACGGCCTGGCCGTGGGCCCGGCGGTACCGGCCGAGGTGAAGACGCTGAAGGACTTCCTCGCCTGGGCCAAGGCCAACCCGGGCCAGGCGAGCTATGGCTCGCCCGGTGCCGGCTCGATGCCGCACCTGCTGGGCGCGCTGCTGGGCCTGCGCTCGGGCGTGGAGCTCAAGCATGTGCCCTACCGCGGCACGGTGCCCAGCATCACCGACCTGGTGGGCGGCCAGATCGCCGCGGCGATGAACCCCAGCGGCGATTACCTGCAGTACATGAAGAACGGCCGCGTGCGCGTGCTCGCCACCTCGGGCAGGAAGCGCTCGCCCTACCTGCCCGACGTACCGACCTTCACCGAGCTGGGCTATCCCGACGTGACCTCGGAGGAATGGTTCGGCTTCTACGCGCCCGCCAAGACGCCGGCCGCCACCATTGCCTCGGCCAACGCGGCGATCACCACCGCGCTGAAGGACAAGTCGGTCATCGATTCGCTGGCGCTGGTGGGCCTGGTGGCCCACGGCAGCACGGCGCAGGAGATGGCGGCCGACCAGAAGGCCGAGTACGAGCGCTGGGGCCCGCTGGTCAAGCAGATCGGCTTCACCGCCGAGTCCTGATCGCCGGCCGGACGGGCCGAGCGCCGGGCGCGCCCGGCCCGAGAGTTTCAAGCCAAATCGGCCTCAAACGCCCGCCAGTCGGGCGTGAACAGCTATCAATTCAATAGCAATTTCATGGACTACCAGCCCCGCCTCGACGACGTTCTGCCGCTGCTGCACACGGTGCTGGGCAGCCCGGCGCTCCTGCAGACCCTGCCGCCCTTCGCCGACGCCGACGCCGAGCTGCAGGCCCAGGTGCTGGAGGAAGCCGGCAAGTTCGTCGCCGAGGTGATCGCGCCGCTGAACCGCGAGGGCGACGAGACCGGCTGCCGCTTCGATGCCGGCCGCGTCACCACGCCACCGGGCTTCGCCGACGCCTACCGCGCCTTCTGGCAGGCCGGCTGGCCGGCACTGTCGGCCGCGCCCGAAGACGGCGGCCAGGGCCTGCCGGCCGTGCTCGAGGCGGTGCTCTACGAATGGCTGGCCGCCGCCAACCACGGCTTCACCATGGCGCCCGGGCTGCTGCACGGCGCCTACGAGTGCCTGCGCCACCACGGCAGCGACGCCCTCAAGGCCCGCTACCTGCCGAAGATCGCCACCGGCGAATGGCTGGCCACGATGTGCCTGACCGAGGCGCATGCGGGCAGCGACCTGGGCCGCGTGCGCACGAAGGCCGTGCCGCAGGCCGATGGCAGCGTGCGCCTCGACGGCAGCAAGATCTTCATCTCCGGCGGCGAGCACGACCTCACCGGCAACATCGTGCACCTGGTGCTGTGCCGCCTGCCCGATGCACCGCCCGGACCCAAGGGCCTGTCGCTGGTGCTCGCGGCCAAGGTGCTGGAGGACGGCACGCGCAACGCCGTCCACTGCGAACGCATCGAGGAGAAGATGGGCCTGCACGGCAGCCCCACCTGCGTGATGCGCTTCGACGGGGCGACCGGCTGGCTGGTGGGCGAGCCGGGCCAGGGCCTGGCCGCGATGTTCGTGATGATGAACTCGGCCCGGCTGCATGTGGCGCTGCAGGGCATCGGGCTGCTCGACGCGGCCTGGCAGAAGGCGCGGGCCTATGCCGACGAGCGCCGGCAAATGAAGGCGCCGGGTGCGACGGGCCCCGACGCCAGCCTCATTGCCGAACACCCCGCCATCGCCCGCATCCTCGACACCCAGCGCGCATGGATCGACGGCGCGCGCCTCGTCGCCTACCGCACGGCCCTGCAGCTCGACGTGGCACGCCATCACACCGATGCCGAGGCGCGCGCGGCCGCGCAGCAGTGGTGCAGCTACGTCACGCCGGTGCTCAAGGCCGCCTGCACGCAGCAGGCCTTCGAGGGCGCGAGCGCCTGCCTGCAGGTCTTCGGCGGCCACGGCTACGTGCGCGAGTGGGGCATCGAGCAGGTCGTGCGCGACGCCCGCGTGACCATGATCTACGAGGGCACCAACGAGATCCAGGCCATCGACCTGCTGGTGCGCAAGGTGCTGCCCGATGCGGGTGCCGGCTTCGCCCGCACGCTGCTGGCCCTGCGCGACGAGCTGGACGCCTCGCGCGAGAGCGACGCCGACGCGCAGCGCCGCTTCGCGCAGTTGCGCTACCTCACCACGCAGCTGGCGATGGCCGCGCAGGCCGCGCCGCGACTGCCCTACGAGGTGGCCGACGACTATCTGCGCATCGTGATGCTCGCGATGCTCGCCTGGGCGTGGTGCCGCATCGAGGCCGCACCCGGCGCCACCGCGCAGGCCGCCAGCGCAGCGGCCTTCCGCCGCTGGGTGCTGCCCGAGTTCGAGATGCGCGCGGCCATCGTCAAGAAGGCCTGCGAGGCGGTCATCGCGCCCGTGGCGGCATGAGCCGGCGGACAGGGAAGTTCCCCGCGCCCGGCCGCGCCGCGCTGGGGTAGGCTTGGCGCCAATGGCCTCGACGACCCCTCGCCCCCGCAGCCGCGCCAAGCCCGCTTTCGCCGACTCCGGCAACGACCGCCTCGACAGCCACGTGCTCGAAAGCCTGGTCGGCTACAACACCCGGCGCGCCTTCCTCGTCATCGGCGCCGTGTTCGCCGAGCGCATGGCCGCCTACGGCCTCAAGCCGGTGGATTTCTCGGTGCTCTCGCTGCTGGCCCACAACCCCGGCGCCACCTCGCGCCAGCTGTGCGCCAAGCTCGACATCCTGCCGCCCAACTTCGTCAACATCGTCGCCGCCATGGATCGCCGCGGCCTGATCGAGCGCAAGCCGCACCCCTTCGACGGCCGCGCGGTGGGCCTGCATCTCACGCCCGCGGGCGAAGCGCTGGTCAAGGAAGCCGAGCGCGCCGTGATCGAGCTCGAGGCGGAGGCGAGCAGCAAGCTGACGGCGCGCGAGCGGGAGACGCTGATCCGCCTGTTGCAGAAGATCTACCTCTAGCGGCGGGGTCCTGCGCCAGGGCCGTGCCGGACTTTGTGCCGGCAACGCAACGAGGCGGGTGCCTCGCCTTTTTTGTGCACCCGCATTGAAAACGAACGTATTAGACTGGTCCGATGGCCACGACGGTACTGTCGGAGCGAGAGAACGAGTCCTGGGACTTGGGCGATCAGCTCTGGTCGCGCGATCCGGCCACGGGTGCGTTCGAACTGCTCGACTACCGCCAGCTCGGCACCCCGAGCGCCGCGGCCGATCCGCTGGATTGGGCGGGCCTGGTGGGCGCCCGCCTCAGCCAAGACCCCGCGGACTGCGCCGGCCGACCGCTGGCGCTCTTTCCCGGCGAGTTCCGCTATTCACCCGCCACCGGGCACCCGCTCACGCCCGCGCCTCACCTGGGCACCGAGGTCTGGCTGCCTCCCTACGGAGGCGAACGCGACGGCACACAGCGGCTGCAGGGACTGCGCCTCACCTCCGCACGGCTGTCGCTGCCCGGCAGCCTCACCCCCGAGGCGAACCCCGACGACGAACTGCCCCCGCCTTGCGAAGGTCCCTGCCACTTCATCGTCGCCACGTTCTCGACCTGCGAGTCGCGCCTGGTTGCGCTGGACGTCGCGCGCGGGGTGCTGCGCCAATGGCTGCCCCACTCGCGTCGCTGGGCCGAACTGACGCCCGTCGGAGACGCCCGGCTCGGCCCCAGCTCGCTCGGCGACGAGGCCTGGTCCCTCGCGGCGCTGGAGCAACAGGGCACGCTGCGGCTGTTCCTGCCCAGCGACGACGGCTTGGCCGTCGTCGGCATCAACCTCTTGGCCGGGCGCTGCGAGGCGCGCACGTTGGGCTCCGCCTGTGTCGGCGCGCCGGTGTTGTGGCGCGGCCGGGTGCACGTGCCCATGCTCGATCGCGAAGGGGTGGTGTTCGTGCAGGCGGTGCGGCCTGACGACCTTGCCCTGGAGCGAATGCCGGTGAGCGGGCTCGACCCGGCGGCCCACCGCTGGCTGCGGCCGGTGGCGGACCCGCAGCACATCGTCTGGATGGGCTCGCGCGGCCAGTTGCTGGTGCGGGCCGAGCCTGCCGGTGCGGCGGGAGCGGTGTCCTTCCTGCCTTGGCCCGCGGGCGTGTCGCCGCGCTTCGACCTCGGCAGCCCGAGGCTGGCAGCCGGCCATCTCTGGCAGTCCTGCTTCCTGCGCGACGCGCAGGGCGGGCGGGTCGTGTCGGTCCAACTGGGTGCCGCTGACCCGGCCCTGCGAGATCCGGTCCTGCGGGATCCGGCCGACGACCCGACCGACGAGGACGACGACGACAGCCACGCGGCCAGGGAACGCAGCACGACCCTGCTGGCCTCGACCACCAGCTCCGCAGCCCTGCGTGCGCGCCTGGACAATGCGCGGCGCGTGAGCAGCGGCTTCGGGACGAAGGAAAGCTACCTGACGACGTTCGAGCTGGCCGGGGAAGACACCGTGGCCTTCTTCGCAGCGCGCCTGACCCGCCCCTGGACGACGCAAGCCTTCCTCTATGCAGGGCGCCTGTACCTCCACCATCCCGAACTCCCCGTGCTGCCAGGCTGGCAGTGCACCACCTAGCCATGGCCGCGCTGCCGCTGGACCTCGAGCCCGCACACCGGCCGTTGACGCGGGCGTGCGGCCACTGCCTGCACGTGCTGCAGGGGCCGGTCGCGTTCTGTCCCTACTGCGGCACGCCGGGGGAGTCGTCGCTGGCACCGGCAGGGCGCGCGCTGGCGCCATCCGCCGCGGTGCCGATGCCGGCCCTCGTGTCGCCCTCATCGCCCACGGCGGATGCCAGCGCCCCAGGCACGCCCGCATCCGTTTCACAGCCTGGCGATCCGCAGGCGCCGGCACGCCGGCTGGTGATCGCCCTCACGGCGCTGGTCGCATCGCTCGCCGCGGTCATCGTCTATCTCGCCTGGGTCGACGCCCCGGCCGAGCCCGCTGCGGCGCAAGGGCCGACCCGGCCGACGCAGGCATCCGGCACCCGGGCGCCGTCGCCGCAATCTTCACCTGCACCGCCCGCATCGCCACCTGCGGTGGCATCCCCTGCGCCGCTGGTTCCGCTCACGCCCGCACGGGTGCGCACGCCACCGCCGTCCTCGTCCGCCGAGCCGGCACCACCGGCCGCGGCAGCGAATCCATCGCCGCCCGCCGAAGCGCCTGCACCGCCCGCTCCGGCCTCGATCCCCGCCACCGCACCTGAGCCGCCGCCGGGTGCCGAAGCCTTCGCAGGCTCGCCGGCAACGGCGCCCGCCGCCTGCCCCGGCGCCTTGGCAGCGCTGTCGCTGTGCACGCCCGCGGGCCGCTGAACGAGAGAACAGGAGACACCCCATGCGAACCGACTTCTTCCTCGCCGCCCTGCTCCTGTTCGCGGCCACGACGCTGGCGGTCGCCGCGCCCACCCGGGCGCAGTACAAGATCGTGACGGCGTCCAAGACCGGCACGTACATCCAGATCGGCCGCGACCTCGCGCGCTACGTGGCGGAGCCGGCCGGCTTCGATCTGGAGGTGCTGGAGTCCAAGGGCTCGGCCGAGAACGTGAACCGCATGCGCTTCGAGCCGGGTGTCAAGCTCGCGCTGGTGCAGTCCGACGTCTACCAGGCCTTCCTGGACGAAGCCAAGGCCGGCAACGCCGACGCGGCCAACATCATCCGGCCGCTGCGCCTGCTACTGCCGCTGTACGACGAGGAGATCTACTTCGTCGCTCGCGCCGATTCGCCGCTCGAGTCCATCCACCAGATCAAGGGCAAGGCGCTGGGCGTCGGGCCGCTGGGCAGCGGCACGGCGCTGAGTGCGCGCACCCTCTACCAGCTCATGTTCGGCGAACCGCTGGCGCCTTCGAATGCCCACTACCTCAGCAACGAGGAGGCCCTGGCCAAGCTCACCGTGGACAAGAGCATCGACGTCGCGATCATCGTTGCCGGCCAGCCGGCCAAGCTCTTCGCGGACATGAAGCCCGAGGCGCGCAACTACATCAAGATCCTGCGGCTCGACGAGAGCGCACCTGAAGCCGCACGTGCCAAGCGGACCTACTTCCCCGGCACGCTGCGCGCGTCGAGCTACCCGTCATGGCTCGCCAGTGACATTCCCACGCTCACGGTGAAGGCCTACCTTGTCTCCTACGACTACGCCCTGCAGTCCACCGTGGGCAGCCTGCGGCGCTTCGCGGACTCGCTGTGCGCCAACTTCGACCGTTTGCAGGCCGAGGGGCACCCGAAGTGGAAGCAGGTCAAGCTCGAGCTTCCGGCGCTGCAGCGCGGCTGGGTCTATTACCCGCCGGTGGAACGGCAGTTGCGCGCCTGCATCGCCGAGCGCAGCGCGCGGGCGCAGTCGTCGTCCGCATTGCCCGCCGCGGCTGCGCCGAGCCTGCGCGCCTGCACCGAGCAGGAGCGGGTGCTGGGCATCTGCCGGCGCTGAGCGGTCAGGAGGCGCCGCTCACATCCCCTCGCCGGCCACGCCGGCATCGGCCTCGCTGTCGGCCGTTCGCAGGCAGTCGAGCATTGCGGCCACCGCGGCACGGTTCGCACCCGCCGCGTTCCAGTACATCGACACCGACCCG
Organism: Xylophilus ampelinus; assembly: GCF_901875635.1. Classification (GTDB taxonomy): domain Bacteria; phylum Pseudomonadota; class Gammaproteobacteria; order Burkholderiales; family Burkholderiaceae_C; genus Xenophilus. Next base: position 73,847 of record NZ_CABFMN010000033.1, on the reverse strand, counting down.
AAGCCCGCCAGCCGCAGCGGCAGGATGCGCATCGCGCCAAGGCGCGCGAAGCGCTGCGCCGTGCGGTGCGAGGCGATGCCGATCATGGGACTGCTGTTGATGAGGGTGAGGTTCACGGCCACCGAGTTCGACTCGACGTGGTCGCGCGGGAGCTGCTGGCCGGCCTCGGCCAGGGCCGCCTCCAGCGCGTCGCGGATCGGCGTGCCGCGCGGCCACACGACCCAGCGGTAATCCATGAGGTCGCGCCACGCCAGCGCCGGGCGCTTGAACAGCGGATGCTGCGGCCGTGCGACGAAGTGCAGCGGCTCCATGTAGAGCATCTCGGCGCGCATTTGCTCGTGGTGGTGGCCGGCCGTCGTGCGGCCGACGACGATGTCGAGCTCGCCGTGTGCGAGCCGGTCCATCAGCAGGTCCATCGTGCTTTCGACCAGCCGCAGTTGCGCGCGCGGCATCTGCTGCAGCAGCTTGAGCGTGGCCAGGGGGACGGTGTCGGAGGCGGAGGCGCCCGAGGTACCGACCACCACGAGACCGCTGCCGCCCGCGCGCAGCGCCGCCATGTCGTCGCGCGCGGTGTCGAGCTGGGCCTCGATGCGGCGGGCATGCGCGATGAGCGCCTCGCCGTGCGCGGTGGGGTGCAGTCCGCGCGCATGGCGCTCGAAGAGCGGCAGGCCGATGTCGTCCTCGAGCTCCCGGAGCCACTTCGACAAACCGGGCTGCGTGGTGTGCAGTTCCTGCGCCGACTGGCTCATGTTGCCGGTGCGCGCGAGGCTCAGGAGCAACTGCAGATGCCGCAAACGCAGGCGCTGGGTCCAATCCACGGGTTAACCCTTAAAGCAATACGATTTGGCGTATGGATGAGAACGATTGGTGATTTTACGAACCATGGCTCGCGCCGAATAATGCAACGCAAGGGTCGGCTCGGCCCGCCAAACGCCTTTCGGAGACACCGCATGTCAGCCCTTCCCAAGATCGCCCCTGCCACCAGCGACGGCCGCACTGCGTATTACGAACGCATCGGCCGCCAGAACATGGCGCCGCTGTGGGAGTCGCTGCACGCGCTGGTGCCACCCCATCCGCGCCCCAAGGCCGTCGCGGCCCTGTGGAAGTGGAACGACGTGCGCCCGCTGGTGATGCAGGCGGGCCAGGTCATCAGCGCAGAGGAAGCGGTGCGCCGCGTGCTGATCCTCGAGAACCCGGGCCTGCCCGGCAGCTCGAGCATCACCTCCACCCTCTATGCCGGCCTGCAACTCATCCTGCCGGGCGAGATCGCGCCCAGCCACCGCCACACGCAGTCGGCGCTGCGCTTCATCGTCGAAGGCCAGGGCGCGTGGACGGCGGTGAACGGCGAACGCACGACCATGCATCCGGGCGACTTCATCATCACGCCCTCGTGGAACTGGCACGACCACGGTAATGCCACGGTGGAAGAAGGCGGCGAGCCTGTGGTGTGGCTCGACGGCCTGGACATCCCGCTGATCCAGCACCTGGACGCCGGCTTCGCCGAGAACCACAGCGCGTCCACCCAGGCCGTGGTGCGGCCCGAAGGCAGCAGCTGGGCCCGCTTCGGCCACAACATGGCGCCGGTACGGCACCGCGTCACCGACCCCAGCTCGCCGATCTTCAGCTACCCCTACGCACGCACGCGCGAGGCGCTCGACGCGCTGTACCAGCGCGGCGAGATCGACGCCTGGGACGGCGTGAAGCTGCGCTACGTGAACCCCGCCACCGGCGGCTGGCCCATGCCCACGATGGCGACCTTCATGCAGTTCCTGCCCAAGGGCTTCCAGGGCAAGACCTACCGCACCAGCGACGCCACCGTCTTCAGCGTGGTCGAAGGCCACGGCACGGCGCGCATCGGCGACGAGCAGTTCCGCTTCGAGCCGCGCGACGTGTTCGTCGTGCCTTCGTGGCAGCCTGTGCAGCTCGCCTCGGTCGACGACGCGGTGCTCTTCAGCTACTCGGACAGGCCGGTGCAGGCCGCGCTGAACCTGCTGCGCGAAGAGCGGCTGTAGTCGACCTGGCCAGTCCGCACACCACCGTTCACGCCGAGCTTGTCGAAGCGCGGCGCAGGGCTTCGACAAGCTCGGCCCGAACGGCCGGGGCGAGGCGACGCGCTCCCTCCATTTCCGTTCAACCCACCTCTTCATCGATCGGCAGTCATTGCCAGGACACCCCATGGCCCTTGTTTTTCCCGCCCCCGCCCCTGTCACCGTCCCGGTCGCCGGCAGCGACGACCGCTTCGCCGTGCGCCGCGTCTACTGCGTCGGCCGCAACTACGCGGCGCATGCGCGCGAGATGGGCTTCGACCCCGACCGCGAGCCGCCCTTCTTCTTCTGCAAGCCGGCGGATGCGATCGTGCCCGTGCCCGAGGGCCAGACGCTGGACCTCTCCTACCCCGCGCAGACGGCCAACTACCACTACGAGGCTGAACTGGTCGTCGCGATCGGCAAGGCCGGCTCGGACATCCCGGCCGAACAGGCGCTCGACCATGCCTGGGGCTACGCCGTGGGCCTGGACATGACGCGCCGCGACCTGCAGATGAAGATGCGCGAGATGGGCCGCCCCTGGGAGATCGGCAAGGCCTTCGATGCCTCCGCGCCCACGGGCCCGCTGCACCGCGCGAGCGAGGTGGGCCACTTCACCGACGCCGCGATCTGGCTCACGGTGAACGGTGCGGATCGCCAGCGCAGCAACGTGTCGCACCTGATCTGGTCGGTGGCCGAAACCATTGCCGACCTGTCGCGCTACTTCCGCCTCGAGCCCGGCGACCTGGTCTTCACCGGCACCCCCGAAGGCGTCGGCGCGGTGAAGGCCGGCGACCACATGACGGTGGGCATCGACCGCCTGGGCGAACTGTCGGTTCGCGTGGTGTGATGCAGCTCCACAGCTTCTTCAACAGCTCAACCTCGTACCGGGTGCGCATCGCGCTGGCGCTCAAGGGGCTGCCGTACGACTACCTGCCGGTCGACATCCGCGCCGGCGCGCACCGCGCAGCGGACTACGTGGCCGGCGTCAACGCCTCGGCCTCGGTGCCCGCCATCGTCGACGGCGGCTTCCATCTCGGCCAGTCGATGGCCATCATCGACTGGCTCGACCAGGTGCACCCGGAGCCGCGGCTGATCCCGCTGGAGACGCAGGCCCGCGCCCGCGTGCTCGAGTTGTCGAACGTGATCGCCTGCGACATCCATCCGGTGAACAACCTGCGCGTGCTGCGCTACCTGCAGGATGTGCTGAAGGTCACGCCCGAGCAGAAGAACGCCTGGTACGCCCACTGGGTGGCCGATGGCCTGGCCATGGTCGAGCGCCTGCTCGAACGGCATGGCCACGGTCCCTGGTGCTTCGGCGATGCGCCCACGCTGGCCGACTGCTGCCTGGTGCCGCAGGTGGCCAATGCGCGCCGCATGGGCTGCGACACGGACGGCTTCGCGCGCATCACGCGCGTGGTCGCACATGCGATGGCCCAGCCGGCCTTCCAGGCGGCCGGACCGCAGCGCCAGCCGGACTTCGCCTGACACCGGAGTCGAACCGGACGACTCTCTGGGATGCTACGAAATCGATAGCTGCTCGCGCCCGTCCTGCGGGCGCCGGCGGCCGATTTCGTTCATGAAACTCAGGTGCCGAGTTCTTCGATCAGCCGGGTGGTGAGCTGCGCCGCCATCTCCAGGCGGCGCAGGTCGCGCTGGCCCAGGTCCTCGTTGGGTGCGAAGCTGAAGCAGCACAGCACGCCGTAGATGCGGCCGCCTTGCAGCCGCAGCGGCACGCTGAGGTAGCAACCGATGGGAAAGTCGAAGGTGGGCAGCCGTGAGAAGTCCTCGCGCGCCGGCACGTTGCGCTCCAGCGGCGGCAGGCGGCCGTCGACCACGCGCTGGCAGTAGCTGCGCTCGCGAACGCACGCTTCGCCGACGGCCATCACGCGGCGGCCCGGTCGCGCCTCCACGTGGCGGAAGACACTGTCGTCACCCACGAACTGGGCGACGAAGACGACGTCCATGCCAAGGTGCTCGCGCACCAGCCTCAGCACGGGCGACAGCAGCATCGACAGCCCGCGGCTGCCGCCATCGGCCGTGGCGACCTGCAGGCGAGCCAGTTCGGCCTCGAAGTCCTGGGTGGGGGAGCAGTCGGAACGGGGTGCGCGCGCCATTCGGTGGTTTCCTGCGGTATTCAACGCCGCGCGGCGCGACGCGGCGGACAGGGCGGGGGGTCGCAACGCGTAGTCCGGCACCGCGTCAGGGCTGGCGCACGTCGCCCACGGGCTGGGCACCGAAGTCAGGGCGCTCCAGCCAGGCCAGCACCTTGCGCGCCGCCGCTTCGGGCGAGTCGAGCAGGCCGTCGGCCTTCAGCTTCTCGAAGCGGCCGCGGTCGGGGAAGAGCGCCGCATCGGTGCCGCGCAGTTGCACCTGCATGTCGGTGTCGATCACGCCCGGCGCCAGCGAGACGATCCGCGCTCCGCCCTCGCCCTGCTCCTCGAGCGCCACGGCGCGGGAGAAATGGTCCATGCCGGCCTTGGCCGCGCAGTACGGTGCCTGGCTGCCCAGCGCGTTGCGGCCCAGGCCCGAGGAGATGTTCAGCACCTGGCGCCGGCCCGGCCAGCCGGCGGTGGCGCCGAGGAAGGCTGCCGTGAGCAGCAACGCCGCCTCCAGTCCCACGCGCAGCGACTGCGACAGTTCGGCCAGCGAGGCCTTGGCCAGCGGCGCCGGGTGGCCCACCGTGCCCGCGTTGTTGATCAGCGTGGCCGAGCGGAAACCCGCGCCTCCCTGGCCCGCGAGCCAATCCCGCACGCGCTCGGCGGCCGGCAGCGGATCGGCCAGGTCGACCTGCCATTGCTCCGCACGGCTGCCGGCGCCGGTGGGGCCGCTCTCCAGCGCGGCATCGCGCCCGCGCGAGAGGCACAGCAGTTGCACGCCGTCGCGCTGCAGCAGCTGCGCAGCCATGGCGCGGCCCATGCCGCGCGATGCGCCGGTGAGGATGAAAAGGTCGGACATCGAAAACTCCTGATGAAGACGAGGGGAGGAGCGCGTCAGCCGCCAAAGCCATCCCACACGAGCTTGAGCCCGGTGAGCAGCATGCCGGCGTAGACGCAGCGGTAGAACCAGGTGGGGTCGATGCGCCGCGCCACGCGCACGCCGATCCACACGCCCAGCGGTGCCAGCGGCATCAGCACCAGCGAGGTCGCGAGGTTGCGCATGTCCAGCAGGCCCAGCCAGGCGTAGGGCACCCACTTGCTGAGGTTCACGACGAAGAAGAGGTATGCCACCGTGGCCGTGAACACAAGGGGCGACAGGCGCAGCGGGATCAGGTAGGCATTGAGCGGCGGCCCGCCCGCATGCGAGATGAAGCTGGTGAAACCCGACACCACCGTGAGCAGCGCGCCCAGCGGCTTCGGCGGCGGCGGATCGTCAGGCCGCGGCGGGCGCAGGAGCCGCTGCGCCAGAAAGGCCAGCGTGAACACGCCCACGATCCCCGCCACCGTGTGCGCCGGCAGCGCGCGGAACAGCAGGGTGCCGGCCACGGTACCCACCAGCGCCCAGGGCAGCAGGAAGCGCAGCAGGCGGCCGTCGAAATCGCGGCGGAAGGCGGCCAGGCCCAGCAGGTCCATCACCAGCAGCAGCGGCATCATGATCGCCGCCGCCTGCGGCACCGACACGGCCAGCGACATGAGCGGCACTGCCAGCGATCCGAACCCCGCGCCGAAGCCGCTCTTGCTGATGCCCAGCAACAGCACCGCCGGAACGGCGACGGCATAGAAGGCGGGGTCGGTGATGAGCGGGAAAGCGGAGGTCAAGGCGGGATCGGGGAATGGGGCGGCGCGAGGGCGGGCGGCGCCTTCGTGCTGCCGGGGGTCCGCATTGTCGCGGGCGGGCGCGACTTGCGTGCGCGTGTGCGTAAACGCACTTTCGCAGGCGGCAGCGCTGCCCAGAATTCCTTCCATCGTTCCGGCCGGGGGGTCGTTCGATCCAACCGCCGGCCTTCCCACCCCACCCTCGCAACAGGAGCTTCATCATGAACAGGTCCATCGCCATGAGCGCCGCCGCGCTTGCCGCCGCACTGGGTGCGGCACCCGCCCTCGCCGAATCGCAGGCCGACTACGTCCAGCAGAACCGCACGCCCTTCATCGGGACGCTCTCGCGTGCCGACGTGCAGGCCGGGCTGGCCCAGGCCGCGCAGCGCGGCGAACTGCTCGGCGCCGGCGAAGCGCTGGGCAACGAGAACCGTGCGCCGATGCTGGCGGCCACCCGCGATCGCGCCAGCGTGCGCGCCGAGGCGGTGGCCGCCGCCCATGCGCCCAACCAGAACCTGGACCGCAAGGCCTTCTTCAACAGCACGGTGCCAGCCGAATACACGCGTGGCAGCCTCGGCACGCGCGACGCGCGGGCCGCCGCGCCGGCTGCCGCAGCCGACCGCCTGTGAGCCCGGACATGACGACCGCCACCACGCTGCCCGCGGCCCCTGCCGCGCAAGACCAAGGAACCGCCTTCACGCGCGACGACGCCGGCAAGCTCGTGCTGCGCCTGTCGGTGGGACTGCTCGTGCTGCTGCACGGCATCTTCAAGCTGGGCGCCGGCCCGGGCTTCGTCATCAAGATGCTCGGAGCCGCGGGGCTGCCCGGCGCGCTGGGCTACCTCGTCTACGTGGGCGAGATCGTGGCGCCGGTGCTGATGATCGTCGGTCTGTGGACGCGTGCCGCGGCCGGCGTCGTCGTCATCAACATGCTCTTCGCGTTCGGCCTGGTCCACATGGGCCAGCTGTTCGCAATGACGGGCCAGGGCGGCTGGGCCCTGGAGTTGCAGGGCCTGTACCTTTTCGGCGCTCTCGCCATCGCCCTGCTGGGCGCAGGCCGCATCGGCATCGGCGGCGCCCAGGGCCGCTTCAACTGAGCAGGCCGCCCGAGGCCGTTGGCGCGCTCTCGCCGCGCACCTCGGCCACCATGCGGGCGAGCCGGCCGACATCGACGACCACGAGCGCTCCAGCCTCCTTGCGCAGGAGCCCGGCGCGTGCCAGCGCATTCAGCTCGCGCGTGACCTGCTCGCGGTTGGTGCTGATCTGTCCGGCCAGGTCCACATGGCGCGGCGGGGGCGCCAGGCGCGCGGTGTTGCCCGACACGCCGGCCGCGCGCGCCATGCGCAGCAGCTCGGCGTGCAGCCGGTTCTGCACGCCGAGCGTGCTCAGGTCGATGACACGCTCGGACAGCTGGCGTACCAGCTGCGCCAGCCGCTGCATGACGCGCAGCGCCAGCTCGGGCACCTCGCGCAGCAGTGCGAGGAAGATGGCCCGATCGAGCACGGCGACCACGCTGTCCTCGAGAGTGACGACGTCCGCCGAGCGCGGCTGGCCGTCGATCGCCGCGATGTCGCCCACCAGCTCGCCGGCCGCGGTGTCGCGGAAGGTCACCTGCCGGCCGTTGGCCGCGTAGGTGGTGACCCGCACGCGACCGTGCACCAGGAAGAAAACCTCCCCACGGTCCTGTGCGCGCAGCAGCAGGGGCCGGTCCGCCGGAATCCGGTGCCATGCGCAGGCCTGGGCGATGCGATCCAGGCGCACGTCGTCCAAGCCTTCGAGCAGGGCGATGCGACGCAAGGCAAGGCTGGAGCGGATGGGGGCGTTCATGGGGGGTGATCGGCGGCGGATTATGCTCGGCAGCACATGATTGCAGGCCCACGTCCACGCCCGTCCGCATGGCCTTCGCGCCGCGACCTGCGATGGGGCAGCGGACTGGTGCTGATGGCCTATGTGGGCCTGCACCTGCTGAACCATGCCATGGGGCTGGTGTCGCTCGCGGCGGCCGAGGCGGTGCTGGCAGTGGCGCGCGCCGTCTGGCACAGCCTGCCGGGCACGGTGCTGCTGTATGGCGCGGCGTCGGTGCACATCGGCATGGCCGTGGCCGCGCTGTGGGAGCGCCGCAACCTGCGCATGCCCTGGATCGAGGCGGTGCGCCTGGTACTGGGGTTCTCGCTGCCGCTGCTGCTGGCATCGCACCTGACTGCGATGCGCTGGGCGCACGCGGCCTATGGCATCGACGGCTCCTACCTGCGCGTGGTGGGCGGGCTGTGGGACACGCCCGGCGCGATCTTCCAGCTCTCGATGATGACTGCGGCCTGGGCTCACGGCTGTCTCGGTCTGCATCTGGCCCTGCGCTCGCGCGCCCCCTGGCGCCGCGCCGCGCCCGCGCTGTTCGCCCTCGCGCTGCTGCTGCCGCTCTCGGCCGCCGCAGGCTTCATGGCCATGGGACGCGAGATCGCATGGACGGCGGCGTCCACGCCATCGCCGGGGCACGGCCACGGCGATGCACTCGATGCCACCGCGCAATGGCTGCGCTGGGCGTACGGCGCGGCACTGGCGGCCTTGCTGCTCGCCCGCGCCGCTCGTGGGCTGAAGGGCCGCCTGGCGGGCGCGTCGACGCTGACCTTCCGCTACCCGGACCGGGCCGTTCAGGTGCCGCGCGGCTGGTCGGTGCTGGAAGCCAGCCGCGCGCACCGCATCGCGCACCTGTCGGTCTGTGGCGGACGTGCACGCTGCTCCACCTGCCGCGTGCGCGTGCGCGCGGCCCCGGGGGCCCTGCCCGCACCCTCGGCCGAGGAAGCCCGCACGCTCGCGCGCGTCCATGCGCCTCCGGATGTGCGGCTGGCCTGTCAGTTGCGCCCGCACGCCGACATTGACGTGCTGCCGCTTTTTGCGCCGCCGTCGACCCTGCCTCCGCGGCGCTTCGGCACGGAACGCGAGGTGGCCGTCCTGTTCGTCGACCTACGGCGCTGGTCGGGCCTTGCCGAGCGGCAATGGCCCTTCGACCTCGTGTATGTGCTGGACCGGTATTTCTCGCTGGTGGGCGAGGCCGTGCGGGCGAGCGGCGGCGTGCCCAACCAGTTCATCGGCGACAGCGTGATGGCGATCTTCGGCCTGGAAAGCGGCCTGCCTGCGGCCTGCCATGCCGCCATCGACGCAGCCCTGCGCATCGACGCCGAACTGAGCGCCTGGGGCGACGGGTTCGCCTCCGAGTTCGGACAGCAACTGGACTTCGGCATGGGCCTGCACGCAGGGCGCGCGGCCGTGGGCGAGGTGGGTTATCTCGACACGACCACCCTCACTGCCGTGGGCGAAGTGGTGAACACCGCGAGCCGGCTGCAGGACCACAGCAAGGTCGCGGGCGCGCGGCTGGTGCTTTCGGAATTTGCCGCCACGCAGGCGGGCCTCGCCCTGGAGGACCAGCCCCGGGTGGACCTGGCCATCCGCGGCCGGACGCGGCCATTGAAGGTCTGCACGCTCGGGGCCGACGCACTGGCCGGTTTGCGGCCGGCGCCAGCCGCCTGAAGGGAATCAGCCCGGGCTGACCAGCTCGACGTCGAGCTCGCGCTCCAGTTCTTCGATGTCCAGCGGACGGCCGAACAGGTAGCCCTGGAACAGGCGGCAGCCGTGGCGCTCCAGGAAGGCCAGCTGTTCGGGCGTCTCGACGCCTTCGGCCACCACCTCGAGGTCGAGGCTGCGCGCCATGCCGATGATGGTCTGGATCAGCAGTTCGAGCTTGGGGCTGCTGCCGATGCCGCCGACGAAGAACTTGTCGATCTTGACCTGGTGCAGCGGCAGCTGCGCCATGTACGACAGCGACGAGTAGCCGGTGCCGAAGTCGTCCATCGCGAAGCGGATGCCGATGGCGGCCAGGGACTTCATCTTGCGGATGGTCTCCTCGACCTTGTCCTGCAGCAGGCTTTCGGTCAGCTCGATCTTCAGCCGCGACGGCTCGGCGCCGGTGCGGATGAAGACCTCGCGCACCTGGTCGGCGAAGTCCTCGCGCTGGAACTGTCGCGCGCTCACGTTCACGGCCAGCTGCAGGTGCCGGCGACGCGGATGGTGGCTCCACTGCTCCAGCTGCCGGCAGGCCTGCTCGAGCACCCAGATACCGATGGGCACGATGAGGCCGGTGCCCTCGGCGACGTCGATGAAGGCGGCCGGGGGAATCAGGCCGCGGTGCGGATGGCGCCAGCGGATCAGCACCTCGGCGCCGGTGATCTCGCCGGCGGCCGCAACCTGGCGCTGGTAGTGCAGCGTGAACTGGTGGCCCTTGAGGGCGGCATGCAGTTCGTTCTCGAGCGTGGCGCGCGCGGTAATGGTGGTCTGCATCGGCGCCTCGAAGAAGCGCAGCCCGTTGCCGCCCGCCTGCTTGGCGTGGAACATGGCGATGTCAGCCTGCTTGAGCAGCTCGTCCAGCGACTGCGACCTGTCGCCGAAGACCGTCGCGCCGATGCTGGTGGTGCCGTGGTAGGTGTAGCTGCCCAGCTGGTAGGGCCGACCCAGGTCGGCCAGCACACCTTCGCCGAAGGCCTGCGTCTGCACGGCGGCGCGGACCGGGTCGATGCCGAGGTTGTCGACCAGGATCACGAACTCGTCGCCGCCCAGCCGCGCCACCGTGTCGCCCACGCCGAGCAGGGCGCGCAGCCGGTCGGCCACCTGCCGCAGCAGCACGTCGCCCATGGCCTGGCCCTGCGCGTCGTTGAGCGTCTTGAAATGGTCCAGGTCAAGGAACAGCAAGGCACCCTGCCGCCCGCGGTGCGCGTTGTTCTCGACCACGGCCTGCAACCGGTGCAGCAGCAGGCGCCGGTTGGGCAGGCCCGTGAGCGTGTCGTAGAAGGCGAGGTGCTCGATTTCCTGGGCAGCGGCCTTGTGCTCGGTGATGTCGCGCAGCATGACGATGAAGCGCGCGTCCTGCCCCTCGCCCACGTCCATGCGCGAGACCGACAGCTCGAACCACGCCGTGCCGTGTTCGGCCCGGCGCTCGATCTGCTGGCCCGCCGACAGGCCGTGCTGATAGGCCTCGCGCAGCGCGTTCATGAGCTGGCCCGCCGCGTCGGGTGCGAACAACTCGGCCAGCGTGCGTCCGACCGGGTCGCCGGGAAAGGGGGCCGTGCCCGACGCGGTGCGCGGCGGGTGGTAGCGGTGGCAGAGCCCATCCAGCCCCATCTCAAGCATCGCGTCGGGCACGGCATCGAGCGTGGCCTGCAACTGGGCGCGCCCCTCCACCACCTCGGCGATCTGCCGCAGCCGCTCGGTCACGTCGCGGAACACGCACACCTGCCCGCCATCGGGCGTGGGACTGCGCATCGCCACGATGCGACGGCCATCGGCAAGACGCAGCTCGTGCTCGCCATCCGCCAGCCCCACCGCGCCGCCGGCTGTGCGTGCGGGATCGTCTCCCGGCAACTGGAACACCGCTGCGCTGCCGACGAGCGGCTCCACGCCCGGGAACAGGTCGAGCAGCCGCGGGTTCCACACCTGAGCGCGGCCCTGCGCATCGAGCAGGACGAAGCCGTCGCTCATTGCATCGAGCGCCTGGTCGAGTGTGGCCTTCGACCGCTGCAGGTTGGCACGGTGCCACCACTGCCGGCGCAGTTGGTGCAGCGCGAAGGCCGCCACGGCCAGCACCATCAGCACCAGCATGATGGCCACACCGATGATGAAGTCCCTCCGCACCTGCCAGTCGGCCAGCGCCACGCCCAGCGGGATGCCGGCCACGACCAGCAGGTTCCGGTGCAGCGTGGGCCGGTAGACCACCACGGCCGGCACGCCGGTCAGGCGCGAGGCCATGAACTTCGGATGGCCATCGGCTTCGCGTTCGTCCAGCGGCCGGCGCGCCGCACGGACGGCCGGATCGTCGCGCGGCGGCATGCTGGCGAGCACGGCGCCGCCGCTGCGCTCGAGCGTCACCTCCAGCCCAGCGATGTCTGCGCCCTGCGTGAGGATGGTGGTGAAGGTGGACACGGGCACCTCGGCCACGGCAACGAGCCGCGTACCGTCGTGCAGGACGAGCGCACGCGCCAGGTAGAGCACGCGCTGGCTGCTCACCGGGCTCACGCGCGGCTCGCTCACCTGCAGGCTCGATACCGGCTGCGCCAGCACCTCACGCACGAAGCCCTCGGGCAGCTCCAGGGGTGTCGCCATGCCTTGGGCCGTGGCTGGCGCAAGGACATGGCCATCAGCCCGCACCAGCGCGAACTGCCGCACCAGCAGGCTCTGGCGCGCCATTTCGCGCATCACCGTCGAGATGCGGCCACGCATCGCCTCGCCCTGCGCCTGCTCGACGGTCCTGTCGCCGAGCAGCGCGCCCAGGCTGGCCAGCAAGACGTCGGCGCCGACCAGGCTGCGGTTGATCGCCGCCTCCGCGCCACTGGCGAAGCGCGTGGCCTGTCCCTCGGTGTCGGCCAGCGCGCTCTCGCGCATCTGCCAGATCATCGTCACGGCCGCCACGACCACGGCCAGCACGACCGCGGCTGCGCCGCCATACAGCGCCGCACTGACACGCAGGGGCAGGTTGCGACTCATCGGATTATTCGGGTCCTTGCGCGCGCACGCCGGCCTGCGCGGCCAGCGTCCGGTTCCACAGCGCCACGCATTGGGCGCCGCAGCGTTTCATCCACGCAGGCACCACGCGGCGCGCGAAGATCTCTCGCCGGCGCGCTTCGTCGTCCGCCGTGGGCCGGCTCGCGACCATGCTGCCTTTTCGCTTGCGGTCGCAGCCCTCGGCGCCCGTGTTGCAGGCCACGCCGACGTCGGTTTCCCGGGCCGACTCGGCCCACACGGCCGCCTCAAGCTTGGGCATCTGTGCCTCGATCAGCGCCTGCAGCCCGGGGGGGTAGGACTGCCAGCTCTGTTCGTTGACGACCGCCAGCGCAAGACCCCACGAGAACGGCATGGTGAAAAGCGATCGCGTCACGCGGTCCAGGCCCAGGGTGTGTCCGGACATCGAACCGGTCACGGCGCATTCCGCATTGCCGGCCTGTACATTGGCCACGATGTCGGCGAACTCCGTGAACACGGGCGTCGCCTTCAACGCCTGCACGAAATCCGCCTGGCTCATGCCCGACACCCGCACGCGGCGACCGGCCAGGTCGGCCAGATGCCCCACGGGCCGTTGGCAGAACAGCATCTGCGCCGGATAGATGTAGACGGCCAGCAGGCGCGCACCGAAGCGTTCACGCAGGATCTGGGCCATCGACGGCCGCAGAGCCTCGACCGTGCGGCGAAGCGTGGCGACGTCGGGGTTCTGGCCTGCCATGTCGGCCAGGCCGAGGTCCGGATCCTCCACGGCCGCCTGGCTCAACAGCACAGTGCCGATCGGAATCACGCCCAGGCGGACGAGATTGAGCATGTCCTGCGCCGGCAGGCCCGCCTCGTTGAAAGGGACGATGCTGGCGCTGTAGCGTCCGCCACTGAGCCGGGCGAGGTCCTCGGCCCAGAAGCGCCGCTCGTGCCGGGTGTACTGGCTGATGCCCGCCAGTCCGCCCACCACCCGCAGGCGCACCTCCGGTGCCGCCGACGCCGACCACGCCGGGCCGCCGGCCAGCAGCAGCGGCAGGCACAGGGCCAGGGTCCGCGCAAGCGGACAGACGAGTCTGCGCAAGGTCTGGATCATGGGCCTGGTGGCACTTTCTGGTGACGGCACACCGCGTGCCGGCGGTGGCAATTGTCGCGGCAACTGCCCATGCCAAGACCGCGGACGATGCATGGGTCCAACATCAACTGAAAGTATTCATGCCGATGGCGCACGGCAAGCAGTTGCTGCCGCAAGCGCCAAGAGGCGCGGCGCGCTGCTAGCATACTTGCGGTGTAGGGGAGTCATGACCGGCCGCAGGCCGGCAAGCCGCGCGGCGAAGAAAACGCGTCCGCAATGCCCGTACGCTTCCGCCATGCCGCCCTCCGACGACCACAGCTCCATGTTCGACCTCGCGCCCGTTTCGCTGTGGCTCGAGGACTGGAGCGGACTGAAGGCCCTGTTCGATCACTGGCGCGCCGAGGGCGTGGACGACATCCGTGCCCACCTGGAGGCCGACCCCGACCGCGTCGCGCAGTGCATGGCCCAGCTCAAGGTGGTGCAGGTCAACCGCCAGACCCTGCGGCTGCTGGGCGCGGCGAGCCAGGAAGAGCTGGTTCAGCGGCTCGGCGAGGTGTTCCGGGGCGAAATGGCCGAGCCGGTGCTGTACGAACTCACCCAACTGTGGCAAGGCAACCTGGACTTCGACAACCAGTCGGTCAACTACTCGCTCGACGGCCGGCGCCTGGACGTGCACGTTCGCATCCGCGTGCTGCCCGGGCACGAGGCGCGCTGGGACCGCGTGCTGGTCTCGCTGGACGACATCTCCGAGCGCGTGCGGGCCGAGGCCGCACGCGACGCCAACGCCAGCTATGCGCGCGGACTCTTCGAGCGCTCGCCCGTGTCGCTCTGGGTGGAGGACTTCAGCGCCATCAAGCAGCTGCTGACCGGCGTGCGCGCGCAGGGCATCCAGGACTTCGGCACCTTCCTCAAGGTACACCCTGAATTCGTGAACCGATGCATGCAGGAGATCCGCGTGCTGGACGTGAACGAGGAGACGCTGCGGATGTTCGGTGCCACCGACAAGCAGCACCTCCTGCGCAACCTGCCGCACATCTTCCGCGACGAGATGGAAGACTCCTTCGCCGAACAGCTGCGCGACCTGTGGGACGGCAAGACGCTGCAGCAGCGCGAGGTCCTCAACTACAGCCTGGGCGGCGAGCCGATCCACATCTACATGCAGTTCGCCGTGCTCCAGGACCACCTCGAGGAGTGGGACCTCGTGCTGGTATCCCTGGTCGACATCACGGCGCGCAAGCGGGCCGAGGCCTATCTGGAGTACCTGGGCACGCACGACGTGCTGACCCAGCTGCGCAACCGCACCTATTACTCCGAAGAGATCAAGCGCCTTGCGCGCAAGGGCCCGTGGCCGGTGTCGGTGCTGGCCATCGACATGAACGGGCTGAAGCGGGTGAACGACGAAGTCGGCCATGCGGCCGGTGACGCGCTGCTGCGCCGTGCCGGCGAGGTGCTTTCGAAGGTGGTCGACGCCCCGGCGTGCGCGGCCCGCGTGGGCGGGGACGAATTCGCCGTGCTGCTGCCCGGCACCGAGGAGCGCGGCGCCGCCGCGGTGCGCGAGCGCCTGCAGTCGCTGCTCGACATGAACAACCAGTTCTACGTCGGCACGAGCGGGCACCATCTGAGCTTCGCCGTCGGTGCGGCCACCTGCCTCGCCGGCGAATCGCTCGAGGCCGCGCTGCAGCGTGCCGACCGTGCCATGTACATTGACAAGGCGCGGCACTACGACCTGCCCGCCCACTCGCGCGGGGCCTCATGAGCGGCGCCCGCGCCTGTGTCGACCTGCGGGGCGAACTGGTACAGGCGCTGGGCCGTGGCGAGCTGTTCCTGCTGTTCCAGCCGCAGGTCGACCTCTGCCGCGGCCGGGTGGTCGGCGCCGAAGCCCTGTGCCGCTGGCAGCACCCCCGGCACGGCCTCTTGCAGCCGGAGGATTTTCTGGGCTCGCTGGACGGCGACGCGGACGCCGGCCTGGCCCTTGCAGACTGGGCCCTGGGCGAGGCGCTGCGATGCGCAACCGGATGGCATACCCAGGGGCATGGCCTTCAGGTCGGCGTCAACGTCGGCGCAGCCCAGTTGCTCGATGCCAGGTGGCCGGCACGGTTCGACGCGCATCAGCAGGCCCTGGCGAGCATGCCCTCGGCCAGGCTCGAACTCGAGTTGCTCGAATCCAGCCTCATCGAGGATTTCGCGCTTATGGTGCAGCGCATCGAGGCGTGCCAGCAAGCAGGCGTCGGCGTGGCGCTGGACGATTTCGGTGCCGGGCACAGTTCACTGGCCTGGCTGCGCCGCCTGCCGGTGTCCTCGCTCAAGCTCGACCGCGCCTTCATCGCCGGGCTGCCGCACCGCGCCGCGGACACCGCGATCGTGCGCCACCTCGTCGCGCTGGCGAAGGAACTGCGCCTGGCCGTGGTGGCGGAAGGCGTGGAATCACAGGTGCAGGGCGACTGCCTGATCGCGCTCGGCTGCACACTCGGGCAGGGCTTCGCGATCGCGCCGCCTCTGCTGCCGACCGACTTCCTGCCCTGGCTGCGCCGCTATGAAGCGGCGCCGCAGTGGGTGCGGCGCCCCGCAGCCGCCGCTTGAGAAGACGCGCTCACACATTGCTTGTGGCGCGCACCTCCTCGATCGTCGTCTGACCCGCAAGCACCTTCTCGATGCCGTCCTGCCGCAGGGTACGCATGCCCTCGCGCAGGGCCGTGGTCTGAAGGACTTCGGCGCGCGACCCGGTCTGGATCAGGTGGCGCAGCTCGCGTGAGACGAGCATCAGTTCGTGCAGGCCCACGCGGCCGCGGAAGCCGGTGTCGGCGCAGGCGGCGCAGCCGGGGCTCGCATGCATCTGCAGCCGGCCGTCCTGTGCATGCCGGCCCGACCAGCGCGCAAGCACGTCCTCGCGCGATTCGGGTGCGTCCTGGGCCGGATAGGCGTGCACGTAGTCGTCCAGCAGTTCGGTGATCTCCTCGTCGGTGGCCGGGCGCCGGGTCAGGCAGTCGGGACACAGGCGCCGCACCAGGCGCTGCGCCAGCACGGCCAGCAGCGAGTCAGCGAAGTTGAACGGGTCCATGCCCATGTCCAGCAGCCGTGTCACCGTCTCCGGCGCGCTGTTGGTGTGCAGCGTCGACATCACCAGGTGGCCCGTCAGCGACGCCTCGATGGCGACCTTGGCCGTCTCCTCATCGCGGATCTCGCCGACCATCACCACATCCGGGTCGGCGCGCAGGAAGGAGCGCAACGCCTTGGCGAAGGTCCACTCGATGCGCGGGTTGACCTGCACCTGGCGCAGGCCCGACTGGGTGATCTCGATCGGGTCTTCGGCCGTCCAGATCTTGCGCTCGGGCGTATTCAGGTGGCTCAGCGCCGAATGCAGCGTGGTGGTCTTGCCCGAACCGGTCGGCCCCACGCACAGCACCATGCCGTAAGGCCTTTCGATCGCGCCGCGCAGCCGCTCGAAATTGGCGGGCGTCAGGCCCAGCCGATCCAGCGGCAGCGGCCGCGCCGAGGCCAGGATGCGCATCACCACGTCCTCGAGCCCGTTGTTGGTGGGAATCGAGGCCACGCGCAGCTCGATGCGATGCTGCGGCGAGAAGCGTGCGAAGTTGATTTTCCCGTCTTGGGGCTTGCGCCGCTCGCTGATGTCCAGCTCCGCCATGATCTTGATGCGCGCGATCATGGCGTTGCGGTAGTTGGACGGCAGCTCCAGGTAGGTGCGCAGGATGCCGTCCTTGCGGAAGCGGATGCGGATCTTCTCGCGCCCCGGGTAGCTTTCGATGTGGATGTCCGACACGCCCTCGGCATGCGCCTCGACCACCATGCGGTTGATCATGCGCACGAGCGAGTTGTCGGACTGCTCGATCTGCGCGTCCTCGGCCCCGTCGCGCTCCTGCTGGCCTTCTTTCTCCAGCGTCTGCAACAGTGCGCTGGTGTCGCCCGGATCGAAATCGATCGGCGCCAGCGCCGCGCCACCGCGGCCGTCGCCCGCTGCCCCGATCTTGTCGTAGGCCTGGTGCAGCACGCGATCGAGGTCGCGGCATTGGCCCAGCACCGGCGCGAGCTTCATCTGCGCACTGAACTCGACCTCGTCCAGCGCCGTGCGCCGGTTGGCCGGGTCGTCCAGGGCCACGACCAGCCGCCCGTCGACGATGGCCAGCGGCATGACCTGCAGGCGCTGCGCCGCCGAGTAGCTCAGCTTGCGCAATGCCTCTGCCTCGGGTTCGTAGCGCTCGAGATCGACCAGCGGATAGCCCATCTTGCGGGTCAATGCCGTTTGCAGGTCGGCGCGCGAAACCACACCGCGGCGCACCAGCACCTCGCCCAGGGGCATGCCGCCTTCCTCGCGCTGCTGCACGAGCGCGTCCTCGAGCTCCTGCGCGCTGACCATGCCGAGCGCCTGCAGCGCCTCGCCGATGCGCACGATGGGCATGCGCGCCTGGAAGTCCAGCGCGTCCACCAGGGCCTCGCGCGTGAGCACCGTCTGCGACAGCCGTGGTGCGTCGATGCCGCCTGCCGGGCTCGACGCCGCCGCCGACGCGTCGTCGCCCGCCCCGTCGGCGGCAGGCTCCATGCCGGGCTCCGGTGCCAGCGTTTCGCGCTCGACGTGGTCGTAGGCCACCCTCGGGACGAAAGTGCAATGCACCGCGCCGGCATCGCCCACGGTGGGGAACAGGAACAGGCCGTAGGCCGTCTCCACCTGCCCGACGGTGCGGCAGTTCAGCACCGCCGCCTTGCCGAGCCTGACCCGGACCTTGGCACTGCCGGGCATGAGCCGCTCGCCTTCGGGCGAGACGAAGGAAGGCGGGGCCAGCGGCTCGACCCGCTCGACCAGCGTGAGGGCACGGAACTGGTCGAAGCGCAGGGTCAGCGCGTTGCGCCCGCGCTGCAATTGCACGTCGACCGTCGCCGCGGCAGGGTCGAAGGCGCTGATGCGGCCTTCGACGCGCGTCCCATTGAGGCCGATGATCTCGCACGCCAGGGCTTCGCGCAGCGGCCGCGCAGGGGGGTACAGCCCCCCGGGCGGCCTGGGCCACTCGAAGGCCGCGGACGATGCGCCGGCAGGAGGGGTGACGGCCTCGAGGGTCCAGTCGGGCGACGAAGGAGTCGGCATGGCAAAAAACGGTGGCGGGACGTGCCCGCTCGACGGGCGCGCATGGCGCGCGCAGAACTCCCTTTGCTCGGCACTGTATCAATGGCGGACCCACTATGCGCACCGATGGCCGCGGGGATTGCAGGACAACAACGCAATGCGGCCCTGGCGCCGCATGCGCGCCGCGCGCAATGGATACGAAAGTGCCAAACCGCCTGACGGGCGCCGGCGCCTGCCTACACTGAAGGCCTTGCCCCCTCGGCCGACCCGTCCATGGAATTCCTTGCCCTGATGGCCTTCGCCATCCTCGGTGCCTACATCCTCAAGAACCGCGAGCAACAGCGGCGCATCGCGTTGCTCGGCAGCGCGCTGGGCAAGTACCAGATCGAGCAGCTCATGGAAAACCTCACCGAAGGCTACCTGCGCTGCCTGGACGAGAAGGACGCCGAACGGCGCGAGCAGGTCTGGGGCGTGCTGCAGGGCACCGAGCAAGCGCTGGCGAACCAGTTCAACAGCTTCGTGGCCGACTTCTCGAAGATCGAGGCCCCGCTGGCACAGGTGAGCAAGCTGCCATTTGCCATCCCCTATGCGCAGCCGCTGCTGCCGGGCCACCGCCTGTTCGACGCACGCAAGGTGTTCGCCGTGCACGCGCGCGGCATCGAGGCGAGCGCCAACAACGCACTGGACCTCCCGCCCAAGTCCAAGGCGTACATGATGACCGCCGAGCTGTACCTGATGCAGCACACCTGCCACTGGTTCTGTCGCTCGAAGACGGTGGCGTCGGCGCGCCTGCTCTCCCGCCACCGGACGCCCTACCAGCAAGTGCTGGACTCGGTGTCGCCGCACACACGGGCTGCCTACGAGGCCCTGGTGCGCTGAGTACCCGCGCGAACAGCGAAAAGGGCCGGAACGCCATGCGTCCCGGCCCTTCGTCGTTGCACAGGCGTGTCGAGCTCAGTGCGCCTCGAGTGCAGGCGTGGCCTCGTCGGCCGCCGGCAGGTTGCGGCGCTTGCGTGCCGCCAGCGTGAACGCGATGACCTGCCAGGCGATGAACGCACCGATGAGCCCCAGCAAGGTGGCGCTGATCGGCCTTGAGACGAACACCCCGAAGCTGCCGCGGCTGATCAGCAACGCCCGGCGGAAGTTCTCCTCCAGCATCGGTCCCAGGATGAAGCCCAGCATCAGCGGCGCCGCATCGAGCTTCAGGCGCATGAACGCGAAGCCCAGGATGCCGAACACCGCCGTGATGTAGACGTCGTCGATGCTGTTGTTCACGCTGTAGGTGCCGATGCAGCAGAAGAACAGGATCGCCGGGAACAGCACGTTGTACGGGATCTTGAAGATCGACAGCAGATAGCGCACCAGCGGCACGTTCAGCACCAGCAGGAAGCAGCCGCCGATCCACATGCTGGCCACCAGGCCCCAGAAGAGTTCGGGGTGGCCGGCGATCATGTTCGGGCCGGGCTGGATGCCCTTGATGATGAAGGCGGCCATCATCAGCGCCATCACCGGGTTCTCGGGGATACCGATGCTCATCAGCGGGATGAAGCTGGTGCGCGAGGCGGCCTCGTCCGCCGCGGCCTGGCCGGCCACGCCCTCGATGCAGCCGGTGCCGATCTCGTGCTTGTACTTGCTCATCTTCTTGTCCGCCGCATAGGCCGCGAACTGTGCGATGGCCGGGCCGCCGCCGGGAAGGATGCCCAGGAACGAGCCGATCAGGCTGCCGCGCAGCGCGCTGGGCCAGATGCGCTTGAACTGGGGCCACGTCGGCATGAGCTTGATCTTGCCGTTGAAGGGCGATCGCTCCTCGCGCGCGTCGAGGTTCTTGGTGATCTCGGCGATGCCGAAGCAGCCCAGCGCGATGCTCACCAGGCCCACGCCGTCAGCCAGGAAGGGCAGATCCATCGTGTAGCGCTGCATGCCGCTGTTCACGTCGGTGCCGATCTGGCCCAGCAGGATGCCGACCATGCACATCGCCAGACCGTTGACCAGGCTGCCGGTGGTGACGAAGCTCACGCAGACGAAGCCCACCAGCATCAGCGCACAGTAGTCGGCCGGACCGAAGAGGAAGGCCACCTCACCCAGCGAAGGCGCGAGGAAGGTCAGCACCACGATCGCGACCGTGCCGCCGATGAAGCTGGAAAAGCCCGCGGTGAACAGCGCCAGACCGGCTTGCCCCTTGAGCGTCATCGCATAGCCGTCGATGCAGGCGACGATGCTGCTCGCATGCGGGATCTTCATCGTGATCGCCGACACGCTGTCGCCGTACTGCGCCCCGTAGTAGATGCCGGCCAGCATGATGAGCGCGCCGGTGGTGTCCATCGAGTAGGTGAGCGGCAGCAGCAGGCTGATGGTGGCCAGAGGCCCCAGGCCTGGCAGCAGGCCGACAAAGGTGCCGACCGCGCAGCCGAGCGCGCAGTACAGCAGGTTGTGGATGGTCAGCGCGTGCTCGAAGCCGAACGCCAGGTTGTGGAGTGCTTCCATGGCGAAGGCCTCAGTACAGGGGAAGGTTCAGGCCCAGCAGACGCTGGAAGCCGAAGGCGAACAGGACCAGCATGGCCGACACCTTGACGTTGCGCCACCACGAGTAGTTGGTGCCAGCCAAGGCGGCGATGAAGACCATCAGCACGATGCCGGCGATCATGTTCAGGTGCTCGGAGACCAGCGCGAAGGCGACCAGGCTGGCGATGATGATGCCGATGTTCTTGAGGTTGATTTCGAGCCGCTCCGGCTTGGTGAAGCGCGAGCGGATGATCATCGACAGCCCGATCACGCCGAGGATGCAGGACACCAGCGTGGGAAACAGGCCAGGCCCGCCGCGGGCGAAGCTGCCGATCGGATAGTGGAGGACTGCGGGCACCCCGAAGAGCAGGGCAAGCAGGACGACGAAGACGCCTCGTGCCAGATTTCTGTCGATCATGAAATTAATGCGGCCGGTCAAGGACTCGCGCGATGGAAAGTCCGGTGATGGTCAGCTTTCATCCCTGATCGCCGTCTGACCCGCGCGCCGTGGGTACTACGTAGGGGTTGTCCCTAGCACGGCGCCTGGCCCGTGCACGGACGGGCGTGCGGCCGCCCCATACTGGGTCCATGCAGACCTTCGACGCCGCGGTCCTGCGCACCGCCCTGCCCTTCGATGCGCTCATCCCCGCGCTGCGTGCAGCCTTCGCGTCGCACGGCACCTCCGTGCCGGCGCGGCACGTCCACACGCTCGGCCAGGGCACGGCCCATGCCGGCACGGTCCTGGTCATGCCGGCATGGAGCGACGCATACCTCGGCATCAAGACGATCAACATCTTTCCGGCCAACGGCGCGCGTGGCCTGCCCGGCCTGCACGCGAGCTACATGCTGTACGACGCCACCACCGGCGTGCCGCTGGCGCTGATGGACGGCAACGAGATCACGGCGCGGCGCACCGCCGCTGCGGCGGCACTCGGTGCGTCCTTCCTGGCGCGACCGGATGCGCGGGTGCTGCTGGTGCTGGGCTGCGGGCGCATCGCCCGCCTGCTGCCGGACGCCATGCGCTGCGTGCGTCCCGGCATCGACCGCGTGCTGGTGTGGAACCACCGGCCCGAAGGCGCGCAAGAACTGGCCGCGCAGTGGCGGGCCGAGGGACTGGCGGCACAGGCCGTCGCCGACCTGGAGGCCGCCGTGCGCACGGCCGACATCGTGAGCTGCGCGACGCTGGCGACGGCGCCGCTCGCCTGCGGCGCCTGGCTTGCGCCGGGCTCGCACCTGGACCTGATCGGCAGCTTCACGCCGCGGATGAAGGAGGCCGACCCCGCCTGTTTCGGCGGTGGTGCGCGCGTGTGCATCGACACCGACGAGGCCCTGAGCAAGGCCGGCGACCTGCTCGATGCGATCGCGGCCGGCCTGCTCGCGCCGGACGGGGTGCACGCCACCCTGTCGCAGCTGTGCCGTGGCGAACGCAGCGGGCGGCACGACACGCACGAGCGCACGGTGTTCAAGGCCGTGGGCACTGCGCTGGAAGACCTCGCGGCAGCGACGCTCGCATGGCAATCGCATCCGGCCTGAAAGCCGAGAATGCGAAAGTGCAATCGGCCGCCAGCGCACGTCCAGCGGGCGTTGCGGCCAAATTGGTCACGAACGTGACGATCTCGGGAACGGCCTCGTCATCTGCGCATGGCCTTCATTCCGCGGCGATCTTCTGCTCCCGGATCAGGGTGGCCAGTTGCTTGCCCTCGCGATCGAGCAGGGCGCGGAACTCGGCCGTCTCCATCGCCACCGGCTCGGCGCCCAGGTCGCCGTACCGCTGCCGGGTCGACGGCAGCGCGAGCGCCTTGGCCAGGTCGCGGTTCATGCGTGCCAGCACCTCTGGCGGCGTGCCCTTGGGCGCCCACATGCCGAACCAGATGTCCAGGTCGGCGCCCTGCACGCCCTGCTCGCCCACCGTGGGCACCTCGGGGAAGAAGGGCGAGCGCTTGGCGCTGACCACCCCCAGCAGCTTGACCTTGCCGCTGCGGATGTGCGGAAAGGCAATGCCGGGGTCGCAGACGAAATCGGCCTGGCCCGCCATCACGTCCT
This sequence comes from Xylophilus ampelinus, assembly GCF_901875635.1. GTDB lineage: Bacteria > Pseudomonadota > Gammaproteobacteria > Burkholderiales > Burkholderiaceae_C > Xenophilus. The sequence continues at coordinate 50,853 of NZ_CABFMN010000033.1, read as the reverse complement.
GCAGCGCCGGCGCCGCACCGCGGTAGGGGATGTGCGTGATGTAAGTGCCGCTGGCCTGCTTGAAGAGTTCGCAGGCCAGGTGCGGCGGCGTGCCGCTGCCGGCCGAGGCGTACGACAGCGACCCCGGCCTGGCCTTGGCCAGCGCCACCAGCTCGCGCACGTCGGTGGCCTGGATCTGCGGCTTGGCCACCAGGTACATCTGGGTCTTGCCGATGCTGCCCACCGGCGCGAGGTCGCGCGAGGGCAGCACGCTCGACTTGAACAGCCAGGGGTTGGCCGTTTCCACGGAGGTCGGCGCGATGAGGAAGGTGTGGCCGTCCGCGGCCGCGCGCGCCACCTCCGAGGCCGCGATGTTGCCGCTGGCGCCGGGCTTGTTGTCGATGAGCACCGGCTGGCCCAGCGACTCGGTGAGCGACTGGGCGGCGATGCGCGCCATCACGTCGGTGCTGCCGCCGGGCGCGAAGCCCACCACCACGCGGATGGGCCTGGCGGGCCAGGCGCTCTGCGCCGCGGCCGCTCCAGCGAGGGCGGCGAGCGCGGCGCCGAGGAGGCCGGCGCACAGCGCACGGCGAGGGATGCTTGCAATCATGGTGTCGTCTCCTGCTTGTTGTCGGCCACTGCCTGCCATCGTCCTCAGCCCGCGGCGATCAGCTCGCGCAGCTTGAACTTCTGGATCTTTCCGGAAGGCGTGGCCGGCATGCTCTCGCGCACCACCAGGCGCTCGGGGATGTACTGCACCGCCACCTTCTGCTCCCTGAGGAAGCGCACCACCTCCGGCAGGTCGATGGACTGCCCGGCCTTGGGCACCACCACCGCGCAGGCTCGCTCGCCCAGCCGCTCGTCGGGGTAGGCGACGATGGCCACCTGCGCGATGGCCGGGTGCCGGTACAGCAGCGACTCGATCTCGAAGACGGGGATGTTCTCGCCGCCACGGATGATCACGTCCTTGCTGCGCCCGCTGATGCGGATGTAGCCGGCGGCGTCCATGCGCGCGAGGTCGCCGGTGTCGAACCAGCCCTGGGCGTCGGTGCCGTTCCACTGCGGGCGCTTGAGGTAGCCGCCGAAGTTGGAGGCGGCGCGCACCAGCAGGCGGCCGGATTCGCCGCGCGGCAGCTCGGCGCCGGTCTCGTCGGCGATCTTTAGCTCCACCCCGCGCAGCGGGCAGCCGTCGGTGGTGAAGGCGCGCTCGTCGTCGTCCTCCAGGCGGATCAGCGTGACGGCACCGTTCTCGGTCATGCCCCAGGCCGAGACGATCTTGGTGCCCAGCGCCGCGCGGGCCTGCTCCACCACAGGGCCCGGTATGGGTGCGCCTGCGCACAGGAAGGTGCGCAGCGTCGGCACCGGCTCGCCGCTCTCGCGCACCTGTCGCGTGAGATCGGTGAGGAAGGGCGTGGAGGCCATCGTGAAGGTGACGCCTTCCTCGCGCACGATCTGCGCGGCGCGCGCGGCATCCCACACGTCCAGCAGCACGGCCGAGGCGCGCAGCATGATCGGCATCAGCAGGCCATACATGAAGCCTGTCTGGTGTGCCATGGGCGAGGCCATGAGCACCACGTCGTCCGCGCCCAGGCGCAGCCGTTCGGCGTACGGCCGGATGTTGGCCATCAGCGTGTTGGCACTGTGCATCACGCCCTTGGGCTCGCCGGTGGTGCCCGAGGTGTAGATCAGCTGGGTGACGTCATCCGGCCCCGGCCGGCCGGACGAGAGGATGGCGGCGGCGCCGGCTTCGCTTTCCCACGCCGGCGCGGTGAGCAGCGCATCGAAATCGTCCGCGCCGCCGCCGCCGACCACGAGCACGTGCTGCAGCGCGGGCAGATCCTTCTGCAGGGCCCGCGCCATGGCCTCGTGGTCGAAGCCGCGGAAGACCTTCGGCACCACCAGCACCTTGGCCTCGCCGTGCCGCAGCATGAAGCCCAGTTCGCGCTCCCGGAAGATCGGCATCAGCGGATTGAGCACGGCGCCGATGCGCGAACAGGCCAGGTACAGCGCCGTGAAGGGCCAGCCGTTGGGCAGCTGCATGGCGACCACGTCGTTGCGGCGCACGCCCAGGCGGTGCAGCCCCACGGCCATGCGGTCGGCCAGCTGCGCCAGCGCCCGGTAGCTCATCCGCCGGCCGGGCGTGCCGTCGGCATGCAGCGCGGTGAGCGCCGTCTTGTCGGGGCATTCGGCCAGGCAGGCATCGAGCTCGTCGTTGACGGTGCGGTTGGCCCACAGCCCTTGCGCAATGCTCGCGGCACGCCGGGGCGGCAGCAGGATGGCGTCGAATTCCATGGTGTCTTGTCTCCTCGTTCTTGTGGTCGTCGCGTTCGGCCGCGCTCAGTGGGGCACGGCCTTCCGACCGACACGTGCGCGGGCGATGACGGTCTTCATGATCTGGGCGGTGCCGTCACCGATCTGGAAGCCCAGCACGTCGCGCAGGCGTTGCTCCATCGGGCCGCGGTCGTAGCCGCCGTGGCCGAAGGACAGCAGGCACTGGTGGACCGCGTCGTAGGCCAGTTTGGGCGCCCACCACTTGCACATGGCGGCCTCGGCGCTGTGGGGCAGGCCCCTGTCCTTGAGCCACAGCGCCTGCAGGCACAGCAGCCGGGCGGCGTCCACCTGCGTGTCGAAATCGGCCAGCGGGTGCGACACGCCCTGGAAGGCCGACAGCGGCTTGCCGAAGGCCTCGCGCTGTGCGACGTAGGCCCACGCCTCCTCCAGCGCCACCCGAGCCACGGCCAGCACCTGCAGGCCGATCAGCGCGCGCGAGAAGTCGAAGCCCTGCATCACCTGCACGAAGCCCTGGTTCTCTTCGCCCAGGCGATGGTCCACCGGCACCCTGACGTTCTCGAAGAACAGCGAACCGCGGCCGATGGCACGCTGGCCGTGGCAGTCGAAGCGGTTGCGCGTGATGCCGGGCAGCTCCATCGGCACCAGCAGCGCGGTGACGCCGTGCGCCTGCGATTCCACGCTGCCGGTGCGCCCGAAGACCACCGCCGCATCGCACTGGTCGGCGGCGGAGATGGAAGTCTTCTCGCCGTTGAGCACGTAGTGGTCCCCCACGCGTTCCACCTTCAGCCGCAGGTTGGCCGCGTCGGAGCCGCCGCGCGGCTCGGTCAGCGCGATGGCGAGCAGGGCTTCGCCGCGCGTGAGCTTCTGCAGCCAGGGCCGCGCCACCTCGGGCTGCCCGTGCTCGGCCAGGATCTGGCCGTTGAGCGAGGCCAGCAGGTTGATGTAGCTGATGGACAGGTCGGCCCGCGCGATCTCCTCGTGGATCACGCCGGCCGCCAGGCAGCCCAGGCCCTGACCGCCCGCCTCCTCGGGCAGTTCGGGCGCGATGAAACCCATCTCGCCCATCTCGCGCATCAGCGCGCGGTCGAGCAAGCGGGTGCGGTCGCGCTCCTGGAAGCCGGGCGCCACGCGGTCTGAAGCAAAGCGGCGCGCCTGGTCGGCGACGGCCGCCAGGTCCTCGTCGATGTAGGGGTTCATCGCGGCCCCGCGCTCACTTGGCGTACTTGCGGAAATCGGGCTTGCGCTTTTCCTTGAGCGCGGCCACGCCCTCGCGCGACTCGTCGGTGTCGTAGTACAGCTTGAGGGCGTACATGCCCATGCCGGCGATGCCTGCCTGGTGCGCCGTGTCCATGTTGAAGCTGCGCTTGGCGATGGCGATGGCGGTGGGGCTGCGCTCGCAGATGGTCTCGGCCCATTCCTGCACCGTCTCGTCGAGCTTCTCGGGCGGCACGCACACGTTGGCCAGGCCCATGGCCACGGCCTCGTGGCCGGAATAGCGCTTGTTCAGGTACCAGATCTCGCGCGCCTTCTTCTCGCCCACCACGCGCGCCAGGAAGGCGGTGCCGTAGCCCGGATCGACCGAGCCCATCTTGGGGCCGACCTGGCCGAAGATCGCCTTCTCGGAACAGATGGTCAGGTCGCAGATCGTGGCGAGCACATTGCCGCCGCCGATGGCGTAGCCCTGCACGCGGGCAATCACGGGCTTGGGCACGTCGCGGATGGCGGTGTGCAGCTCCTCCATCGGAAGGCCGATGGTGCCGCGGCCGTCGTAGTTGCCGTCGTGGGCCGACTGGTCGCCGCCGGTGCAGAAGGCCCGGTCGCCGGCGCCGGCCAGCACGATGCAGCCGACGTCGCGGTCGTAGCCGGCCTTGTTCAGCGCCCTGATGAGCTCGTCGCAGGTGGTGCCGCGAAAGGCGTTCATCTTGTCGGGCCGGTTGATGGTGATCCAGGCCACGCCGTTGCGCACCTCGTAGAGGATGTCTTCGAAGTTCATGCTCGTCTCCTTGTCTTCAGTCGTCGATCGGTGTCACCCGGCCATCGTCAGGCCGCCGGAGACCGACAGCACCTGCCCGGTGACGAAGGCCGCGTCGTCGCTGGCGAAGAAGGCGATGGCGCCCGGCAGGTCGTCGGGCTGGCCGATGCGGCCGAGCGGGATGGAACGGGTGAAGGCCTCCATCAGCTTCTCGGGGTTGCCCGCGCCTTCCCGGTAGTCGGCGAACAGGGCCGTGTCGGTCGGGCCGGGACACACCACGTTGACGGTGATGCCGTGGCGTGCATGCTCGCGCGCCAGCGTCTTGGAGAGCGCCACCAGCCCGCCCTTGCAGGCCGCGTACACCGCTTCGCCGGAGGAGCCCACGCGCGCCGCGTCGGAGGCGATGTTGACGATGCGCCCTGCCTTGCGCGCCGCCATGCCCGGCAGCACCGCGTGGTGCATGTGCAGGGCGCCGGTGAGATTGATGGCGATCAATCGGTCCCAGTCGGCCGGCGCAGTCTTGGTGAAGGGCTTGAACACATCCCAGCCCGCGTTGTTGACGAGCACGTCGATGGGGCCCAGCGACGCCACCGTGCGGGCCACGGCGGCGTCGACGCTGGCGCGGTCGGTGATGTCGCAGCGCACGGCCTCGGCGCGGCCGCCTTCCTCGCGGATTCGCGCGGCCACCCGGACCGCGGCCTCGTCGTTGAGGTCGAACACCGCGACGCGGGCGCCCTCGCGGGCGAAGCGGCGGCAGGTGGCGCCGCCGATGCCGCCACCGCCGCCGGTGACGATCACGGTCTTGTCTTGGAATCGTTGCATCGAATGGTCCTTGGGGTGCTTGCTATCGTCAGGGCGCGGGCTGAGCCATCACGCCGCTATTTATGACAATATATTGTCTTGTTTTGCTTCCCGCAAGATGTTCATCCCTGCAAGCCATCCAGGCCTTATCCATGGTTAACCCTAGTGAAAATGACGAGAAAGCGCGCATGGCTCTGGCCAACCGGCTGTTCTTCCGGTTGTACCAATGTGCAAACATGTTGCATAAAACAGGCACACGCGCCGTGGAGGCCGAAGGCCTGACCACGCAGCAGTGGGCGGTGCTGGGCGCGCTCTCGCGGGAAGAGGCAGGGGACGGGATGAGCGTGGGCGAGCTGGCGCGCTACCTGAAGGTCAGCCGCCAGAACCTCTCGGGTCTGATCGGCCGCATGGAGCGCGACGGTCGCGTACGCATGGCGCAGGACGCGAACGACCGGCGTGCGCGCATCGTGTCGATGACACCCGAGGGCCGGTCACTCTGGCAGGCCGAGGCGCTGCCGAAGATCCACGGCTACTACGCGCAGGTGCTGGACGGCTTCTCGATCAACGACACCACCCACAGCCTGCACTACCTGCTCAGGCTGCTCGAGAACATGCAGAAGGTGGATGCGCTGCAGGGCGGCGCCGAACCCGCGGACGAGGGCTGAGCCGCCGAGCCCCAAAGTGCAATCGGCCGCCAGCGCCCGTCCAGCGGGCGTTGCGGCCGAATTCGTCACGAACGTGACGATCTGGCGAAGCGGCGGATCAGACCTTCTCGAGGATGACCGCGATGCCCTGCCCCACGCCGATGCACATGGTGCACAGCGCGTAGCGGCCGCCGCCGCTGTGCAGCTGGTTCACCGCCGTGGTGGCCAGGCGCGCGCCGCTGGCACCCAGCGGGTGGCCCAGCGCGATGGCACCCCCGTTGATGTTGACGCGGGCGTCGTCGTCCTTCAGGCCCAGCATGCGCAGCACGGCCAGGCCCTGCGCGGCGAAGGCCTCGTTCAGTTCGATGACGTCGATCTGGTCGAGCTTGAGCCCGGTGAGTGCCAGCACCTTCTCGGTGGCCGGCGCCGGACCGATGCCCATCACGCGCGGCGCCACGCCGGCCGTGGCCATGCCGACGATGCGGGCGCGCGGCGTGAGGCCATGCCTGGCGGCCGCCGCCTCCCCGGCGATCAGCAGCGCGCAGGCGCCGTCGTTCACGCCGCTGGCGTTGCCGGCCGTCACGGTGCCGTCGGGACGCACCACGCCCTTGAGTTTGGCCAGCGACTCGAGGCTGGTGTCGCGCGGATGCTCGTCCTTGGCGACGATCACCGGATCGCCCTTCTTCTGCGCAATGCTCACCGGCACGATCTCGGCATCGAAGAAGCCGCGCTTCTGCGCAGCGACGGCGCGCTGCTGCGAGGCCAGCGCCATGCGGTCCTGCGCCTCGCGCTCGATCTTGTAATCCGTGGCGACGTTCTCGGCCGTCTCGGGCATGGAGTCGACGCCATACTGCGCCTTCATCAGTTTGTTGACGAAGCGCCAGCCGATGGTGGTGTCGTACACCGCATTGGCGCGGCTGAAGGCCGATTCGGCCTTGGGCATGACGAAGGGGGCGCGGCTCATGCTCTCCACGCCGCCCGCGATCATGAGCTGCGCCTCGCCGGCCTTGATGGCGCGCGCGGCCGTGCCCACGGCATCGAGCCCCGAGCCGCACAGCCGGTTGACCGTGGCGCCCGGCACCTCGATCGGCAAGCCGGCCAGCAGCGCGGCCATGCGCGCCACGTTGCGGTTGTCCTCGCCGGCCTGGTTGGCGCAGCCGTAGATCACGTCGGCCACGGCCTGCCAGTCGACGCCCTTGTTGCGCTCCATCAGCGCGCGGATCGGGATCGCGCCCAGGTCGTCGGTGCGCACGCTGCTCAGGGCGCCGCCGTAGCGGCCGAAGGGAGTGCGGATGGCGTCGCAGATGAAGGCTTGGGTGCTCATGTTGTGTGTCTCGAGGAGGGTTGTGAATACGGGGCCAGAACGCAGAGGTCGCGAAGATTTCGCAGAGGGCGCAGAAGAATTCAAGAAAATTTTGGCTTTACTTCTGCGCCCTCTGCGAAACCTCTGCGCCCTCTGCGTTCGGCTGCCCGATTTAAGAAGCGATCGGCAGGCCCACCAGTTTCTCAAGCTCGGCGTGGTCCAGTCCGTCGACCTTGTCAATGAGCTTCAGGCCCTGCGATGTGCATTCGAGTGTCGCCAGGTCGGCATACACGCGCTTGACGCAGCCGATGCCGGTGAGCGGGTAGCTGCAGCGCTCGACGACCTTGCTCTCGCCCTTCTTGGTGAGCAGGTCCATCATGACCCAGGTCTGCTTGGCGCCGATGGCCAGGTCCATGGCGCCGCCCACGGCCGGAATGGCGCCGGGCTCGCCGGTGCTCCAGTTGGCCAGGTCGCCGGTGGCCGAGACCTGGAAGGCGCCGAGCACGCAGATGTCGAGGTGGCCGCCGCGCATCATCGCGAAGCTGTCGGCATGGTGGAAGTACGCGCCGCCCGGCAGCAGCGTCACCGGTTGCTTGCCGGCGTTGATGAGGTCGTAGTCCTCGGCGCCCCCGGCCGGCGCCGGGCCCATGCCGAGGATGCCGTTCTCGCTGTGCAGGATCACCTCGCGGCCCGCGGGCAGGTGGTTGGCCACCAGCGTGGGCTGGCCGATGCCGAGGTTGACGACGGCGCCGTCGAAGATGTCCTGCGCCACGCGGGCGGCGAGTTGGTCCTTGGTGCGTCTCTGGTAGGTCATGGTCATGCCGCTTTCTTGAAGCCGCCGGCCTGCGTGGCGACACGCTCGATCTTCACGATGCGGCTCACGAAGATGCCGGGCGTGACGATCGCCTCGGGGTCCATGCTGCCCAGCTCGGCGATCTCGTGCACCGTGGCGATGGTCTTCTTCGCCGCCATCGCCATCACCGGGCCGAAGTTGCGCGCGGCCTTGCGGTAGACGAGGTTGCCCCAGCGGTCGCCGCGTTCGGCCTTGATGAGCGCCAGGTCGCCATGGATGGGGTATTCGAGCACGTAGGGCTTGCCGTCGATCACCCGCGTCTCGCGCTCGCCCGCCAGCTCGGTGCCGTAGCCCGTGGGACAGAAGAAGGCGCCGATGCCCGCACCGGCGGCGCGGATGCGCTCGGCCAGGTTGCCCTGCGGCACGAGTTCCAGCTCCAGCTTGCCGCTGCGGTACAGCGCGTCGAAGACGTGGCTGTCGGCCTGGCGCGGGAAGCTGCAGATGACCTTGCGCACGCGCCCCGCCTTGAGCAGCGCGGCCAGGCCGGCGTCGCCGTTGCCGGCGTTGTTGTTGACGACCGTGAGGTCCTTCGCGCCCTGCTCGATCAGGCCGTCGATCAACTCGTTGGGAATGCCGGCCGTGCCGAAGCCGCCGATGAGCACGGTGGCACCGTCGGCCGTATCGGCCAGCGCGTCGGCCACCGAGCGCGCAATCTTGTCGATCATGGGAAGCGGTCTCCAGGCAAAGGGAATCGCGGGGCAAGCGGAGTGAGGGCCATGAGAGCCACGTGGACGCCAGACCTTGCGCGCCCGGCACCCGCAAAATGTTCGCATATCGAACATGTGTTCGTATAATGAATTCTAGGCCCGACACGTACCCCATGGCAACCCGCAGCAAGACCCAGAGCGACAGCGCTCCATCGCCCGGCATCCCCACCCCCGGCGACAGCTACGTGCAGTCCTTCGCGCGCGGCCTGCAGGTGATCCGCTCCTTCAGCGCGCAGGCGCCGAAGCAGACCCTGAGCGACGTCGCCGCGGCGACCGGCCTCACGCGGGCGGGCGCACGCCGCATCCTTCTCACGCTGCAGACGCTGGGCTATGTGGAGAGCGACGGCCGGCTTTTCGCCCTCACCCCGCGCATCCTCGACCTGGGCTTCGCGTACCTCTCGTCGATGCCGATCTGGAACCTCGCCGAGCCGGAGCTCGAAGCACTCGCGCGGCAGGTGCAGGAGTCCTGCTCCATCGCCGTGCTCGACGGCACCGACGTGGTCTACGTGATGCGCGTGCCGGTGCAGAAGATCATGCGCGTCACGCTGGGCGTGGGCTCGCGCCTGCCGGCCTGGTGCACCTCGATGGGCCGCCTGCTGCTGGGCGGCCTGCCGCCGGAACAGGCGCGCGAGCGCATCGCGGCGTCGCAGATCCAGGCCTTCACCCGCCACACGCTGACCGACCCGACAGCGATCGAGGCACGCATCGCGCAGGCGCGCCGCCAGGGCTGGACGCTGACCAACCAGGAGCTGGAGGAAGGCATGATCTCCATCGCCGCGCCGATCGTGGACCGCGCCGGGCGCGTGGTCGCCGCGCTGAACATCAGCGGCCAGGCCAACCGCACCAGCGCCAAGGTGATGCAGGAGACGATGCTGCCGCCGCTGCAGGCGGCCGCGCAGCGCATCTCGGCGATGCTCTGATCAGCGCGGCGAGCAGGCGCGCACCACCACCTTGCAGGGCTCGGTGGGCAGGTGGTTGTCGCACTGTTTCGCGGCAGCCTGCGCGGCGTCGGTCGCGCTCGGCGCCACGGCCGCGCCCCACTCGCCGAAATTGCCTTGCGCGTAAGCGCCGCAGGCGCGGTCGAAGGTCGTGCGCACCTCGCAGCCCGCGGGCTTGCGTGCGTTGCGCCGGCACTGGTTGAGCGCCTCGTGCTCGGCCGCCTCGCGCGTGGAATGCTCGAAGGCGTAGCCGTAGGCCGGATAGCTGGAGGCGATGGCACCCCAGCTGGGGCGCGCCGGCGAAGCGGCCTGCGCCATGGCCATGAACGGCAGGAGCGCCAGCGCGGCGCAGCAAAGCCTTCGCATGGTGTGGGTGCTCAGGCCTGCTCGAACAGCAGCACGGCGTTGCTGCCACCGAACGCGAAGGAGCTGCTCACTGCGGCGGCGAGCGCGGGGTTCGCCTCGCCCTGCGCGCCCACGAGGTTCAGCTGGCAGGCCGGATCGACCTCGGCGCAATGCGCGTTGGGCGGCAGCTGCCGCTGCTGCAGCGCCAGCAGGGTGATCACGGCCTCCAGTGCGCCGGCTGCACCCAGCAGGTGGCCGTGCAGCGCCTTGGTCGAGCTGACCTTCAGGCCCTCGAGCGCGTCGCCCCACACCAGCGCGAGCGCGTCGCGTTCGATCGGATCGCCGATCTTGGTGGCAGTGCCGTGAGCATTGCAGTAGCCGACGTCCTGGGGCCGCAGGCCGGCCATGGCGAGCGCCGCGCGCAGCGCACGCGCCTGGCCGGGTGCGTCGGGCTTGGTGAGGTGCGTGGCGTCGCAGCTGTGGCCCCAGCCGGACAGCAGCGCGTAGCGCCGGGCCTGCCGCGCACGCGCGCGTGCCTCGGACTCGAGCACGAGGAAGGCAGCGCCCTCGCCCAGCGCGAAGCCGCTGCGGTCGGCGGCGAAGGGCTTCACCGCCGTGGCCGCGGCCTGGGCGTCGCCGGCCGGAAAGGCCGCCAGGGTCTGCATGGCCTGCCAGGCCATCACCACGCCGGGCACGATGAGCGATTCGGCGCCACCAGCAATGGCCACGTCGACCTCGCCACGCGCCACCGCCTTGGCGGCTTCGGCAATCGCGACCGCCGACGAGGAGCACGCCACGGAATAGGTGAAGACCGGCCCCTGCGCGCGCTGGCGCATCGCGACCTGCGAGGCCGGCGCGTTGGGCATGAAGGCCGGGACGGTAAGCGGCGGCACCCGCCCGCTCCCGTTGGCCATGCCGCCGCGGTAGGCCGCTTCGAGAGCGGTCGCGCCGCCCATGCCGCAGCCGCCGAAGACGCCGAGCCGCTCGGGGTCGACGTCGAGGGCGCCCGCGTCCTTCACGGCGAAGTCGGCCGCGGCCACGGCCATCTGGCTCACGCGGTCGACGCCGGCCAGCTGCAGCTTGGTGAACCAGCGGCTCTCGTCGAAGGCGACGGTGGCCGCGGCGGCAGGCTTGGCGAGTTCGGGGAAGACGGGACGGATCGCGGATTCGCCGCGCAGGAGCGCCGCGAACAGGGCCTGCGGGTCGTCGCCATGCGGCGAGACGACGCCCAGGCCGGTGACGGCAACCCGCGCGTCGGCCATCAGGCGGCGGGCTGTTGCTGCTGCTCGGGCGTGCCGGACGCCGCGGCCTCGGCACGCACGCGGTCGACGACGGCGGCCAGGCCGGCGAGCGTCTCGATGCTGGGATCGGGGTCGGGCATGGAGATCTTGAAGCGGTCCTCGATCTCGAACAGGAATTCGACGATGGCCAGCGAATCGAAGCCCTTGTCGCGCATGGACTCGTTGGGGTCCAGCGTGGCCGGGTCGATGCCGTACTTTTCCTGGATCAGGTCCTGCAATTCCTTCAGCGAACTCATGTGTGCGGGGTCCGTCCTCGTCGCGGCCCGGCGCCGCAGGGGTCGCCGGCCGGGCCCATTCGTCTGTGATGTATCCGACCCGCCAGATCAGAAGGGCGCATGCCGCTTCGCTCGCAGGTCACTGTCGGCTCATGATAGCCGTTCGAGGTGCCGCAACAGGGCCTGGCCGTTCGGCCGGTCGCCAGCGCAGAGAGGCCACCGCGAACACGCCGCCGAGCACCGCGCCGGCCAGCACGTCGAGCGCGACGTGCTGCTTGACGGCCAGGGTCGACCAGGCGATGGCCAGGAACCACGCGACATTGGCCAGCCGCAGCCAGACCGGCGCCCCGGCACGGCGCAGCAGATGTTCCACCCACAGCACGGTGAAGGCCGAGATGGCCACGTGCATCGACGGGCAGGCATTGCCTGCCGCGTCGATGCCCTGCAGCAGCGCGAAGCCCGGCGCGGTGGGGTCGACCGGCATGGGCGGGATCTGGGTCGGCCAGAAGTGGAAGATGCCCAGGCCCACGGCGCACAGGGCGGCCGCCCACAGCCCGTAGACGAACAGTGGCCAGAAGCCGCGCTGCAGCCCCGGCGCGATGCCCACGTACAACCACAGCGACAGGTACGGCACGAGCGCCGCGGGCTCGAAGGCCACCCAGTGGTCCACCCAGGTCAGCGGCATCACCGTCACCGGATACACCGGGTGGCGCAGCATGTGGAAGTAGCCGATGAAGAAGACCCAGACCCACACGGTGGTGCCCACGGCCTTGAGGAAGAAGTGCTCGCGCATGCGCGAGCCGAGTTCGGTGGTCCAGGGGCGCGCGGGGTCGGGAACGGTCATGGAAAACGGGTGGGAATGCGAGGGCCCCAGGCGGGCGCCATCCGACATCTTGCCCGAGCCGCGTGACCGCGCGCTGTCGGCCAACCCCGCCAGCCGGGGGTCGGGGGCGGGTGCTAACCTCGCCGCACCATGTTCAATCCCTCCCAGGAAGAAGTGCGGCGCTTCTTCTGCAACGTCTACGCCAAGGGCCGCAGCGGCCAGCCGATGGAGGCGCTGGAGACCATCGCCAGCGGATGGATCGACCAGCACCCCGAATACCACGCCGACCTGGCCGATGCCGACGCCGCCGTGGCGCGCGTCTACGACGGCCAGGACGGGCGCGAGAACCCCTTCCTGCACCTGTCGATGCACCTGTCGATCAGCGAGCAGTGCTCGATCGACCAGCCGCGCGGCATCCGCCAGGCGGTGGAACTGCTCACGGCTCGCCGCGGGTCGCTGCTCGACGCGCACCACGAGGCCATGGAGTGCCTGGGCCGCATGATGTGGGAAAGCCAGCGCGCCGGCCGCCCGCCGGACGGCAACGCCTACGTCGACTGCGTGCAGCGCCGCGCCACACGCGACTGACGCCGTTGCTACAACTTTCATAGCTGTTCGCGCCCGCCGGACGGGCGCTGCGGGCCGATTTCATTCGAAAACTCCGGAGACCTTTCCCATGTCCCTCGACCGCCGAGTTCTGCTCCAGGGTGCCGGTGCGCTGGCCCTGCTGGGCGCCGCCGGCACCGCGCCGGCGCAGCCCGCCTTTCCGTCGCGCCCGCTGCGCCTCGTGGTGCCCAACGCGGCCGGCGGCGCCGCCGACCTGACGGCGCGCGCGGTGGGCCAGAAGCTCGCTGCCGCCCTGGGCCAGCCGGTGGTGGTCGACAACCGGCCCAGCGCCGGCGGCGTGGTGGCCGGCGAGGTGGTGGCGCGCGCCGAGCCCGACGGCCATACGCTGCTGCTGATCTCCAGCGGCACAGCCGTCAGCGCGGCGCTGTTCAAGAAGCTGCCCTTCGACACGCTGGCCGACTTCGCCCCCGTCTCGCAAATGGCACGCTTCGACCTGGCGGTCGCGGTGGCCGAGAACAGCCGCTTCAAGACGCTGGCCGAGCTGCTCACCCACGCGCGAGCGAACCCCGGCAAGCTCAACATCGGCACGCCACAGATCGGCACCACGCAGAACCTCGCGGCCGAGCTGCTCAAGCTCTCGGCCGGCATCGACGCCCAGGTGGTGCCCTTCAACGGCACGCCGCCCGTGGTCACTGCCGTGCGCGGCGGCGAGATCGATGTGCTGATCGACATCCTCGGCCCGCTGATGCCGCACCTCCAGGGCAAGGCGCTGCGCGCGCTGGCTGTGCTGGGCCGCGAGCGCGCGCCCGAACTGCCCGACGTGCCGGCGGTGCGCGAGAGCGGCGGCGCGCTGGCCGGCTTCGACGTCGGTTCCTGGAACGGCCTCGCCGTGCCGGCGAAGACGCCCGCGGCCGTCGTCGACAAGCTGTCGCGCGCCGTGCAGGCCGCGGTTTCGCAGGACGACGTGAAGAAGCAGCTGCAGGCGTTGAACATGCGCGCCCAGGGCAGCAGCCCGGCCGCGTTGCGCGACTTCCTGGCGGCGGACATCCGGCGCTGGAGCGAAGTGATCGCGAAGGCGAAGTTGCCGAAGCTCTGAGTCGGCCTTGCTCCCCCTCCCTCTGGGAGAGGGTTGGGGTGAGGGCATGCAGCCTGTGCACGGCACGCCTCATCCAGCGCCCGGTGCCCTCGCCCCGCCCTCTCTCCAGAGGTGAGAGGAGGATGCCCAGGACGACCGGAATCGAAAGTGCAATCGGCCCGCAGCGCCCGGCTGGCGGGCGCTGCCGGCAAACTCGTCACGTTCGTTACGACTTCACAGGTACCGCGCCGACCACCTCGCGCAGCAGCGCCAGCGCCGCCTGCTGCGTGCGCGTGGCGGGCCGCTGGGCGCTGGTCGCCAGCCAGGCCTGCACGTGCAGCGAGGGCCCGCCTTCGGCCCCGATGCGGCGCACCGTGTAGGCCGAGGGCCGCACAGAACTGGCCACCGCGTGGCGCGTGAGCACGGCGACGCCCAGGCCATCGGCGACGAGTTCGAGGATGGCTGGCACGCCGTCGATCTCCAGCGCCACCTGCGGGTGCAATCCCAGGGCGGCAAGCTCGGACTCCACCTGCATGCGGATCGCGTTGGGCCGGCTGGGGATGACAAGCGGCCGTTCGGCCAGCGCGGCCAGCGGCAGCGGCGGCGGCGGCGGGTCTTCGGCCAGGCCGGGCGGGCGCGGTTGCACGAGCACCAGTTCCTCGTCCATCAGCGGCTGGATCTCCAGGCCGGCCGACGGCCGCGCGTTGTAGAGCACGGCGATGTCGAGCCGGCCCGCCATCAGCGCATCCTGCATCGCGAGGGTCAGGCCCTCGGTGATGGACAGCCTGGCCTGCGGCAGCCGCTGGCGGAAGGCCCGGGTGAGCGGCACGGCGTAGGCCCGCGCCACGCTGGGCGGCAACCCCAGCGCCACCCGCCCGGCCAGGCCGCCGCGGGCGCCGGCCAGTTCCTCCTGCGCGCGCGCCACCTGGTGCAGGATGCCGCGCCCGTGCTCCAGCAGCAGCGCCCCGGCGTCGGTGAGCGTGACACCGCGGCCATTGCGCACCAGCAGGTTCTGGCGCAGCTCCACCTCCAACAGCCGAACTTGGCGCGACAGCGCGGGCTGCGCGACGTCCAGCGCCTGCGAGGCACGGGTGAAGCTGCCCAGTTCGGCCACGCGCACGAAGTACTCGAGTTGCTTGAGGTCCACAGGCCGGTGACAGGAGGTATCGCAGAAAGAAGAACCATACCACCGGATATGCCGGATTGATCTATCTGATAGCGGCTGGCGTGCCTTTGCGCGATCGGCCCCGCTTCCGAGAATCCGCGGCAAGAACACCACCCGCCGCACGCTCGCGCGGCGGCACCGGAGACATCCCGCATGACCGCTTCCCTTCAAGGCATCTCGTCCATGGCCACGCGCCAGGTGCTGGCCGATCTGTCGGCGGCCTGGCAGGCGCGCGGCGGCGTTCCGGTCGCGATCGAATCGGTCGGCGGCGTCGATGCCGCCAAGCGTGTGCAGGCCGGCGAAGAGGCCTTCGACCTCGTGTTCCTCGCCTCGGACGCCATCGACAGGCTGCTGGCGGCCGGCCGCGTGGCCGCGGGCAGCAAGGTCGACCTGATGCTCTCCAGCACCGCGGTGGCCGTGCGCGCCGGCACGGCGCACCCCGACATCGGCGGCGAAGAGGCGGTGCGTGCCGCCGTGCTGGCCGCTCAGACCGTCGGCTACTCGACCGGCCCGAGCGGCGTGGCCTTGCAGAAGCTCTTCGAGCGCTGGGGCATCGCGGACGACGTGAAGGCGCGCACGGTGCAGGCACCGCCCGGCGTGCCGGTGGGCTCGCTGGTGGCGCAGGGCCAAGTCGGGCTGGGCTTCCAGCAGCTGAGCGAACTGATCCACGTCGAGGGCATCGACATCGTCGGCCCGCTGCCGCCCGCCATCGCCATCGACACCGTGTTTTCCGCAGGCGTGGTGGCCGGCTCGCCGATGGCCGACGTCGCACGGCAGCTGCTCGCCTTCATGGCCTCGCCCGAGGCCGCCGACGCCAAGCGCCGCCAAGGCATGGAGCCGGCCTGACGCGGCCTTCCCCTTCACCGAACCCGCACGCACTCTGGAGAACCAAGCGATGATCATCGACTGCCACGGCCACTACACCACCGCGCCCAAGGCGCTGGAGAACTGGCGCAACGCCCAGATCGCCGGCATCAAGGATCCGTCGGCCAAGCCGAATCCGGCCGACCTGAAGATCAGCGACGACGAGCTGCGCGAATCGATCGAGCAGAACCAGCTGCGCCTGATGAAGGAGCGGGGCAGCGACCTGACCATCTTCAGCCCGCGCGCCAGCTTCATGGCGCACCACATCGGCGACTTCGAGGTGTCGAGCACCTGGGCCGCGATCTGCAACGAGCTGTGCTACCGCGTCTCGCAGCTCTTCCCCGACCACTTCATCCCCGCCGCGATGCTGCCGCAGTCGCCCGGCGTCGACCCGAAGACCTGCATCCCCGAGCTGGTGAAATGCGTGGAGCAGTACGGCAACGTCGGCATCAACCTGAACCCCGACCCGAGCGGCGGCCACTGGACCAGCCCGCCCCTGACCGACCGCCACTGGTATCCCATCTACGAGAAGATGGTGGAGTACGACATCCCCGCGATGATCCACGTGAGCACGAGCTGCAACGCCTGCTTCCACACCACCGGTGCGCACTACCTGAATGCCGACACCACGGCCGTGATGCAGTGCATCCAGGGCGACCTGTTCAAGGACTTCCCGACGCTGAAGTTCGTCATCCCGCACGGCGGCGGCGCGGTGCCCTACCACTGGGGGCGCTTCCGCGGCCTGGCGCAGGAGATGAAGAAGCCGCTGCTGGACGAGCACATCCTCAACAACATCTTCTTCGACACCTGCGTGTACCACCAGCCGGGCATCGACCTGCTGACCAAGGTGATCCCGGTCAAGAACATTCTGTTCGCCAGCGAGATGATCGGCGCCGTGCGCGGCATCGACCCGCAGACCGGCCACTACTACGACGACACCAAGCGCTACGTCAACGCGACCGCCAACCTCACGGACGACGAGCGCTACCAGGTGTTCGAAGGCAACGCGCGGCGGGTCTTCCCGCGGCTGGATGCCGCACTCAAGGCCAAAAGCCGCTGATTCCCTCCACACCACTGTCCAACCACGACTTAACTTCCAGGGCACCCGCGGAACTGGCTTTGCCAGGCCGCTGGGTGCTCCCCCTTCGCGAAGCAGAAGGGGGAGCCGCGAAGCGGCATGGGGGTTGAAAGGCTTATATGTACGAACTCGGCGTCGTCTACCGCAACATCGAGCGCACCGACCGCGAAACGGCCGACGCGCTGGCCGCCTTCGGCTCGGCCACCGTCCACGAGGCCATGGGCCGCGTCGGCCTCATGAAGCCCTACATGCGCCCGATCCAGCAGGACGTGGCCGTCTCCGGCACGGCAGTCACCGTGCTGCTGCAGCCTGGCGACAACTGGATGATGCACGTGGCGGCCGAGCAGATCCGCCCCGGCGACGTCGTGGTCGCCACCGTCACCGCGGAATGCAGCGACGGCTACTTCGGCGACCTGCTGGCCACCAGCTTCCAGGCCCGCGGCGCACGCGCGCTGATCATCGAGGCCGGCGTGCGCGACACCAAGGTGCTGCGCGAGATGAAATTCCCGGTCTGGAGCCGCTACGTGTCGTCCAAGGGCACCATCAAGGCCACGCCGGGCTCGGTGAACATCCCGATCGTCTGCGCGGGCGCCTACGTCACGCCGGGCGACGTGGTCGTGGCCGACGACGACGGCGTGGTCTGCGTGCCGCGCGGCATTGCGGCCAAGACGCTGGAAGCCGCCCGCAAGCGCGAGGCCAACGAAGGCGGCAAGCGCGACATCTTCGCCGCCGGCACGCTGGGCCTGGACTACTACAAGATGCGCGAGCCGCTCGAGAAGGCGGGCCTGCGCTACATCGACTGATCGTCCAGCGCCACCAAGGAGCCGCCATGCGCGCTTTCTCTCCCGTTCGCCGCCACCTGCTGTCCGCCGCGGCCAGTGCAACCGCGCTGGCCTCAGCTGGAGCCTGGGCACAGCCCGGGTACCCCGACCGGCCGATCAACCTGGTGGTCGGCTACTCCGCCGGCGGCGCGGTGGATGCGGTTGCGCGCACGCTGGGCCAGGCCCTGGGCGCGAGCCTGGGGCAGCCGATCATCATCGACAACCGGCCCGGTGCAGGAACCAACATCGCGGTGAAATACGTCATCGGCGCCAAGCCCGACGGCCACACGCTGCTGATGGCCGCCAACGCCCTGGCCGCCAACATGGCGCTGTACAAGCCGCAGCCTTTCGATGCCGAGACCGATCTGGTGGCGGTGTCGCTGGTCGGCCGCGTGCCGGTGGTGATCGCCGCGAACGCGAACGTACCCTACCGCAACATCGCCGACCTGATCGCCGCCGCGAAGGCCAAACCAGGCAGCATTTCCTTTGCCTCGCCGGGCAACGGTTCCACGCCGCACATGGCGGCCGAGCTGTTCACGCACGCGGCCGGCATCGACCTCATGCACGTGCCCTACAAGGGGGGTGCGCAGGCCGTCACCGACGTGGCCAGCGGCCAGGTGCCGCTGATCGCGATGAACGCGCTGGAGGTCAAGCCCCTGGTCGGCAGCGGCCGGCTGAAGGTGCTGGCCGTGCTCAGCCCGGAGCGTTCGCCGATCTTTCCTGACGCGCCGACCATCGCCGAATCCGGCTTCAAGGGCTTCGAGTCCTCGGTCTGGTACGCGGTGATGGCGCCCGCGAAGACGCCCATGCCCATCGTCGAGAGGCTGCACGCCGAAATCCAGAAAGCGCTGAAGCTGCCCGACGTGCGCGAGCGCATGTCCGCCGTCGGCGGCGAGGCGATGCCGGGAAGCCGCGACATGATGGTCCGGCTGCTGCACGAGGAGCGCCTGCGCTACGCCAAGCTGGTGCGCGACGCCAACATCCAACCCGATTGAACCCTCTGTCCAGGAAGAGAGAAGCACCATGAGCAAACCCACCTCCGGCCCCTTCGAGAAGACCGCCGGCTGGCTGGACTGGTACACCGGGCCCAGCAAGCCCAAATTCCAGGTGCCGGCCGGCAGCGTCGATGCGCACTGCCACGTGTTCGGCCCGGGCGCCGAGTTCCCCTACGCGCCCGAGCGCAAGTACACGCCCTGCGACGCCGGCAAGGCCCAGCTCTTCGCCTTGCGCGACCACCTGGGCTTCGCGCGCAACGTGATCGTGCAGGCCACCTGCCACGGCGCGGACAACCGCGCGCTGGTCGATGCGCTGCAGTCCTCGAACGGCAAGGCGCGCGGCGTGGCGACGGTCAAGCGCAGCATCAGCGACGAGGAACTGCAGCAACTGCACGATGCCGGCGTGCGCGGCGTGCGCTTCAACTTCGTCAAGCGGCTGGTGGACTTCACGCCCAAGGACGAGTTGATGGAGATCGCCGGCCGCATCGCCAAGCTGGGCTGGCATGTCGTCATCTACTTCGAAGCCGTGGACCTGCCCGAGCTGTGGGACTTCTTCACCGCGCTGCCGACCACGGTGGTGGTGGACCACATGGGCCGCCCCGACGTGACCCAACCGGTGGACGGGCCGGAGTTCGCCCTCTTCGAGAAGTTCATGCGCGAACACGGCAACGTCTGGAGCAAGGTGAGCTGCCCCGAGCGCCTGTCGGTCGCCGGCCCCAAGGCGCTGGACGGCGAGCAGAGCGCCTACCGCGACGTCGTGCCCTTCGCGCGCCGCATCGTCGAGCAGTTCCCCGACCGCGTGCTGTGGGGCACCGACTGGCCGCACCCGAACCTCAAGGACCACATGCCCGACGACGGGCTGCTGGTGGACTTCATCCCGCACATCGCGACGACCGCCGAACTTCAGAAGAAGCTGCTGGTCGACAACCCCATGAAGCTCTACTGGCCCGAAGAACAATGACCCCCACGCTCCGCCGCTTCGCGGGTCGCTGCCCCCCGCGGGGGCGCGAATCGCCTTGGGGCGGCCCGGCGGCGATTCATCAGTAAGGATCCACCATGGCCCTCGACAAACCCTACCTGGACGTGCCCGGCACGATCATCTTCGACGCCGAGCAGAGCCGCAAAGGCTACTGGCTCAACCAGTTCTGCATGAGCCTGATGAAGGCCGAGAACCGCGAGCGCTTCAAGGCCGACGAGCGTGCCTACCTCGACGAGTGGCCGATGACCGAGGAGCAGAAGCAGGCCGTGCTCGCGCGCGACCTCAACTGGTGCATGCGCACCGGCGGCAACATCTACTTCCTGGCGAAGATCGGTGCCACCGACGGCAAGAGCTTCCAGCAGATGGCGGGCTCGATGACCGGCATGACCGAGGAGGAATACCGCAACATGATGATCAAGGGCGGCCGCCGCGTGGACGGCAACCGCTACGTGGGCGAAGACGGCGACGCGCAGGCGCAGAACCAGCCGCAGGGCGCCCACCATCCCACCAAGGCGGCATGACCATGTGCCCCCGCATCCCTCAGGAGGCTTGAATGGCCCGCATCACCGCATCCGTCTACACCTCGCACGTGCCGGCCATCGGCGCCGCGCTGGACCTGGGCAAGACGAAGGAGGACTACTGGAAGCCCCTCTTCGCCGGCTACGACTTCTCCAAGCAATGGATGAAGGACAACAAGCCCGACGTCGTGATCCTGGTCTTCAACGACCATGCCACGGCCTTCAGCCTGGACATGATCCCCACCTTCGCCATCGGCACCGCGGCCGAGTACCAGCCGGCCGACGAGGGCTGGGGCCCGCGCCCCGTGCCCAAGGTGGTGGGCCACCCCGAGCTGGCCAGCCACATCGCGCAGAGCGTGATCCAGCAGGACTTCGACCTCACCATCGTCAACAGGATGGACGTGGACCACGGCCTGACGGTGCCGCTGTCGCTGATGTGCGGCGAGCAGGACCCGAAGAGCGGCGCCTGGCCCTGCCCGGTGATCCCCTTCGCCGTGAACGTGGTGCAGTACCCGGTGCCCAGCGGCCAGCGCTGCTTCAACCTCGGCCGTGCGATCCGCAAGGCGGTCGAGAGCTTCGATGAGGACCTCAACGTCCACATCTGGGGCACCGGCGGCATGAGCCACCAGTTGCAGGGCGCGCGCGCCGGCCTGATCAACGCGGACTGGGACAACAGGTTCCTCGATCGCCTGATCGCCGAACCGGCCGAGCTGGCGAAGGTGCCGCACATCGAGTACGTGCGCGAGGCCGGCAGCGAAGGCATCGAACTGGTCATGTGGCTCATCGCGCGCGGCGCCATGGCCGATGTGAACGGGGAAGGCCCGCCGCCCAAGGTGGCGCATCGCTTTTTCCACGTGCCGGCCTCCAACACCGCCGTGGGCCACCTCATTCTTGAGGAAAACAGGGCCTGAGCGCCCGCCCCGCCTGCGCATGCAGCTATCAAATCAGGAGCATTCAATGAGCAACACCATCAAAGTCGCACTCGCCGGCGCCGGCGCCTTCGGCATCAAGCACCTGGACGGCATCAAGAACATCGACGGCGTCGAAGTCGTCTCGCTCGTCAGCCGCGACCTGGACAAGACGCGCGAGATCGCCGAGCAGTACGGCATCAAGCACGTGAGCACCGACCTGGCCGACAGCCTGGCGCTGCCCGAGGTCGACGCCGTCATCCTGTGCACGCCGACGCAGATGCACGCGGCCCAGACCAAGGCCTGCCTGGAAGCCGGCAAGCACGTGCAGGTCGAGATCCCGCTGTGCGACGTGCTCAAGGAAGGCGAGGAGGTGCTGGCGCTGCAGAAGAAGACCGGCAAGGTCGCGATGGTCGGCCACACCCGCCGCTTCAACCCCAGCCACCAGTACGTGCACAAGAAGATCGCGGCCGGCGAATTCAACATCCAGCAGATGGACGTGCAGACGTACTTCTTCCGCCGCACGAACATGAATGCGCTGGGCCAGCCGCGCAGCTGGACCGACCACCTGCTGTGGCACCACGCCGCCCACACCGTGGACCTGTTCGCCTACCAGGCCGGCAGCCCGATCGTGAAGGCCAACGCCATCCAGGGACCGATTCACAAGGACCTGGGCATCGCGATGGACATGAGCATCCAGCTGCAGGCGGCCAACGGCGCCATCTGCACGCTGAGCCTCTCGTTCAACAACGACGGGCCGCTGGGCACCTTCTTCCGCTACATCGGCGACACCGCGACGTACATCGCGCGCTACGACGACCTGGTGCAGACGCACAGCAAGGGCCCCGAGACGCCGGTGGACGTCAGCCAGGTCGACGTGTCCATGAACGGCATCGAGTTGCAGGACCGCGAGTTCTTCGCCGCGATCAAGGAAGGCCGCGAGCCCAACAGCAGCATTGCGCAGGTGCTGCCCTGCTACCAGGTGCTGCACCAGCTCGAGCAGCAGTTGAACGCCTGAGCCTGTGCCCAGCGCCGGATCGCTTGATCCGGCATGAATAACCCGGGTAAAATTCGGGCAGGTGCTGAGGGGCGCCTACCCGCTCAAGAGGCACTCACCCTCCCGACCTTTCTTCCGTGGACAGACTGCGGTCTTCGTTCGAGCCCCATGCGGGACCGGCTCGCCGACGAACACCTGGAGTTCTGCCATGTTCCCCATCCTTTCCGCCCAGGCGCGCCGAGCGCTCGCGCGCCAGTACAAGCAGGCTTTTCCGTGCATGGGCATCTACGCCCTGCGCTGCGATGCGGCCGCCCTGCTCCGCCTGGGCAGCAGCCGCAATGCAGAAGGCACGCTCAACCGCCTGCGCTTCGAACTCGTGCGCGGCGCCCACCGCGACAAGGCGTTGCAGCTGGCCTGGCGCACGCACGGCGCGGAGGCCTTCCGCTTCGAGGTGATCGATCGCGTGCAGGAGCGGGACGATCCTGCCTTCGACTACGACGCCGAGCTGGCCTCGCTGCTGGCACTGTGGCAGGAAGAACTGCTGCCCGCCGCCAGCTTGGTGCCTGCGCAGGAAGGGGGCGCGGCATGAACCGGCTGACCGACGCGCAGGCGTTGCGCCTGGGCCTCTCACTGGCCCACAGCCACGCGCGCCAGCAACAGCGCTTGGAAGAGCATCTGGGCATGTGGCATGGCATCGGACAGGCGGACTTCCTGCTGCTGGACGCGTTGGCGCAGGCGCCGCACGGCCGTCTCGCCACCCTGGCTTTGGCGAAGCTGCTTCACTGTCCGCCCTCGGCCCTCGTGCGCCAGCTGTTGCCACTGGAAAAGACCGGGCTGCTCGCCCGCGAGACCGGCGCCGTGCAGGTGCGGGCCGCTGGCCGGCAGCTGCATGCCGAAGCCTCGCAGACGGTCGGCGCGGTCTGTGGCAAGGCTTGGAGCGCGCTGCGCCTCGACGGTGACGCCTGCGACGTCCTGCTGTCGCAGCTCGGCGCCGTGGCGACCGAAACGGGCCACGCGACACCGGAGGTCCACGCGCGATGAGCGGCCCCGCACCCGCGGAAGAACTCAAGGTGCGCGCCCGCGTGCGGCTCAACCGCGCCCGCCGCGAGGGCCAAGCCGACACGCGGTCCCTGGGCGATCACCTGCAGGCGGTGGCCCGCGAGCTCGGCTTCCTGCACTGGGATCACGCCCGTCGCGTGCTGGGCGGCACGGCAGCGCTGGACGAGGACATGGGCGACTTCTGGCATGTGCCCCGCACGGGCCTGCTGCCGCATGCATGGTTCGCCCGCCACGAAGACGCGCGGCAGGTGTTCGCCTCGCGGCGCGGCGGCTTCCTGCTGCCGTACCGGCGCCAGTGCTTCATCGTGGACGCACCCTTCATCGAGGCGATGGGACTCGACGCGGCCGATGTGGCCTGGCGGGCCATCGACCACGACCTGGTGGCCGGCTACGGCACACCGTCCTGGCGCCACCTGGCCTGGCAGAGAGTCCGAGCACCGTTGCCGACCTTCCAACCGCGACTAAGCTCTGCCCATGCACACACGACGAATCGCGAACCTTGAGGTCTCGGCCATCGGGCTGGGCTGCATGAACCTGAGCCATGCCTACGGCACCCCGCCCTCGCCCGAGCAGGGCGAGCGGGTGCTGCTGGCCGCGCTGGACGCCGGCGTCACCCTGTTCGACACGGCCGCGCTCTACGGCTTCGGCGCCAACGAGGAGCTGGTGGGCCGCGTGCTCGCGCCGCACCGCCAGAAGATCACCCTGTGCAGCAAGGGCGGCATGGCCGGCGTGAAGGGCGACGACGGCGTGACGCGCCGCGTGATCGACGGCCGCCCCGCCACCTTGCGACGCAACTGCGAGGACAGCCTGCGGCGCCTGCGCACCGACGTGATCGACCTCTACTACCTCCACCGCTGGGACAAGCAGGTGCCGATCGAAGACTCGGTGGGCGAGCTGTCGCGACTGGTCGAGTCCGGCAAGGTGCGCGCCATCGGCTTGTCGGAGGTCTCGGCCGCCACGCTGCGCAAGGCGCATGCGGTGCATCCCATCGCCGCGGTGCAGACCGAGTATTCGCTCTGGACGCGCAACCCCGAGATCGCCGTGCTGGCCGCCTGCCGCGAGATCGGCGCCGCCTTCGTCGCTTTCAGTCCGCTGGCCCGCGCCTTTCTCACCGGCCGCTTCACCGACGTGAGCGGCCTCGACGCGAAGGACATCCGGCGCCCGATGCCGCGCTTCTCGGCCGAGCACTACCCGCGCAACCTGGCCCTGCTGCCGGCCTTCGAGGCCCTGGCCCGAGAAGCCGGCTGCACGCCCGCGCAGCTGGCGCTGGCGTGGCTGCTGGCACAGGGCGAGGACATCGTGCCCATCCCCGGCACCACGAGCGTCGACCACCTGCACGAGGACCTGGCGGCCGCTGACCTTCCGCTGCCCGCCGACGTCATCGTCCGCGCCGGAGAGTTGATCAACCAGCGCACCGTGAGCGGCCCGCGCTATCCGGCGCAGGCCACGCAAGAAGTGGACACCGAGGAGTTCGCCGCCGGCTGATCCGTCGCACCCAGAAAAAATGCCTGCAGGCTTGAGCCGGCAGGCATCGGATGGCCCGGGGGCAGCGCAGGGAGCCTGCGCGCAAGGCCCTTACTTGCTGTGGTGCAGGCGCGATTCGGGCACCGTCTTCAGCTCGCCGGGCAGCGTGCTGATATAGCTGGCCAGCTCCTTCAGCTCGGCGTTGCTGAAGGGCTTGACCTGCGTGCCCATGACGGCGTTGGAGCGGCCGACCATCGGATGGCTGCCCGCCTTGTAGGCCTTGAGTGCGACGAAGAGGTAGTCGGCGTACTGGCCGGCCAGCTTGGGCACGGTGCCGTCGTTGGGGGTGTTGAAGTTGGCGCCGTGGCACTTGGTGCAGTTGTTGTCGGCGTTGCGGGCGATGAGCGCCTGCACCTTCTCGCTCGGCTGCTTGGCCACGGCGGCCGGCGGTGCGTCGCCCTCGGCCAGGCCCAGCGTGCTGTAGTAGGCCGCGAGGTCGGCGATGTCCTGTTCGGTGAGCGTGTCGGCGATGGCACGCATGGTGGGGTGCTTGCGGTCGCCACCCTTGTACGCCGTGAGCGCGGCGGTGATGTACGAGGCGCTCTGGCCCGCGATCTTGGGCACCTTGTGGATCTCGGGGAAGCTGGCCTGGTAGCCCACGATGCCGTGGCAGCCCACGCACATGGCGACCTTCTTGCCGCCGTTCTCGGCGTTCGGCGTCACCTTCTGGGCCTGAACGGAAGCCGTCACGGAAGCGACAGCGAGGGCAAACATCGTGGTCAACAGCTTGTTCATTTTGCGCGCACAATTCGTGGCAGATCGGGTCTCCGCACCAACGTTCGATTATATGGGTCGCGTTCCGGGCGGCCCTTCATGGCGTCATCCCGTTGGCGACTCCGCTGCCTCCGGGTGTGTCTTTTGTTCCACCCCCGCGCGCCTCTCACATGAAATTCAAGGGTTCAGACAACTACGTCGCCACGCAGGATCTGATGCTGGCCGTGAACGCCTCCATCACCCTCAAGCGCCCGCTCCTGGTCAAGGGCGAGCCCGGCACCGGCAAGACGATGCTGGCCGAGGAAGTCTCGTCCGCCCTGGGGCTGCCGCTGCTGCAGTGGCATATCAAGTCGACCACCAAGGCGCAGCAGGGCCTGTACGAATACGACGCGGTGAGCCGCCTGCGCGATTCGCAGCTGGGCGACGAACGCGTCAAGGACATCCACAACTACATCGTCAAGGGCGTGCTGTGGCAGGCCTTCACGGCCGACGAGCCGGTGGCGCTGCTGATCGACGAAATCGACAAGGCCGACATCGAATTCCCGAACGACCTGCTGCGTGAACTCGATCGCATGGAGTTCTACTGCTACGAGACGCGCGAGCTGATCAAGGCCAAGCACCGCCCGGTGGTGTTCATCACCTCCAACAACGAGAAGGAACTGCCCGACGCCTTCCTGCGCCGCTGCTTCTTCCACTACATCAAGTTCCCGGACGCGGAGACGATGAAGAACATCGTGGCCGTGCACTTCCCCGGCCTGAAGCAGGAACTGCTCGCGGCCGCGATGAAGACCTTCTACGACGTGCGCAACCTGCCCGGCCTGAAGAAGAAGCCCTCCACCAGCGAGTTGCTGGACTGGCTCAAGCTGCTGGTGGCCGAGGACATCCCGCTCGAGGCCCTTCAGAGCAAGGACGACAAGGTCGCCGTGCCGCCGCTGGTGGGCGCGCTGCTCAAGAACGAACAGGACGTGACGCTGTTCGAGAAGCTCGTCTTCATGCAGCGCAACAACCGCTGAGGCGCCACGTCCCGTGAAGCCTGGCGACGACGCGCCCCCTTCGAACCGGCAGCTCCTGCTGCTGGGCGTGGCGCAGGCCGTCGGCTTTTTCGTCGGCGCCCTGCTCGGCCGCTGGCTGGGCCTGGCGCTCGGGTGGGACGCTCTTGCGCCCGAAGGCTACACGGGCCGGGCGATGGGCGGCATCGCGCTCGTTGGCCTGGGTGGCGGCGGCGGCGTGCAACTGGCGCGCCGCTGGTACCGTCGCCAATATGGCGACCCGCGCGCCTGAAGCTTTCACCCTCGCTTGTCGCCATGGCCTTCGTCGAACCCGTCACCCTCTCCCAGCGCGGCGTGCGCCTCGTGCCGCTTTCGCTCGACCATGAGGCCGGCCTGGCCGCTGCCGCGGCCGATGGCGAGCTGTGGAAGCTGCGCGTCACCTCGGTGCCCGAACCCGACCAGACGCGTGCGTACATCGAGACCGCGTTGAAGATGCGCGACGAAGGCCATCGCTTCGCCTTCGCCGTCACCGACGAGGCGACGGGCGAGGTGCTGGGCACCACCAGCTACCACGACATCCTGCCCGCCGTGAAGCGCGTGGAGATCGGCTACACCTGGTACGCCAGGCGTTGCCAGCGCACCCATGTCAACACCACCTGCAAGCTGCTGATGCTGCAGCATGCCTTCGACACCCTCGGCTGCCACGTCGTGGGCTGGCGCACCGACAACTTCAACTTCGCCTCGCAGGCCGCCATCGAGCGCCTGGGCGCGAAGAAGGACGGCGTCATCCGCGGCCACGCGCTGCGCCGCGACGGCACCATCCGCGACACCGTGATGTACAGCCTGCGCTCGGGTGAATGGCCCGAAGTGAAGGCGCAACTGCTCTACCTGCTCGACAAGCCACGCGGATGAGTTCTGCGCGGCAAGGAGGCTTCTTCCCATGCTGATCGACTTCTTCTACACCCTGCGCTCGGCCAAGCTGCCGGTGTCGGTCAAGGAATACCTGATGCTGCTGGAGGCCCTGCAGGCCGACGTGGTGGGGCCCAATTCCGAGGACGCCTTCGGGCTGGACGACTTCTACTACCTGAGCCGCACCGCGCTGGTGAAGGACGAGAAGCACTACGACAAGTTCGACCGCGCCTTCTCCGCCTACTTCAAGGGCGTGGACATGCTCACCGACTTCACCAAGGAAGTGCCGCTCGACTGGCTGCGCAAGACGCTGGAGCGCGAGTTCACGGCCGAGGAGAAGGCCAAGATCGAGAAGATGGGCTGGGACGAGCTCATGGACACGCTGAAGAAGCGCTTCGAGGAGCAGAAGGAGCGCCACGAGGGCGGCAACAAGTGGATCGGCACCGGCGGCACCTCGCCCTTCGGCCACGGCGGCTACAACCCGCAGGGCATCCGCATCGGCGGCGCGGGCAAGAACAAGAGCGCCGTCAAAGTGTGGGAGCAGCGCGCCTACAAGGACTACGACGACAGCCAGGAACTGGGCACGCGCAACATCAAGATGGCGCTGCGGCGCCTCCGCAAGTTCGCGCGCGAAGGCCACGAGGACGAGCTGGACCTGGACGCGACCATCGAGCGCACCGCCGCCAACGCCGGCTACCTCGACATCAAGATGCGGCCGGAGCGGCACAACAACGTCAAGGTGCTGCTGCTGATGGACGTCGGCGGCACGATGGACGAGCACGTGCACCGCGTGGAGGAACTCTTCTCGGCCGTGAAGACCGAGTTCAAGCACCTGGAGTTCTATTACTTCCACAACTGCGTCTACGACTTCATGTGGAAGAACAACCGGCGCCGCTTCTCCGAGAAGTTCGCGACCTGGGACATCATCCGCAAGTACAACAAGGACTACAAGCTCATCTTCGTCGGCGACGCGACCATGAGCCCCTACGAGATCCTGCAGCCCGGCGGCAGCGTGGAATACAACAACGAGGAGCCGGGTGCCGAGTGGCTGCAGCGGCTCACCCACGCCTTCCCTAAGTTCGCGTGGGTCAATCCCGAGCCGCAGGGCGTGTGGCAGTACCGCCAGAGCATCGCCGTGATGCAGCAGCTGATGTCGCACCGCATGTTCCCGCTCACCCTCAAGGGGCTGGAAGACGCCATGCGGCTGTTGTCCAAATGAAACAAGATGGGCCTGGCATCACGCCTTGCGCCAGCGGCTGATCCAGGTTCAGGTCGCTCGCACGCGCACCGTACGGGGCGGGGCCAATCGTTATAACCCCATCTGGGCCGCTGTCCGACGCGGGGGACTTGGCTCGGCAGCGAGAATCGCCCCCATGTTGAGGGAGGCGCTCTTTTCGATGGCCGGACTGCCGGCCACCCGATGCACTCGGTTGGCCGGGCTCGCGCTCGCCGTCCTGCTGGGCGGCTGCAGCCTGCTGCCCTGGCAGGGGGCCAAGGGCCAGGACGATGCGCCGTCGGCCCTCAGCACCGCTGGCGGCAGCGGCACCGAAGGCCAGGCGCGCACCGGCTTCACCGTGACGGTCGAGGGCCCC
Organism: Xylophilus ampelinus; assembly: GCF_901875635.1. Lineage (GTDB taxonomy): Bacteria > Pseudomonadota > Gammaproteobacteria > Burkholderiales > Burkholderiaceae_C > Xenophilus. Next base: position 21,929 of record NZ_CABFMN010000033.1, on the reverse strand, counting down.
GAGGAGGTGCGCGAACTGCTCGAGAAGCACCTGGAATTGCAGCGCTACCGCCAGCTCGACGACCTCGGCGTGGCGGAGCTGTCTCGCCTGATGGTCGCCGCAGAGGCCAATGCGCGCGAGCTGCTGGGCACGCTGGGCTACTTCGCGCCGCACCTGGTGCTGCAGTTGCGCGATACACCCGAGGCGAAGACGCCGCACGACGTGCTGGTCCGCGTGGACCCTGGCCAGCGCACGCGGGTGGTGCAGGCGCAGGTCGATTTTGCGGGCCCCATCGTGGGCGATGCCGTTGCCGACCGGCAGCGCGAGGCGATCCGCAGCGGCTGGGCGCTCGGGCCGGGCCGCGACTTCACCCAGCAAGGCTGGGACAGCGCCAAGACCCTCGGCCTGCGTGCGCTGACGGCGAAGCGCTTCCCCACCGGCAGCGTGCAGACCAGCCGGGCCGACATCGATGCCGACACCGCGACCGCCCGTCTGGCGGTCACCTACCAGTCCGGGCCGGCGTACCGCTTCGGCCCCCTGGTGGTGCGCGGCGCCGAACGCTACGGCGTCGTCGGGCCCAGCCGCATCGCGCGTCTGCCCACCGGCGAGCCCTACGACCAGCAGAAATTGCTCGACGCGCAGGAGCGCCTGGCCAGCAGCGGCTACTACGACTCGGTCTTCCTCACACTCGACACCAGCGCCGGCAACCCGGACTTCGCGCCGGTGATTGCACAGGTGCGCGAGGCGCAGATGCAGAAGGTGGTGCTGGGCGTGGGCTTCACCACCGACAGCGGGCCGCGCGTGTCGGTCGACCACATCTACAACCAGTTGCCGCTGCTGGGTTGGCGTGCGGTGTCGAAGCTCTCGATCGAGCGCGACACCAAGCTGCTCAACACCACCTGGACCGGCCTGCCCGGCGAGGATGGCTGGAAATGGGGCTCGCTGGCCCAGCTCAAGCGTGAGCAATCGGGCACCTACGACGTGGACAGCGGCCGCCTGCGCTACGGCCGCAGCAAGTCGGAGGGGCACATCGACCGCGCGCTCTTCCTGCAGTACGACTACGCGGTGCCCAGCGGCAGCGACCTGCCGGCCACCGTCGAGCCGGCGGCGTCTGCCATCAGCGCCAACTGGAACTGGACCGGCCGCTACTTCGACGACAACGCCAACCCGCGCCGCGGCTGGGGCCTGGCGCTCGAACTGGGCGCGGGCTACACCCTGAGCGGCCAGCGCCTGCCTTTCACCCGCGCCTACGGCCGCTGGATGAACGTGATCCCGCTGGGTCGCGTGCCCGACGGCGACACGGCGGCGGTGGCACGCCAGTCGCGCATCGCATTTCGCGCCGAACTCGGCGCCATCACGGCCAAGGAAGCGGCGCAGATCCCGTCCACATTGCGCTTCCTCACTGGCGGTGACACGACGGTGCGCGGCTATGCCTACCAGCAGATCGGCACCGTGGACGCCAGCGGCGCCACAGTGGCCGGCCGCTACCTGGCGGTGGCCAGCGCCGAGTGGCAGAAGCCCATCGTGTGGAACGGACAGCTCACGGCCTTCGAGAGCGCGGTCTTCGTCGATGCCGGCAATGTGGCCGACAAGGCCCGCGAACTCAGCAAGCCCAAGGTGGGCGTGGGCGCGGGCCTGCGCTGGCGCAGTCCCGTGGGACCGCTGCAGGCCGACGTGGCCTATGGGGTCGACGTCAAGAAATTCCGGCTGCACCTGCGGCTGGGCGTCACGTTCTGACAGCATGTCGATGCCGGATTTTGCTCATCTTTTGATAGCTGCTCGTGCAAGCGGGACGGGCGCTGGAGGCCAATTTGGCTCATAAGCCGAGCGACGCGCCGAGCCAGGACGCCACTGCGCCCGTGCGCCGCTCGCGCACGCGGCGCACCCTGCGCGCGATCGGCTGGAGCCTGGCGTCGCTGCTCGTGCTGGTGCTCGCCCTCGTCGCCACCGGCTGGTGGTGGGCCGGCACCGACAGCTCGCTGGCTACCGCCCTCGCCCGCGCCGCGCGCTACCTGCCGGCCGGGCAGACGCTCGAATCGCGCGAGGTGACCGGCTCGCTGCGCCGCGGCGGCGCCATCGGCTACCTGCGCTGGGAGAGCCCGACGATGGCGGTCGAGGTGCAGGGCGCCCGCATCGGCTGGGCGTTGCGACCCCTGCTGCGCAAGCGTGTGCAGCTGGGCGAGGTGCACGCGGCGCGCATCGTCATCGAGCCGCGCGGACCCAAGGACGAAGAGAAGAAGCCGCTGGAGCCGCTCTCGCCCATCGTGCTGCCGGTGGAGATCGACCTGCCCTTCAGCGCCGACGAAGTGCTGTGGAAGGGCCCGCCCGAGGTGCGGGCCCAGTCACTGACGGGCCGCTACGTGTACGAAGCCCAGCAGCATCACCTGAAGCTCGACGGCGTGGACCTGGCCGACGGCCACTACAGCGGCACGGTGCAACTCCAGGGCGCCGCGCCGATGGCGTTGCAGCTCGCGCTCGAGGGCCGGGTGCAGGCGCCGCTGAGCGACGAGCGGCGCATCGCGCTGGAGGCCCGCGCCACCGCCAGCGGCACGCTGGCCGGGCGCGATGCACGGATCGCCATCGACGCGGCCCTACGCCCGCAGGAGCAGCCCGACGCCAATCATCCCGTGGACGCGCAGCTCAATGCCCGCATCGCGCCGTGGGCGCCGCAGCCGGTGATCGACGCGCTGCTCAAGATGCGCAACCTCGATGTCGCCTGGCTCCTGCCCGACGCGCCGCGCACGCGCCTGAGCGGCGAGGTGGCGGTGGATCCCGACCCCGCCACCGGGGCTGCGGCCTGGAAGGCGCGCGCCGACGTCACCAACGCCGAACCGGGTCCTTGGGACGAGGGCCGTCTGCCGGTGGAGGCGGTGCAGGCGCAGATCGGCTACGACGGCACCGTGTGGCGGGTGGCCGAGGCCACGGTGCAGGCCGGCCGGGGCCGCATCGAGGCCGAGGGCGAATGGGCGCCGGCACCGCAGCCTTGGCAGATCGAGGCCACCGTGCGCGGCGTGCGCCCCGGGCTGCTGCACACCGAGCTGGCCGGCGCGCCCGTCAGCGGCCGCGCCAAGGCGACGCAGATGGACGACGCCATCGCCTTCGACCTGGCGCTGCAGGCCGAGGGCGGCGCGCAGGCCAAGGCGCTCGAAGGTTTCAAGCTCGAACGCGCTGTGGCACAAGGCCAATGGGCGAAACAGGTGCTGGACCTGCGCAGCTTGCGCATCGAGGCCGAGCGCGCCAGCGTGCAGGGCCAGCTGCAGCTGCGCGTGGCCGAGCAGGCAGGCAGCGGCGACCTGAAGGCCACGCTGCCCGGCGGCAGTGCACAGGTCAAGGGCCGGATCGCGCCGACGCAAGGCGCCGGCGAGGTGCAGGCACGCATCGACGACGCCGCGGCGCTGCAGGCCTGGGTCGAGCGGCTGCCGGGGCTGGAGAAGGCCTTTGCCGGCACCTCGGCCCGCGGCAGCGCACGGCTCGACGCGAGCTGGCAAGGCGGCTGGCGCGCCATCCAGCAGCGCCTGCAAGCCGTGAATACGCCGCCTGCGGGCCGTGCCGCGGAACCCAGCCTGAAGGCCCGCCTGGAAGCGCCGCGCCTGGACCTGCGCCTGCCCGCCCCCAAAGCCGGCGAACCCGCACCGGCCGAGATCCAGCTGCGTGGGCTGCAGGCGACGCTCGAAGGCAGCCTCGCGCGCGCGGCACTGACGCTGCGCGGCGAGGCGCAGCAGGGCCCGCGCAAGCTCACGCTCGATACACGCGCCAGCGGCGGGCTGGAGCGCGCCAACCAGTGGCGCCTCGCCCTGGCGTCGCTGCGCACCCAGCTGCAGGACACCACGCGCAGCGATGCGCCCTGGACGCTGGAACTGGCCCGCGAATTCAGCAGCATCGTGGGCGTGGGCAACGGCCAGCTCGACGTCGAGAGCACGGCCGGTGGCGCCACGCTGCGCGGCCCGGTACCGGGCACGGTGCGTCTCGACTGGGAACCGGTGCGCCTGCGCCAGACCACCAGCGCCAGCGGCACCGCCCTGCGCCTGCAGTCCAAGGGCCGCATGCAGGGCCTGCCCATGGCGTGGAGCCGCGCCTTCGGCGGCGACACCAGCTTGAGCGAGCTGGGCATCAGCGGCGACCTGGTCTTCGACGGCGACTGGGACATCGAGGCCGGCGACCGGCTGCGCGCCCAGGCCCGCATCGCGCGCGCCAGCGGCGACCTTCGGGTGCAGGCCGGCGAAGCCGCGCTGGTGCGCCGCATCGAGAGCCGCGGCACGGGGACGAAGAGCGAGATCACCACCGACTCGAGCGACAACGCGCCCTCCACGCCCGCCGGCCTGCGCCAGGCCGAACTGCGGTTCGATGCCGAAGGCGACGCGGTGCGCGCCCGGCTGGCCTGGGACAGCGAGCGCGCCGGGCAGATCCAGGCCGAGGCCGGGACGCGGCTCGTGCAACGCGATGGCGGCTGGCAATGGGCCGAGGACGCGCCCCTCAACGGGAGCGTGCGCGCCCGCCTGCCGCAGCTGGGCGTGTGGTCGATGCTCGCACCGCCGGGCTGGCGCATCGCCGGCACATTGAGCGCCGACGCCACGCTGGCCGGCACGCGCAACGACCCGCGCTGGAACGGCACGCTGGCGGCCGACGAACTCGCCCTCAAGGCGATGGTCGAGGGCCTGGACCTGCGCGACGGCCGGCTGCGCGCGCGCCTGGCGGGCAACCGGCTGGTGCTGGACGAATTCACGCTCAAGGGTGGCCCCGGCAGCAAGGTGCGCATCCCGGGCCGCGCCGGCAACCTGAGCACCGGCGCGAGCGAGGCCTCGGCCGACGGCGGCACCCTGTCCTTCAAGGGCGAGCTGGGCTGGGGCCCGGCGAACCCGGCGGGCGGTGGCTCGGGGCTGTCGATGGACATGCGCGGCGAGGTCCGGCGCCTGCGGGCGCTGGTGCGCTCCGACCGGCAGGTCACCGTGTCGGGCGACCTGCAGGCCGGGCTCAACGCGGGCCAGTTGCGGGTGCGCGGCAAGGTCACGACCGACCGCGCCGTCATCATCCTGCCGGACGAGACCGCACCCAGCCTGGGCAGCGACGTGGTCGTGCATTCCGCCGCGAAGGAGCGCGAGGCGCGCGCGGCGGCCGAGAAATTGGCAAAGGAACGTGCCGCGCAGGACGAGGCCGCCGCGGGCAAGGTCAACCAGCCTCTGCTGGTCAAGGCGCCCGACATCGAGATCGCTTTCGACCTCGGCAAGGATTTCGCGGTGCAGGGCCGCGGCATCACCACGCGGCTGGAAGGCCAGCTCGACATCCGCACCACGCAGCTGAGCGCGCCGCCGCGCGTCACGGGCGAGGTGAGGACGGTGCAGGGCCAGTACCGCGCCTACGGCCAGGAGCTCGACGTCGAAAGCGGGCTCGCGCGATTCAACGGCCCGGTCGACAACCCCTCGCTCGACATCCTCGCCATCCGCCCCAACATCAGCCAGCGCGCCGGAGTGCAGATCACGGGCACGGCCCAGTCGCCGCGGGTCAGGCTGTATTCCGACCCGCCCCTGCCCGACGCGCAGGCTTTGGCCTGGGTCGTGCTCGGCCGTGCCTCGGCCTCCAGCGGCGGCGAGGCGATCCTGATGCAGCAGGCCGCGCTGGCGCTGCTGGGCGGGCTCGGCAAGGGCGGCAGTGGCGGCAGCCTGGCCAGCCGCTTCGGGCTCGACGAGATCGGCTTCAAGGGCCCGGGTTCGGGCGGCGAACTGAAGGAGTCCTCGGTGACGCTCGGCAAGCGCCTGTCGAAGGACTTCTATGTGACCTACGAGCGCAGCCTGGCCGGGACGCTGGGCACGCTGTACATCTTCTACGACCTGACCCGACGCCTGACCCTTCGCGGACAGGCGGGCCGAACAAGCGGTGTCGACCTGATCTACACCGTGCAGTACGACTGATGCGATCTGCGGCCGATCAATGGAACAGCAGCGTGAGGCCGGCCGCCAGGCTGAGCAGCCCGATCAATGCGAGAAGCACAGTGAGGTTCATGCGTTCGCTCAGCTCGTCGTGCAGGCGGTGGGAGTGGCGCGTGGCGTGGGGGGCACGTGCCGCCAGTCGTCGGCTGCGCCTGCGCAATCGCTTCACTTCACGCTCGTGCCACACATAGCCTGCGCCACACGACACCGCCACAAGCAGCAGCACCACGCCCATCCAGTTGACCATCGGACCTCCAGCGGCCGATTGTCGGAGGGTGCGGCGACATCATGCTGACGGCCGGCCGAGCCGCTGCTCAGCAGCATCGGCCGCGATGCATCTCCTCGTCTGCAGGAGATGCGACAGGCTCAGCGCTTGGCGCGGGCCGCGTTGCGTTTGCGGGTGGCGGCCGCCTTCTTTGCCGATGCGGAGCGCTCGGCGGCCGACCGGCCGGCGGAGGCCGCCCCGCCGCGCTCGCCCCCCTTGCGTGACGGCGCATGGTTTTCGGCCTTGCCGCGGCCGGATCCGGATTTCTTTCCACCGCCGGTCTCGGCATTCACGGTGGCCCAGGCACGGCGTTCTGCCTCGGGCCCGGACACGCCGCGTTTCTCGTAACCCTGCTCAATGTGCTCGGCCTGTCGCTTCTGCTTATCGGAGTAAGCGGACTTGTCTCCACGTGGCATGGTGGGCTCCTTTTACTGAGTGGATTCCCATGCTGCGAAGCCGCGCGCGTCGTGCAGGTAGGCCGGGCCGGCCACCGGCTGTCGGCGAGACCGTACGGCGGTGCTTGCCTAGCCTGGTTTACTCAGCACACGTTCAGGTGCCATCGGCACACTGGGATCTCGGCAGCCCGGCGTCTCTTCCGACTCCTCCTCCCGTCTATCGGGCTGCTGTTGACCCGCTTCGGCGGGTTTTCTTTTGGGCGAGCGAGATTTGTCGAAAAGATGAGGTGCGGACTACCCGCCGCGGGCTGTCGCGGGCAGCGAATCCGGCTCAGGCCAGTTGGCCGAAGGAAGACAACCGCTGGCGCAGGCGGCCGCCAACGCTGTGCGCCCAGGGGCCGACCGGCCGCTTGGCGACATGGCACCAGTGGCGCCATTGCCGACGCATGCCCACCCACACGGCCCTACGCGCATGGGCCCTGGCCTGGCGCAGTTCCGCCTGGCGGCGGCATTCGGCCGCGATGCGCAGGCCTTCCGCCACGCGCTCGGCCGCCTCGTCGCCCCACCCTTGGCGCAACCCGGCGATGCACGCCAGGTCGGCTGCGTTCAGGCGGGTGAGGAAAAGCTGGAAGTCGCGATCGGTGGTCATGGCGAAGTGTGGTCAGGGGTGCCCGACGATAACGCAAAAATGAACACTTAGGTTAACAAAATTAAACCTTGGTAGTACTTTTTTGGTGTTGCGAGTTTCGATGACAGATGGATTCCCGGTTCGCCAGCAGGCGCGCGGCGGCGCACCGGAGGGGGCGCCCGCTTCAGCCTCGCTTAAGTCCACGCCGTCACAGTCCATTCCTGCAGCCCTTGTCTCTTCTCCTCCTCCCTCCTCGTATGAAGGGCTGCCTTCAACCCGCTTCGGCGGGTTGTCTTTTTTTCAGCATCTGCTTTTCGCGTTCGGCAAGACCGCCCGCGGCGGTGTTGCTGTCCTACGAATCCCTGAGCGAAAGCGCCTGGCAGGCGCGTGGGACTCGGCCAGAATGACTTCATGCAACCCCGACCCGGCGGCGCGGCCGACATCGATGCAAAGGCCATGCGCCTCAAGGAGGTGGCCCGATGGCTCACCGACTGGAAGGACGCGCATCGCAGGCATTCCGGCTCCGCGTTCCTTCTGCGCCGCCTGCTGTGGGCATACGCGGGGGCTGGCGCCCTCGCCCTGTTGCTCGTTCCCGTCAGCGCGCATGGATGGATGGGGTCGCGAGCGGATGCGCTGGCAGCCCTGTACACACTGGTGCTGGCACTGCCGTGGACGCCGCTGCTGCTCCTCGTTCCAGGGAATTCGGCGTGGGCAGGCGCCGCGCTTCTGGCATCGGCCATCGCCCTGAATGTGTGGGCCGGACTCACGGTGCTGCGTTGGATCGAGGACCGGTGACCGCGATTGCTGGAGCCGTGGCGTGCGAGCCCCGTCCCGCATCACGCCATGCCGAAGGCTGACCGGAGACGCGCTGTGCCGGCCAGGCCAAGGTCAGCAGCCCAACACGCAACCCTGATTCGAGAGCCGGCCTCGAGGCGACCGTCCGTGGATCAGCGCCAAGCCCGCTGCCATGCGAGCATTCTCATGCGCCCACACGCCTGCGCCTCGCCTCATGGCACAGTGCCCCGCCGATCTCCACCAATTCGGCCCTGTCCTCGTCGTTGAGCCTGATGTGGGCACCATCCATCCAGCGCGCCAGCTCGGCGATCGTGTCTTCCAGCCCTTGCTGGCGCCACTCCTGGCCCATGCCGGCAGCCCTCTGCTCGAACCGCTTGATTGTGAGATGGGTAGGAGCGGGCATTCCTGAATGTACGCCGGCAGCCTCCGAGCAGTTGGACTTTTTGGTCGCCGACTGCCACGGGTTCCAACATCAAGTTTCCAAGGACACTTGGCGGTCGCGCCGCGCCAGCGTTCAGCCTCGCCGAAATGGCCAGTGCCTCCGGGAGGTGGCGCGCATCGTGCATTGTTGGGACCGAACTGCAGTGCTGCTCCACTGAGGGCGCGGTTTGTCACTGGTCGATCAGCGATGGCCTTCCTCACGTTTGGCCCCGGCCTGGAGCTATCCCGGGCACCGCAGTTCGACGCGCACTACAGGCCGGGTCAATTCGCCCCGGTCACAGGCATCTATCAGTGTTCGGGCTGCGGCTTCGAAACCGTGTGCGTGGCCACCAAACCCCCGCAGTCCCGCGAAGACAAACGCTTGCCCCGCCACCCACGGGGCTGCCCTGGAGTCTCCTGGCGCCTGCTGGCCCAGGTGAATGAGCGGCCGTGGCTGCTGGCCAAGCAAAGCTCGTGAATTGGCCGGCGCTGAGTCCTACTTCGGATCAGCATGGCCCGCAGATCAGGACAACGGCGGCTCGTCCGGCCGCTCGGGCAACTCCGGTGGCGGAGGCCCCTCGCCCTTCGTCCGCTTCGCCCGAGGCGGCAGCGGCGTTGCCTCAGTCTCCAGCGTGCCCATCCACTGCCTGAAGTACCGCGGTGCTTCGCCCGGCGAGTAGGTGAGCCATTCGTCGTAGTGCTCGGAGTCGAGGCCGAAGAACGCCAGCATGCGGTACGCGCGGGTGACGGCCTCTTAGTTGCTGCACATGGCGCCATGATGCGAGTGGCGCTAGAACCGATGAAGACGCGCATTCTGTACCGGCGGCCTGGCACCGGCCTCAACCGTTGAACCCACGAGCCAGTCTGCAAAACGGAAAAATGTCGCACGCTTACCAAGAAACGCGCACCAACCGACGGGCCGACGCTCCATAGAATCACGACGTTACAAATCGGCGGACGAGGCGAGGATATGGGCAAAAGTGATGCCATGAGCGTTAGAGCGCTCATCTCAGTGGCGGCGTGTGCGTTTGCATTGATCGGATGTGGAGGCGGAGGCAGCGGCGGTGGAAACGGCGTCAATGTAAGCGCCGACATCAAGTTCGATGCCGCCTTACCCCCAGCATCAGCTGCCTCGGCACCCTGGAATGCGGCAAGCGCGCCGAGCCCCGCAGCCGCAAGTGGCTTGGAGTCGGCAGCGGTTCCCGCGGCCGATCAGAACGCGGTGGTGCTCAAGATCTCCGATAACGGCCGCGCGCCGGTTTACCGGTTTTACAACCGCGAGAAGGGCACCCACTTCTACACGATCAGTGCTGCGGAGCGTGACCATGTCATCGCTACGCTGCCTCAATACACGTTTGAGGGCACCAGCTTCTACGCGCAAACCGTCGCTCAGTTTGGAGTCCAAGCGGTTTATCGCTTCTACAACCGGGAGAACGGCACGCACTTCTACTCGGCTAGCGACACGGAGCGCGATCAAGTCCGCGCGAACTTGGCCCATGTCTACACGTTCGAAGGCACGGCCTGGTACGGCACTCAGGATGGCGATTCCACCAGCACTCCCATCTATCGCTTCTACAACACAGAGACTGGCACTCACTTCTACACGCTGTCTGCACAAGAAAGAGACCAGGTTAGCAATACTCTGCCTCAGTACAGGTTCGAGGGCGTTGCTTATCAAGCGTGGGCCGCCCTGGCCCCCATGAAGACGACGCCTTACACCTACATATTGGGCAGCGTGAATGCGTCCGACTTCAGCACATTTCTGACCGAGTTGCGCAGTCCTGGAATGGCAGGCCACCTATGGCACAGCAACGCGTTCGTCGCAACTTATCCGCAGCTAGAGGCTCGTGCCATCTACCGGAGGAAAGCGGCGATCTTGGGCTATGACCATCGCGTCGTCACGATGACCGGCGCAACTCTTCCGAGTTTGGCGGACCTGCAGGCACAAGGCAGCCAAGGCTATCTTCGAACGGGACTGTTTATCGATGGAACGGCGGTCAGAGAGACCTTCAGTCGACGTCTTGACGACACGAAGACGTACGAGTTTGCGCCGGAAATCGTCGACCCGTTTGCTGGCGAGAGTTCGCAAAGTTTATTGGCGAGATTTAACGCGCGCGGCCAAGCCGGGTATTGCTCGGTCGATTCGACGAACGCCCCGCCCACCCTTGCGGTAATACGCGAGGTGCCGACAACCGCTAACTGCGCATACGAGGTAATGCCATACCCGACGACCTACCAGGAATTGATTGTTCAATTGAATGCTCAGGGCGCGAAAGGTGCACGGCCGATATTGAGCACGCCATTGGACAATCAGGGAGCCAAGCAGGTATACGTGAGAGATAAGGCGCAGCGCACTATCTTCCGCTATCACGTAGTCGACACTACCCTGTCGGCGCCTGCACAGGATCTGGTGCGAGCAGCCAACGATCTGGTGAGCATGCTCAATCGCGAAGGCGCGTCTGGCGCAAGGGTCTATCAGAGCTACACAGAGAACAATAGGTCATACCTTATTTTCGTGACGGCGTATGACTGCGAGGGCCTGCTCTGCTGATGGGCTGCCAGCAATGGACGCGGTGACGATCGCGCTCCAAGTCAGCGGCTTGCGTTCGCCGGCACCGACATGTCCCGCGTCGGACCGGCAGGAAGATGGCCTACCACTAGTAGGCGCAGATGTGGTGGTGCGCGCCGGTGTTCGGGGCGGGGGGTGCTGGACGACCTCAGCGAGGGACAGGGGTGATGCCGGCGGGCACGAGCCGCGCCCGACTTGCCGCCGTTAGTCGCGCACAGAAGGCGCTCCCGGCGCGGCAGGACTCTGCTGCAATGTCGATCAGATGCGGAGGCCGTTGATGAAGCGCTGTGCCGGACGCTCCTGCGCTCGCGCGAAGATGACCGCCCGGTGTCCCGTTGCTGTCCCATTTGGGGGCAAACCACAGCAAAATCAACAACTTACTGGTGCCCCCGACAGGAATCGAACCTGTATCTGCCCCTTAGGAGGGGGCCGTTCTATCCATTGAACTACGGAGACGGGCGCGGCGACTTTAACCCACCGCACGGAAGTGCCGCGCTGCAGCCCGGCACGCCCTGGCCGCCCGGACGCTCGATTCGCTCATGTGACCCGCGTCAATCAGGCTGGAGGTGCCGCGCCAGAAAAGCCTCCATCGCCTCATAGAACTCGAACTTGTTCTCGTCGTTGCGAAAGCCGTGGCCTTCGTTGTCCTTCACCATGTACTCGACCTCGACGCCGCGCGCCCGCAAGGCCTCGACCATCTGGTCGCTCTCGGCCTTGTTCACGCGAGGGTCCGTGGAGCCCTGGGCGATGAAAAGGGGCGCCCGGATGCGGTCCGCGTGCAAGGCGGGTGAGGTGGCCGCAAGTCGATCCCGGTCCTGTTCGGGATCACCCACCATCGCCCGCATCTTGACCAACAGGGGCTTCCAGTACGGCGGGATCGTGTTGAGGAACGTGAAGAGGTTGGAAACGCCCACGTAGTCCACGGCAGCGGCGTAGAGATCGGGCGTGAAAGCCACGCCCGCCAGTGTGGCGTACCCGCCGTAGCTGGCGCCATAGATGGCAACGCGCCGCGGGTCCGCGATGCGCTGGTCGATCAACCATTGCACGCCATCACTGATGTCGTCCTGCATCGCCAGGCCCCACTGGCCGAAGCCGGCCTCCCAGAATGCACGCCCGTAGCCCGTGGAGCCGCGAAAGTTCGTCTGCAAAACCGCGTAGCCTCGGTTGGCCAAGAACTGCACCTGGGGGTCGTAGCCCCAGTGGTCACGCGCCCAGGGGCCGCCATGCGGATGGACGACGACCGGCAAGCCGCGCGCTGCGCGCCCCTGCGGCAGCGTGAGATAGCCGTGGATCAAGAGACCGTCGCGGCTTTGGTAGGCAACGGGTCGCGAGAAGGCCATGTCTTGCTCCGGCAGGGCCGGATTCAGGTCGCCGAGCTTGGTCAGCGCGTCGCGGCCGACGTCGTAGAGGTAGCGCGCTCCCGGCGTCCGATCGTTGCTCGCGGCGACCACGAACAGGTCCTCCGCGCGGTTGTGCGCCTGAAGCCGCAACTCGTAACCGGGAAGACGCTGTTCGAGCCGACAATACAGATCCCGCGTCACGTCGTCGAAGAAGTGCATCTGCATGCGGTCGGTGGCGTAGAAGGCGACGGTCAGCCGCTTGCGGCGTCGCGAATGGCCGACCGCCGCCAGGTCGACATCGGGCACGGCGAAGACCACCTCCTCGTGGTCGGGCCGGTCCGGGTGGATGCGCACGAGCGCCAGGGTGTCGCGTCCACGCTGGCTGTACAGGTACAGGTGCCGATCGTCGAAATCGAACAGTGCCGGCACGACCTGCGTGCGGAAGTCTGTCTCGATGAGCACGCGAAAAGGCTGCGACTCCTCGTCGCGGTAGAGCACCCGGCTCGCCAGACCGTCGCTGACGACAGCCGCCCGCAGCCGGCCTGCCGAGTCGGTCTTCCAGCCCACGACGTTTCCCGGGTTCTCGGCCACGCACAGGGCCGCGCCGGTATGGACGTTGACGCGGTACACGTCGAACAGTTGCGGGTCGCGCCGGTTGTGGCTGATCAGCAGGTGGTCCGGATCGTCCTCGAGGTCGTCGACGATGCCGACACGCACCTTGTCGAAGGGCGTCAGGTCGGTGACCACGCCGGTGCCGGCCTGGACGGCCAGGAGGTGGAAGTTCTCGTCGCCCGCGAAGTCCTTCAGGTAGAGCAGCACCTCATTGCCCTTGAAGAAGTAGCTTGCGATGTCGCGTGCGGTCTCGTGGGTCAGTTGGCGCGGGGCACCGCTCGGCACGCCGCCATCGAGCGCCTGCACGAACAGGTTCATTCGGTGCGCCTCGCCGGCAGGCTGCATGAACCCCAGCGTCCGGCCGTCGTCGGACAGTCGGTAGAAGGAACGTTCGGGATTTCGAAAGAATTCGCGCAGCGGGTAGCGGGGCGGCGGTTGAACCCGCGTGTCGTCGACGGTGGCCATGGATGTCGAATCCCCCTCTTGGAAAAATCAATGCGGGCGCTGCCGAGCAGCACCCCTGCAGCCCACGATATGACGAGCCGAATCGGCCCGCAGCACCCGCGGGACGGGCGCAAGTCGCTATTCTTTCGATAGCACCCCGCCGCCCTCGCGCAAGGCCAGCACGTCGGCATGCAGCGATTGGGCCCAATGCCGGCGGTCGCGGCCATGCGGGTCTTGCGGCGCGCCGAAGCGCACCACGGCCTGCAGGGGCGGTGCGCTCAGCGTGCGCCAGAGCGAGCTGAGCAGCGTGTCGTCGTCGATGTAGCGCGGCGCGTAGCTCGGCTGGCCGGTCGCCTTGTCGACGAAGCGCAGCGCTGCAGGCTGCACGGGCACGTTGGCCGAGATGGCGGCCTGCAGGAGGTTGGCATGGAAGGGCAGCAGCACGCGGCCGTCGCTCGTCGTGCCTTCGGGGAAGACGGCGATGCGGTCGCCGTTGCGCAGCGCCTCGGTCATGTGGTGAACTACGCGCAGCGCGTCGCGACGCTTCTCGCGCTCGATGTAGAGCGTGCCGGCGCCGGTGGACAGCGTACCGATCAAGGGCCAGTGCTTCACCGCCGCCTTGGAGACGAAGCGCACGTGCCGCGCCGCATGCAGCGTGACGATGTCGAGCCAGGAGATGTGGTTGGAGATCAGCAGCACCGGCCCGCCCGCGGGACCGGCGGGCGGCGTGCCCTGCACGACGAGTTCGATACCGAGCACTTCCAGCATGCGCCGCGCCCAGCGCTCGACCTGCGCGGCGCGGTGCGCGTCGTCGAGCATCTCGAATTGGGTGCGGATGATCCACCAGCCACGCAGTGCGTGCGCGACGGCCCACAGCAGCTTGCCCAGGGCACGGAGGAATCGCATGGGTTCGGGGAAAGAAGAAGCGTGCAGGCCCGTTCAGCCCGCTTCGTGCACCAGTTGCCCGCCCACCAGCGTGGTACGCACGCGGCCCCGCATCGCGTAGCCGGCGAAAGGCGTGTACTTGCCCTGACTGCGCAGGGCTTCGGGCACGACTTGCCATTCGTCGTCGGGCGCGACGATGGCGATGTCCGCGGGCACGCCCACCGCGAGCGCACCGGCCACCGCACCGGCCAACAGCTTCGCAGGTGCCGAGGTCACGACCTCGATGGCACGCTTCAAGCCCGCGCCGCTCTGCGCTCCCCACTGCAGCGCCAGCGGCAGCAGGAGCTCCAGGCCGGTGGCACCGGGCTCGCTCTCGGCGAAAGGCAGGGTCTTGGCATCGGCCTCGACCGGCGTGTGGTCGGACACCAGCGCGTCGATGGTGCCGTCGGCCAGTGCGGCCGAGAGCGCATCGCGGTCGCGCTGCTGGCGCAGCGGCGGCGACAGGCGCGCCCGGCTGTCGAAGAAGCCGATGTCGGTGTCGGCCAGGTGCAGCGAATTGATGCTGACGTCGCAGCTCACCGGCAGGCCGGCAGCCTTGGCTTCGCGCACCAGTTGCACGCCGGCCGCGCTCGAGAGGCGGCACAGGTGCACGCGCGCACCGGTGGATTTCATCAGCTCGAAGATGGTGAAGAGCGCGATCGTCTCGGCCGCCACCGGCACGCCCGACAGCCCGAGCCGCGTCGCCAGCGCGCCGCTCGCGGCCACGCCCTTGCCCAGGTCGCGGTCCTGGGGACGCAGCCACACGGTGTAGCCGAAGGTGCTGGCGTACTGCATGGCGCGCTGCAGCACCTGCGTGTTGGCGAGCGGCACCTCGGCCTGGCCGAAGCCGACGCAGCCGGCCTCCGACAACTCAGCCATCTCGGTCAGCACCTCGCCCTGGAGTCCGCGCGTCAGGGCGCCCTGCGGGAAAAGGCGCGCACGCTGCAGCTTCTCGGCGCGGAACTTGAGCATCTCCACCAACCCCGGCTCGTCGAGCACGGGGTCGGTGTCGGGCGGGCACACGAGGCTGGTCACGCCGCCGGCGACAGCCGCGGCCATCTCGCTCTCGAGCATGCCTTCGTGCTCGTAGCCCGGTTCGCGCAGGCGCGCCGCCAGGTCGACCAGGCCGGGCAGCACGAGGCAGCCGGTCGCGTCGATGGTGCGGTCGGGCTTGAAGTCGGCTGCTATGTTTTTGATAGCTGCCACCGCCCCGCCAGCAAGCGCGACAGGCACTTTTTCATCGAAACCCGACGCGGGGTCGATGACGCGGCCATTGGTGATGAGGATGTTCATGATTCTGTGTTCAGCGCGCAGAAATGGCGGGGGAGCGGCGTTGCGAGCGGCGCCAGGTCGCTTCGAGGACCGGAGCCGTACTCAAGTACGGCGAGGACCGCAGATGCGAGATGGCGTCGCGCAGTAGCCGAGCACTCGTCATTTCACGCCTCGTTGCCCGCCACGATGCTCATGACCGCCATGCGGCACGCGATGCCGAAGGTCACCTGCGGCAGGATCACGCTCTGCTTGCCGTCGACCACCTCGGACGCGATCTCGACGCCGCGGTTGATGGGGCCCGGATGCATCACGATCGCGTCGGGCCTGGCCAGCTGCAGCTTCTCGGGCGTGAGGCCGTAGGTCTTGAAGTACTCCTGGCTGGAGGGCAGCAGCGCGCCGCTCATGCGCTCGTTCTGCAGGCGCAGCATGATGACCACGTCGCAATCCCGAATGCCTTCTTCGAGCGAGTGGAAGACCTTGACGCCCATGGGCGCCAGGTCGCCGGGCACCAGCGTGCGCGGGCCGACGACGCGCACTTCGGCGGCGCCGAGCGTGGTCAGCGCGTGGATGTCGGAGCGCGCCACGCGCGAGTGCAGCACGTCGCCCACGATCGCCACCGTGAGGTTGCTGAAGTCCTTCTTGTAGTGGCGGATGGTGTACATGTCGAGCAGCCCCTGCGTGGGGTGCGCATGCCGCCCGTCGCCGGCGTTGATGACGTGCACATGCGGTGCCACGTGCTGCGCGATCAGGTAGGGCGCGCCCGATTCGCTATGCCGCACCACGAAGAGATCGGCCGCCATCGCGCTCAGGTTGGCGATGGTGTCGAGCAGCGACTCGCCCTTGCTGGCCGAGGAGCGCGCGATGTCGAGGTTGATGACGTCGGCCGACAGGCGCTTGGCCGCGATCTCGAAGGTGGTGCGCGTGCGCGTGCTGTTCTCGAAGAAGAGGTTGAACACGCTCTTGCCGCGCAGGAGCGGCACCTTCTTCACCTCGCGGTCGCTCACGCTCACGAAGTTGGCGGCGGTGTCGAGGATGTGCGTCAGGATGTCCTTGGGCAGCCCTTCGATCGACAGCAGGTGGATGAGCTCGCCGTGCTTGTTGAGTTGGGGATTGCGCTTGTAGAGCATCAGGCCTCCCGCCGGGCCGCCCCAACGGAGGCCTGTGGCCCCGCTGGGGTCAGCGAACACACGCAGCGATGAGTGTGGGGGTTCATTGCATCTCCTCGACGTGGAAGCGCAGACGCCCGTCGTCGCCGCGCGCCAGGGCCAGCAGCTGGGTGTCGGGCAGTGTGAACTGCGCGGCGGCGAAGTCGGCGGCCACGGGCAGTTGCCGGCCGCCACGGTCGACCATCACCGCCAGACGCACACGGGCCGGGCGGCCGAAGTCGAACAGTTCGTTGAGCACGGCGCGAATGGTGCGGCCGGTGTAGAGCACGTCGTCGAGCAGCAGCACGTCGGCGCCGTCGATCTCGAAGGGCAGCGTGGTCTGGGCGCTGGCCGTCATGCCACGCTTCGCGAAGTCGTCGCGGTGCATGGCCGAGGAAATGACGCCTGGCGCGCCCGGCAGGCCCAGGTCCTTCTGCAGGCGCTCCACCAGCCAGGCACCGCCCGAGGTGATGCCGACCAGTCGGGTGTCGGCACGCAGCAGCTTCTTCACGCCGGCGAGCAGCTCGGTGTAGAGCGCTTCGGCTTCGGGCATCGCAGGCGCTTTCATCGCCGGACCGCCCCAGGATGAAGGCGCGCCCCCTCGGGGGGCCGCGACCACGCAAAGCGGTGAGCGTGGGGATCATGTCTCACGGAAGAGTCCTTAGAAATTGCTCGAGGATGATGCAGGCGCTGGCGGCATCGGCATCGCGTGCGCCGGCCGCCAGGGCTTCGGTGGTGCTGTAACGCTCGTCGACCTCGTACACCGGCAGCCTGAGGCGCCCGTGCAGCTGGCGTGCGAAGCGCTGTGCGGCGCGCGTGTTGTCGTGCGCGGCGCCATCGGGGTGGTAGGGCACACCCACGACCAGGGCATCGGGCTGCCACTCGCGCACACGGGCTTCGATCTGTGCGAAGCGGGCGTCACCCTGTGCAGCGATGGTGCCTTGCGGGGTGGCCGTCTTCAGCAGCCGGTTGCCGCTGGCGACGCCGGTGCGCTTCTGGCCGTAGTCGAAAGCGAGAAAGCTCTGGAAATGGGATGGAACGGCGACAGGAAAGGAAGGGCCGGGCATCGCCAAAACACTCACAGTGCCAGGCTCATGCGTGCCCCGCCTCGGGCGAGAGCTTCCACGCCTCCAGACCCAGCAGCGCCAGGGCCTTGTCGTAGCGCTGCTCGACCGGTGTATCGAAGATGACGGCCGGATCGGCGCCGACGGTGAGCCAGCTGTTCTCGGCCAGTTCGGACTCGAGCTGGCCTTCTTCCCAGGCCGCATAGCCCAGCGTGACCAGCACCTTGCGCGGGCCGGAGCCGGTGGCCATGGCTTCCAGCACGTCCTTCGAGGTGGTCATCTCGAGGCCGCCGGGGATGGTCATGGTCGAGGCATAGACAGCGTGGTCGGTGCCGGCGTCGTCGCCTTCGCCGGTGGCGACCACGGGCTCGTGCAGCACGAAGCCGCGCTCGGTCTGCACCGGGCCGCCCTGGAAGACGGGGGCATCGCCGAGGTCGGGCCGCGACAGGTGCAGCTCGACCTTCTCGAACAGGCCCCGGAGGTTGATGTCGCTGGGCTTGTTGATGATGAGCCCGAGGGCACCGCGCTCGCTGTGCTCGCACAGGTAGACCACGCTGCGGCTGAAGGAGCGGTCTTCCAGCCCCGGCATCGCGATCAGGAAATGATGCGTGAGGTTGATCGGGGCAGAATCGGACGCCATGCCGCCGATTTTACTGGCCGTCGACAAGACCTACCCCAAGGGCCTCATGTGGTTCCGCCGCGACCTGCGGGCGTACGACAACGCGGCGCTCTACCACGCGCTGCGCAGTTGCCGGCAGGTGCTGTGCGTGTTCGTGTTCGACACGGCCATCCTCGATGCGCTGCCCGGCCAGGACGCCCAGCCGCGCGACGACAGCCTGCGTGCCGACCGCCGCGTCGAGTTCATCCGCGAATCGGTGCTGGCCTTGCGCGAGAAGCTCGAGGCGATGGGCGGCAGCCTGATCGTGCGCCACGGCCGCGCCGAGGACGAGATTCCCGCGCTGGCCCATGCGCTGGACGTGCAGGCGGTGTTCGCCAACCGCGACGACGAGCCGGCCGCGCTCGCGCGCGACGCGCAGGCCTTCGGCGGCCTGGCCAATGCCGGCGTGAGCTTCCAGACATTCAAGGACCAGGCCATCTTCGACCGCGACGAGGTGCTGACCCAGGCGGGCGCGCCCTACACGGTGTTCACGCCCTACAAGCGCGCCTGGCTCGCCAAGATCGACGATTTCTACCTGCGCGCCTACCCCGTCGACCGCCATGCCGACGCGCTGGCGTCCACGCCGGAGGGCCACCGTGCCGCGGTGCCGTCCCTGGAGGCGCTGGGCTTCGCGCCCACCAACCTCGGCGAGCTCGAACTGCCGCCCGGCACCGAAGGCGGCGCCAGGCTGTTCGAGGGCTTCTTCGAGCGCATCGACCGCTACCACGTCGCGCGCGACTACCCGGCCGTGCGCGGCCCCAGCTACCTCGGCGTGCACCTGCGCTTCGGCACGCTGTCGATCCGCGAACTGGCCGGCACGGCGCATCGCCTTGCACTCGGCGGCAACCAGGGCGCGGCCACCTGGCTGAGCGAGCTGATCTGGCGCGACTTCTACTTCCAGGTGCTCGCGCACCGGCCGGACGTGGCCGAAGGCAAGAGCTTCCGGCCCGAATACGACCGCATCGCCTGGCACCACGGCAAGCATGCCGACGGCCTGTTCGCCGCCTGGTGCGCCGGGCGCACCGGCTACCCGCTGGTCGACGCCGCGATGCGGCAGATCAACGAGACCGGCTACATGCACAACCGGCTGCGCATGGTGGCCGCGAGTTTCCTTTGCAAGGATCTGGGCCTGGACTGGCGGCGAGGCGAAGCCTACTTCGCCAACCACCTCAACGACTTCGAACTCTCGTCCAACAACGGCGGCTGGCAGTGGGCCAGCTCCAGCGGCTGCGACGCGCAGCCCTACTTCCGCATCTTCAACCCGGTGACGCAGAGCGAGCGCTTCGACCCCGAGGGCAAGTTCATCCGCCGCTACCTGCCCGAGCTGGCGAAGCTGCCCGACAAGTCGATCCACGCGCCCTGGCTGGCCGCGCCGCTTGAACTGGAGGCCGCGGGCGTGACGCTGGGCGAGAGCTACCCCAAGCCGGTGGTGGACCATGCCGAGGCGCGGGAGCGCACGCTGCAGCGCTACGCCGTCGTGCGCAGCGCCAGCCCTGCCGCCAAGCCGGCGGCGCGCAAGACGCTACAAAAAACATAGCTGCCTGCGCCCGTCCCACGGGCGCTGGCAGCCAATTTGGCCCGGACCTTCGATCAGGCTTCGGCCGCGGCCTCGGTGGCCGTGAACTGCCGCACCAGGCGCAGCAGCTCGTCTTCGGAGTAGGGCTTGCCCAGGTAGTGGTCCACGCCCAGCTGCTTGGCGTGCTCGCGGTGCTTCTCGGCGATGCGCGAGGTGATCATCACGATCGGCAGGCCCTCCAGCGAGGCGTCGGCGCGGATGTTGCGCGCCAGGTCGAAGCCGTCCATGCGCGGCATCTCGATGTCCGACAGCACGACCGCGGGGCGCTCCTGCTGCAGGCGCTCCAGCGCCTGCAGGCCGTCGGCGGCGAGCGCGACGCGGTAGCCCTCGCGCTGCAGCAGGCGCTGCGTGACGCGCCGCACGGTGATCGAGTCGTCGACCACCAGCACCAGCGGGATCTGCGAGGGCGCGGCCACGGCGCCCTGCGCCGGCTCGGCCGGCGCGCCCGCGACAGTCGCCGGCGCCACCACGCCGCCCGCCGCCTGCATCTGCAGCGCCTGCGCGCCATGCAGCGCCGCCAGCGCCACAGGGTTGTAGATCAGCGCCACCGCGCCCGATGCCAGCACCGAGATGCCGGCCATGCCCGGCACGCGGGCCAGTTGCGGCCCGAGGTTCTTGACCACGACTTCCTGGTTGCCCAGCACTTCGTCCACATGCAGGGCGACGCGCTGTGCAGCGCTTCGCACCACGACCACGGTATTGGTCCTGCCCGGCGCGCGGGCGCTGCGCGAAGAAGATTGCAGCAGCGCACCGGCCCAGTAGAACGGCACCTGTTCGCCGCCGAAGGCATGATGCTGCTCGAGGTAGGCCTTCTCCAGGTCGGTGGCCGTGGTGCGCTGCACCAGCTCGACCAGGTTCGACGGCACGCCGATGGAGGTCTCGCCGGCACGCAGCATCACCACGTGGGTCACCGCTGTGGTCAGCGGCAGCACCAGGCGGAATTCGGTGCCCTGCCCCGGCGCGCTGTGCGTCTCGATGCGGCCACCGAGCGCCGCGACTTCCGAGCGCACCACGTCCATGCCGATGCCGCGGCCCGCAAGTTCTGATACCTGCGTGGCGGTGGAGAAACCGGGCTTGAAGATCAGCTCGGCGACCTCGTCGTCCGACAGCACCTGGCCCTGCTCGACCAGGCCCAGGGCCTGTGCGCGCTGGAGGATGCGATCACGCTGCAGGCCGGCGCCGTCGTCACGGAAGCTCACCGACACGTCGTTGCCTTCGTGCCGCAGGTCGATGGTGATCAGGCCGGCCGGGTCCTTGCCGGCGCGCTCGCGCACCCCGGCGTCCTCGATGCCGTGGGCCACGCAGTTGCGCAGCAGGTGCTCGAAGGCCGGCGTCATGCGGTCGAGTACGCCGCGATCCATCTCGATCGTGCCGCCGGTGATGTCCAGGCGCACCTGCTTGCCGGTGTCCTTGGACGCCTGGCGCACCACGCGGTACAGGCGTTCCGAGATGCCCTCGAACTCCACCATGCGCGTGCGCAGGAGGCCGCGCTGCAGTTCACGCGTCTGGCGCGCCTGGGCGGACAGGTCGTCTTCCGTCGCCTGCACCGTCTTCTGCAAGGTGCGCTGCACGGTGGCCACGTCGTTCACCGACTCGGCCATCATGCGGGTGAGTTCCTGCACGCGGGTGAAGCGGTCGAACTCCAGCGGGTCGAAGCTCTGCTGCGTATCCTTGGCCTGCGCGAGGCGCGACTGCATCTGGCTTTCGGCCTGCACCTCGATGTCGCGCAGCTGCTGGCGCAGGCGGTCCAGGTTGCCGGTGAGGTCGACCAGCGAACTGCGCAACTGGCCGATTTCGGCCTCGAGCCGCGAACGCGTGATGATCACCTCGCCGGCCTGCGCCACGAGGCGGTCGAGCAGGTGGGTGCGAATGCGCACCGTCTGGCCCGAACCGGCGCGCGCCTGGCTCGGCACCAGAAG
>NZ_CABFMN010000032.1 GCF_901875635.1 Xylophilus ampelinus | reverse complement strand
CGCCCGCACCGCGCGCGAGCGCGCGCAGGTGCTGCGCCGCTGGGCCGAACTGATGCTCGCGCACCAGGACGACCTGGGCCGCCTGATGACCTTGGAACAGGGCAAGCCGCTGGCCGAGGCGAAGGGCGAGATCGCCTACGCCGCCTCCTTCCTCGAATGGTTCGCCGAAGAGGCCAGGCGCGTGGATGGCGAAGTGCTGCAGCCGCAGCGCGCGGGCCAGCGCATCGTGGTACTCAGGCAGCCCATCGGCGTGTGCGCCGCCATCACGCCCTGGAACTTCCCGGCCGCGATGATCACGCGCAAGGTCGGCCCGGCCCTGGCCGCGGGCTGCACCATCGTCGTGAAGCCGGCGGAACTCACGCCGCTGAGCGCCTTCGCGCTGGGCGTGCTGGCGCTGGAGGCCGGCGTGCCGCCGGGCGTGCTGCAGATCCTGTGCGGCGACGCGCCCGCCATCGGCACCGCGCTGTGCGACAGCGACATCGTGCGCAAGCTCAGCTTCACCGGCTCCACGGGCGTGGGGCGCCTGCTCATGCAGCAGTGCGCGCCGACGATCAAGAAGCTCTCGCTGGAGCTGGGCGGCAATGCGCCGCTGCTGGTCTTCGACGATGCGGACCTGGAGACCGCCGTGCAGGGCATCCTCGCGTCCAAGTTCCGCAATGCGGGCCAGACCTGCGTGTGCGCCAATCGCCTCTACGTGCAGGCCGGCATCCACGATGCGCTGGTCGAGCGGCTGGCCCAGGCCATCGAGGCGATGCCGGTCGGCAACGGCCTGGAAGCCGGCATCACGCAGGGTCCGCTGATCGACACGCGTGCCGTGGCCAAGGTGCGCCAGCACATCGACGACGCGCTCACGCAGGGTGCGCAGCTGCGCACCGGCGGCCGCCCGCATGCACTGGGCGGCACCTTCTTCCAGCCCACGCTGCTCACGGGCGTGACGCAGGCCATGCGCGTGGCCCGCGAAGAAACCTTCGGCCCGCTGGCGCCGGTGTTCCGCTTCGAGACCGAGGAAGAAGCCATCGCCATGGCCAACGCCACCGAGTTCGGCCTGGCCGCCTACCTTTTCACCGAGGACCGGCGCCGCATCTGGCGCGTGAGCGAGCAGCTGGAAACGGGCATGGTGGGCGTGAACACGGGCCTGATCTCCAACGAGGTCGCGCCCTTCGGCGGCGTCAAGCAGTCGGGGCTGGGGCGCGAAGGGTCGCGCCATGGCATCGAGGACTATCTGGAACTCAAGTACCTCTGCCTGCAGGACTGATGCGCGCGCAGGTCGAGGCCGCCGGCCCGTGCCTCAGCCTCTGTGGCCGTAGGTCGCGTCGAAGCGCGACTGCAGGTACGCTTGCGTCGTCACCGGCGCGTGGCGCGGCGCCTCGCCGGGCGGCACGCAGCTCGGGATCGCGCTGACCAGGGCATCCGGATTGGGGTCGAGGAAGAGCGCGATCGAGTAGCGCTCGCGCGCCGGCCGAAGCACGCGGTGCGGCGTGGACAGGTACAGGTCGTTGGTCCAGCGCATGAGGCAGTCGCCGATGTTGCAGACGAAGGCGCCCGGCAGCGGCGGCACGTCGATCCACTGGTCGCGCCCGCGGCCCTGCACCTGCAGGCCCGAGACGCCGTCGGTGGCCAGCAGCGTGACGTTGCCGTAGTCGGTGTGGGCGCCGGCGCCGATGCCGTCGTCTTCCCGACCCGCCTGCGCCACCACGCTCACGGGGTAGTGCAGCAGGCGCAGCGTGGCCAGCGGGCGGTCGATCTTGTCGTCGAAGAAAACTTCGGCCAGGCCCAGGTCGAGCGCGAAGGCGCGGTGCAGCCGGCGCGCCGCCGCCAGCGTGGCGTCGAAGTAGGCCTGCACGCTTTCGCGCCAGCCGGGCAGCGCCGGCCAGGCATTGGGCGGGCGCGTGGCCTCGTCGGTCCAGATGAGGTTGAAGGCCTCCTTCTGGTCGGCGCCGCGGTGCTCGTCCAGCGCCTCGACGCCCGTGCCCACATAGCCGCGGTTGTGGCTCAGGCCCGCATAGGCCAGCGCCTGCTTGGCGGCCATCGGCTGGGCGAAGAAGGCGGCGCTGGCGGCGAAGGTGCCGTCCACCGTGGCGGCCGGCACGCCGTGGCCGGTGATGGCGAAGAAGCCGATGTCGCGGCAGGCGGCGCCGAGCCGGGCCGCGACGGCGCGGCGTGCGGCGGCATCGTCGCCCGCAAGGGGCGACACGTCGATCAGGGGAATGTTGTGGGCCATGGATGCGGTGCGGTTTGCAATCAGCGCGCCAGCGCCAGCCGGTAGCGGAAGGTGTCGGCGCGGTAGACGGCGGTTTCGGCGTGCACGGGCTCGCCGGACTCGCTGTAGACGATGCGCTGCACCTCCAGCACCGGCGCGCCGGGCTCGATCTGCAGCAGCTTCGCATCGGCCGGTCGGGCCACGCCGGCGCCGATCTCGAGTTCGGCGCGGCCGATGGCCAGGCCGCCCTCGTGCTCGAAGACCTCGATCAGGTCGCGGCGCGAAAAGTCCACGCGGCCCAGCTTCTCGCCCAGTGCGGGCCGCAGCCAGGAGGTGTTGACCGAGAGCGGCTCGCGCTCCAGATAACGCAGCGTCTGCAGCTGGTAGACCGGCTCGCCGGTGCGCAGTTGCAACTGCGCGGCCACGGTGGCGCTGGCCTTGACCTGCCGCCAGGCCAGGCGCCGGTTGCTCACCGCGCCGGCCTCGCTGCCCAGGGCCTCGTGCAGGCCCTGCAGTCGGTTGAGGCTCTGCGATGCCTTGGAATGGGACACGAACGCCCCTTTTCCGTGCAGCTTGACGATCAGCCCGTCGGCCTGCAGCGCGGCCAGCGCCTGCCGCACGGTGATGCGGCTGACGCCGTGCTCGGCCTGCATCTCGGATTCGGAAGCCAGCTTGTCCCCCGGACGCAGGCGGCCTTCGAGGATGTCGGCACGCAGCGCATCGCGCAGCCGCGCATGCAGCGATTGCGGCAGATCAGCCATGCGCTGCCCTGCCCGCCATGCTGGCACGGCGTTTGCATCGCTTGTTATAACTTGTCATAACGAGTAGATTCTCGCACCGTCCGGGTGCTTCCTTCTTTGTCCGTCAGTCCAACCGTTCGAGGAAACCTGCCATGCCCCGCTTCCATCTCCTGCCTTCGTCGTCGCGCCGCACCTTTGCTGCGGCGCTCGGTGCCAGCCTCGCGCTGGGCCTGGCTGCGCCTGCTGCCATCGCCCAGTCGTATCCGACCAAGCCGATCACTTTGATTGTGCCGTTCGCGGCCGGGGGCGGCGTCGACGCCACTGCGCGGCTGGTCAACACCAAGCTGGGCGAGGTGCTCAAGCAGTCGGTGGTGATCGACAACGTGGCGGGAGCCGCCGGCACCATCGGCACGCAGAAAGCGGCGCGCTCGCCCGCCGACGGCTACACGCTGCTCTTCGCCGTGGCCAGCCCGCTCAACGTGGCGCCGCTGGTCGCACCCGCGGCCGTGCGCTACGACACCTTCAAGGATTTCGCGCCCATCGCCACCATCGGCGTCTCGCCCTTCGTGCTGATCGGCAAGAGCAGCCTGCCGGCCGCCAACATGGCCGAACTGATCCAGCTGGCCAAGAAGGAACCGGGCAAGCTGAACTTCGGCACCGACGGCGTGGGCACCTCGCTGCACGTCACGGCCGAGCTGATCAAGCAGCGCGCCGCGATGGACATCGTGCACGTGCCCTACAAGTCGGGCCCGCAGGTGCTGACCGACGTGGCCGGCGGCCAGCTCGACCTGGCGGTGCTGCCGCTGTCGCTGGCGCAGCCCTTCATCAAGGACGGCAAGGTCAAGGCCTTCGGCGTGACCTCGAAGCAGCGCGCGGCCATCGCGCCCAACGTACCGGCGCTGGCCGAGACCGCGGCGCTGAAGGACTTCGAGGTCGACTCCTGGCTCGGCGTCCTGGCGCCCGCCGGCGTGCCCGCGCCGGTCGCGCAGCAGCTGATGCAGGCGGTCGAAACGACCATGAAGGACCCCGAGGTCGTGCGCCGCCTGGGCGAGATCGCGGTGCGCCCGGTGGTGATGACCGGTGCCACCTTCGCCGACTATCTGGCCAAGGAACGCCGCACCGTCCAGGACGTGGTGACCAAGGCCAACATCAAGGCCGAGTAAGGCCGACTCGCCCGACGCCCCGATGGCCCTGCTCGCCCACGCCTGGATCCTGCTGCCCGCGGTGCTGCTCGCGGGCGGGCTGATCGGCGCGACCGGCATCGGCGGCGTGCTGCTGGTGCCGGTGCTCACGCGCTTCGGCGAGGTGCCGGCGCCGCAGGCCATCGCTGCCGCGTCGCTGGCCTTCGCGCTGCCGGCGCTGGTCGCGCTAAGGCCCCTGGCGCGCGAGCCGGCGCTGGCGCGGCGCACGGTGCCGCTG
>NZ_CABFMN010000031.1 GCF_901875635.1 Xylophilus ampelinus | reverse complement strand
GGCCGCCACCGGCGCGGCAGCGCGTCCGCCCGGCCGCCGCGAGTCGGTGACCAACTACGAGGTCGACAAGACCGTCAAGACCGTGCGCGGCGCCACCGGGCAGGTGCGCCGGCTGAGCGCGGCGGTGGTGGTGAACTACGCCAGCGTCGGCGACGCCCAGGGCAAGGTCACGCCCACCGCGCTGTCGGCGCAGCAGATCGAGCAGATGACCGCGCTGGTGCGCGAGAGCATCGGCTACAGCAAGGAGCGCGGGGATTCGGTCAACCTGATGAACGCGCCCTTCCTGGTGGACGTCGGCGCCCCGGTCGACCTGCCCGTGTGGAAGCGGCCCGAGATGCTCGACATGGTGCGCGGCCTGGCCTGGCCCGTGGCCCTCGCGCTGCTGGGCGTGGTGGTGCTATTCGGCTTCGTGCGGCCCGGCATGAAGGCGCTGGCCAGCCAGCGGCCCACGCCCGTGGCGCCTGCGCAAGGCGCGCAGCTGAGCGCGCTGATCGCCGACGAACCGCAGCGCCCGGCACTGCCGGGGCCCGAGGTCGAACGCCTTCCGGGCACCGCGAGCAGCGAGGTGCCCGAGCAGGCGCGGCTCGAAGGGGCGCGCCAGATGGCTCGGCAGAATCCGGTGGCCGTTGCCAACATCGTGAAGACCTGGGTCAACGGCGACGCCGCGGCCACCCCCTGAGCGCACTGAAGCAGACACGGCATGGACGAACAAGGCCTCAACGACGCAGCCATCCTGCTGATGTCCCTGGGCGAGCAGGAAGCCGGCGAGGTGCTGCGGCACTTGTCGCCGCGCGAGGTGCAGAAGATCGGCGAGACCATCGCCAAAACCCGCGTGGTCTCGCGCGACCGGCTGGGCGAGGTGGCGGACCGCTTCGTCACCGCCACGGCCGGGCAGGGCCTGTTCGCCGCCGACACCGGCGACTACGTGCGTGCCGTGCTGCAACGCGCGCTGGGGCCGGAAAAGGCGACGATCCTGGTCGACCGCATCCTGCAGCCGGTGCAGCTCACCGGCATCGAGAACCTGCGCTGGATGGACGCGCCCTCGGTGGCCGAAGTGCTGAAGATCGAACACCCGCAGATCGTGGCTGCGATCCTGGTGCACCTGGAGCCCGACCATGCGGCATCGATCCTCGTGCAGCTGCCCGAAGAACGCCGCGCCGAGGTGCTGCTGCGCGTGGCGACGCTCGAAGGCATGCACCCCGCTGCGCTGCAGGACCTCAACGATGTGATGGGCCGGATCCTGGCCGGCGGCGCCAAGGTGCGCAAGCCGACGCTGGGCGGCGCCAAGGCCGCGGCGGGGATGATCAACATGCTCGGCGCCGGCGTCGACACCCAGGCCGTCGAGGCGATCCGCAGCCACGACCCCGACCTGGCGCAGGAGATCGCGGACCTGATGTTCGTGTTCGAGGACACGCTCAAGCTCGACGACAAGTCGATCCAGCTGGTGCTCAAGGAGATCGCCTCCGAGACGCTGGTGGTGGCGCTCAAGGGCGCGCCCCCGGCCCTGCGCGACAAGTTCCTCTCCAACATGTCCTCGCGCGCTGCCGAATCGCTGCGCGAAGACCTGGAGTCGCGCGGTCCGCTGCGCCTGGCCGAGGTGGAAGCGCAGCAGAAGGAAATCCTGAAGGCCGTCCGCCAGCTGGCCGACGACGGGCAGATCGTGCTGGGCGGCGGCTCGGGCATGGTGTGAAGCGATGACGCGCACCTCCCGATTCATCGCTGCCGAGGACCTGGGCGTTGTCTCGCCCTGGACCTTCGCCCGCATGGGCAGCGCCAAGGAACAGGCGCCGGTGATCCGGCCCGAAGCCGTGCGCGACGCACGCTCCCACGGCTACGCGGAGGGCCATGCCGACGGCGTCGCCGAGGCCACCGCCCGCGTGCGCGCCGAGATGCAGGAGGCCTTCGACCGCCTGCTCGCGGAGCAGGCGCAGCGCTTCGCCGCGCTGTTCGACACCGCGCGCATCGGCCTCGCCCAGGCGCAGCAGGACATCGCGCGAGGCAGCCTGGAGATCGCCTGTGCCATCGCCCGCCAGGTGCTGCGCCGCGAACTCGCCGGCGGCACCGAGGGCCTGGCCGAGGTGGTGCAGGAGGCGGTGCAGCTGCTGCTCGAGGACGGTCGGCCCGGCAGCCTGAGCCTGTCGCGCGCGGACCACGAGCGTTTCGGCGCCGCGCTGCAGGCGCAGCTGGCGGAACAGTCGGTGAGCGTGCTGGTCGACGCCTCGCTCTCGGACGGCGACTGCGTGCTGTCGAGCGCGGCCAATCGGGTGGACGCGAGCGTCGCCGCCCGCTGGGCGCATGCTGTGGGCAGCCTGGGCCTGGACATTCCCTGGCAGGAGGCGCCCGCGCATGCCGCCTGAGGCCGCCGTCTGGCAACGTTTCATGGACGACGCCCTGGCGCGCGTGCGCCGGTCGCCGCAACTCGAGGTGCAGGGCTCGCTCACCCGCGTCGCCGGGCTGGTGCTCGAGGCCGCGGGGCTGCGCACGCCCATCGGCTCGCAGTGCCTGGTGCGCATGCCTGGCCAGAAGGACGTGCTGGCCGAGGTCGTGGGCTTCTCGGGCGACCGGGCCTTCCTGATGCCGGCGGGCGACGTCCACGGCCTGTCCAGCGGCGCCGCCGTGCGGCCGGCCGGCGCCTTCGTGCCCCTGCCGCGGCTGGGCGAGCCAGAGACGGAGGTCCTGGTGCGCAGCGGCGTACTGAGGCTGCCCGTGGGCCCGGGCCTGCTCGGACGCGTGGTGGACCCGCAGGGCATGCCGCTGGACCACCAGGGCCCGCTCACGCAGGTGTCGGCCGAGCCCCTGGAGCGTGCGCCGATCAACGCCATGGAGCGCGACCCGGTGCGCGAACCGCTCGACACCGGCGTGCGTGCGATCAATGCACTGCTGACGGTCGGGCGTGGCCAGCGCATCGGGCTGTTCGCCGGCTCGGGCGTCGGCAAGAGCGTGCTCCTGGGCATGATGGCCCGCTACACGCGCGCCGACGTCATCGTCGTCGGGCTCATCGGCGAACGGGGCCGCGAGGTCAAGGAATTCATCGAGGACATCCTCGGGGCCGAGGGCCGCGCGCGCTCGATCGTCGTGGCAGCGCCGGCCGACGCACCGCCGCTGCTGCGCATGCAGGGCGCGGCCTATGCCACCGGCATTGCCGAACATTTTCGTGACCGCGGCGCGCATGTGCTGCTGCTGATGGATTCGTTGACCCGCTACGCGATGGCGCAGCGCGAGATCGCTCTGGCCATCGGCGAGCCGCCCGCCACCAAGGGCTATCCGCCGTCGTGCTTCGCCAAGCTGCCGCAGCTGGTGGAGCGCAGCGGCAACGGGCTCAACGGCGTCGGTTCGATCACCGCCTTCTACACCGTGCTGTCGGAAGGGGACGACCAGCAGGACCCGATCGCCGACGCCGCACGCGCCATCCTGGACGGCCACATCGTGCTGTCGCGCGCGTTGGCCGAAGAGGCGCACTTCCCGGCGATCGACATCGAGCAGTCGGCCTCGCGCGTCATGCACAACGTGGTGGACGGCCCGCACCTGGAGGCCGCGCGGCGCTTCAGGGCCGTGTATTCGCGCTACCGCAAGAGCCGCGACCTGGTCCGGCTGGGCGCGTATGCGCCGGGCAGCGACCCCCAGCTCGACGAGGCCATCGCCCGCCAGCCGGGCATGGTGGGTTTTCTTCAGCAAGGCATGCACGAGGGTGCATCGCTGGCCGGCAGCATCCAGGGGCTGCGGCGCACGGTCGAGGACAAGGCCGCCTGAGGCGGCAGGAGAAGAGGGCCATGACGAACATCGACGGAATGCAGCTCGCCATCGAGCTGGCGACCCGCAAGCGGGACACGTTGGCACAGGCGCTGAGCCAGGCGCGCCAGCAATGGGTGGGCGCGCAGTTGCAGCTCGACCAGCTCGAGGCGTACGCGCAGGAAACGACGTCGCGCTGGGGGGCGCAGTCCGGCCGCTGCGCGCCGGAGATCATGCGCCACCACTACCAGTTCATGGAGCGCCTCGTGCACGCGATGCGGCTGCAGACCTCGGTCGTCGCCGAGCATGCGGCCCGGGTGTCGCAGGAGGCCGACATCGTCCGCGCGGCGGAGGCTCGCCTGGAGTCCCTGCGGCAGGTGCAGGCGCAACGCGAGCGCGAGGAACAGGTGCTGCGCCAGCGACGCGAACAGAAGCAGTCCGACGAGCTCGCCGCCGCGCAGCACCGGCGGCTGCTGAACGGCGGCATGGCCGGGTTCGTGGGATGAGCGCGCAGGCCCTCAGCGGCGGCGCGGCGGTGGCGCCGCTCTCGCCGGTGTCGCCGGCGTTGCCCACCGCCACACCCGGCGCCAGCGATGGCGCCGCCGGCGCGGCGTTCGCCGATGCGCTGACGAGCGCGCGCCAGGTCGAGACGCCGGCCCGCGGCGGCGAGGCGGACCCCGACGCGGCCGGTGTGCCGACGCCGCCCGGTGCCGTGCC
>NZ_CABFMN010000030.1 GCF_901875635.1 Xylophilus ampelinus | reverse complement strand
GTTCGCCATAGTGTGCGTGATGTTCATCGTGCACACGATGCCTCGACACTGGGTCTATCTCAAGATGGGATTGCCGGACGCTTACGCTCCAAGGGCTTTTTCTGGCTCGCAAGCCGGCCGCGCTTCGCGGGCGGCTGGTCACAGGCAGGCGGCACCTGCCGCCACGGGCTGGCCGGACTCTGGTGGGCGGCCGTTCCCCAGGAGCAGTGGCCGACCGACGAGGAGTCGCGTGCGCTCATCGCGCAGCACTGGAACGACGCCGTGGGCGACGCGCGTCAGGAACTAGTGCTCATCGGCATCGGCATGGACGAGCCGGCCATCCGTCAGGACCTGGATGCCTGCCTCGTGACTGCCGACGAAATGGCTGCCGGTCCGCGGGCGTGGCTCAAGTACAAAGACCCGTTCCCCGCCTGGGGCGAGGCCGAGCACTGACGCGCCGGATGGACGCCGCCGTGGCGGACTCGCGGCGGCACAATGCTCGGATGCCCGCCCCTGCCGCCGCACCCAAAGCCCTGCGCGAAACCCGTCAACGCGCGGCCATCCGCACTGCCATTGACGGCTCCGAACGCCCCTTGCTGCCGCAGGAGGTGCTGGAGCTCGCGCAGGCTGCCGTGCCGGAGCTGGGCATTGCGACGGTCTACCGCAACCTCAAGCTGCTGCTCGAGGCGGACGAGGTCCGGGTGGTCGAGCTGCCGGGCGAGGTGGCGCGCTACGAGTCACTGCGGCACGCCGAACACCACCATCACTTCCAATGCATGCGCTGCGGTCGCGTCTTCGACGTGCACGGCTGCTCGGAAGACTTCGCGACCATCGCGCCCAAGGGCTTTGAAGTCGAAGCCCATGAACTGACGCTCTACGGCACCTGCGCCGATTGCCGTAAGGCTCGCCGGCGATGAGGCGCCCGCGCCAGTCCGAAGCGCCAGCTCAGAAATCGCGCTCATGGCGCGGGTACTCCGCGAAGTCTAGACCGGTGCTGTCAGCGAATCTGATCGACTGCTTTCTGTGGGTATTCAGTCGCAGCTTACGCGGCCGCGTCCGACCGCTGTCGCTGCAAAGCTGCCAACTGCGTACGCGACCAGGCACCTGCCCTGCCGCACTCCAAATGCTCAGCAGATGAGCACACCGACCATAATTGGCCTTTATGGCGGTTTGGCATCCAGCAATGCATGACCCTCGCAATGCGCGACGAACTGTTGCAGACTGGCGGACAAACGCTTCTTCTGGTGGTGCACAAGGTAGAAGCGGCGTGAAAGACTGGGCAACGTAGTGCGCAGCACGACCAGTCTCCCAACACCGTAAACGGCGCAAACTCTGCTTCACGCCCGCCTGTACGAGCCACCAGTGGTTTACAACTGAGGCAAACCGAGACCGCCTGCATCGGGCGGACCGCCTTCTTGCGCGCGGTGCGCTCGAGCAGTGAGCAGCCAATCACGCAAGCTTTGCAGCGTGCACTGCCGTTCATCTCTCAGGTGACCCGCACTCGGCGCCTTGGCGATATTGCCCTCTCGCCGCCACGAACTTCACGCATGGTGCCGTGGAAAGCGCTCTTTGCGGCGCTGACGACGATCGACGCGGCGGGCCCCGGTTCAAGACTCGCACAAATCGACACGGGCATGCCCACATCTTCGAGTTCGAAGAGGATTCGCAACAGTCCGGCACGCTGACAATGCTCGGCCAGGCGTCGTGGCACGACCGTCGCCGCCGTCGACAGGCCCAGCAGCCCGGTGGTCACGTCGACCGACGCGGTCTCCACGACAGCTCGGAACGGACCCAGCGCGCGTCGCTCAAGATACTCGTCGAAAGTCGAGCGCAAGAGGTTCTGGCGGGGGGGAAGGATCCACTCCATTGTGGACAACCCGGCCCAGAGATCAGTCCGCCGACGGGCAGGCTTGAATCCCGGAGACGCGCAAACCACGATGGTGTCCTCATAAAGTCTTTCGAGCCAGGCGTGTGCGGGCAACGACGAGTCCATGACGGCGCCGATAGCCAAGTCGATCTTGCCCTGCTGCAGCAAGCTCAGCAGCGCAGGCATCGGCGCTTCGCGCACGACAAGACGGATGTGTGGCGCGAGCGAGCGCACGCGGTTTAGACACTGCGCCATCATCGACCGTGCGGGCCCGGGCATGACGCCCACGACCACCGTCTCGGACACGCCGTCGGCGATGGCTGCCAGTGCATCGCCGGCGCGGTCGATCTCCCCCAAGATCCTGCGTGCATACGACACGAGGCACGCACCTGCGGGCGTAGGCACCACCCCACCGGCCGTCCGCTCGAACAGGCGTATGCCGATGCCCTCTTCCAGCTCGGCCAGCGCCTTGGAGACGGCGGGCTGCGTCACAAACATGACCTTGGCGACGGCCCCGATGCTGCCGTGACGCGCAAGCGAGTCGATCAACTTGAGATGCCGCGTCTTGAGCGAGCTGCGTGCGTAGCGTTCGAAGTTCATAGGCCATCGACTCCGGGCATGAGCTTCTGGTTATATCCCAGCCGCAAAAGTGATGATGGCATTCAGCAGGTTGTGCTCAAAACTGGCGTCGAGCAGCCCGGATCGCATTGCCGGGCTTGGCAGCAACGGCAACACCCAAGGAGACATGATGAGCCATTACCGCCACCTGGACGTACGCAAACTCACGCCGACGATCGGCGCCGAAGTGCATGGCATCGATCTGCGCGAGGAGCCGCGCGGGGAAGTTCTCGACGAGCTGACCCGTGCGCTGCACGACAACCTTGTCATCTTCTTTCGCGATCAGGACATCACCTTCGAGCAACACATGAGGGTCGGGCGGCTGTTTGGCAATCTCCAGCAGCATCCGATTGCGCGGGCGCGTCACCCCGTCCACCCGGAGCTTCTCGTCGTCCATGCGGACGAGAACTCGAAGGTGGTGGCCGGAGAAGATTGGCACTCCGACATCACCTGCGACGTCGCGCCGCCCATGGCCAGCATGCTGCACCTCAAGGTGGTCCCTCCTGTCGGAGGCGACACCATGTGGGCCAGCATGTACGCTGCGCTCGACGCCCTCTCGGCATCGATGCAAGCCTACCTCGAAACACTGACCGCGGTGCACGATGGCGGCAAACCCTACATCGGGCATTACAAGGCCAAGGTACCGGAGGGGGGCTTTCCTCGTTCGGAGCATCCGGTGGTGACGGTTCATCCCGCGACGGGCCGCAAGGTGCTCTTCGTGAACAAGGGCTTCACCACACACATCAAGGGCCTGCGGCGTGCGGAGAGTGACGCGCTGCTGGAATTCCTCTTCCACCACATCGAGTCGCCCAAGTTCAACTGTCGCTTCCGTTGGCGCGCGAACTCCATCGCGTTTTGGGACAATCGCTGCACGCAGCACTACGCCATCTTCGACTACTTCCCGCAGGTGCGCACCGGGCACCGAGTCACCATCTCCGGCGCGCCACCTGTTTCGGCCCGCTCCGGCACCGTCGAGTCGGTGGCCAGGCCGCTGGACATGATGGCTGCATGATCTTCAGGCCGTCCTCGCGGACGGCCTTGTGCATTCTGTAGACCAAAAAAATGTGATGGAGACAACGATGAACTACCTGGAAACGTTCAAGCGAGCGAGCGCGGTGCTTGTGTCGCTGGCCTTCGGTCTGGTCGCAGCTGCCGCGGCTGCCGGGCCATGGCCCGAGCGCCCGATCAAGTTAGTGGTGAGCAGCGCCGCAGGCGGCGGTCCCGACATCCTTGCACGGCAAATTGCCCAGAAGCTTTCCAGCGCTTTAGGCCAGCCCGTCATCGTGGAAAACAAGATCGGCGCGAACGGCATCATCGCCGTGTCGGAGGTCGCACGCTCCGCACCCGACGGCTACACCCTGCTCTATACCGGCGCGTCGAGCACCGCACTGAACCAGGCCTTGCGCACTGACCTACCCTTCGATGTGCAGCGCGACCTGCAAGCTATCACCCAGATCGGGGTCGGGGCAAACTACCTTGTCGTCGCCGCGGACATGCCCATCGCGGACATGGACCAATTCGTTCGCTATGCCAAGGCGCGACCGCAAGAGGTCGCCTATGCCTCGTGGGGTGTCGGCTCCCCCGGCCACCTGACCATGGCCGCCATTGAGAGCCAGACAGGCATCCAGCTGCGCCACATTCCCTACAAGTCGATCCCCCAGATGCTGCAGGACCTTCAGGCCGGCACGGTCAAGGTGGCAGTGGTCGACCCGGTGTCTTCGCTGCCGTTCATCCGAAGCGGCTCGATCAAGGTTGTGAGTGCCATCGGGACCGTCAAAGGCCCGTTGTTGCCCGACGTGCGGACGATGAACGAACAGGGGTACCGCTTCGATGCGAACGGATGGCACGGTGTCTTCGTTGCCGCGCGGACGCCCGAGACGATCGTCCTGCGGCTCAACCACGAGATCAACGCGATCCTCAAGGACGCGGACATGCGGGCGCGACTGACTCAGCTGAACATCGGGTCATCCACGCCGACTAGCCCCTCGGACTTTCAGAAGATCCTCCAGTCCGACATCCAGTTCTGGAGCCATGTGGTCACCACCAACCACATCGCCGCCAACTGAAGCCGATGGCCTCGCATTCTCTCGACGGATTCTTCGCCCCCCGGTCGATCGCCATCGTGGGCGCATCGGGGACACCCGGAAAAATAGGCGCCTACCCGCTGCACTACCAGAGGCACTTCGGCTACAGCGGCGCTCTCGTCCTGGTGAACCCGGGCCGCGCCGAGATCGACGGCCTGCCTTGTGTGCCGAGTCTGCGCGAAGCGCAACCGGGAATTGATCTGGCCATTCTTGCGGTGCCGGCGGAGCAGATCGAGGCGGCCGTGCTTGATGCGATTCAGGCACGG
>NZ_CABFMN010000029.1 GCF_901875635.1 Xylophilus ampelinus | reverse complement strand
GCCAGCGCCTGCAGGGCAGCGGCCAACGGCCCGGCGGCGGGCAGCACGGCGCCGGCCGTGGCGGCAAAGCCGTCGACCGGCCCGTCCCACAGCAGCGCGGCGACCTCTTCCAGCGTCGATTGCTCGGCGAGCGCGCAGGCGTCCTGGCCGCGGTAGAACAGCCGCCCGTCGACCACCGTCGAGAGGCCCGACGCGAGCACCGGCTCGCCCCACTGGATCGCCTCGCCCGCCAGCACCGCGCTGCTGCGCCGGCCCTGCCGCCGTGTGGCCAGGCGCTGCACGTCGTCGCGGTGGTAGAGGCTGCGGCGCGGGTCGCTGCGGTCGGCCCGCGTGCGGATGCGCCCGCGGCTCACGTTGGCGTACAGCGTCTGCGGCTGCACCTTCAGCAGCGCCAGCGCGTCGGCGGCTGGCAGCCAGAGGGGAAGTCGCGCTGCGGTGTCGGTCATGTTGATGGAAAGGATCAAGATTGACGTCAATGTGCCGGTGCCAAGAATGGGGGGCATCGACACGGCCGTCAAGCGCGGCGAAGGACATGAGATGAGCGAAGGACTCGAAGGTGTGATCGCGGCACGCACGGTGCTGTCGGACGTGGATGGCGCCGCCGGCCGCCTGGTGCTGCGCGGGCAGTCGCTCGACGCGCTGGCCGGCCGCTGGCGTTTCGATCAGGTGCTGGCGTTGCTGTGGGACGGCTTCTTCGACGTGGCGGTCGAGGCGCACACGATGTCGCCGGCGCTCGGCCGCGCACGTGTCGAAGCGGCTGCGCTGCTGCGGCCCGAGGATCCGCAGGCACTGGCCGCGCTGCCGCCGGTCGACGCACTGCGCGCGTTGCTGGCCCGCCTGCCCGACGGCGACGACCTGCCCACCGCGTTGCAACTGGTGGCGGCGACGGGCGTGTTCACGGCCGCGGTGCTGCGTTGGCGCGCCGGCGCCTCCGCGCTCGCGCCGCAGCCCGATGCGCCGCATGCCGCCGACGTGCTGCGCCTCGCCCAGGGCCGCGCGCCCACGGCGCAGCAGGCGACGGCGCTGGACACCTACCTGGTCACCGTGGCCGACCATGGCCTCAACGCCTCGACCTTCGCGGCGCGCGTGGTCGCGTCCACCGGCGCGGGCCTGGCCTCGGCCGTGCTGGCGGGGCTGAGCGCGCTCAAGGGTCCGCTGCACGGCGGCGCGCCCGGCCCGGTGCTGGACATGCTCGACGCCATCGGCAGCGCCGACGCGGCCGACGACTGGCTGCAGGCTGCGCTCGATCGCGGCGAGCGCCTCATGGGTTTCGGCCACCGCATCTACCGCGTGCGCGACCCGCGGGCCGACGCGCTCAAGGGCTCGCTGCGGCAACTGGCAGCGGCCGGTGGCGTCGGTGGCGAGCGCCTCGCGCTGGCGGAAGCGGTGGAGCGTGCCGCGCTGGCCTCGCTGCAGGCGCGCAAGCCCGGCCGTGTGCTGGAGACCAACGTGGAGTTCTACACCGCGCTGCTGCTGGAGGCGCTGGGCCTGCCGCGCGACGCCTTCACCGCCGTCTTCGCGATGGGCCGCGTCGGCGGCTGGATCGCGCATGCGCGCGAGCAGGCGCGCACGGGCCGGCTCATCCGGCCGCAGTCGCTCTACGTGGGGCCGGCGCCCGGCAGTGTGTGCGCGGTGGCCGAGCCGCAACCGGCCTGAGGGGCGCAAAAACTGAAAGTGCAATCGGCCTGCAGCGCCCGCCCGGCGGGAGTTGCGGCCGAATTCGTCACGATCGTTACGGAATCCGGCAAAGGAGTCCGCAGGCGCGCGCCTGCTATTTCTTCGTGCCGTAGTCCTCGGCGTAGCTCGGAATCTGGCCGGCCTTGTTGGCCGCGCGGATGCTGGCGCGTCGTGCCGCATTGGCCGCCTTGCGATCGGCGCGGGCGACCTTCGGCGTGGCTTCGGGAACGGGATCGCCTTCGCCGGTCTTCGTCTCGCGTGCGGCCTCGGCGCCGACGGGCTTGCGCGCTGCCCGGGCGGCAGCGCGCTGCGCGCGGGTCGTGCGCGCGCGTGCTTCCGGCTCCGGATTGCCCTCGCCGGGTTTGAAATTGCGTGCGGCGTCGCGCGCCTCGGCCTTGCGTTCTGCCCGCGTGGGGGCGGCATCGCTGCCCGCTGCCGGCTGGGCGTGGACCGCCAGCGCGGACGTCAGGAACAAGGGGGCGATCAACAGTGCTTTCATGAAAACTCGCAGTGACGTGGACGGGCTGCACGGCGGACATGGCCCCCGGCAGTTCGGCTGTGCAGTCTGCAAAGGCGGCCCTGGATTGGGAATGCGGATGGCGGCCACAAAATTGACAATCGCGAAACCCGAGGGTGGAGATGGCCGCCGGCCGTGTACCCTGCGATGCTGAACTTGCATGCCTTCCCACCACCCAGAAGCCGGCGCGCCCGGTCGCCCGCCGGAACCCCCGCTGCCTGCCGAACCGACCGTCTCCTGGGTCCAGGCCGGCCTGCGTCGCAACGTCAATGTCGTCGCCATCCTGGCGGAGGTAGCCGCCGAGCGCGGCATGGCCGCGCAGCGGCTCTTCGCCGGCACCTCTCTGGGCGTGCAGGACATCGAGGACCCGGAGTGCACGATCTCCTTCGACCAGGAGTTCCGGCTGATCCGCAACCTGCTGCGGCACTGCGATGACGAGACCGGCCTCGGTCTGGTGGTCGGCGAGCGCTATCGGCTCACGTCGATCGCCTCGCTCGGCTTCGCCTTCCTGAGCAGCCGGACGGTGCGCGATGCCGCCGAACTGGCGGTGCGGTATGCCAACCACGGCTTCTCCCTGGTGCGGGTGCTGCTCGACCGGCCGGGGGGGGATCTGCACCTGGCCTTCCTGGACACCGAACTGCCGCCCGATGTGGGCCGGTTCGCCAGCGAGCGCACCATCGCCGTGGGCCTCGCCTCGTACGGCCGGCTGCTGGGTCGCAAGCTGGTGCCGCGGGCGCTGGAGTTTTCCTTTACGCGGCCGCGCGACGCCGAAGTCTACGAGCAGCGCTTGGGCGTGCGCCCCAGCTTTGGCGCGCCCCGCACGCGACTCGTGTTGGCACAGGCCGACGTCGACGAGCCGCTGCCGGACGGCAATGCCGTGGCCCTGCAACTGGCCGAGGCGCAGTGCCGGCAGCTCGTCGCCGAAGCGCTGGCCAGCCGCAGCCTGGCGCAGCGCGTGGAGCGCATGGTGGCCTCGCTGCCGAGCCGCTACATCGACATGCGCGTCGTGGCCGCCGAGCTGTGCATGTCCGAGCGCACCCTGCGCCGCCACCTGCAGCGCGAGGGGACGAGCTTCACCCTGTTGTGCGAGCGCGCGCGGCAGCGCGTGGCCGAGCAGCTGCTGGCGGTGCAGCGCCTGCCCATCGACCAGATCGCCGAGCACCTCGGCTATGCCGAGGCATCCAGCTTCATCCATGCCTTCAAGCGCTGGCGCGGCAGCACGCCGCATGCGTTCCGGCTGGCCCTGCTGGCGCCGCAACCCGGGCAGCCAACCTGAGCGAGGCCGGCTCAGTTCTTCAGAGCAGGCCTTCGGGCACCAGCGGCCGCAGCAGCATCGTCTTGAGACTGCGCCACCAGACGGCGCCGGGCTCGTCCTTCAGCACCTCTTCGCCGCCCTGCAGGTCGCGCTTCACCCATTCCATGTCGCCGCCCGCCGAAAGCCGCAACTCGTAGGCGTCGAAGGAGCGCACCGGCGCCAGGCGGTGGAACTGCGCCGCCAGCACCGGGCTGTCGATGATCAGGCCGATCTCGGTGTTCAACCGCGCCGAGCGGCCGTCGAGGTTCATCGATCCGACGAACAGCTGCCGGTCGTCGATCAGGGCGAGCTTGGCGTGCAGCCGGCCGGACGATGCGCCGAAGTCGCCCAGCTGGCGGTTGCCCGGCGCCAAGCGGGCGCCCAGCTCGAACACGTTCACGCCCAGGTTCAGCAGGCGCCGGCGGTAGAGGGCGTAGTGGGCGTGCACCAGCGGCTCGTCCGTCGCGTCCAGCGCGTTGGTCACCACCATGGTCCGCACGCCGCGCGCCGCGTTGGCCTGCAGCTGGGCCATGCCGCGTTCGCCCGGGATGAAGTAGGGCGAGACCAGGATGACCTGCTCGCGCGCGGCCGCGATGGCGGCCAGCGTGTGGGCGGTCACGCTGTCGGCATAGCGGGCCTGGTCGTCGCCGAGCGCCATCTTGTCGGGCGTGTCCGCATACACGCGGGCCCGGGCCGGCGTCTGGCCGAGTCGGCCGGCCGCGAGCTCCGGCGCCACGGGCGGTTGTCCCAGCACATCGCGTTCGCGTTCCGGGACCAGGCCGGGCAGCGCCGCCTTCAGCAGCGCGTCCAGCCGCGCCGGGTCGTCCGGCGGCGGCGTGGGGCGCAGCTGGCGCACGGTCCACACGGCGTCGCTGGCCCAGTAGTCGCCGAAGCGGGCCGACAGGCTGCGCACCAGCGGCCCGGTCACCAGCACGTCCATGTCGACGAAGTTGGCCGTGCCGCTCTGCATGAAGTATTCGTCGGCCATGTTGCGCCCGCCCATGACCGCGACGCTGCCGTCCACCACGAACAGCTTGTTGTGCATGCGATGGTCGATGCGCGACAGCTCGCCCACCGACCAGGCCAGACGCCACAGGAGCGGCCCGCGCTGCACCGGCAGCGGGTTGAACACGCGCACCTCGAAATTCGGCTGCGCAGCGAGCTGGTCCAGCAGTTCGTCCTTGCCCGCGAGGTACAGGCCGTCCACCAGCAGCCGCACGCGCACGCCGCGCCGCGATGCGTCCAGCAGTTCGCGCAGGAAGCGCGCGCCGACGCCGTCGGCCTCCAGGATGTAGTACTGCGCATCGATCGACCGGCGGGCCTGGCGGATCAGCGCGATGCGCGCGTTGAAGGCGGTCGCGCCCTCGGGCATGAGGCGCAGGCCGCAGGCCTCGTCGCCGGCGTCCGCCGGCAGCGGCGGCGCCAGGGCCGCGAGCGGGCCGGGCGCGACGGCGTCCATCGCGGGGC
>NZ_CABFMN010000028.1 GCF_901875635.1 Xylophilus ampelinus | reverse complement strand
CGGCTTTTCCTGGTCACGCGCCGACTTGTTGCGCCGAGCGTATCCGCGAATCGGCCTTGTTCAGACCTTCCCTAGCGACGGAAGGCGCGCAAGCGAACTGAAATAAGCCTCAGACAGGTCTTCAGGAACTTTGATTGCGCCTTTCGCCCGGCAGATCTCAACCCATGCGGGGAATTGCAGGAATGACGAATCAGCTTCGACTGGCGCGATTGCCAGCGCGACAACTACATGTGGAACAGCAGCGAATGACGCGGAGTAAACGTCGCCCTGGTGAGCGAGTGTGCTCCAGAGACTGAACCATGGCTCGGCATCACCTTCAGATGATGGAAGCGAGTTCAATTGAGCTAGCAGCACGGGCGTATCCGCTGCGTTGCCATATGCGTGTTGCAGTTCTGACCACCGCTCACTCGTCAAACTCAGCACAACGTTTCCTTATGACGTCCAACTTGGTTATAGGGAGACAGCACTGCTGCATAACACCGCCAGCTGTCTCCCTAATACGGCCGACCGGTGCACGCCAAGTCTGCATCGAAAAAGGACTTTCGGCATGTTGGTTGCCGATTCAACGCCACTAACAATCGGCAAGAGCGGCAGCGCGAGCAACTCGCACCACCGCCCTCGCCCTCACTTGTTCTTCAACTTCCCCTTAGGCATCACCGTCGTGGTCGGCGGCATGGGTCGGCTGGATTCGCTGGATGGGTTCGGCGGCGGGCTGGTGTCCTTCTTGGGTTTCTTCACCATCTTGTTGCTGCGCTGGTCGCCTTTGGCCATGGGGTGCTCCGTTTCTGGAAATAGGTGCCGGCGAATGTACCCGCGCGGCGCGCGGTGGCGCCACGCCGCCGCTCAATTGATGATCTCGCCCATGCCGACATTCACCCGCTCTTTCAACTGGCGGATGTAGTCGTCGTCGAATGACTCCCAGGTGTCGAGCTCGCCCACGATGCGCAACGACTCGCGGCTGCGGTACGAGCGCGTGGGGTTGCCGGGAAACTTCCTGTCGGTGACGTTGGGGTCGTCTTCGTACGCGCCGTTG
Organism: Xylophilus ampelinus; assembly: GCF_901875635.1. GTDB lineage: Bacteria > Pseudomonadota > Gammaproteobacteria > Burkholderiales > Burkholderiaceae_C > Xenophilus. The sequence continues at coordinate 3,971 of NZ_CABFMN010000028.1, read as the reverse complement.
GGCTCGACGATGTAGACGCGGCCGCGGCCCTCGCCCTTCGCCATCTCGGCCGCCAGCCCGGCGCCCTTGGGCCAGGCGGTGAAGTAGATGTGGTTCATGACCACGCGGCCGTCGTAGTTCGAGCGAAAACCGGCGGTGAGCAGGTCGCCCACCCGCAGGTCGGCACGGGTGCCGTGGAAGAAGGGGCCGGTGTCGGGAACAGCCATCGTGCGTCGGTCCTCGCAGATCGAGAAGAAGAAAAAGGCGCAGAGCCTACGCACGTTTGCGCTTGATGCCAAATCGGCCCGCAACGCCCGTGGGACGCGCGCGAGGCGCTACGCTTTTCATAGCGGATGGCGGCAGGCGTCGGCTGCGACGGAATCCGCCGCGCCGTGCGTTCAAGAGATGCGGGCCGCGTTTCCGGCACCGAATGCCGCCGGGCCCGTCGCTCCCAACCACTCGCCACAAGGACCCCACCATGCACACCCGCAAGCACCTCGCCCTCGCCCTGGCTGTCACCGTTTTCGGTGGCATGGCCGCCAGCGTGCACGCCGCGACCTGGGACCAGACCCACCCACGCCGCGCCGAAGTCAACGCCCGCCTGGCGCACCAGGATCGCCGCATCCACAACGAATACGTGGAAGGCGAGATCAGCCGCTCGCAGGCGGTCGCCCTGCACCGCCAGGACCACCAGATCCGCACCGAGGAACGCGCGATGGCGTCCCAGCATGGCAGCCACATCACCGCCACCGAGCAGCGGGCGCTGAACCAGCAGGAGAACGGCGTCAGCCGCGAGATCGGCCGCTGACCGGCGCGCCAAGTTCCACGACACAAGGCCGGGGCCGCAAGGCGCCCGGCCTTTTTCATGGCGCCGTGCGCCCCTCCCGCCGCACCGCCCTCAGCTGCGCAACAACCGCGGCAAGGGCCGCGCCGCCGCCCCGCCCGGCAGGCTGCCGCCCTGCGGGAACAAGGTGCGGGACACCTGCCCCGGGTCGATGCCGAAGCATTCGCCTGCCGCACTGGCGATGAGCGCATCGACGCTGGTGGTGGCCCGCAGGTCGCGGTTCTCGTACAGCTGGCCGGCTTCCAGCCCCGGCCAGTCGGCGATCACGCGGCCGCCCTGCACGGCGCCGCCCATGAGCATGGCGGCGGCGCCGGTGCCGTGGTCGGTGCCGCCGGTGCCGTTGGCGGCGGCGGTACGGCCGAACTCGGTGGCGACGACGACCACGGTGTCGGCCCAGGCGGCGCCCAGGCCGTCGCGCAGCGCGGCGACCATCGCGTCGAGGTTGCGCAGCTGCGCGGCGAGGCGGCCGTTCTGCGCGCTGTGGGTGTCCCAGCCGCCGGTTTCGATCATCGCGATGCGCGGGCCGTCGGGCCGCGCAAGGAAGCCGGCCGCGAGCTTGCCGAGGCCGGCCGCGTCCTGTCGCGGCTTGGCACCGCCCTCGCCGTTCATGCCGTTCATCGCGATGCCGCGGGTTTCCATGGCCGAGCTCCACAGCGCATGCAGCTGCGGATCCTCCTCGTACAGTCGCGACACGCGCAGCAGCAGGTCGTCGCCCGGCTGGGGCAGTGCAGACGGCGCGTACGAGGCGACCTCGGCCCGCCCGCGCAGCGCCAGCGGTACGGTGGGCGCGAAGGCGATGGCCTCGCGATCGCCGCGCGGCAGCAGGCCGACCAGGCGGTTGAGCCAGCCGTCCTTCACCTGGTAGGGCGAGGTGCCGCCGGTCTCCAGCACGTTCTGGCCGTCGAAGTGCGAGCGGTCGCGGTACGGTGAGGCGGCGGCGTGCACGAACAGCGCCTCTTTCGCGGCGTAGAGCTTCGCGGTTTCGGCCAGCGCCGGATGCAGGGCGAACGTGCCGTCGAGCTTGGTGGCGGTCGCCGGGTCGAGCGCGATGGCGCCGCGCAGGCGCGCGTAGCCGGGGTCGGCATAGGGCACCAGCGTCTCCAGCCCATCCGCCGCTCCGCGCTGGATGATGAAGACGAAGCGCCGCGAGGTGGCCGCGCCGGCGAGCGCCAGGTGCGGCGCCACCAGCGCCAGCCCCGCGCCGGCCGCGGCCAGACGCAGGAAATGTCGGCGATCGGACATGGATGGGTTCGTGCGGACGGGCATGGCGTTCATCTCCTGAGGAAGTCGGGGGACACGAGCAGCAGCGCCAGTCCGGTGCTGGCGCTCTCGGCGCGGGCGATGGCGGTACGGGTGCCCTCGCCGAGCGCCGCGCCGGGCAGCACGGCGGGCGCGACGGTGCGTGGGTCGACGGTGTTGCCGGCCTGCGCGGCAAAGCGCTGCGCCAGTTCCACCCGGCGCACCAGCGCGTCGGGCGCGGCCCAACTGCCGGCGATGTCGTCGAAGCCGGCGGGCGAGCCGGGCCGCCAGACGGGCTGGCCCAGCTGGTCGAGCACCTGCGCCAGCCGCGCACCCCTGGGCTCGCGGGCGTTGCCCATCGCCGCCTCGGGCGCGCGCAGGGCGCGCAGCGACGAGAGCGTCCAGTCCCACGGCGTCTTGAACTTGCCTGTGCCGGCGCGCCAGGCCTCGGGCGATTCGACCAGCGTGCGGTACACGGCGGGCAGGTCGCCGCCGCTGCGCTGGAAGCTGGCCGCCAGCCGCTCGACCAGCGCCGGCGGCGGGTCGTCGGCGACGAAGTGGCGCGCCAGCTTGGTCGCCACGTGCCGTGCGGTAGCGGGCGCGACGGCGATGTCGCGCAGCACGGCCAGGGCCTGCGCTTCGCCGCCCTCGGCGTAGGCGCGGCCCAGCACCGTTCGCGTACCGGGCTCGTGCTGCTGCGGCCGGAACTGGAAGCCGCCGGCGGCGGCCATGTCCTGCGCCATCGGAGCACTGGCCGGGTTCGCATTCGGCGCCATGAGGCTCCAGCCCGTGAGCGCGCGGGCGAACTCGGTCACGTCGGCCTGGGTGTAGCCGCTGCGGGCACCGAGGGTGTGCAGTTCCATGATCTCGCGCGCCAGGTTCTCGTTGAGGCCGCGCGGGCGCTCGGGGTTGCGCTCGGCCGCACGGCGGGCCGCCGGGCTGTCGGGACCGATCGACTGCGCCTGGTCGAGGTACACCAGCATGGCCGGATGGCGCACCGCGGCCAGCAGCATCTGGTCGAAGCGACCCAGCACGTGCGGCCGGATCGCCTCGGCCTCGTAGGCGCCGGCCAGGGCCAGCACCTGCGGCTTCTCGACCGAGATGGCGAAGTGGTTGGCCCAGAAGTGCACCAGCCGCTCGACGAAGGGCGCGGGCGTGTCGAGCGCGCTCGAGACCCGCGCGTTGACGGCCGCCAGGTAGCCCGCGCGCGCATCCTTGCGGATCGCCTGCCGCGCCGCCTGCCGGTCGGCCTCGGGCAGGTCGCGCACGGCGCGCTCGCGCTGCTGGTAGTCGGCCAGGAGCGCGTCGGTGCCGGGCTGCTGCATCCACGCAGCGGGCCGTGGCGCGAAGCGGCCGAACTGGTCGAGCAGCCAGCGTCGCGGGTCGGCAGGCGGCGCTTCGTCGGGCCGTGCGCCCAGGCCGAAGCGGTTGAGGGCGATGGCGGGGGCCAGGGCGTCGGGTATGTTCATGGCGGGTCTTTCGTTCAGGGCCGGGGCGCGGGCACAGCGGCTGGGGCCGCCGCCGGGCTGGCCGGGTTCGGGGGCGGCACGCGGAAGCTGCCCTGGGCCGACGCCAAGCCCTGCGCGAAGGTGGCGCGCTCGGCCGGCGTCAGGCTGGCGCCGAAGTCGGCCACCGCGCGTTCGGTGCGTTCGCGCACGCCGAGGTCGGCGGCACGCGTGAGCGACAGGGTGGCGTCGAACGCCGCGCGGTCGAAGACGGGCGCGGCCATCAGCTGCGCCAGTTCGCGCCGCCCTTCCCGCCCCTGGCGCACCAGCTCGGCGACGTCGCGCCGGGCATCGCGCAGCGCGGCGCGGAAAGCCTGGCGCCGCTCGGGCGCGAGGCCGTCGGCAGCGAAACGCAGGCCGCGCGGCGCGGCCAGCGCCGCACCCTCGGCTGCCTTCGCGTGGAC
>NZ_CABFMN010000027.1 GCF_901875635.1 Xylophilus ampelinus | reverse complement strand
CAGGAAGACGGCAGCACCGCACAGCGCTGGACCGTGGCGCACCGGAACCGCCGCGCGGCGAGCGCCCTCACCCGCCATGGGCGGGTCTGATCAATGGATGTCCGAGGGCCGCAGGCCCTGCGTCAGGGATGCGCAAGGCGGCCGCAGGCCGTCCCCGCAGGGGATGAGCGCGACTGCGCGAACCTGGAGCAGCCCGGCCCCGCCACGCGGGGAGACGCCCAAGACAGCACCCCGACCAGAATCCGGCTCATGCACGAGCTTTCCACCGCCCTTCACGCCTTCGCCCACCAGCATCCCAGCCTGCTCGACCACGCCCTCAAGCTGCTGCTTTGTATCGCCTCAGGCATCGTCATCTGGCGCTGCGGCCGTGCTCTGGCACCGCGCCATGGAAACGACATCCGGCTATTGGGGTTCTTCTTCTGGTTCACCGTCCTCCTGGCCTTCTTCATCGCATGCTGGACGGATCGCTCAGGCGCCATCGACCAGGCGACCGGTGCAGCGCACAACGATACCGGAAAGGTGATCTTGTGGCTCCTTGGATTCGCGCTCGACCTCAATGGATCGCTGCTTTTCTTCGGAGCCGTCGTGGCCCTGGCCGTGCTCCCGCAGTGGCTCAACTACATCGCGTTCAGCGGGCCGCTTGGTTGTGCGTCAGCGCCCATCATGGTGGGTCCAGCCATCGACTTTCTGGTCGTCACCACCGCCAAGTCGTTGGTGGTCGCGTCGGGTGTCCTGCTTGTCGTCTCCGGCTATGGGCTCACGGGCCACCTGGGGCCCTGGACGACGAAGGCCAGCACCGATGGTGCGAGCAGCGGCGTCGTTGCCCTGGCGCTGGCATTCATGGTCGTCTACATGTACCGAGACACACACGCAGAACTTGCACGGCCGCTGCCGAGCGGCAGCGGACTTGCACGAGCAAGAGCCAGGCTTCAACGATGGGCCACGCGCAGGAACTTCGTGGGACCCCAGCATCTGCGATAGCAGCGGAAGCCGGCAGCCGGCCCGCTTCAGGTCACTGCCGATCCAACCGAGGCCAAGAGCGCCAATGCCCTCTCCCGGTAGCCACCCGGTCGGGTGAATTCGTGCAAGCCGATCCCGCCTGGCGCCACGGTCTCGCGCAGCAGCTCGAGGAGCTCAGGGGCAGCGGCCATGAGCTGTGCCGTCTGCTCGAAGGTGAGTGACCGACCCAAGGGCCCGGTCGACAGCGGTGGACGGTGCAACTCGGCGATGTTGCGACCTTGGGCATCGGAGATCAGGGCCCAGCGTCGATCGGCGCTGAGCGTGCACACCCAGGGTCGGCGGCAGGGGTGAGCGGAAGCGTCGTGCATGAAGAAGTCCTTTGCGGTGTGGAAGGCGGCTCCGGCGAGCCGTCTGGACGCCATGGAAGCGAGGACCGCGCGGGGGCCAGGGCCCGCCCGGAAGCCGCAGCCCGCAGCGAAGCGAAGGGACCGGGTGAGGACGGGGGCAACGCCGCACCCTGGCTGCCGCAAGGCCCGCAGCTTGGCGTCGAGGACAAGGCGGTCGCTGGAGCCGCCCATCCACGCCAGCACGCAGGCGACGACACGATCCGATCGCGCTCGGACTTGACCCAGGCGTCGCACCGGCAAGCTTCGCCTCCGCGACAATGGCGCCATGAGCGCGCCCAAGCCACCGCACCAGCCCTGCCCCAGCTGTCCCTGGCGGTTGGACCAGGACTCGCACGACATCCCCAACTTCAGCCTTGAGCTTGCGGAGCGACTCGCAGCCACCTGTCCGGACCACCGCGGGCGAGGACCGGATTTCGGCGCACCGATGTTCGCCGCCCCCAGTCCAAGGTCGGGGCCGAGGTCCACTGCGCGGGCTGGCTCGCCAGCGTGGGACATGCCCATCCGGCAGTTCGACTGGGCATCGTGAGCGGCCGCCTGGATGCTGCACGCCTCGAGCCTGGCGCGGGATGGCCAGGGCTGCACGACAACTACGGCGAAGTGCTCGAGAAGCTGCGCAGCAGTTCGCCGGCCTGCCCGGCCGAGCACGAGAGCTCGCCGGAATGAGACGTCCTGGCGCAAGCCGATGACGCTGCAGGCCTGGCACATCGACCCGGCGCGCACCCGTGACCTCGCGCCGCGCCTGCTCGACGCGGCCGGGGCGCCGCGGGTGGTGCCGGCCGCGGCGCTGGCCAACACCACGCCCGAGGAGCGACTGCGCTTTGGCGTGGAGCACGGGATCTACGCCTTCCCGACCGAGGAACTGGTCGCGTTCCTGCGCGACTTCATCGGCGGGCGCAGCGCGATCGAGATCGGCGCCGGCCATGGCCGGCTGGCTGCGGCCCTGGGCATCCCGGCCACCGACAACCGCCAGCGGGAGGAGCCGGCGATGCGCGCGTACTACGCGGCGCTGGGCCAGCCGACGGTGCGCTACGGCGCGCATGTGGAAAAGCTTGATGCGGCCGAGGCCGTCGCCAAGTACCGGCCGCAGCTCGTGATCGCCGCCTGGGTCACGCATCGCTTCGACGCCGCGCAGCCGCAGGCTGGCGGCAGCGAGACGGGCGTGGACGAGAGGGCCATCATCCGCGCGTGCGAGGCCTTTGTCTTCATCGGCAATACGCAGGTCCACGCGCACAAGCCGATCCTGTCGCTGCCTCACCGTCGGATCGAGCCGCCCTGGCTGCGCTCGCGCGCCATCAACGGCACGGCGGATTTCATAGGCATCTGGGAAGCGCCAGGCGCGCGGCAGGTCTTGCCCAAAGCAGTTCCGGCCGGCCGCGCGGGGGACACGAGATGACACGCAAGGTCGCAAGCAAAGGCGCCCGTGCATCGCAGAGGCCGAGGCAGCGCCCGGCCTTTCGACGAAGCGAGCCTGGCGCTGCTGCAGGCGCAGGGCTACCGGCACGCGGTCGTGCGCAACGGACGGGTCTGTGCGGTGAAGAAACGCTTTCACGACGGCATTGCTCGTCGGCATCGATGCCATCGGCTACTCGCTGCGCTACTGCTACGAGCGCGCGGGCGAGGCCGAGGCGGCGCTCGCCGCCTGGGATGGCCAGGGGCATCCCGGTGGCCCATGGATCAAGTGCAAGGGTGCAGGCGTCGAGTTGTTGAACCCGGCCCTGACCTGCTGAGGTAACGCGCGCAGCGCGCCTTCAGTCCAGTTGGGCGACGCGTGCCCGCACGGCTGTCGGGCTCATGAGCTTCACGAGTCCCAGCGCCTGCACCTGCTCAGGCGACGGGCGCGTCTTGCCCTGCTCCCAGTTGTAGATCGTTGCGCCGCTGATGCCGACGAGCTTGCCGTAGTCGGCGGCCGAGAGGCCGAGCTTCTTGCGATGGGTCTGCAGCCGCGAGGCGCTGAAGCGCCGCGGCGTCCCATCGTCCTCGACCGTAGCCACTGGCGACGCGGCCGGCGCAGGCCGACCGGCCGCGCGGGCCTCGGCCGCCGCCAAGCGACGGCCCTCTTTCAGCGCCTTCTGCAGCTCGGCGAGCTCGCGCCGAAGCTGCGCGATGGCGGCGCGCTGTTGCGCGCTCGCCTTGCGCAGGCCTTCGATCTCGGCGCGAATCTCTTTGCGCGCGACGCGCGCGATCTCGGCCTTCAGGGCGGATGCGATATTGGTCATGGGACCGCATTCTGAACCCAGCAGCTGACAAGCCGCAGTGACCGCGCCTGCGAGGCTTTGGGATAGCTATCGGATAAGGGGCCGGCGACGCCGGCCCCCGGGCATCATTGCCCGATGCGTCGCAGCGCCAGCTGCCACAGGCCCGTGTTCAGTCGCACGTTCTCGCGGATGGCACGGATGCCGCGCGTGTGCACCGCACGTCCCCGCACGGTGCGTCCGGGAAGCCCGCCGCGCAACACGTGCTCCTGCACGGCGTTGAAAGTGCGCCAGACATCATCCCCGACGTCCGCCAAGCGTCGGCGCTCGAGCAACTGCCCGGCCTCGACTGGTGGCTGCGCCACATCCGGGAATCGGAGTGCCAAGGCCTCACGGGCGAAGTCCAGCTGTTGGCCCTCGGTCAGGATGACGGTGCGCATCGCCTCCACGGCCTCACCAACGCGCGAGAAGTCGCGCGTGATGCGTTGCGCGGCCTCCACCACGTCGCGACCACGTTGCCGCGGTGGCCGACGTGAACGAGGCCGAAGTCGCCGATCGCCGTGAGCATGCCGTTGGTGCACACGGGCCGATACAGCCCTGCGCGCAACTGGTAGGCGCTGCGTCCGTTGTGCGAATTGATGAGCACGATCTCTCCGAGGACGTCATCGAGCGAGAGCAGGTCGACCACGGGCTGGAAACGCAGCATGTGCCGCGCATGCGAGCCCTGGCCGTCGCGCGAGCGCGTCTGCACCGCGCCGGTCGGCGCGTACCCGGCGTCCATCAGCGCCGTGAGAATGTCGCGGGAGCTGATGAACACATAGCGGGGCCCGGTCGTGTCGGCCGCGCGATCAGCAAAGACGGCCGGTGCCTGGCGGGCCACGTCCGCCAGCGTGAGCGAGGTGCGTGCGGCGAACGAGACGGGAGCCGAAGGCGACGAGAAGGAAGAAGTAGGAAAGGTCATGGTGATCTCCGGATGACACAGGCGGGATTGCCTGCGTCGTCCCTGGACCACGCGGCAGCGCAGCGCTCAAGGCCGCCGCACGCGCACCGCAGGTGCCGAGCGCGCAAGGCGCGCGCAGGGCCTTGACCGCGAGAACCGCGTGGTACGTTGAAGACACACAGGCAAGCCCTCCGCTCTTTCGCATCCCCCATCAGCACGATGCCGCAGGCGAGATGGCCGATGACTTCCATGCCCAGGCCGCCCGAGCGGCCTGCCAGCGAGGGAGCATGGACAAGCCGCCGGCCAAGCCGGCGGCGAGGTGCCCACTAGGCCTGGATGCGGCCAGCCGCTCGGGCGGCGGTGGCATAGGCGCTAACGGCTTGGGTGGGACGGAAGCCCGTATCTTGCTCGATCGGCAGCCGCAGATGCCCGCGCACGGTGGCCAACTCGTCGAGGCTCACGAAGCCGAACTCGGGAAAGCCCAGACCCAGATCCGCCAGGCCGAACTATGTGAAGCACACAGTTATGCGGAGTGCGGCGTGCCAGTGCTCGCACGACGTGGTCACAGGCAGACATT
>NZ_CABFMN010000026.1 GCF_901875635.1 Xylophilus ampelinus | reverse complement strand
GACTCATTCGCGCAGGCTCCTTTGCGTCATTCAACGCACGAGGGCATGATCGGTGGACTTGTTCAGACCTTCCCTAGCGGCCCTGGCTCTCGCCAGTAAGCGTGACCGGGGTGTAGTTGCTTGTGCCCTGTCTGCTACTGCCGCCGCCCAAGGACAGCATGCGATTGCTGAGGCAGTGCTTGAGATGGCAGGGCCCGAGACAGCTGAGCAGTTTCTGCAGTGGTATTTCGACCAATGACGCCCAACTTTTTGGTCAAGCGGACGTTAGCCATCATGACCGCAGACGAGCGCTGGGCGCTACTTATCGCCCTCGATGACGAGCTTCTCCGCGGCGGAGTGATTCTTTCGGAATGGTGCGCCTTTATCGTTCGCGAGGCCGACACTGCTTTCGCCAACGGTGCACACTTGCCTCCATCCTCACAGCCGTGTCCGCGATCGAAACGTACTTGCGGTCAGAACACGCCGCCACCGGGAAGGAACGCCTGGTGGAATTGATCGACAAGTCGTCAATTGATGCTGGCCTGAAAGGCGATCTACATGTACTGCGAAAGTACCGCAATCGGTGGGTGCACGTCGACGAGCCCTGGAACGACTCGAAGCTGTTGGAGCAGCCTGGGGTCACAGAGCGCGAACTTGAAGACATGGCGCTCTTTGCTGCAAGAGCGTTGCGCCGCACAATCTATGAAAACCAGTGGGTGTGAGGTCGAGTGACGGCTAGCCCCTCAGTTGAGGGGACGTCTTGCGGCTGGCCGCAAGACGTCCCCTTAACTCGAACTTCAAAACGCATGCGTGCCTATGCCGTAGTCCTCCGGGACGGAACTTGTGCTTCCCTGTACCAGGCTGAGTCTGGTGTCTGGGCTTGCCCTGTCTGCGGTAGCGTCGAATTGAAGCAAGCGCCGTACTTTGACGATGGTGCGTCCTCCTTCGAGATGTGCAGTTGTGGCTTCGAGTTTGGGTTTGATGATGACCCGGGTGCGTCTGCGACGGCCGTGACTGCGGTCCAAGAGAACTGGGCGCGATGGCGAACGCGGTTGCTCTCACATTTCCGTTTACGTCCTGGAGGCTTGGCCGAGGTTGTTGGCCGCCTACGAGCAATCGGTATTCACGTCGAGGGCGAAGATGCGCTTTGACCCTTTGGTCAAGCGGACCTGCGCCAGCCACGCTGGCTGGTCCGCTGACCGCGAACGTGTGCATCATGAGCAACCACATTGATCCTGCGGCGGCCCGTGAGAACGAGCGAATCTTGGGCGAGTAGAAGAACTCGGCGGCGGCTTCCTTTGGGATGCCGAAGTCTTCGCCGTCACCTTGATGGATGTCGCGATCGCTGACACTGATGCTCTGCCCCTTGCCGGGCTGGTTGGAGTTGAACAGGTCGCGATCGACTGTTCGCACTTGCACGCCCCCACACTTCAGAAGATCGCCTCGGTGCCGGGCTTGCAGTCCTTGGCCCTGTGCAAGCATGGTCTGAGCGCCTCCGAACTTGAGCGGTTGCAATCGCTCGGGCCCCAGGTCGAGGTGCTCGCAGCATGAGGCATAACCCTTTGCTGCAGCTGACGGCTACGCCGCCCGCTAAGCTCGCACGTTTAGACAGCATGCAATTTGGTAACCGTTCCACGTTCGCTATTGATTGCGTGCATGAGCCCATCGCGAACGAGAAGGGTTGGGTCTTCGGTCGCATGTGCATCTGAGTGGGGGGTTTGAGACTCGGGGATCTCAACGCGCCCGCCTGCATGCTCAATGTCACCGCTGCTCGTTTTGATGGCGTGATGGGCCGGCTCCAAGACCTAGCAGATCCAGAGCTTCAAGACCTGACGGATGCTCAGCTGTATGAGCTACTCGACAACGCCATTTATCGGGATGACCACACAACACCTGCACAAGTAGCTGCAGATGCGGAGCGGTTCTTCAAGTTTGACTTCCTCACGAACGGGGGTGAGTCATTCGATAGGCAACCTCTGAACAAGTTAACCCTGGCCTTACGCTCGAATGATTTGCGGCCTACCCCATCACTTCGAACCAAGTAAAGCAGGCAAATCGCGCACCGCCGATTCGCCGCAGGCGCGGCGGCCCCGACGGGCAGAGGTCCGACGCCAACCTGGAGCAACTGATGCGGCGCTTGTTCGAACGCGAGATTCCGTTGATGCGTTGGCTGGTTTCCAGGGCTCGGCGGCATGAGCCCTTGCACGGTCTGATGGTTGAGCCCATGGAGGATGGTCGGATGGGCAGTCTACGCATTGGGCTCGCAGGAGATTCCCGTCGATTCGGACGCTCACTTGCCGAAGCGGAGTTCAAGGATCGGGACGGAACACTTGTCATTGCCACTCTCAACGCCGACTCTGATGGTCAACTGTTCGAACTGGATGTATGGCGCGTCGATTTTTCGCCACTGCAGCGATGGCCCGCCGGTTCAGAAATCTGGGAGCGTGCTGTCTAGCCTGAACGGCTGGTCGCCCTGGCTTGCCGCGGCTATTGGGCGCCGCCCTGAGCGTCGTTCAGGGCGCCGGTCACCCGCTGCTGCCGGTCCCACCATGCGAACACGGCCATCCCCACCAGCATCGCCACCGCGAACACCACTGCAGGTCCGATGCCCATTCCCACAGCAACCACTGCTGGCCCAGGGCAGAAGCCGGACAGGCCCCAGCCGATGCCGAAGACGACGCTGCCGGCCATCAGCCGGCGGTCGATGGCCCGGCTGGTCGGCAGTTGCAGTGCCATCCCGCGCCAAGCTGAATTGCGCATCCGCACCCACGCAAAAGCCGGCGCAGCGACGGCGATCGCGCCGGCCATGACAAACGCGAGCGATGGATCCCAAGTGCCGGCCAAATCGAGAAAACCGAGCACCTTGCCGGGATCGGCCATGCCCGAGAGCAGCAGGCCGGCACCGAAGACGAGGCCGGCGAGGAGGGCGGTCAATGCGTTCATGAACCGATGCTCCTTTCAGGCGGCGGCCAGCACATGGCGCACCAGGAAGACGGTGGCGAAGCCGGCCGCCATGAAGCCCAGCGTGGCCGCCAGCGAACGCGGCGACAGCCGCGCCAGCCCGCACACGCCGTGGCCGCTGGTGCAGCCGCTGCCCAGCCGCGTGCCGATGCCGACGAGCAGGCCCGCGATCGCCAGCACGGCGGTGCCGGCCTCGATGCGCGGCACCGGCAGCGGCGCGACGAGCGCGTAGACCGTCGGTGCGGCCAACAGGCCGACGACAAAGGCGAAGCGCCAGGCCCAGTCGTTGCGCGCCGGGCGCAGCAGGCCACCCAGGATGCCGCTGATGCCGGCGATGCGGCCGTTGGCGACGACAAGGATCGCCGCCGCCAGGCCAATGAGGGCGCCGCCGGCCAGCGAACGCCAGGGCGTGAAGTGCAGCCAGTCGACGGTCATGCTTCGTCCTCCGGGCAATACAGCGAATGCAGCAGCGCCACCACCTGCATCAGCGAGGGATCGGCGAGCTGGTAATAAATGTTCTTGCCCTCACGCCGTGTGCTGACCACGCCTTCGCTGCGCAGCACGCCCAGTTGCTGCGACAGGGTGGGCTGGCGGATGCCGAGCAGGCCTTCGAGCTCGCTCACGCAGGCCTCGCCCTGCGAAAGCTGGCACAGCAGCAGCAGGCGGTCTTCGTTGGCCAGCAGCTTGAGCACCGCGACGGCGCGGCCGGCAGCCTGATGCAGCGCGGCGGGGTCGATGGCGTGGGTGGTCGGGGAGGTCATGGCGGCGCGGCGTTGGCTTTCGATCTACTCGTTGATAGTATATAAATAAATAGATTGATTGGAAGCCGCATGACCACCACCTCGCCGCAAGCCGCCATCCAGGCCTTTCACGACCCGGCCACGGGCACCGTGTCGTACGTGGTGTGGGACCGCGCCACGCGCCGCGCCGTGCTCATCGACCCCGTGCTCGACTACGACGCCGCGGCGGCCCGCACCTCGGCCCGCTCGGCCGCGCTGCTGCTGGGCTGCATCGCGTCCGAGGGGCTGACGGTCGACTGGATCCTGGAGACGCACGCCCATGCCGACCACCTCTCGGCCGCGCGCCACCTGCAGGCGCGCATCGGCGGGCAGATCGCCATCGGCGCGCGCATCCAGGAGGTGCAGGCGCGCTTCGGTGCGCTGTTCGACCTGCGGGGCGACGCAGCACCGGTGCCGGCGGATTTCGACCGGCTGCTGGAAGACGGCGAGACGATCACGCTCGGCGGCCTGGCCATCCGCGCCATGGCGGTGCCCGGCCACACGCCGGCCGACCTGGCCTACCGCATTGGCGATGCGGTCTTCGTGGGCGACACGCTGTTCATGCCCGACGTGGGCACGGCGCGGGCCGACTTCCCGGGCGGCGATGCGCATGCGCTGTACCGGTCCATTCGCCGCCTGCTCGACCTGCCGGGCGAGACCCGCCTGTACGTCTGCCACGACTATCCGCCCGAGGGGCGCGCGCCGGCCTGGTGCGCCACAGTCGCCGAACAGCGCGCGCACAACATCCACGTGCACGACGGCGTGGACGAGGCGGCCTTCGTGGCCCGCCGCCAGGCACGCGACGCGACGCTGGGTGCGCCGGCGCTGATCCTGCCGTCGCTGCAGGTCAACATCCGCGGCGGGCGGCTGCCGAAGCCGCAGGCCAACGGGCTGGCCTACCTGCGCATTCCGCTGGATGCCATCGGCGCGGCTGCGACGCCTGCGTCCACGGCATCGGCGCCCAGCCCGCAGCGCCGTCCCGCGCCTTGACCGCGAGGCCGTTGCCTGCGGGCCGGCCTCACCAGCGAACGGTCCGTCCCAGGTAGTCGAGGTATTCCAGGCCGGGCCGCGACCGCTTGGCCAGGAGCACGTCGACCACCTTCGGCACGCTCTCCTCGATGCTCAGCCGCCCCTCCGGCCCGCCCAGCTCGGTGCGTACCCAGCCCGGCGCCATGAGCAGGAGCGCACGCGGCGTTCCGGCCTGCCGCGCGGCGAAGCTGCGCATGAACTGGTTGAGCGCGGCCTTGGTGCCGCGGTAGAGCTCGCGCTGGCCGCTCTCGTTGTCGGCGACGCTGCCCTGGCCCGAGGACATGACGCCGATGAGGCCGTCGGGCGACACCAGGTGCCCGAGTTGCTCGACCACCCGCATGGGACTGAGCGCGTTGGTGACCATGAGGTCCACGAAGTCCTGGGTCGACACCTCGCCGATGGTCTGCGTCGGGTCCGGGTTGGTCGTGCCGGCGTTGACGAACAAGGCATCGAAGCGGCGGCCCGAGAGGCGATCGGCCAGCGCCTGCAACTCGTC
>NZ_CABFMN010000025.1 GCF_901875635.1 Xylophilus ampelinus | reverse complement strand
ATCTGACTCATTCGCGCAGGCTCCTTTGCGTCATTCAACGCACGAGGGCATGATCGGTGGACTTGTTCAGACCTTCCTTAGCTTGTGTTGGTCAGGCTTCTCACGCTGAAGCCGGTGCGCACGCTGGCCGGTTGGCTCGACGAGGGCGTCTCGCCCAAGAAGGCTAAGGGCAGAGAGACCCCAAGCGAAACGGAGCGACCGCTCGACTCGAAAGCGGTCTTTTCGATGACTCGGACCAAGGTCCGCAAAGGGCACGCACCGGCAGAAGGGGTTTCAATTTCCGATGACCGCAGTGCGCCAGTCACCGGACACTGAAGCCGTTTAGGCGAACGGCTGCTCCTGGCCGAGGCATGCCGCTGGCGCACTTCATAGATCGATATGCGCATGACGGTTGCTCTATTGCACACTCAACTGCACGGGCTTGTGCCAGGCCGTCAAATTTCGGTCTGCTCTGATATCTCTAGGGCATCGTCGACTTCGATGCCGAGATAGCGGACGGTCGACTCCAGCTTGGAGTGACCAAGCAGCAGTTGTACAGCCCGAAGATTCTTGGTTCGGCGGTAGATGAGCGTCGCCTTCGTGCGCCGCATTGAGTGTGTCCCGTAGTCTGCCGGATCCAACCCAAGCTGTATAACCCAGCGTTCCAGGATTCGTGCGTACTGACGGGTGCCAAGATGCGGAGAGTCATGCAGCCTACTGGGTAACAGGAAGCTATCGGACTTCAAGCCCGCAGCCTTGATCCATTTCTGAAGCGCCTCGCGCGTGGTGGCTGTGATCTCAAACTGGACGGGTCGCTGGGTCTTGTGCTGCATGACGACTGCTCGGGATGCGACTTGATCGCCGTGGCATATGTCCCGTACCTTGAGGGCGACCAAGTCGCAGCCCCGCAGCTTGCTGTCGATCCCGAGGTTGAGCAGCGCTAGCTCTCGTATTCGGTTCTCCATCTGAAGGCGTACGCGCAGCGCCCAGATGTCCTTTGGCTTGAACGGCGCCTTCTGACCGACGATCTTGCCTTTGTTCCAGGGCTCACGGTGAACAAGTGGGGCAGCAGTTTCCATGATGGTCTCCCATCGAGTGGATGGGTAATGAAGATGCGCTTTCTCGATTCGGCTGTCCACGAGTGACCACGCTGCTCGTGTCAGGTCTCGATTCTCGAGCCTGCCTGCATCTGTACCTCCGCTGACCGCTCTTCCCAGCAGCGGTCACTCAGCGTTAAACGGGCGACCGGCTGCTCTCAGTCTAAAGCTGCCTCAGAGGGATCGACCAACCCGCCTTTACGTTGACCTTCGACGCCTAGCGTCGTAACGCCAGCAGGCAGGCTGACCGCGCCGCTTGTGCGATGCGGGTGGATGCCATTGGCTGCCCATCAGATACCCCGAAGGCTCGACAGCCGTCCGGGCTGGTCTTGATGGTGCTTACGAGGTGCGGGGGACAGCAGTTTGTTGTGTACCCCGGCCATGCCACGTCGCACTGCAACCATTCAGTGTTCATGTTGACAGGCGACTGGCTTACCGAGCCTGAATGCCAGATCGTCGGTAGCCGTTGTCGGCTCGGCCCAGGCAGCGGCGCGAGCGAGCGCCGCGTCGACGGCCTGGCGTAGCAAGTGGGAGTCCACCGGCTTCTGCAGCATCGGGTAGCCCGATGCGTTGGCCTCTCGCAAGGCGGCCGACGAGGTTTCGCCGGTCACGATGAGGGTCTCGAAGGGGCCGTACTGCTCGCGCATGCGGTCGGCCAGGGCGGCGCCGTGTTCCTCGCTGCGCAGGCGCAGGTCGGCGACCAGCACGTCGGGCCTGCCGTGGCGGGCGAACAGCGCCTGCGCCTCGGCGGTGCCCGAGGCCGTGGACACCTGCAGCCCCCACATTTGAAGCAGCAGCGCCATGCTGTCGCGAATGTCCGTTTCGTCATCGACCAGGTACACGCGACCGGCGCTGCGTGGCGTGGGCATGGGCGCGGGTGCTGGGGGCGCAGGCGCCGCAACCGGCTCCGGCACGTGTGCGTCGGGAACGCGCAGGGTGAAGGTCGTACCTTCTCCCAGGCGCGAGGCGACGCTCACCTCGCCGCCCATCAGCTCGGCCAGGCGGCGCACGATGGCCAGGCCCAGGCCCACGCCCTGGCTGCGATCGCGGCTGGGATTGCCCACCTGGTAGAACTCCTCGAACACGCGCGAGGTCTCGGCGTCGGGAATGCCGCGGCCCGTGTCGCTGACGGTGAGCACCGCCTCGCCGCCATCGCGCAAGAGCGTCACGCGCACGCCGCCGGTGTCGGTGTACTTGATCGCGTTGTCCACCAGGTTGCGAACGATCCGGGCGTAACCCATGGCGTCGCCATGAAGCGCGGTGGGGGCCAAGGTGGCGTGCAGTGCAAGCCCCTTGGCCTGGGCTGCGGACTCGTACTCGGCGCACACGTCGGCCACCAGTGCGTCGAGGGCGAACAGCTGCCGCTCGGGCACGTAGTGTGATGCGGCCAGGCGCGACAGGTCCAGCAGCCCATGCAGCAACTGGCCCAGCGAACGCACGATCTGGTCGATGCTGCGGCCGACCTCCCTCAGCGTGTCGGGGGACGGGTCTGCGGCCAGGATGGCGCTGTACACCGACAGCGCATGCAGCGGCTGGCGCAGGTCGTGGCTGGCAGAGGCCAGCACCCGCGTGCGCGAGTGCGCGGCCTGCTCGGCGCGCTCCACCGCTTCCCGGACGTCGGCGTTGCGCCGCTCCAGGTCCTGCACCACGCGGTCGCGTTCATGGCGAATGGTGACGGATCGCAGCAGCAGCCGTTCGCTCTCGACGGCGACCAGGATCAGCAGGCCGCAATACAGCGCCCCCAGCGCCAGCACCGTCACCATCTGCGGCGGCCGGACCAGGCCCCAGGCGGCGCAGGACGGTGCGATCACCGCGAGCGCGAAGGACCCGGCGATGAAGCGCGACGACATCGACACCGCCACACCCGCCGCCGGGATGGCGAACAGCACGACCCCCAGCAGCGCCTGGTTCTCCAGCGACAGGCGCGGCAGGAAGAGCACCCCTGCGAGCCCGTCGCCAAGGCCCGCCAGGACAGCCAGCGCCACTAGCCGGCGATGCTCCCGGTACGGATCGAAGCGCGCGCCCGGCTGCAGCAGCCTGCGGGCGAACACGCAGCGGCCGGTCTCGATCGCCAGCGTCAGCGCGGCCCAAACGAGCAGCCCCGGTGTCGGCACTTCGCCCCCGATCGCGAGCGCCAGGCCCGCCACCAGCAGGGCCTGCACCAGCGGCATGCGGCGCAGCACCCGGGCGTGCAGCACCACCAGCTCGTGGACAACTTCGCGGCTGTAGGTCGAGCCGATGCCGCTGCTCATGCGTGCGCCCGGCCCGTCATTCGGCGCGCGTTCGCCGGATGCCTGCCGCCAGTCCCAGTCGCGTGGCGGCGATGGCGGCCTCGGTGCGGTTGCGCACACCCAGCGTCTGGAACAGCGCCGACACGTACTCCTTGACCGTGTACTCGGACAGCTGCAGCTCGCGCGCGATCGACTTGCTCGGCAGGCCGCGGCACAGCCCCCCCAGCACGTCGAGCTGGCGCGGCGTGAGCTGCGGCGCCGGCGGGGCAGCGACGGTCTTCAGCAACTCCTCCGGGAGGTAAGTCCGGCCCGTCAGAACCTGCTGCACCGCGTGCATGAGGTGCTGCGCACTCAGGCTCTTGGGGATGAAGCTCATCGCGCCCGCATCGAGGCAGTCGCGGATGACGGCGCCGTCGGTGGACGCAGACACCACCACCACCGCGACCTCGGGCGCGGCCTGCTTGACAGCCGCCAGGGCGTCCAGCCCGTGCCCTTCGCCCAGGGCCAGGTCGAGCAGGCACAACGGAAGGTCGGGATGCTGGCGCGCAATGTCGATCGCGCTCGCGGCGCTGTCGGCCTCGAGCACCTGCGCTCCGGGCTGGATCGTGGCCAGCAGCAGGCGCAATCCGGCGCGGAACAGCGCATGGTCGTCGACCAGCAGGATCTTCACGTCGGGTCTCCTCGGTGGTGCGCAAATTCTAGAGGGGTGGCCCCTCGCATCGACCCCTCGGACGAGGGGTTGTGACCGCCCGGTGCGCTGACGACCATGCGTGCCACCCGCCACCGACCTTCACCCCCGATGTCCAACTCCGCCATTGCCGAGTCGTTCCCGCTGGAGGAAGTCGGCGAGGTCGTGCGTGCGATCCTGCGCCGCAAGTCGGGCATGTCCCTGCGTGCCGACGATGCGCGGCCCGCCAACGTGGATGCGCTGGAGCTGTTCCAGGATGTGATCGCTCGTCTGTGGGAGCGCCACGCGAGCGTCGGATCCGATGCGGCTGGCGCCTGGGACGATGCCGCAGCCTTCGCCGCGACCGTGACGCACAACGCCTGGTCGGACCACCTGCGGCACCGCCACCCGCGTCGTGCCAGCCTGCGCAACCGCCTGCGCTACTTCCTCGCACACCAGCCGCGCTATGCGGTCTGGGACCCGCCGCGCGGCGACACCCTGTGCGGACTGAAGGCCTGGGCGCTCGGCGGCGCCGGAGCGGCCGACGCCACGCGCTGGCACGCCTGGCGCGACGGCCATGCGCGCCTTCCTCGCGGCAGCCTGCCTGCCGGCAGCTTCGAGCGCTATGCCGCGGCCGAGTGGGACCGCCTGCTCGGTGCCCTGTTCGGACAGGTCGGCGCACCGATGCCACTGGACGCGGTGGTCAATGTGGTGGCGCGCCTCGTCGGCCTGCAGGAAGACAGCTTCGAATCCCTCGACGGCGAGGATGGGGACGACGGCGACAGCCCTGCGGCGCGCCTGGCCGACGCCGACGCGCCAGGGCCCGAGGCGCAGGCCGAGGCGCGCAGCCTGCTGCGCCAGCTGTGGGCTGCCGTGCGGGGCCTCAAACCGGACTACCGGCGCGCCTACCTGCTGAATCTGCCCGGGCCGGGCAAGCTGCGGGGCGACATCGAGGTGTTCGTGCTGCACCGCGTGGCCGATCCCGTCGCCATCGCCGAGGCGCTGGCGCTGGCGCCGGAGCAACTGCTGGCGGGTCTGGCAAGCCTGGACCTCGCGGCCGACGAGCGGCACGTGCTCGCCCCGCTCGCTACCCAGGCCGAGCGCTTCGAAGTGTTGTGGCGCCACCTGCCGCTGGCCGACGGCACGATCGGGCGCATGCTCGGGCTGGAGCAGCAGCAGGTGATCAACCGGCGCATGCTGGCGATGCGCGAGCTAACGCGCATCATGGGCCATGGCGCGGCACGTCCGCCCGGCCCGACGCCGGCGGTCCAGTCCACGTCGCGCACGGCGCTGCCAATCTAGCCTTCCGTTTTGCGTCTCCTTCCTGCAATGAGAGCACAACGATGGCCGTCTCGACCGGGTTCCACCGCAATCCACTGCCTGGCGATACGCGCCTGCGTCCTGGCGTGATGCCTGCGACCCATCCGAACGCCGCGGCCGAGGCCGTGCGCAGCGTCATGGTCCAGGGCGCGCATCTGCCCTACGCCGCGTTGGAGGCTTGGGTCGACGGCGCCCTGGCGCCCGCTGAACAGTCCCGCCATGCGCCACACCTGCGCTGGTGCAGGCGCTGCGCGGCCGAACTGACAGATCTGCAGCACCATGCCGCCGCATTGCGTCAACCGCTGCCGTCCGCCAGCGCAGATGACCGCCGAGCCGGGAACGTCCGGCGGCTGCTGGGCCATGGCCTGCCGTGGCTGTCGGGCGGCGCCGTCGCCGCGGCGCTGGTGGCGGGCGTGGCGCTCGACGCGCCGGAACCCGGCGGCGGGCGGGGCGACGCCGGGGC
>NZ_CABFMN010000024.1 GCF_901875635.1 Xylophilus ampelinus | reverse complement strand
GCCGAACTATGTGAAGCACACAGTTATGCGGAGTGCGGCGTGCCAGTGCTCGCACGACGTGGTCACAGGCAGACATTACTCTGCATAACGCGCAAGCTGCTCGCCCCTCAACCAGACGGAGTGCGAGATGCAAGCATCCACTGCAAGAAGACGGCAAGCACCCAGGGCGCCGGATCGGAGCCTGTTCGACCCCTACATCCCGGCGTTCCAGGCTCACCTGAGTAGCGAGGGGATGCGAGCGTGCTCCATCGCCAACTATCCCGGTCCGGCGAAGCACTTCCTGGTCTGGCTGCACCAGCAGGGCATCCAGATACAGGGCGTCGACGGCGACGTGATCCGGTGCTTTCTCGAGCACGAGTGCCACTGCCCACGTCCACACGGCGAACGCTATCAGTGCACCACCAACCATAGCCCTCATCTGAAGGGTCGGATCCTTCGCTTCGTGGCATTTCTGGAGCAGCAGCGCCACATCCACAACCCGGTGGATCAGGGCGCCGCGCTTGAGCGCGTAGACGCCTTCTGCGCCTTCCTGGCCAGCCAAGCCCGAGCGGCCGGTACGGTGGCGCACTACCGCCGCAACTGCAGCCACTTCGTGTATTGGCTGTGCCAGCAACGCATCGCCATGGAGGCGATCGACGAGGACACGCTGCGGCAATTCGACCGCCACGACTGCGTCTGCGCGGGCACATTTACGCTCGGCGCTCAGCGGGACGCGCACGGCGCGGGCGCGAAGCGCGTGGCCCGCTTCGTTCGCTACCTGAGTGCAACGGACGGTTCGGTCGCGGCGACGGCGGAGCAGCCTGACGACCAGGCTGGCACGCTGGCGGCGTTCCGGGCATGGATGCGGCGTCATCGCGGCACCGGCGAGCAAACCCTCGCCAAGTACACCCACCAGCTGCGCCGCGTTCTCCCTCAGCTTGGCCCGGATCCAGCCCGCTACGACGCCGCCTCCGTCAACCACCTGATCCTGCAGCGCGCGAGCGCAGCGTCGCCTCTAGCCGCACAGGCGGCCACAGGCGCGCTTCGGATGTACTTCCGGTACCTGGCCGCAACCGGCCAGTGCGCGCCGTCGTTGGCCGGTGCTGTGCCAAGGGTGCCGCGCTGGCGGCTGGCCACACTGCCGCGCTACGTGCTGCAGGAAGAGGTCGAGCGCGTCATCGCTTCGTGCGACCTGACGACCGCGCGCGGCATGCGGGACCACGCGATCCTCCTGCTGCTGGCGCGCCTGGCGCTGCGTGCCGGCGACATCGTCCACTTGCGCCTGGCGGATGTCGACTGGAACAACGCGCTCATCAGGGTCGCTGGCAAGTCAGCCCGCGAGGTCGCATTGCCACTGCCGCAGGACGTCGGCGACGCCATCGCAGCCTACGTCGAGCGAGCGCGGCCACGTGTTCCCGCGGCCCACGTCTTTCTGCGCTCGCTTGCTCCCTTCGAGCCACTCGCCCACGGCAGCGTGGTGACCGGCATCGTGAGCGCGGCCCTGAACCGGGCCGGGATCACGAACGCCACGCTGCGCGGCGCGTACCTGCTGCGGCATTCCGCGGCGACGCATCTCCTGAGGTCGGGATCGACCCTCGAGGCCGTCGGCGCGCTGTTGAGGCATCGCAGCATGGACACGACGACCATCTACGCCAAGGTCGACACCCGGATGCTCGCGCACATCGTGCAGCCGTGGATCGGAGGTGTGACATGCCGATGAGCGACCATGTCGATCGCTACGTCGCGATCAAGCGCGCCTTGGGCTACTCGTTCATCGACCAGGCACTCGTGCTCAAGCGCTTCGCTGCTTTCGCGGCAGGCGACGAGTTCCTCAACACAGCGCGCGTGATCACCTGGGCCAGCCTGGCCTCGTCCCAGGTGCGCTCGGCCGAGTGGTTCCGGGTCGCGCGCAACTTCGCGATCGCGATGCACGCCGAGGACGAGCGCCATGAGATCCCGCCACGCGACGTCTTTGGCAAGGCCAGGCGCCTGCGCCCGCCGCCCCACATCCTGGCCGTCGAGGACATCGAGCGCGTCATGCGCCGTGCGCTGCTGCTGCCGCCCACCGCATCCCTCACGCCCTACACCTACTACTACCTGTTCGGCCTCCTGGCCACGACCGGTCTGCGCGTGTCCGAGGCAACCTCGCTGGTGCGCACCGATCTCGGTCCAGATGGCCTCGTGATCCGCGAGACCAAGTTTCACAAGTCCCGGCTGGTGCCGATCGCGGCGAGCACCCAGAGCGCTCTGGCCGCCTACCTGAGACTGCGCGGGCGCATCGGCGGCGCCGATCCGCACGTGTTCGTGCTGTCCAACGGCAAGCCGCCTGATCACGCGACGGTGACCCGCACCTTCGTCAAGCTGGCCCGGGCGTGCGGCCTGCGCAGCAGCTCAGGCCGAGGCCCGAGGCTGCACGACCTGCGGCACAGCTTTGCCGTGCGCTCCCTGGAGCGGTGCGGCAGTGACCGCGGTGCCGTCGACCGGCACATGCTGGCACTCAGCACTTACCTCGGCCATGCCAGCATCGCGGACACCTACTGGTACCTGGAGGCGACGCCGGTGCTCACCCGCCAGATCGCGCTGGCAGCCGAGGCGCTGAGCGCCGGGAGCCGATCATGACGGCGTTGGCACCCCACCTGAGCAGTTTCCTGCTGGAGTACCTGCCGCGCGACCGCGGCGCCAGTCGCCACACCACGGACAGCTATGCGTGCAGCTTCCAGCTCCTCGTGTGCTACGCCGCGCAACGGCTCAAGGTGAAGCCGAGCGACCTCGCACTCGAGCAGCTCGGCACGGAACTGATCCTGGATTTCCTGGACCACATCGAGACGGACCGAGCGAACAAGCCACGCACGCGCAATGCTCGCCTGGCGGCCTTCAAGTCGTTCTTCCGGTATCTGGAGTACCGCGCACCCGCGTGCCTGGGCCAATCCATGCAGGTGCATGCGATCCCGAGCAAGCGCATCGTGCAGCCGCTGGTCGCCTACCTCTCCAGAGACGAGCTGCAGGCCGTCCTCGATGCGCCCGACCGACACAGCGCCTCTGGGCTGCGCGACCGCGCGATGCTTCACCTCGCGTACGCGGCGGGCCTGCGGGTGTCGGAGCTGACGTCGTTGCGCCTGTCTGACCTGGCACAACCCGGGCTGGATACGGTGCACATCCTTGGCAAGGGCCGCCGGGAGCGTGTGCTGCCCCTGTGGAAGGTGACGCGCGCCGTCCTGCGGGACTGGCTGCGCATCCGACCGACAGAGGGTGGCGATGCCGTATTCCTGAACCACCGCGGCGAGCCGATGACGCGCCACGGCTTCGCCAGCCGCCTGGAGGCACACGTGGCCGCAGCCGCGCGCAAGGCGCCGACGCTTGCCCATAAGCGCGTCAGCCCGCATGTCCTGCGCCACACCTGCGCGATCCACACGCTGGAGGCCACTGGCGACATCCGTCGGGTCGCCCTGTGGCTGGGCCACAGCAGCGTCCAGAGCACCGAGATCTACCTGCGCGTGGATCCCGTGCGCAAGCTGGAGATCCTCGACGCCAGCGTCGCACCCTCGCTCCGCAAGGGTGTCTTCACCGGCGTCTCCGACCGGCTCCTTGCGATGCTCGCCGGTGCCCGGTCGACCTAGTTATGTGAAGATCACTAGATCGAGCGCTGGTTGACTCGCCGCGAGAGCGCTTCGGCGCTCTCCTTGCGCTCGCTGTACCGATCCACCAGGTACGCGCTGACGTCGCGCGTGAGCAGGGTGAACTTGACGAGCTCCTCCATCACGTCGACGACACGGTCGTAGTAGCTCGAGGGCTTCATGCGGCCCGCTTCGTCGAACTCCATGTAGGCCTTGGCGACCGATGACTGGTTGGGGATGGTGAGCATCCGCATCCAGCGCCCGAGCACGCGCATCTGGTTCACCGCATTGAAGGACTGGGAGCCACCGCTCACCTGCATCACGGCCAGCGTCTTGCCCTGGGTCGGACGCACCGCGCCCACGGAGAGCGGGATCCAGTCGATCTGGGCTTTGAGGATGCCGCTCATCGCGCCGTGGCGCTCTGGCGAGGTCCAGACCATGCCCTCGGACCAGGCCGACAGCGTTCGCAGTTCCTGAACTTTCGGGTGTGACTCTGGCGCGCCATCGGGCAGCGGCAAGCCGGTTGGATCGAAGAACCTAACCTCCGCGCCCATCGACTCGAGCAGCCGCGCCGCCTCCTGCGCCAGCAGCCGGCTGTACGAGCGCTCGCGCACGGAGCCGTAGAGCATCAGGATGCGAGGGGCATGCATGGAAGCCTTCGTCGGCGAGAGCCGCGCGAGCGACGGCACATCGAAGTGCGTCGCCTCGATCGCCGGAAGCGTCGACGTGCCCTCAGCCACGGCGGACACCGCTGTCCTCGACGCGTTCGCCGTCTTCCTTGACGAAGGGTGCCAGCTTCGGCACCGGCAGCACCTCCAGCACGGCTTCCGACGGGCGGCTGAGCACTGTCCCCAGCGGCGTGACCACGATCGGCCGGTTGATCAGGATCGGGTGCTGCTGCATGAACTCCAGCAGGTCCTCGTCGCTCCACTTGGGGTCATCGAGCTGCAAGTCTTCGTAGGGGGTGCCCTTCTTGCGCAGCAGCGCGCGCAACGGCGTCCCCATCTGTGCGCACAGGGTGCGCAGCTCGTCCTTCGACGGTGGGTGCTTCAGGTACTCGATGACGATCGGCTCGATGCCGGCGTGCCGGATGAGTGCGAGCGTGTTGCGGGAGGTCCCGCACGCCGGGTTGTGGTAGATCGTGATGTCGGTCATGTCGATGTCGGAGGATCCACGGCAACGTCGCCCGAACGGCGGCCCAGCAGCGCGTGCGCAGCCAGCGCACCGCCAGCGCCGACCAGCTGCGCGACGACGAAGCCCGGAACGCTCGCGGGCGCAATGCCCGCGAAGCTGTCGGTGAGCATGCGGCCGAAGGCAGCCGCAGGGTTGGCGAACGAGGTGGAGGCCGTGAACCAGTAGGCGGCGCCGATGTGGGCCGCGACCATCGCGGCCACGCGAGTCGCTGAGGCGCGCAGGATGACGAGCAGCAGACCGAAGGTCGCAACGGCTTCAGCGATCCATTGGCCCTGGCCCACGCGTGCCTTCGTCGAGAGCTGGAAGACAGGCAGATCGAACATCGCGTGGGCAAGCCAAGCACCAAGAGCGGCGCCAGCGAGCTGCGCCACGACGTAGGGGACCAGCAGCGCGAGTGCCAGTTCGCCGCGCACGGCCATCGCCAGTGAGACGGCTGGGTTGAAGTGCGCGCCGCTGATCGGCTGGAACACCTCGATGAGGACGTACAGGCCGCCGATCGTGGCCAGCGTGTTCGCGAGCAGCGCGATGGCGACGTTTCCACCTGCCAGGCGCTCGCCCATGATGCCCGAGCCGATCACGACGGCCAGCAGCAGTGCGGTGCCTAGCGCTTCGCCAAGCAGTCGCCGAGCGACCGAGTTCTTCATGGGAAGGGCTCTCAGCAAGCGCAGGGCGCAGGCAGCTCGACTGCGCAGGCTTGGCCCTGGCAACAGTTGGCCGTCAGGTAGACCAGTAGTCCATTCATACGCTCGAACTCGGCCCGATAGACCAGATTCCGGCCTGAACGTTCACAGGTCACCATCCCAGCGTTCGTCAGCTCTTTGAGATGGAAGGACAGGGTCGTGCCCGGTACTTCGAGGGCTTCCTGCATCACTGCAGGCGTCAGGCCGGCCTGGCCGACGACCACCAGAGCGCGGAACACCTTCAGGCGCAGCGGGTGCGCCAGCGCCGCAAGCGAAGTAACGACCGTGGAGTCTTCCATATGTCGAGCCTACCAGAATCATCGAAATAACGAAGGACTTCCTGTCTACATAACCATTCACTTCACATAGTTCGG
>NZ_CABFMN010000023.1 GCF_901875635.1 Xylophilus ampelinus | reverse complement strand
CACCCGCATGATTCCATGCGGGCGAAAGGAACCGCCACCTTCAATTCACGCGTTCAGCAGATCTCGGGACATCGCCCACTGTAGTGTGGATCAGTCATGAGCCAAGCTCCCGAGCTAGCCAGGATCTATCGCTCCGCGCGATTCGTTCTCAGATGGTGTCCGTTCGTGGCCCGAAAGTAGACGTAGGTTCGCAGCGAGCGAAAGACCGCAATCGCTGCGAAGCAGCCGGTCGGACACTATGCGAAGCGCCCTGACCCGCAGTGCTCAATCATTGGGCACACTGACCAATTTTGGCGTCATAGCGGCTTGGCATCAAACAACGCGCGACGCTCGCAATGCGCGACGAAACGTTGCAGACTGGCGGACAACTGTTTCTTCTGGTGGTGCACAAGGTAGAAGCGCCGTGACAGGCTGGGCAACGTGGTGCGCAGCACGACCAGTCTGCCAAGCGTAACGAGGTCCCGCACGGCACACAGTGACAGACAGGCCAGACCGAGGCCTTCCGCAGCCGCCTGCTTGATCGCCTCGGTGCTGCCCGGCTGCATGTCGCCTTCAAGATAGTGCAGATGCGGCAGGAGTAGTTGCTCCACCGCTTCTCGTGTCCCAGATCCCGGCTCCCGGAGCAGCCAACGGGCATGCCGCAATGCTTTTAGCGGCACACCTGCCCGCACCCCCGCCTGCACCAACGGATGCGTCGGCGCGGCCACGATGACCAACTCGTCCTGAAGCCAAGGCACCACATGGAGCTCGGGCTCATGGCAAGGCCCTTCGATCAGACCGAAATCCACTTCGAGACGATTGACGGATGCGGCGGTGTCGCGCGTATTGCCGATGACGACGTCAATCTGCGCCCCAGGCCATGCCCTTCGGTAGTCAGCGACCAGCGCTGGCAATACATAGTTCCCGATCGTCGTACTGGCGCCGAGGCGAAGTCGTGTGATCAGCGGCGCGGTCCTCTTCCCTGGGCTCGATAGCCCGAACTGGCATTCGATCTCACGAGCGCCGTCGAGCAATGCCCTGGCCTGAGGAAGCAGCATCCGGCCGTTGTCGTTCAGCAGCAAGCGCTTGCCGATGCGATCGAACAGTTTTGCGCCGAGCAAACTCTCCAGTTCGATCAGCGCACTACTCGTTGCCGACTGAGAGAGCGCGACACGCTCTCCTGCAACGGTGGTGCTGCCGGCATCAGCTACGGCGGAAAAGATCAGAAGTTGACGGAGTGTCAATTGCATCGGCTGTCCGGTAACCTGCTTACTCGTTAGGTTATATCCGATGTATCCGTTTGTCAGGTATCCCCTCTCGGTTCACAGTGGAGTCACGTATCGGCAACATGTGATGGAGACCCAATGCAAACAGTTACCTCGGCGCACCAAGGCACGCACGGGTCCGGTGCGATGCGCCGTCTCTGGACAGTTGCTCCCGGCCTTGCGCTGACGGGACTACTGGCGTACGCGTCGGTCCAGTTGGGCAAGGTCGGCTGGCTGGAATCGAACGGCATCAGCGCATTGACCGTAGCCATCGGACTGG
This sequence comes from Xylophilus ampelinus, assembly GCF_901875635.1. Classification (GTDB taxonomy): domain Bacteria; phylum Pseudomonadota; class Gammaproteobacteria; order Burkholderiales; family Burkholderiaceae_C; genus Xenophilus. Next base: position 4,462 of record NZ_CABFMN010000023.1, on the reverse strand, counting down.
GAATGGTGCTGGGGAATACCTTGTATCCCAGCCTTGGTGCAGTAGCCGGTCCAGGCGTTGAGTTCTCGAAAACTACTCTTCTGCGCTTGGGCATCATCCTCTATGGCCTGCGCCTCACCTTTCAGGACATCGGGAATGTGGGCTGGACGGGGGTCGCGATCGACGCCGCCGTGTTATGCAGTACCTTCGGACTCGCCTGCTTTTTCGGCACGCGAGTGTTCGGCCTGGACCGCCGGACGGCGATGCTCATCGGAGCCGGTAGTTCGATTTGCGGTGCGGCGGCGGTCATGGCAGCAGAACCAGTGGTTCGCGGACGCGCCGAACAGGTGATGGTTGCGGTGGCCACAGTGGTGGTGTTCGGCACGCTGGCCATCTTCCTGTACCCGCTGCTTTACCACTTGGTCGCCAAATACAGGCTGTTCGACCTGTCGCCGACGGAGTACGGCATTTACGCCGGCTCAACCATCCACGAGGTCGCTCAGGTGCTCGCGGCCGGCCGTGCCGTCGGCGAGCAAGCCACGAACGCCGCGGTCATCGCCAAGATGGTCCGCGTGATCATGCTCGCGCCCTTCCTGATCCTCCTGTCAGGCTATCTTTCCCGCACGAGTGTCGGCCACGCAGGAGGAGTTGACAGCATCAACAGCGCGACGGAATCACCGCGTCGCGGCGTCGTGATTCCGTGGTTTGCCCTCGGCTTCGTGGCAGTCGCCGGTTTCAACTCCCTTTCACTGCTTCCCAAGGCAGCAGTGAGGCAGATGATCGACATCGACACCGTTTTGTTGGCCATGGCCATGGCTGGACTTGGCCTGACAACGCACGTTTCGGCCATCCGCAAAGCCGGGATCAAGCCGCTCGCACTCGCCGCCGTGCTCTTCATCTGGCTGGTATTGGGTGGCTTCACCATCAATGCGGGCATCACCGCGCTCCTAAAGTAATCGCGCGAATTTGATCCAGCACAATGTGCGCTTGCAAACTGCCTGTCGTAGCGACAGAAGCGCAAAGCGCAATCTCCAAGCTTGTGCCGTGAGGCGAGTGCGCAAGCGCTATGGACGTCGATTCAGGGCCCCGCCAACACGCGGTCGGAAACGTTAAAGCGATCACCCCCGTTCGTCACTCAACCGACCTGCACCGGCCGCCTGGGCGATCTGCCTTCTAGCCATCACGAACTTCACGTACGGCGCCCTGGGAAGCGCTCTTTGCGGCACCGACGACGATCGCCGCGGCCGGGCCCGGTTCACGACTCGCACAGATCGACACGGGCATGCCCACATCTTCGAGTTCGAAGAGGATGCGCAACAGCCCGGCGCGCTGACAATGCTCGGCCAGGCGTCGTGGCACGACCGTCGCCGCCGTCGACAATCCCAGCAGCCCGGTCGTCACGTCGACCGACGCGGTTTCCACGACTGCGCGGAACGGACCCAACGCGCGTCGCTCAAGATATTCGTCGAAAGTCGAGCGCAGGAGGTTTTGGCGCGGGGGAAGGATCCATTCCATGGTGGACAACCCGGCCCAGAGATCAGACCGCCGACGGGCAGGCTTGAATGCCGGCGATGCGCAAACCACGATGGTGTCCTCATAGAGTGTTTCGAGCCAGGCGTGAGCGGGCAACGATGAGTCCATGACGGCACCGATCGCCAAGTCGATCTTGCCCTGCTGCAGCAAGCTCAGCAGTGCAGGCATCGGTGCTTCGCGAACGACAAGACGGATGTGTGGCGCGAGCGAGCGCACGCGGCTTAGACACTGCGCCATCATCGACCGTGCGGGCCCGGGCATGACGCCCACGACCACCGTCTCGGACACGCCGTCGGATATCGCTGCCAGTGCATCGCCGGCGCGGTCGATCTCCCCCAGGATCCTGCGTGCATACGACACGAGGCACGCACCTGCAGGCGTAGGCACCACCCCACCGGCCGTCCGCTCAAACAGGCGGATGCCGATGCCCTCCTCCAACTCGGCGAGCGCCTTTGAGACGGCCGGCTGCGTCACAAACATGACCTTGGCCACGGCTCCGATGCTGCCGTGACGCGCAAGCGAGTCGATCAGCTTGAGGTGCCGCGTCTTGAGCGAGCTGCGTGCGTAGCGTTCAAAGTTCATAGGCCATCGACTCCGGGCATGAGCTTCTGGTTATATCCCAGCCGCAAAAGTGATGATGGCATTCGGCAGGTTGTGCTCAAAACTGGCGTCGAGCGGCCCGGATCGCATTGCCGGGTTCCGCAGCAACGGCAACACCCAAGGAGACCTGATGAGCCATTACCGCCACCTAGACGTACGCAAACTCACGCCGACGATCGGAGCAGAAGTCCACGGCATCGATCTGCGCGAGGAGCCGCGCGGGGAAGTTCTCGACGAGCTGACCCGTGCGCTGCACGACAACCTTGTCATTTTCTTTCGCGACCAGGAGATCACCTTCGAGCAACACATGAGGGTCGGGCGGCTGTTCGGCAATCTCCAGCAGCATCCGATCGCACGGGCGCGGCACCCGGTTCACCCGGAGCTGCTCGTCGTCCATGCGGACGAGAACTCGAAGGTGGTGGCCGGAGAAGATTGGCACTCCGACATTACCTGCGACGTCGCGCCGCCCATGGCCAGCATGCTGCACCTCAAGGTGGTGCCGCCTGTCGGCGGCGACACCATGTGGGCCAGCATGTACGCGGCGCTCGACGCGCTCTCGCCGTCAATGCAAGCCTACCTCGAAACACTGACCGCGGTGCACGATGGCGGCAAACCCTACATCGGGCATTACAGGGCCAAGGTACCGGAGGGGGGCTTTCCTCGATCGGAGCATCCGGTGGTGACGGTTCATCCCGCGACGGGCCGCAAGGTGCTGTTCGTGAACAAGGGCTTCACCACCCACATCAAGGGCATGCGGCGGCCGGAGAGCGACGCGCTGCTGGAATTCCTCTTCCACCACATCGAGTCACCCAAGTTCAACTGTCGCTTCCGTTGGCGCGCGAACTCCATCGCGTTTTGGGACAATCGCTGCACGCAGCACTACGCTATCTTCGACTACTTCCCGCAGGTGCGCACCGGGCACCGAGTCACCATTTCCGGTGCGCCACCTGTTTCGGCTCGCTCCGGCACCGTCGAGTCGGTGGCCAGGCCGCTGGACGTGATGGCTGCATGATTTTCAGGCCGTCCTTGTGGACGGCCTTATGCATTCTGTAGGCCAAAAAAATCAGATGGAGACAACGATGAACTACCTGGAAACGTTCAAGCGGGCGCGCGCGTTGCTTGTGTCGCTGGCTTTCGGTCTGGTCGCAGCGGCCGCGGCTGCCGGGCCATGGCCCGAGCGGCCGATCAAGATAGTGGTGAGCAGCGCCGCAGGCGGCGGTCCCGACATCCTTGCACGGCAGATTGCCCAGAAGCTTTCCAGCGCTGTAGGCCAGCCCGTCATCGTAGAAAACAAGATCGGCGCCAACGGCATCATCGCCGTGTCGGAGGTTGCACGCTCCGCGCCAGACGGCTACACCCTGCTCTATACCGGCGCATCGAGCACCGCGCTGAACCAGGCATTGCGGACCGACCTGCCGTTCGATGTGCAGCGGGACCTGCAACCTGTCACCCAGATCGGGGTCGGGGCAAACTACTTGGTCGTCGCCGCGGACATGCCCATCGCGGACATGGACCAATTCGTTCGCTATGCCAAGGCGAGACCGCAAGAGCTCGCCTATGCCTCGTGGGGTGTCGGCTCTCCCGGCCACCTGACCATGGCCGCCATTGAGAACCAGGCCGGCATCCAGCTGCGCCACATTCCCTACAAGTCGATACCCCAGATGCTGCAGGACCTTCAGGCCGGCACCGTCAAGGTGGCAGTGGTCGACCCGGTGTCGTCGCTGCCGTTCATCCGAAGCGGCTCGATCAAGGTTGTGAGTGCCATCGGGACCGTCAAAGGCCCATTGTTGCCCGAGGTGCGGACAATGAACGAACAGGGGTACCGCTTCGACGCGAACGGATGGCACGGTGTCTTCGTTGCCGCGCGGACGCCCGAGGCGATCGTCGTGCGGCTCAACCACGAGATCAACGCGATCCTCAAGGACGCGGACATGCGGGCGCGGCTGACTCAGCTGAACATCGGGTCATCCACGCCGACCAGCCCCTCGGACTTTCAGAAGATCCTCCAGTCCGACATCCAGTTCTGGAGCCAGGTGGTCACCACCAACCACATCGCCGCCAACTGAAGCCGATGGACTCGCATTCTCTCGACGGATTCTTCGCCCCCCGGTCGATCGCCATCGTGGGCGCATCGGGCACACCCGGAAAAATAGGCGCCTACCCGCTGCACTACCAGAGGCACTTCGGCTACAGCGGCTCTCTCGTCCTGGTAAACCCGGGCCGCGCCGAGATCGACGGCCTGCCGTGTGTGCCGAGTCTGCGCGAAGCGCAAACGGGAATTGATCTGGCCATTCTTGCGGTGCCGGCGGAGCAGATCGAGGCGGCCGTGCTTGATGCGATTCAGGCACGG
>NZ_CABFMN010000022.1 GCF_901875635.1 Xylophilus ampelinus | reverse complement strand
GAGATGGAAGGCGCCGGAAACCACGCAGCGATGGGCGCGGCGAACAGGATGGGCCGCACTGGCCCTCGCGGCCTGCAGTGCGTCCGATGAAGGGGCCGGCGCGGGTGGCGAGGGGGCCTCGGCCGGCGGCGCCTTTTTCTTGAAGAAACTGAACATTCGGGGGATTTCTAGAATCCGATCGATTCTATGAAACACCCCTCGCCACGCCGTTTCGCGGCCGGCGTGGCGCTGCTGGCGGCCTTCTCCGGGCCGTTCGCATCCGTCGCGCTTGCCCAGGCCCCGTCCCCCACGCCAGCGCCGGCTGCCCCGTCTTCCCTCCCCACCGCGTCCGTCAAGCCCGTCCAGTACACCCTGGCCAACGGCATGACGCTGATCGTCCAGCCCGACCGGCGGGCGCCCACCGCGGTGCAGATGCTGTGGGTGCGCGTGGGTTCGGTCGACGAGGTCGACGGCACCTCGGGCGTGGCCCACGTGCTGGAGCACATGATGTTCAAGGGCACGGCCACGCTCAAGCCCGGCGAGTTCTCGCGCCGCGTGGCTGCATTGGGCGGGCGCGAGAACGCCTTCACCACCCGCGACTACACCGGCTACTACCAGCAGATCCCGGCCGAGAAGCTCGAGGACGTGATGAAGCTGGAGTCCGACCGCTTCGCCCACAACCAGTGGGCGGACGACGAGTTCAAGCGCGAGCTCGAGGTCGTGAAGGAAGAGCGCCGCATGCGCACCGAGGACCAGCCGCGCGCCCTCCTGGGCGAGCAGCAGAACGCGGCCGTCTTCATCGCCTCGCCCTACCACCGCCCTGTGGTGGGCTGGATGAGCGACCTCGACGCCATGACGCCGCAGGACGCGCGCGCCTTCTTCCAGCGCTGGTACGTGCCGGCCAACGCCGCCGTGGTGGTGGCGGGCGACGTCGATCCCGAACGCGTGCGCGCCCTGGCCGAGAAGTACTACGGCGCCATCCCCGCCCGCGCCGTGCCTGAGCGCAAGCCGCGCACCGAGCCGACGCAACGCGGCGTCCGCCGCATCGAATTCAAGGCCCCGGCCGAGCAGGCGTACGTATCGCTGGCCTTCCGCGTGCCTCAGATGGAGCAGCTCGACAGCCCGACCGACGCCTGGGCGCTGGTGGTGCTGTCGGCCGTGCTCGACGGCTACACCGGCTCGCGCCTGGACCGCACGCTCACGCAGGGCCCGGGCCGCGTGGCCGACAGCGTCGGTGCCGGCTACGGCTTCGCCGGCCGTGGACCGCAGCTGTTCCAGCTCGTGGGCGTGCCGGCCGCCGGCCAGAGCACCGAGACGGTCGAGGCCGCGCTGCGCGCCCAGGTGGCACGTATCGCGAAGGAGGGCGTGGGCGCCGCCGAGCTGGCGCGCGTCAAGACGCAATGGGTGGCCAGCGAAACCTACAAGCGCGACTCGGTGATGGCCCAGGCGCGCGAGCTGGGCAGCAACTGGGTGCAGGGCCTGCCGCTGGATGCGAGCGAACGCATCGTCAAGCACCTGCTCGCCGTCACCCCCGAACAGGTGCAGGCGGTGGCTGCCAAATACTTCGGCGACGACCAGCTCACGGTCGCCACGCTGCGGCCCATGCCCATCGACCCGAACGCCCGGCGCGGCCGCGGTTTCGCCGCCCCGCAGGGAGAGATGCGATGAACCGCCTCATGCCTTCGTTTGCTATGAAAAATATAGCTGTTCGCGCAGCACTGGCGGGCGCTGCAGCCCTTTTTGGCTTGAATGCGCAGGCAGGCGTGCCGATCGAGCGCTGGCAGCTGCCCAACGGCGCGCAGGTCTACATGGCCGCCACCGATGCGCTGCCCATCGTCGACGTGCAGATCGACTTCGACGCCGGCAGCCGGCGCGACCCGCCCGCGCTGGCGGGCCTGGCCGGCGTGACGGCGGGCATGGTCGAGAAGGGCGTGCGCGCCGAGGGCTGCCCGCCCTCGGCCGCGCGCAAGGCCACCTCGCCGGCCGACGGCGACGGCTGCCGCGTGCCCGCACTCGACCAGAACCAGCTCGGCGAGGCCTGGGCCGACCTGGGTGCGGAGTTCGACGTCGGTGCCAGCGCCGACCGCATGAGCTTCACCCTGCGCAGCCTGGCCGATCCGGCCCTGCTGGCCAAGGCCGTGGCGCTGGCCGCGCGCGAGATCGGCGAGCCCTCCTTCCCCGAGGACGTGTGGCGGCGCGAACGCGAGCGCCTGTCCGCCGCCATCCGCGAGAGCAACACCAAGCCCGGCCCGGTCGCCAGCCGCACCTTCGGCCACGACGTGTACGGCGGCCACCCCTACGGCGACGACGCGACCGAAGCCACGCTGGCCGCCATCTCCACCGCCGACATGCGCGCGCGCTACGCCCAGACCATCCTGCCCTGCCGGGCCAAGCTCACCGTGGTGGGCGCCGTCACGCGCGCGCAGGCCGACCGCATCGCGACCGACCTGCTGGCGCGGCTGCCCGCGACGAACGGTGCCTGTCCCGCGCTGCCACCGGTGGCCGAGGTGCCGCCGCTCGCGAAGGCCGTCACCGAGCGCATCCCCTTCGACTCGGCCCAGGCCCACGTGCTGATCGGCCAGCCGGGGTACGCACGCCGCAGCCCCGACCACTTCGCGCTCACCCTGGGCAACTACATCCTGGGCGGCGGCGGCTTCGTCTCGCGCCTGACGGACGAGGTGCGCGAGAAGCGCGGTCTGGCCTACAGCGTCTACAGCGGCTTCTCGCCGGGGCTGCACGCGGGCGCCTTCCGCATCGGCTTCCAGACCCGGCCCGACCAGGCGGACGAGGCGGTGAAGGTGGCGCAGGACGTGCTCGCCAAGTTCGTCGCCGAGGGTCCCACCGAGGCCGAACTCAAGGCCGCCAAGGACAACCTCATCGGCGGCTTCCCGCTGCTCCTGGACAGCAACCGCAAGCTGCTGGGCAACGTCGCCAACATCGCCTGGAACGACCTGCCGCTGGACTACCTCGACACCTGGACGGCGAAGATGAACGCGGTGACCGTGGCCGACATCAAGGCCGCGTTCGCTCGCACGCTGCAGCCCGGGAGGATGGTGACGGTGGTGGTGGGCGGGGCCGAGTCGCCAGCGAAAAAGTAAGACCTGGCTTCCTAATTCTTCGAGAGAAATCGGTCCCTAGCGCTCACCCGCTGGGCGCAAGCAGCTATCGATTTCATAGTAAAGCGAGCGACTCGCGTCAGTGCAGGGCGGCCCGTGCCGCCCGCACCACGGCGGCCGTCAGCCCGGCCAGCAAGGTCGACGCGGCGCGCGCATGCTGCCAGTACAGCGGCACGTCCAGCACCGCGCCCGGTACCAGCTCGACGAGGCTGCCCTCGGCCAGGGCCGGCGCCGCCAGTGCTTCGGGATGCAGGCCCCAGCCCATGCCGGCCCGTGCCGCCTCCACGAAGGCATGCGACGACGGCAGCCGGTGCTGCGGCAGCACCACCGCACGGTGGCACACACGCCGCGCCCAGCGCGCCTGCAGCTGATCCTTGTGGTCGAACAGCAGGCTCGGCGCTTCGGCCAGCGAGCGCGCACCGACGCCCTGCGCGAAGTGGCGGGCGATGAAGTCCGGGCTGGCGGCCGCCACGTAGCGCATCGCGCCCAGCGGCTGCACGCTGCAGCCGGCCGCCGGCTGGGCCAGCGCCGTCACGGCGGCCAGCACGGCGCCGCTGCGCAGCCGCTCGGCGGTGTGGTCCTGGTCGTCGACCGCGATGTCCAGCAGCACGGGCGCCTGCGCCGCGAACGCCGCGACGCCCGGGGTGAACCAGGTCGCGAGGCTGTCCGCGTTGACGGCCACGGGCAAGGTCGCTCGGGCGGGCGCCGCGCCGTCGGCGCCGAGCGCGGGCAGGGCGGCGCCCAAGTCGTGCTCCATGAGCCGCACCTGCTCGACGTGCTGGCACAGGCGACGCCCGGCGTCGGTGGCCGTGCAGGGCTGGCCGCGCACGACCAGCGCGCCGCCCATGCGCTCCTCCAGCAGCCGCACCCGTTGCGACACGGCCGAGGGACTCACGTGCAGCGCGCGGGCGGCGCGTTCGAAGCTGCCCTCGCGGACGACGGCGTGCAGGGCGGCCAGGGCGGCGTAGTCGAGCATGGATGAAGCCAAACTGAATCGAATGAAGGAGATTTAGTTTGGCTTCATCGCGTGCCGGCGGCAAGCTCGGCCCCTGATGACTGCCGCTTCTTCTTCTTTTCTCCTCGCCTTCGGCCAGGGCCTGCTGCTGAGCCTCGGCCTCATCGTCGCCATCGGCGCGCAGAACGCCTTCGTGCTGCGCCAGGGCCTGCGACGCGAGCACGTGGGCGAGGTCGTGCTGTTCTGCGCCCTGGCCGATGCCGTGCTGGTGGCCGCGGGCGTGGCCGGCATGGCGCAGCTCCTGGCCGGGCGGCCGGACCTGGCACGCGCGCTCGCCATGGCGGGCGCGGCCTTCCTCGCCGGCTATGGGCTGCGCGCCCTCTGGCGCAGCCGGCGCGGCGACGCGCTGCGTGCCGAAGCGGGGCGCCCGGCCTTGCCGCGCGGCGCGGTGCTGGCACAGGCCGCCGCCTTCACGCTGCTGAACCCGCACGTCTACCTCGACACCGTGCTGCTGGTCGGCAGCATCGGCGCGCAGCATGCGCCGCTGCAGCGCCTCGCCTTCGTCGCGGGTGCTGCGCTGGCGAGTGCCGGCTGGTTCGTGGCGCTGGGCTACGGCGCGCGCCTGCTGGCGCCGCTCTTCGAACGGCCCCGGGCCTGGCAGGTGCTCGACGCCGGCATCGGGGTCACGATGCTGGCGCTGGCGGCGGGGCTGCTGACGCGCGCGCTCGCGTAAGCTCGCCGCATGCCCCGTTCTTCCCCGCAGCCCGCCGCAAAAAGCACCCGCCCGCACGAGGTCCGCATCATCGGCGGCCAGTGGCGCCGCACCCGCCTGGCTGTCGCCGACAGGCCCGGCCTGCGCCCCACGCCCGACCGCGTGCGCGAAACGCTGTTCAACTGGCTCGCCAGCCTGGCCGGCGCCACGGGCGGCGAGCTGCCGGGCTGGCACTGCATCGACGTCTTCGCCGGCACCGGCGCGCTGGGCTTCGAGGCCGCCTCGCGCGGCGCCGCCGTGGCCCTGCTGTGCGAGCAGGACGCGGCCCTGGTCGCGCAGATGAAGGCGACACGCGAGAAGCTGCAGGCCGATGCCGTGCGCGTCGAGCGCGGCGATGGCGTGGCCCAGCTCGAGCGCGCCCCTGCCGGGCAGTGGCACGCCGTCTTCATCGATCCGCCCTTCGACCAGGCCACGCTGTACGGGCGCAGCCTGCGTGCCGTGGCCCGCGTGCTGCGGCCCGGCGGCGTGGTGTACCTGGAAGCCGCGCGCGCCTGGAGCGACGAGGAGCTGGCCCCCTTCGGCCTGTCGGTGTACCGGCACCTCAAGGCCGGTGTTGTGCATGCGCACCTGCTGCGCGCCGCCGGCGGCGCCTGAAAGCCCGTGCCGCCGCCGGGCGGCCCCCCGCGAGGCGCCGTACATAATGCGCCCGACAACGAACCCCCGGTCCCCAGCAGGAGGAACTCATGACATCCAACGTGATCGCGGTCTATCCCGGCACCTTCGATCCCATGACGCTCGGTCACGAGGACGTGGTGCGGCGTGCGACGCAGCTGTTCTCCAAGGTGATCGTGGCGGTGGCCGCCGGCCACCACAAGAAGGCGCTGTTCACGCTGCAGGAGCGCATCGACATGGCCCGCGAGGTCGCGCGGCCCTATGGCGAGACGGTCACCGTCGAGAGCTTCTCCGGCCTGCTGCGCGACTTCGTCGTCGCGCGCGGCGGCAAGGCCATGGTGCGCGGCCTGCGCGCCGTGACCGACTTCGACTACGAGTTCCAGCTCGCCGGCATGAACCGCACGCTCATGCCCGAGGTCGAGACGGTCTTCCTCACGCCCCAGGACAAGTACCAGTTCATCTCCAGCACCTTCGTGCGCGAGATCGCCGTGCTCGGCGGCGAGGTCGGCAAGTTCGTCTCGCCGCACGTCGAGCAGCGGCTCGCGGCCAAGGTGCGCAGCCTCGGGCGGGAGTGAGGTTGGTCGACCGAACGGCCGGTCCCGCGCCACGCGTGCACGCCCTGGGCGACGCGGCGCTGCTGGTCGAGCTGCCGCCCCCCGCCACGCTCGCCGTCCAGCGCAAGGTCTGGGCGCTCGGACAGGCCGCGCAGGCCTGGCCCGAGGTGGGCGAGGTGCTGCCGGGCATGAACAACCTCACCCTGCTGTTCGACCCCGAGTGCATCGACGCCGGCGAACTGGAGCTGCGCGTGCTGACGCTCTGGCCCGAACTGGGCGATGCCGCGGCGGGCGAGGCCCGCACGGTCGAGATCCCGGTGGCCTACGGCGGCGAGCACGGCCCCGACCTGCACGACGTGGCCCGCCACACCGGCCTGCCGGCCGACGAGGTGGTGCGGCGGCATGCCGCGGGCGACTATGTGGTCTACCTGCTGGGCTTCCTGCCCGGCTTCGCGTTCATGGGCGGCCTCGTGCCCGAACTGGCCACGCCGCGCCGCAGCGAGCCGCGCACGGCGGTGCCGGCGCGCTCCGTGGGCATCGGCGGTGCGCAGACGGGCATCTACCCGCTGGTGTCGCCCGGCGGCTGGCAGCTCATCGGTCGAACGCCGCTGGCGCTGTTCGATCCGCTGGCCGACGATCCCACCTTGCTGCGGCCCGGCGACCGCGTGCGCTTCGTCGGGAAAGCGTCGAGCTGTGAGCGGCCTCCTCGTCGTCCACAAGCCCGGCATGCTCGCCTCGGTCCAGGACCTGGGCCGTGAGGGCCTGCGCCAGCTCGGCATCTGCCCCGGCGGCGCGCTCGACACGCTGGCGCTGCGCCTGGCCAACCGCCTGGTCGGCAATCCCGAAGGCGCGGCCGGCCTCGAGCTGACGATGGGCAACGCAGAATTGCGCTTCGAGTCCGACACCCGCATCGCCTACCTCGGCAGCGACTTCGACGCGCGCCTGGACGACCAGCAGCTGCACCCCGGCTGGAGCGTGCCCGTGCGCGCCGGCCAGCGCCTGCGCTTCGGCGGGGCCAACCGCGTGGCGGCTTCGGCCGGCCTGCGCAGCTGGCTGGCGGTGGCCGGCGGCATCGACCTGCCGCCCATCATGGGCTCGCGCAGCACCGACCTGAAGGCCGGCTTCGGCGGTCACGAAGGGCGTGCGCTGAAGAAGGGCGATCGGCTGCCGCTGGGCGCATCGGGCCTCACCGAGGCGCAACGCGCGCGTCGCGCCTTCGGGGTGCGAGGCCCCGATCCGTCGCGCGACGAGGGCGCCGATGCGCCGGTGGTGCCGCCCTCCGGCGACGGTGCGACCGTGCTGCGCGTGATGGCCGGGCCCGAGTCCCATCAGTTCACCGCCGCATCCCGCGCCGCCTTCCACGCCGCGGCATGGCGCATCACGCCGCAGAGCAACCGCATGGGCAGCCGACTCGAGGGCCCGGCGCTGCAGCGCGAGGCAGCGGGCGACATGCTCTCGGCCGGTGTCGTGCCCGGGACCGTGCAGGTCCCGCCTTCGGGCCAGCCCATCATCCTCATGGGCGACGCGCAGACCACGGGAGGCTACCCGCGCATCGCCGTCGTCATCCGCGCCGACCTGTGGAAGCTCGCGCAGGCGCCGCTGGGCGGCCTGCTGCGCCTGGTCGAGGTCGATGCCGCCGCCGCGCTGGCCGCCTGGCAGGCGCAGAAGCGCTACCTCGCGTCGGTGGACCAGGGGCTGGCGGCGATGGGGTGGCCGGTGGGCTGAAGGCGGACCTCCGGTCGCGAGGGCGCCAAGGTTTCGCAGAAGGCGCGGAAGGCACCCGTTCCCAGGCTGCGGCGCCATCGCTCCTGCCCTCCAATCGGCCCGCGTGCAAATCCCTTTGCCTGTCTTTTTCGCGTCCTTTGCGTAACCTTCGCGTCCTCTGCGTCCGGAAGTCCGCTTTTTTCTCCGACCTCCGTTTTCCTCAGAAGGTGGCCCCATGCAAATCGACCTCAACGCCGACCTCGGCGAAGGCGCCGGCAACGACGAGGCGCTGCTCGCGCTCGTGAGCTCCGCCAACATCGCCTGCGGCTGGCACGCCGGCGACGCGAAGACCATGCGCCAGTGCGTGCGCTGGGCCATCGACAACGGCGTGGCCATCGGCGCGCACCCCAGCTTTCCCGACCGCGAGAACTTCGGCCGCAGCGCCATGCAGCTGCCGCCGGACGAGATCGTCGCCAACATGCTCTACCAGATCGGTGCGCTGGCCGCGATCGTGAAGGCCGAAGGCGGCACGCTGGTCCACGTGAAGCCGCACGGCATGCTCTACAACCAGGCCGTGAAGGAGCCCGAGCTGGCCGCGGCGCTGTGCGAGGCGGTGCGCAAGTTCGACCCGTCGCTCAAGTTCTTCGGCCTGGCCGGCAGCGGCATGATCGAGGCCGCGCGCCGTGCCGGCCTGACGCCGGTGGAAGAGGTCTTCGCCGACCGCGGCTACATGCCCGACGGCAGCCTGGTGCCGCGCAGCCAGCCCGGCGCGCTGATCGAGGACGAGGAGGCCTCGCTCGCGCAGACGCTCTCGCTGGTGCGCGACCACCAGGTGACGGCGATCGACGGCAGCACGGTGGCGGTGAACGCGCAGTCGGTGTGCCTGCACGGCGACGGCGCGCATGCGCTTGCCTTTGCCAAGCGCATCCGCGAGCGTCTCACGGCCGAGGGCATCGCGATCACGCCGCTGGCATGACCTCGCCGCGCGTGCTGCTCACCGGCTTCGAGCCCTTCGGTGGCGAAGCGATCAATCCCTCGTGGGAGGCGGTGCGCGCGCTCGACGGCTGGCGCGTCGGCCAGGCCACGGTGCATGCGCGGCGGATCGCCTGCGTGTTCGGGCAGGCGCTGCGCGAGCTCGATGCCGCCATCGACGAGCTGCAGCCCACCCTCGTGATCGCCGTCGGCCAGGCGGGCGGTCGCGCCGAGATCACGCCCGAGCGCGTCGCCATCAACATCGACGACGGCCGCATCTGCGACAACGTCGGCTGCCAGCCCATCGACGAGCCGGTGGTGGCGGGCGCGCCGGCGGCGTATTTCTCGACGCTGCCGATCAAGGCCATCGTGCGCGACCTGCGCGCGGCGGGCGTGCCGGCATCGGTGTCCAACAGCGCCGGCACCTTCGTGTGCAACCACCTCTTCTTCGGGCTCATGCACCGGCTCGCGATGCGCGGGCCGGCAGGCGTGCGCGGCGGCTTCGTCCACATTCCCTTCCTGCCCGAGCAGGCTGCGCACTGGCCGGGCCAGCCCAGCATGGCCTTGGCGGCCGTCGTCGACGCGTTGCGCGTCGCTGTGGGCACCTCGCTCGTGGTGCACGAGGACCTGCGCGAGGCCGGCGGCGCGCTGCATTGAGCCGGCGGCACACATTCGCGCGCGCCGATGCCCGCGGCGTGACGGATGTCCTTACGCTCCCTGTCCAGTCGCTCTTACAACGGGCGACCAAAAAAAGAGTTCAGGGAGTTGTTTCATGGAACTGCGCGACATCGCAGTCACCGTGCGCGAGCTGGCGCAGGGTGGGTTCGGGTGGGTGCTGCTCGAAGGCACAGGCGAGGACGGCCCCTTCGCCTCCTATGCGCGCCTGCAGGTTTCGGAGCGGGTGTACGACAGCTATTCGTCGGCGCTGGCGGCCGGCATCGGCGTGCTTCGCAGCATCGATTCGCCGGAGCGCGGGCCGCGAAGGCGCCTGGACTGAATCACGCAAGAACGGGCCGCAATGCCCGTCAGGCAAGCGCAGAATGCTATTGATTCGATAGCAAAATTCGCTGCAGCCAGTCACCCAGCAGCGCGTTCACAGGGCCTGGCTTTTCCATCGTCAGCATGTGGCCACAGGCCGCGATCCAGTGCAGTTCGGCCTGCGGCAGCAGGGCGGCGATCTCGCGCGAGGCGGCCGGTGGCGTCAGGCGGTCGCTGTCGCCGCACGCCACCAGCACCGGACAGCGCAGACGGCCCAGGTGCAGGCGCGCGTCGGGGCGCTGCATCACCGCGCGGTTCTGGCGGATCAGCTGCGCCGCGCCGGCGTCCAGGATGATCTCCAGGTAGCGCTGCGTCAGCGCCCGATCGGCCGCCTGCACCGGGTGGAAGGCGAAGGCGATGTTGGGCTCGATCACGTCGCGCACCTCGCCCTGCTCGAACTGCTCGATGGCCGAGGCGCGCAATTCGTAGGTATCGGGTGTTTCCGGCGCGGCATTCGTGCCCAGCAGCGCCAGACCGGCGATGCGCTCCGGCGCCTGGCGGGCGGCCTCCATCGCCACCATCCCGCCCATCGAGGCGCCGCACAGCACCAGCGGACCGGCTGTCTCGGCGAGCACGGCGGCCGCCATGGTCTCGATGCTGGCGTGGCGCATGTGGGCGTCGCTCACGAGCGGCTCGAGCGCCGGCGGAACGATGGGCAACTGGGCGTCCCACAGCCGGGCATCGCAGGCCAGGCCAGGGAGGAAGACGAGGCGGGGCATGGCGGCATTCTGGCATCGGCGGGCGCCACGGCGCACGGCGCGTGGGTGAGCGAATCGCCCACACTTGCGCGGCGTCATTCAAGCAGCGCGTGCGTGTGGACAATGGCGTGGCCCATGCCCACCGATCTGATCCTCATCCGCCACGGCGAGACCGACTGGAACCGCGAACTGCGCTTCCAGGGCCACATCGACGTCCCCCTCAACGACACCGGCCACGAGCAGGCGCGCCGCCTGGGCCTGCGCCTGGCGGGCGAGCGCGTGGCGCACATCGTGTGCAGCGACCTGCTGCGCACCCAGCAGACCACCGCGCCGGCCGCGCAGCAACTGGGCCTGCCGGTGCAGACCACCGTGACGCTGCGCGAGCAGAACTTCGGCGTCGGCGAAGGGCTGCGCGGCGACGAGATCCAGGCCAGGCACCCGCGTGCCTGGGAAGACTGGCTGCTGTTCCAGGCCGACCGCGGCCTGCCCGGCGGCGAGACCACGCGCCAGTTCCATGCGCGCGCCATCGCGGCGCTGGGCAGCATCGCGGCGCAGCATCCGGGCGGCACGGTGCTGGTGGTGACGCACGGCGGCGTGCTCGACATGGTGTGGCGCACCGTGCGCGGCTTGGGGCTGGACGGCCCGCGCCAGAGCGACATCCCCAACGCCGGCATCAGCCGCGTGCGCCTGGCGGACCCCGCGCAGCCCGAGGCCATCGAGATCCTCGACTGGGCCGACACGGCGCACCTGGTGGGCCTGGGGCCGCAGCCGACCTACGACCAGACACGGCACCTGAAGGACTGAGCGGCCAGCCGGCGTACCGCAGGTGGACGGCGTCAGCGCTGCAGCGCCTGCGCCGCGTCCTCGCACCAGAACAGCGCCGCGGCGTAGAAACCGTCCCACACACAGCCGTTGCAGCCGCGGCCGCAGCAGGTGGTCGGCTCGGGCGGCGGCGCGCGCAGTGCCACGCCCTGCATCTCGGCACGCGCCTGCCAGGCAGCGAAGCAGGCACGCGCGTGGGCCAGGTCGCCGGCGCGCGGTGATCCGGGCGCGGCGTCGCTCATCGCCAGCCCGCGGCGCGCAGTTGCTCGGCGATCCGCTGCGCGATGCGCGCGTAGCCCTGGGCATTGGCGTGGATGCGGTCGGAGCGCAGCGCCGCATCCGACAGCACG
Organism: Xylophilus ampelinus; assembly: GCF_901875635.1. GTDB lineage: Bacteria > Pseudomonadota > Gammaproteobacteria > Burkholderiales > Burkholderiaceae_C > Xenophilus. The sequence goes on along the minus strand of NZ_CABFMN010000022.1, from coordinate 98,265 downwards.
TCCGCGTACACGCCCGGGATCAGCAGCGCCTCGCCGGAGCGCGCCAGCTCGGCGTAGAAGGGCGCGTCGCTCAGCGCGCCCACGGCGGCACGCATGGCGTCGGGCGCCGGCGTGGCGATCAGCGCCACGTGCGGCGTGTGCGTGCGGGCCTGCGCGAGCAGTTCGGCGATGTGGCGTCGCGTGGCGTCGGCCGGCACGCCGCGCAGCATGTCGTTGCCGCCGATGCCGACCAGGATCGCGTCGAAGCGCTGCGTTGCCAGCAGCGGGCCCAGGCGTGCCAGCGCGCCTTCCGCCGTGTCGCCGTTCACGCCCTCGTTCACCACCTGCCACCCGGTGAGCGACGCCAGCTGCGCAGGCCACGCGGCCTCGGGCGGCGCGCCGTAGCCGAAGGTCAGGCTGTCGCCCAGTGCCAGCACGGTGGCGCTGGCCGGCAGCATCGCGGCCTTGGGCGCCTGGCGCTGGCAGGCCGACAGGGCCCAGGGTGCGGCGGCGAGCAGGGGGAGGAGATGGCGGCGTTGCATGGCGCGAGGCAGTGTAGAGACCAGCCGACAACCCCACGGGTTCAAGCCGAATCGGCCTGCAGCGCCCGTCCCGCCTGCGCAACGTGCTATCGATTTCGTAGCGTTTCGGCTCAGTGCCGTGCGTGGTGCCGCTCGTACAGCTCCAGCACGATGTCCTTCACGCCGTTGACGTGTGCGGCCACCGCCCGCGCCGCGGCCTCGGGATCGCCCTGGCGCAGGGCGGTGACGATGGCGCGGTGGTCCTCGTTGGAGCTGCGGTTGAAGCCCGCCAGCGAGAGCTGCATGAAGGACATGCGCTGGATGTGGCCCTGCAGCATCGCGAGGATCTGCTTGGACAGCGGCCGCTCGGCGGGGCGGTAGAGCAGGTCGTGGAAGCGCCCGTTCAGCTCGCTGAAGGCCCAGGCGGTGGGCGCGTCGTCCATCGCGTCCACCAGGCGCTCGGCCGCGTCGAGGTCCGCGGCCGTGAGCAGCGGCGCGGCGGTGCGCATGAGGTGCGGCTCGACCATCGAGCGCAGCTCGAAGGCGTCACGCAGCTGCGCCAGCGTCAGCTCCTTGACCAGCGCGCCGCGGTTGAGCAGCAGTTCGACGAAGCCGTGCGCCTCCAGCGTGCGCAGCGCCTCGCGCACCGGGATCTTGCTGACGTGGAACAGCGCGGCCAGCTCGTCCTGGCGCAGCGCGCGGCCCGGCGCGAGCAGCCCGCGCACGATGGCCTCGTGCAGCACGCGCACGATGTCGTCGGTCGACAGGCGCCCGCCCGCGGCCGTGCGGCGCTCGCGCACCAGCCGCTGCAGCGGCGTCTCGCCGGGCGCGGCGGCGGCCTCAGCGGGCGTCGGCGCGTCGGCTGTCGTGGCCTTCATGGATCTTCTCGCGCACGAAGGCGCAGATCTCGTTGAACAGCGGGTGCTCCTGCATCTGCGCGCGACGCGGGCGCTCGAAGGGCACGCGGATGTCGGCCACGATGCGCGAGGGCCGCGCGTTCATCACCAGCACGCGGTCCGAGAGGAACACCGCCTCGCGGATGCTGTGGGTGATGAACACGGCGGTCTTGTGCACCTGGTCCCAGAGCTGGGCGAGCATCAGGTTCATGTCGTCGCGCGTGATCGCGTCCAGCGCCGAGAAGGGCTCGTCCATCAGCAGCAGGCGCGGGTCGTTCACCAGCCCGCGGCAGATGGCTACGCGCTGGCGCATGCCGCCCGACAGCTCGGCCGGCCGCTTGTCGCGAAAGTCCCAGAGCCCCGTGAGCTTGAGCAGCCGCTCGGCCTCGGGCCGATGGTCGGCGAGCACGCGCTTCTGCGTGCGGATCGGGAAGAGCACGTTCTCCATCACGCTCTTCCAGGGCAGCAGCGTGGCGTCCTGGAACACATAGCCGAAGTCGCGCCGCGGCCCGTCCACCGCGCGGCCGTCGACCGCGATGCGGCCGGCGGTCGGCAGCTCGAGCCCGCCGATCATCGACATCAGCGTGCTCTTGCCGCAGCCGCTCGGGCCGACCAGGCTGACGAAGTCGCCCTCGTCGATGTCGAAGTCGGCGCGCTCCACCGCGTGCACGTCGCCGTTGCGGGTGGCGTAGTTCTTGCCGACCTGCTGCACGGTGAGGTAGCTGCGTTCGCGCTCGGGCGCGGTGCTGTGCGGCAGCAGCCATGTGGGTGCGGGGTTGTTCAGCGTCGGGTCCATGGTGCTCAGGCCCCGAAGGCGTGCCGGGTCCAGCGCTCCAGCAAGGCCACGATGCCGTAGAAGCCCAGGCCGAAGACGCACAGCACCGTGATGGCGGCCAGGATCAGCGAGGTGTCGGCCTGCGAGGACGCGAAGAGGATGAGGTAGCCCAGTCCCGCCTGCGAGGTGATGAACTCGCCGACGATCACGCCGATGATGGCGAAGGTGGTCGCGATCTTCATGCCGCTGAACACGTAGGGCAGCGCGTGCGGCAGGCGCACCGACACGAACACCTGCCAGCTCGATGCCGTGAGCGCCCGGCACAGGCGCAGCAGCGACTTGTCGACATGGTCCAGCCCGGCCAGCGCCGCGATCACCACCGGGAAGAAGCTGATGAAGACCGAGAAGGTCAGCCGCGACTGGAAGCCGATGCCCAGCCAGACGATGAACAGCGGCGCCAGCGCGATCTTGGGGATGAGCTGGAACAGCACGACGTTGGGGTAGAGCATGCTGCGCATCAGCCCCGAGGCGCTGAGCAGCGCCGCCAGCGCCACGCCCAGCAGCGAGGCGATGGCGAAGCCGGCCACGCTCTCCCACACCGTGGGCCAGGCATGTTCCATGAGGAGCGGGAAGGTCTCCACCAGGCGCCGGGCGATCGCGCTGGGCGTGGGCAGCAGCACCTCGCGGATGTCGAAGGCGCGCACCACGATCTCCCACAGCACCAGCGTGCCGACCGCGAAGGCGAGCGGCAGGCCGATGCGCTGCAGCGGACCGGCCTCGTTCATGGGGCGGGCAGGCCGTCGAGCAGCGCCACGATGTCGTCGGTGCCGGCGGTCCAGCCGAAGAATTTCTCGGTGTTGAACACGCTGGCTTCGAAGACCACCGGCGGGCCGGCGTGCAAAGTCGCGTCGGCCACCATGACGGCGAAGAACTCGCGATGGAAGGCGTCGCGCACCGCCGTCTCGACGCACACGTTGGTGTTGACGCCGACGAACACCAGCGTGGTGATGCCGTGCGCGCGCAGCAGCATCTCGAGGTTGGTGCCGGCGAAGGCGCTGTAGCGCGGCTTGTGCACCACGGGCTCGTGAGGCAGGGGCCGCATCGCATCGACGATGGCGTGGTCCCACGAGCCGCGGATCAGCAACTGGCTGCCGGGGTGTGCGCGCATGTACTTGAGCGGGTTGGACTTGTGCCACATCGGCGAGGTCGGCGGACCGGCCTCGGCCAGGCTCTCGCTCCAGCCGTTCTGCGCGTGCACGACCATCAGGCCGGCCCGGCGCGCGGCCTGCAGCACGCGGGCGGCGCGGGCGACCACGGGCGGCGTGCCCGAGATGTCGAAGCCGGCGAGGTCGAGGTAGCCGCCCGGCGACAGGTAGCCGTTCTGCATGTCGATCACCACCAGCGCGGTCTGCGCCCGCGTGGCCTGCAGCGGCTCCGGGCGGGCCGGGATCGCGAAAGACGCCATCAGGCGCCGCTCACCATCTTGCTGTAGGGGGCGACGTTCTTGCGGATGGCGTCCCACTCGGCGCTGGTCAGCTTGATCTTTCCGACGAAGCGGTTGGTGGCGAGGTCCTCGGGCACCAGGGGCTTGGCGTCGGCCTTCAGCGCGCCGGCGCGGGCGGCCAGCGAGATCATGCCGGCCAGCTTGGGGATGCTGCTGTAGCCCATGCCGTGCTCGATGGCTTCCGGCGCCACCATGGTGGCCTGCGCGAGGCCCTGCGACAGCCTGGCGTTCTCCTTGCCGCCCTTGGCCAGCGCGATCTCGGGCTGCGCCTTGTAGAGGATCTCCAGCGACTCGTCAGGCTTCTTGAGCGTGTAGACCACCGACTCCAGGATGCCGTCGACCATGGCCTGGCACAGGCCGGGGTCGGCGTTGATGGTCTCGGTGCGCGCGATGACCTGCGCCGCATAGAGCTCGATGCCGGACTTGGCCCAGGGGATGAAGCGCGTCTTCACGCCCAGCGAGTCGAGCACCGGGATGCTGGACGAGCCGATGGCGGTGATCGCGTCGACCTGCTTGTCCATCAGCGCGCGCTCGATCAGGCGCGCATCGAGCTGCTGGCGCGTGACCTTCGACAGGTCGATGCCTGTCTTCTGGGCGAAGGCGGTCCAGTAGGGCGATTCGGCCGAGGTGGCCACGGTGCCGACGCGCTTGCCCTCGAAGTCCTTGGGGTTGCGGATGGGCGAGTCGGCCAGCACCAGGTTGCCCATCAGCGAGTCGTAGCCGACAGTGGCCAGCGCCTGCAGCGGCAGGCCGCGCGCCATGTTGACCAGGGTGCCGCCGAAGAAGACCACGCCCAGGTCGAACTGCTTGTTGGCCACCGCCTGCGCGGCCGCCACCGAGCCGTTGCCGCGCGAGACGGTGAGGTCGATGCCGCGCTTCTTGAAGTAGCCCAGCTCCTTGCCCACCATGGGCCAGTAGTTGGAGCCGTTGACCACCCAGGGGAGCGTGATGCTGATGGCGCGCGTCTGCGCGAAGGCGGGCAGGGCCAGGGCGCTGCCGGCGGCAGCGGCGCCGGCGGCCTTGAGCAGTCGGCGGCGGGACAGGGCGGGCGGGGTGCGAAAAGACATGGCGGACTCCGGGAGGCCGTTCGGGTCCATCGCGGTGCAGCACGGCCGGGCGCGATGCACCAAAACGTATACGAAACAAGATACGAAAGTGCGGACGCCCCGGTTCACGCAGTTTGCGTGCCAAGCGCCGCGCCGCCGCGCGCGCTCAGTCGCGCAGGCCCCAGCCGCCGTCCACGGCCTGCAGCAGGGGCGAGTCGAACACGCCGACCAGGCGCGCCGCGCGTTCGGGCCCGAGGGTCTGGACCCAGCGCCGGCCCTGGCGCATCGCCACGCCGCAGGCCAGCACCTGCGCGCCGAGCGACTCGATGAGCGTCCAGGGCGCGCCCAGCGTGCTGCCGCTGCTCACCGCATCGTCGACCAGCACCACCCGTTTTCCTTGCACCAGCGGCAGCAGGTTGGGATCGAGGTAGACCCGCTTGCCGGCCGTGGGCGTGGTGATCGACTGCACGGCGCCCGACAGCGCCTCGTCGTACCAGAACTTGCGCGAGTAACCCATGGGCACGTAGCGGCTGTGGCCCAGGTGGCGGGCCACCACGGGCGCGAAGGTCAGGCCCAGCGTCGGGATGCCGATGACCACCTCGGGCGCGAGCGGCGCGAGGCGTTCGGCCAGCATGCGGCCGAGGGTCTCGACCACCTCCAGCGAGGCCTGGTTGCAGATCAGCGAGGCGACGGCATGCGTCGGCTCGCTGTCCAGCGCGCGGATGGGCAGCACCAGCACGCGGCCGTCCGGCAGGCGCGCGGGGTAGCCGTACTGCCAGGGGCCGTCGGCGGAGCCGGCCTCGTCGGCATCGACGATGCGCTGCCAGTAGGCCGTGGTGGGCTCGGTGAAGGGGGCCGGGGGCGTCGGCGAGGAGGTCGTCATCCGGAGTCTGAATAAAAAGGGCCTGCAGCGCTCGCCGGGCTTGCGCCAGCAGCTATGAATTCGATAGCAATTCAGTGTGCTTCGGCCAGCGGCGGCAGGCCCAGCCCCGCATACACCGTGCCCGCCAGCCGCCGCAGCCGGCGCGACTCCGGCTGGCCGTTGAGCTGCTGCTGCACGATGCCCTGAGCGCCGGTGAGCGCGGCGGCCGTGCCGCTGCGCACCAGCGCATCGAGGTACACCTGCTCGAAGAGGTCGCGCTGCGCGTGGCTGCCGCCGATCTCCACCATGCGCGGCAGTGCCGTGCCCAGGCCGTCGATGGCGGCGGCGTGGTCGCCGCGCGCGTGCGCCAGCAGCCCGCGCGCCGCCGGCACGCACACACGCTCCCACGCATGGCGCGTGGCCGCGGGCGCAGTGGGTGCGTAGGCCTCGATGTGGCGCAGCAGCGTGTCGGCCTCGGGCCGGCCGGCCCGCGCCAGGCCATAGAGGTACTGGAGGTCGAGGAAGGGCAGCACGTGGTCGGCGGTGCGCCCGGCCAAATGCGTGGCCACGTCCTGCCAGCGCTCGCCGACATCGATGCCCGCCAGTTCCAGCCGCGCCAGCAGCGACACGGCGCCGATCTGGTCCTGCGAGTAGTCCTTGACCACGCCCCAGCAATGGCGGTCGTACACCGCCAGCGCCTCGCCGTCCCGGCCCAGGTCGATGAGGAAGAGCGCGAGGTGCCACCAGTTGTGGGTGAGCATGAAGGAGTTCAGGCCGGTCCAGGTCTCGCTCACGTCCTCCATGAAGGCCAGGCCCTCGGTGAGGCGGCCTTCGGTCAGCATGACGTGCGCCAGCGCGTGGTGAGCCCAGGGGTCCTTGCGCTCCATCGCGATGGCGCGGCGCGCGCTGGTTTCGGCGTCACGCATGAGGTGGCACTGCTCGTAGCCGAAGGCCAGCATGCCGTGCAGGTAGGGCACGTCGGCCGCATGCGGCGCAGCCGCAAGCGCCAGGCGCAGCATGCCCGGGCAGTCGCCGAGGTTGAAGCAGTGGTACTGCCCGAGCTTGAGCGACACCAGGTCGCGCGGGAACTCGCGCGCCTGCTCCTCGTGCAGCCGGATCGCCTCGCGGATGTCGCCTGCCACCCAGGCCGCCACGGCCGCGATGTAGCGGCGCTCGCGCGGCGTGGCTTGCGCGGCGCCGGCCTGTGCGCGTTCGATGAAGGGCCGCGCATTGGCCACCGCGTCGGCCGACTCCGCGAACATCTGCAGCGTGGCGCAGTAGGCCTGCACCAGCGGGTCGGGGTCGAAGTGAGGCGTAAGCGCGAGGTTGGCGGCGCGCGCTTCGCAGGCGATGAAACCGCCCACGAAGTCGTCGACCAGGCTCCGGCTGGTGCTGTCGGTCAGGCTGAGCGGGTTGCCGAGCAGATCGGTGGCGGGGCTGTGTTGCGGCATCCGGTCATTCTGCCGCGCAGCGCCGCACCGAGGCGCGCCGGCCTCAAACGCCCGCCGCCTGGTGCCGGTACTCCTGCGTCCTGCCCCCGTAGCCGTAGGCGGCGGCGCGGGCATCGATCGCGTGGACGTAGCTCACCTCGTGCAGATCGGGCCGCAGCCGCGCGAAGGCGGCGTGCACCTCGGCCAGGTAGCGCGCCTTCTCGGCCTTGGTGTTGGTCTCGTCGGTGATGCTGATGTCCAGGTGGAAGGCGCTGCGCTGCTGCTCGGCCAGCGAGCGGCCGCCGACGAACCACAGCGCGGCAGGGATGAACTGCACGGTGGTGGCGATGACCTCGGGCTTCTTGCCGAGCACGCGCTGTGTGAGCTCTCCGACGACGGTGACCGCTTCGCGGGCCAAGCCGGCGTCGGGCTCGCCGGACAGGTGGATGACGATGTGGGGCATGGCGCGTCTCCTCGGAAGTGGAATGACGATGGGCTCATTCTGGGCATGCCGTTGCCATCGGAAAAGCGGGAATCAATAATGCGATCCATCGAAGGTACCGATGGATCAGCGATGCAGGGATTCGACCTCGAACAGCTGCGCACGCTGGTGGCCGTGGTGGACGCGGGCAGCGTCACCGGCGGCGCGCCGCGCGTGTTCCTCTCGCAGTCGGCCGCGAGCGAGCAGCTGCGCAAGCTGGAGGAGCGTGCCGGCCAGGTGCTGCTCCATCGCGGCAAGGCCGGCGTGTCGCCCACACCCGCGGGCGAGCGCCTGCTGGCCCATGCCCGGCGCCTGCTCGCGCTGAGCGACGAGGCCTGGCGCGACCTGCATGGCGTGGCGCTGCAGGGCGAGTTGCGCCTGGGCATCACCGACTACTACCGGCCGGCGGACCTGGCGCGCCTGCTGGCTCGGCTGGGCGCGCAATACCCGCAGGTGCGGCTGCACGTCACGGTGCGCAAGAGCGGCGAGGTCGAGGCCGCCTACGCGCAGGGCGAGCACGACGTCGGCGTGTCGATGCGCATCGTGGGGCAGGGCGCGCCGGCGCGGGCCACCGGGGCCTTGCTGCGGCAGGAGGCGCTGCGGTGGATGGCGGCACCCGGCGTCCGGCCGGCGCGCGGAGCGCCGCTGCGCCTACTGGCGCTGCCCGACAGTTGCGCGTTGCACCAGTTCACCGTGGGCCTGCTGCGCCGGCGCAAGGTGCCGTACAGCATCGTGCACGTCGCTTCCGGCGTGGCCGGCCTGCAGTCGGCGCTGGCGGCAGGCCTTGGCATCGCCTGCCTCAACGAGTCGGCGCTGGGGCCCGGCGTGGCGCCGCTCGCCGCACCGCACGGGCTGCCGGCGCTGCCGAAGGTCGCCTTCCACGTGCTGCCTCCGCGGAAGGGCGAAGACGCATTCGTCGGCCGTGTGCGCGAGGAACTGGCGGCGCTGCTGGCGGCGTAGGCGCCCCCCGTGTGCCGACGGCGCTGCAGCAGCCCAGCGCTACGCCGCCGGCGGCCGCGGCCACGGCCGCTGTTCGCCCCGGATCTGTTCGAACGCGCGCGCGACCTTCAGCACGCCCAGGTCGTCGAAGCGCTGGCCCGCGATCTGCAGGCCGATGGGCAGGCCCTGTGCCGAGTAGCCGCAGTTGACCGAGGCGGCCGGCTGCTCCGACATGTTGAAGGGCACGGTGAAGCCGATGTGCTCCAGCGGGCGCAGCGGGTCGTTGGTGGGCGAGGCGTCCTCGGCCGGCGCGGGCATGTTGGGCGACACGGGCGAGATCACGTAGTCGAAGCGTGCGCAGGCGGCCACCGTGGCCACGCGCGTGACGTGGAACTGGCTCGCGGCGCGGAACATCTGCTCGCCGGAGAAGCCGGCCGCGCTCTCCGCCCAGGCGCGGATGTAAGGCAGCACCTTGTCGCGCTGGTCGGCGCGCAGGGCCTTCATGTCGACGAAGGAGCGCATGCGCCAGAAGTGGTCCATGCCGTCGAGCATGGCCTGCGACATGAAGGGCTGCATCGGCTGCACGCTGGCGCCCGCGCGCTCGAAGAGGATCGCGGCGTGGCGCACGGCTGCGGCGATCTCGGGATCGACGGCCAGCCCGCAGCCCGCGTCCAGCAGCAGGCCGATGCGCAGGCCGCGCAGGTGATCGGGCCCGACGGCGTGTTGCGACCAGGGGATGTCCTCACCCGGCAGCCCCATGCTGTCACGGGCGTCGGGAACGGCCAGCGCCTGCATCATCAGCGCGGCGTCGGCCACGCTGCGCGTCATGGGGCCGGCGACGCGGCCGGTGTAGCTGTTGTCCAGCGGGATGCGGCCGAGGCTGGGCTTGAGGGTGAAGATGCCGCACCACGAGGCCGGCAGCCGCAGCGAGCCGCCGATGTCGGTGCCCACGTGCAGCGGGCCGTAGCCGGCCGCCGCGGCCGCACCCGCCCCGGCGCTCGATCCGCCGGGCGTGCGGGCGAGGTCCCAGGGGTTGCGCGACAGGCGGTGGAAGCTCGAGAGGCCCGAGGAGAGCATGCCGAAGTCGGGCATGGTGGTCTTGCTCACGAGCACCATGCCGGCTTCCTTGAGGCGAGCGGCGGCGGGCGCGTCGGCGGCGGCCGGGCGCAGGTCGACCGCGGCGGTGCCGGCGGGCATCGGGTCGCCTGCGGTGGTGATGTTCTCCTTCAGCGTGCCGGGCACGCCGTCGAGTGGGCCGAGCGCTTCGCCGCGCTGCCAGCGCGCCTCGCTGGCGCGGGCCTGCGCCAGCGCCGCTTCGGGGCGGTAGAGGTAGGTGGCCTGCAGGGCCGGCTCCCAACGCTCGATGTGGTCGATCACCGCCTGGGTGGCGTCGACAGGGGACAGCGTGCCGGCGCGGTAGGCATCGGAAAGGTCGGCCGCGCTCCAGTCGTGCAGCGGGCGGGCGGTGTCAGCGGTCATGGCGTGCGAAGAAAAAAGCCGTGTCCCGCGGCGGCGGAACACGGCATGGGCAGGAGTCAGTCCGTCGGAAGGTTCAGGACCACGACAGCGCGGCCAGCTCGTTGGCCGAGATCGGCATCGCCGTCCACAGGCCCTTGACGGTCTTCTTCGCGATGATCGGGAAGGTCGGCTGGAACAGGAAGCCGTTGGCCGCGTCGTCGGCCAGCATGCGCTGCGCGTCGCCCAGCAGCTTGTTGCGCTCCGTCGCGTTGCCGGTGGTCTTGATCTTGTCGTACAGCGCCTGGAAGGCCTTGTTGTTGTAGCCCCAGTAGTACTCCGGCTTGGCGTAGTTGCCCAGGTCGAAGGGCTCCACGTGCGAGACGATCGTCAGGTCGTAGTTGAAGCCGCCGCCGTAGGTGCCGCTGAGCCACTGCGCCCATTCGACGTTCTGGATCTTCACGTTGATGCCGATCTTGGCGAGCTGGGCCACGATCACCTCGCCGCCCTGGCGCGCGTAGGGCGGCGGGGGCAGGGTCATGGTCAGTTCGAGCGGCGTCTTCACACCGGCCTCGGCCAGCAGCTTCTTGGCCTTCTCGATGTCGAAGGGGTTCACGCCGGTGGTGTCGACATAGCCGGGCGCGCCGGGCACGTAATGGCTGCCGATGGGCGTGCCGAAGCCGTCGGCAGCGCCTTCAATCACGGCCTTGCGGTCGATGGCGGCCAGGATGGCGCGGCGCACCCGCACGTCGTCCAGCGGCTTCTTGCGCTCGTTGATCGCGAGGATGGTCTTGGCGCGCGAGCCGCCCAGGATGACCTGGAACTGCGGGTTCATCTTGAACTGCGGCACCACGCGCGTGGCGATGCGCGGGAAGGCGTCGACGTCGCCGGCCAGCAGCGACGCGGCCTGCGCCGCCGGGTCGGAGATGAAGCGGAAGGTGACCTTCTGCAGCTTGGGCTTCTGCACGCCCTTGTAGCCCGGCCAGCGGCTGACCACCAGCGAGGAGCCCTTGGCCCAGCTGTCGAGCTTGTAGGGGCCGGTGCCCATGGGCTGCGTGGCGTTGGTGGCGGCGCTCTTGGGCTCGACGATCACGGCCGTGGCCTGGCCCAGGATGAAGGGCAGGTCGGGGTCGATCTCCTTGTTGATCACGACCACCGTGTGCGCGTCCACGGCCTGCACCGAGAAGTTGGCGAAGGTGCGCTTGTCCTTGTTGGTGCTCTTCTCGCCGCCCGCGCGCTCGAAGCTGAACTTCACGGCCTCGGCGTTGAAGGGTTCGCCGTTCTGGAAGCTGATGCCCTGGCGCAGCTTGAAGGTGTAGGTCTTCAGGTCGGGAGAGATTTCCCAGCTCTCGGCCAGCAGCGGCGAGACGCTGCCGTCGGCGTTGATCTTGGTGAGCGTCTCCATGATGTTGTAGAGCACGATCTCGCCGATGGCCGAGGCGGCGTTGGCGGTCGGGTCCAGGCCCGGTGGTTCGAGCGTCATGCCCAGCACCATGGAATCCTTCCTCCCCTGCGCCAGGCTGGCCAGCGGGGTGGCGAGCGCGGCGGTGGCGCTGCCGGTGAGAAGAAGGGTGCGGCGGTTCAACATATCGATGGATCTCCGAAGGGATGGGCGTGGGCGCGCTGCGGCCGCCCGGGGCCGCAACGTGCGGCTCGCGAAGGACGGCCTTTCAGCAGGAACGATGCCATGCCTCGGGCCATTCTCTCGCACGGCCCTGGCCGCATGCGGGCCGCAAAGGGTCTTGCGCCTCCGGAGCTTCCCCAAGGCGGGGCGCGCCAGCCCCAAGTCGGGGCCGGTTGGCGCCGTCCGGCCATGCTCAGGCGTGCAGCACGCCCCCGGCCGGCGTGTGCTGCACGGCCTCGAGCAGGGCGCGCGTGTAGGGGTGCTCGGCCTCGCGGAACAGGCGCTCGGGTGCGCCGCGCTCGACGATCTGTCCCTTGAGCACCACGCACACGTCGTCGCACAGGTGGTTGACCACCGCGAGGTCGTGGCTGATGAGCAAATAGCTGATGCCGAACTGCTGCTGCAGGTCCTGCATGAGGTTGAGCACCTGCGCCTGCACCGACACGTCGAGCGCGCTCACCGGCTCGTCGGCCACGATGAGCCTGGGCCGCGTGATGAGCGCGCGAGCGATGGCAATGCGCTGGCGCTGCCCGCCCGAGAACTCGTGCGGGTACTTGTCGAGGTCGGTGGTTCGCAGGCCCACGGCCGCCAGCGATTCGGCGGCGCGCTCGCGCTGCTCGGCCCGTGTAGCCGCCTCGGCGGTGCCGGCCAGGGCCTCGAGCGGCTCGGCGACGATGCGCGCCACCGTCTGGCGCGGGTCGAGCGAGCCGTACGGGTCCTGGAAGACCATCTGGAAGTCGCGCCGCGCCACGCGCAGGTCGTGCTTCGACAGGGCGTTGATGTCGCGGCCCAGCATCCGGATGCTGCCGCTGGTGGGCGTGTCCAGCGCCATCACCAGGCGCGCGATGGTCGACTTGCCCGAGCCCGACTCGCCGACGATGCCCAGGCTGCGCCCGGCCTCGACGGTGAAGCTCACGCCGTTGAGGGCCTTCACCAGCGGCGGCGGGCCGAGCAGCTTCTCACGCGGCAACTCGTAGTGGCGGACCAGGTCGGTGACTTCGACCAGGGGCGGATTCTTCAAGCCAAAAGTGCCTGCAGCGCCCGTCCCGCCTAGGGGAGCAGCTACGGAATCGATAGCAATTTCGCTCATGCAGCGATCTCCTGCGCCGCGGCTTCCGCCGCCACCGCGTCGAGCCGGATGCAGCGCACCTGGTGCCCATGCGCCAGCGGCGTGGGCGGCGGTGGCGTGGTGTGGCAGGCGTCGATGGTGAAGCGGCAGCGGCCCGCGAAGGGGCAGCCGGGCGGCAGGTCGACCAGTTCGGGCACGCTGCCGCGGATGGTGGCCAGGCGCCCGCCGCGCGGTGCGCCCAGCACCGGGCGCGCGGCGAACAGGCCTTGCGTGTAGGGGTGCGCGCGTTCGGCGAACACGGCACCGGTCGGGCCGCTCTCGACCACGCTGCCGCCGTATATGACGAGCATGCGCGACACGTTGTTGGCGATCACGCCGAGGTCGTGCGAGATCAGGATCATCGCCATGCCACGCTCCTCGACCAGGCCGCGGATCAGGTCGAGGATCTGCTTCTGGATGGTGACGTCGAGCGCGGTGGTGGGCTCGTCGGCGATCAGCAGGTCGGGCCCGCAGGCCAGCGCCATCGCGATGCCGATGCGCTGGCGCTGCCCGCCCGAGAACTGGTGCGGGTAGGCGTCGAGCTTGGCGGCCGCGTCCGGGATGCCCACGCGCTCCAGCAGCGCCAGCACCTCCTTGCGCGCATCGGCCGCCGACAGCCCGCGGTGCAGCCGCAGCGGCTCGCCGACCTGGCGCGCGATGGTGTGCACCGGGTTCAGCGCCGTCATCGGCTCCTGGAAGATCATGCCGATGCGGTTGCCCCGCACCTGGCACAGAGCCTTGTCGGGCAGGCCCACCAGTTCCTGCCCGTCGAAGCGGATGCTGCCCGTCACCTTCGCGTTCGAAGGCAGCAGGCCCATGAGCGACATGACGGTGATCGACTTGCCGCAACCGGATTCACCCACGATGCCCAGCGTCTCGCCGCGCTCGAGCGAGAACGAGATGCCGCGCACCGCTTCGGCGGGGCCGCGCTGCGTCTGCAGGCCGATGTGGAGGTCGTTGACTTCGAGGAGGGGCATGGTCAGAAAGCGGACAGCCGTACGCGAAGGGCGCGAAGGTCGCGCGAAGAGCGCGAAAGAGAATCCAGAAGTTTTTTCATCGAGCTTTTTTGCGTCCTTCGCGAAACCTTCGCGTCCTTCGCGTATGGAGGTCCGATTTCAGCGTGCCCTTGCCAGCTTCGGGTCCAGCAGGTCGCGCAGGCCGTCGCCCAGGAGGTTGAGGCCGAGCACGGCGAAGGCGATGGCCAGGCCGGGCCAGACGGCGAGCAACGGTTGCTGGAACATCAGCGTCTGCGCCTCGCTGAGCATGCGGCCCCACGAGGGCTGCGGCGGTTGTGTGCCCAGGCCGAGGTACGACAGCGCGGCCTCGGCCAGGATGGCGATGGCGAAGCGGATCGTGATCTGCACGATGAGCACGGCCGAGATGTTGGGCAGCACGTGCTGCATCGTGATGGCGAAGGGCCCCTTGCCGCAGGCGCGCGCCGCCGCGATGTACTCGCGCGACCAGATCGCGTTGGCCGACGCGCGCGTGATGCGTGCGAAGGTCGGGATGTTGTAGATGCCGATCGCGATGATCGCGTTGACGATGCCGGCGCCGAACACCGCCGTGAGCATGATGGCCGAGAGGATGGCCGGGAAGGCCAGCGAGAAATCGGTCAGCCGCATGATGGCTTCCTCGACCCAGCCGCGCCGGGCGGCGGCCAGCAGGCCGAGCGCCGTGCCGACCACCAGGCCGATGCCCACCGCGATCACGCCCACGAGGATCGACGCGCGTGCACCCACCAGCAGCAGCGAGGCCACGTCGCGCCCGAAGGCGTCGGTGCCCAGCCAGTGGCGCGCCGAGGGCGACTGCATCTTGGCGGCCATGTCCATCTCGTAGGGCGACCAGGGCGTCCACACGTACGACACGGCGGCCGCCGCGACGAGCAGCAGCGTCAGCACGCCGCCGATGACGAAGCTGCGATGCCGCAGGGCGCGCTGCCAGAAGCCGGGGGCGGAGCGCGCGGCGGTGGCGGTTGGAAGTGCAGTGGTGTTCATGAGAGGGGAAAACGGGCAGCCGAACGCAGAGGGCGCGGAGGTCTCGCAAAGGGCGCAGAAGGAAAACCCGAAAGAAGCTTTTGGCTGTCTTTTCTGCGTCCTCGGCGTGATCTTTGCGGCCTCTGCGTTCGGCTGTCCGTACCCGTATTCATACGTCGCTCGCCTTGATCCGCGGATCGATCACCGCATACAGCACGTCGACCACGAAGTTCACGATGACGACGAAGGCGGCCAGCAGCATCACGCAGTTGCGCACCACGATCAGGTCGCGGTTGCTGATGGCCTGGAAGATCAGGCGGCCCAGGCCGGGCAGGTAGAACACGTTCTCGACCACGATGGTGCCGGCCAGCAGCTCGGAAAACTGCATGCCCATCACGGTGATCACCGGGATGAGCGCGTTGCGCAGCACGTGCCGCCACAGCACCGCGCGCTGGCCCACGCCCTTGGCGCGCGCGGTGCGCACGAAGTCTTCGCGCATCACCTCGAGCACGGCCGAGCGCGTGATGCGCGCGAGGATGGCGGCCTGCACCACGGCCAGCGACAGGGCGGGCAGCAGCAGCGACTTGAGGCCCGCGCCGATGCCTTCGCCCCAGCCGTCGAAGCCGCCGGCCGAGAACCACTGCAGCTTCACCGAGAAGAGCAGGATCAGCAGGATCGCGAACCAGAAGTTGGGAATGGCCACGCCGACCTGGGCCAGGCCCATCAGGCCCACGTCGCCCAGCTTGTTGTGGCGGGCTGCGGCCGTCACCCCGACCAGCAGCGCGATCACGGTGGTGAAGGCCATCGCCATGAAGGCCAGCGGGATGGTCAGTTGCAGGCGCTCGAGGATCAGGTCGAGCACGGGCGAGCCGTAGGTGTAGCTGTCGCCGAGGTTGCCGGTGAGCAGGCCGCCGATCCATTGCCAGTAGCGCGTCCAGGCCGGCTG
Source organism: Xylophilus ampelinus (assembly GCF_901875635.1). Lineage (GTDB taxonomy): Bacteria > Pseudomonadota > Gammaproteobacteria > Burkholderiales > Burkholderiaceae_C > Xenophilus. The sequence goes on along the minus strand of NZ_CABFMN010000022.1, from coordinate 82,726 downwards.
GTCGAGGCCCAGCTTGGTGGCCAGGGCCGCGACCGCGCTGGGGTCGGCATCCGGGCCCATCAGCATCTGCGCGGCGTTGCCGGGCAGGATCTCGAGCACGAGGAAGACGATGACCGAGGCGCCGATCAGGGTGCCGACGAGGGTCGCGAGGCGCTTGAGGAGGAACAGGCTCATGGTGGGGCGTTGCGCGCAGCGTCCGCCTGGGGCGGCGTGGCCGCAAGGCGACTGCGAAGTGCGCGGCGGGTCGCGGGGGCGGCCGCAGCATAACCGCATCCACGCAATGAACGTGCCCGTGTGTCCGTCATGCCCTGCGCCGTCCCTGCCGCAGGCAGGGCCACGGCGGCTGCCGCGCCCGGTGAGGCGGCGCGCCCACCGATAATCGGCGCCATGGCCCTCATGATCACCGACGAATGCATCAACTGCGACGTCTGCGAGCCGGAGTGCCCCAACGACGCGATCTCGATGGGCGAGGCGATCTACGAGATCGATCCGTGCAAGTGCACGGAATGCGTGGGGCATTTCGACGAACAGCAGTGCGTGCAGATCTGCCCGGTCGCGTGCATCCCGGTCCACCCCGACTTCGTGGAGTCGCGCGAGACGCTGTTCCAGAAGTACGAGCGGCTCACGGCCTCGAAGGCGGCGCCGCCGGCGGCCTGAGGGCCTGCGCGGCGCTGGCCGGGCTCAACCCTTCTTCTTGCGCTTGCCGCCCGCAGCGGCCGTCGACGGATCGCGCGCGGTGAAGGCGTCGGTCTCGCCTTTCGTGTGCTTCTTCGGCTTGTGGGTCTTCGGCGGCTTCGCCATCGTTTCGCGCGGCACGGGGTTCGCCGCTGGCGCGGGCGGCGCCGCAATCAGGGCGGGGCGCTGTCGGCCAGCCTCGCGCTCCAGTGCGCTGCGCTCGCGGGCCATCGCATCGGCCTGTCGCTGCACATCGCGGGTGCGCCGGTCCTGTGCCTGGCGGTCGGCGCTGCTGCGGGCGTCGTCCACTGCCACCGGTCGCCCGCCGGGGCAGGGCTGGTCGCTGTAGCTGCTGCCGCAGCGCCAAGTCTGGCTTCCCAAGCCATTTGGGCCTGCAGCGCCCGCCGGATGGGCGCAAGCCGCTATCAAAAGTGAAGCAATCGTGTGAGCGGCGCGGTGTTGTGTGCGCATCGTCTCCTCCTCCCTGTGGTGCTCGGCGCTAACCCGGCGCCGCGGCGGGCGGCCCGCCGTCGCCCGGCTCGCGCCGGGGCGGTTTGGGCCGGGGCGGCTTGCTGGTGTGGATCAGCAGGGTCGCCTTGTCCATCTCGCCGGCCACCAGGGCCGGCACGGCATGCAGGGTGCGCACGATCGTGTCGTCGATCGCCTCGCGCTGTTCGTGCAGCGGCTTCTTGAGCACCCAGTGGATGACTTCGCTTTTCACGCCCGGGTGGCCGATGCCGATGCGAAGGCGCCAGTAGTCGCCCGTGCCCAGTTGCGCATGGATGTCGCGCAGGCCGTTGTGGCCGGCATGGCTGCCGCCGAGCTTGAGCTTGGCCTGGCCGGGCACGATGTCGAGCTCGTCGTGCACCACGAGGATCTCCTCCGGTGCGATCTTGAAGAAGCGGGCCAGCGCGCCGACCGACTTGCCCGAGAGGTTCATGAAGGTCTGCGGCTCGAGCAGCCACACGTTCTGGCCATGGACCGAGGTGCGCGCCACGAGGCCGTGGTAGCTGCGCTCGGGCTGCAGATGCAGTTTCCAGTCGCGCGCCAGGGCGTCGATCCACCAGAAGCCCGCGTTGTGGCGCGTGGCCTCGTACTCCGGGCCCGGATTGCCGAGGCCGACGAACAGCTTGATGCTCATGGGCAAATTATCACGGCAAGGCCAGCGTGCCCTCTGCACCGACACGCCGCACATCTGCGCTCCTGCTAGGCTCGCCCGCCGCCGCGCCGCCAACGCGGCGGCAACCGAACAACATGGCAACAGCAGGAGAAGAGCATGTCCATTTCCCCCGGCGCGTCGGTGCGCCTGTCTTTCACCCGACTGATTGCCGCTGTAGCGGCAGCGGCGGTTCTCGTCTTCACCGGCGGATGTGCATCGCACTATGTCGATGCGGCGACCCGAGATCGCACCTCCGAGTTCCAGAGGCCGGCGTCGCCGGCACCGGTCCAATTGGTTTTTCAGTTCGAAACCAAGGGCGCGCCCAACAGCAGGGCCACCGATCACCTCAAACCGCGGGTGAGCGAGCAGGTCAAAGGCAGCGGGCTGTTCTCCAGCGTGCAGGACACCGCCGTGCCCGGCGGTGCCCTGCTGTCGGTCACGATCAACAACGTGCCGATGAGCGACGACGCCTTCAGCAAGGGCTTCGTGACGGGTCTGACATTCGGCCTTGCCGGCTCTCAGGTATCTGACGGCTATGTGTGTACTGTCAAGTACATGCCTGGCAGTGGCGAGCCCGTCGTGAAGACCGCCCGCCATGTCATCCATACCACCGTAGGAGCGAGCGCGTCGCCAGGCAACGCGGTGAAGGCCAAGGACATCGAGGAAGCCGTCACGCTCATGACGAAGCAGTTGCTGAGCACGGCCTTGAACGATCTGTCTCACGATCCGGCGTTCCGCTGACAGGCTGGCCATGACCCTCAAGCAATGCGTTTGCCGCTCCGCGGCGATGGCCGCTGCGGCCGCTGTGCTGCTGCTCACAGGCTGCGCGCAGGTCAAGCTGGGTGCAGTCAATCCCAGCGTTGAGAACATTCAGGCCGCTAAGGCCTCGGGCATGCCGCCAGTGGCTGTTGGGGCTTTCGTGCTCGCCGACGGTGTACCGCGCAGCGTGGACGAGGCGGTCAGCATCCGAAGCAACCGCTTCTTTTCGCCCTACGACAGTTCCTTCGCCAAGTACCTGCAAGAAACCCTGGCGGCCGAACTGCGCGCCGCCGGACTCTTGGATGCAAACGCTGCGACGCGCATCAGCGGGCAGCTGACACGCAGTGAAGTCGAGGCCGGCACTTCGTCGGGCACCGCCAGCGTGGGTGCCTGGTTCGTCGTGTATCGCAACGATGCCGTCATCTACCGCAAGCAACTCGTGGAGCGGGACAGCTGGCCGTCGAGCTTCGTCGGTGCTGTTGCCATCCCCGATGCTGCCAATCACTATGCAGCGCTTTACCGCCGCCTGGTGGCGCGTCTGCTGACGGACGAGGACTTCCGGAAGGCGATGAAGCCCTGAGGCTTCGCCCGGAAAAAAAGAAAGCGCCACTCGGGCGCTTTCTGCGTCTCATGCGGCCGGCGATCCGGCCGCTGGAGAAACGGCTTACTTCTTCTTGCCGCCCTTGGCAGGCGCCGGCGCGGGCGCAGCCGCAGTGGCATCCGCCGGTGCGGGTTCTTCCTCGGCAGCCGGGGCCACGGCCGACACCACGACGGGGTTCGGCTTGCCGTGCAGGATGACCTTGGCGCCCTTGGGCAGCTTCAGGTCGCTCACGTGCACCGTGGCGGCGTTGGTCAGGCCAGACAGGTCGACCTCGATGAACTCGGGCAGGTCGGCCGGCAGCACGCTGATCTGGATTTCGGTCATCACGTGGTTGACCAGGTTCTGGTGCAGCTTGACGGCTTCGGACTCTTCCTCGCCCTTGAAGTGCAGCGGCACCTTCACGGTCAGGCGGGTGCGGGCGTCGACGCGCTGGAAGTCGATGTGCTGCACCAGCTGCTTGAAGGGGTGGTACTGCACATCGCGCAGCAGGACCTTGCTCACGCTGCCGCCCACTTCCATCTCGAGGATGGAGGAGTGGAAGGCTTCCTTCTTGAGGGCGTGCCACAGGGCGTTGTGATCGAGTTCGATCAGTTGGGGTTGGCCATCACCACCGTAGACGATGCCGGGCGTCTTGCCGGCATTGCGCAGACGGCGGCTCGCACCCGTACCCTGCTTGGCGCGCTCGAAAGCGACGAATTTCATATCGATTCTCCAGATGGAACCGGCCGCGACCAGCCTGGCTCCGTTTCAAAAAGCCCCGAAGGGGGCACGAAGAAGGTGCGGCGCAGGCCGCTCCTTCAATTTCCTGAAGAACGCAAAGCGTTCTTCAGAACAAATTTTCCTGGTCCGAGAACAGGCTCATCACCGACTCGCCCTTGGCGATCCGCTGGATCGTCTCGGCGAACAGCGGCGCCACGGACAGCTGGCGGATCTTGCTGCAGCCCAGTGCGGCATCGGACAGCGGGATCGTGTTCGTCACGCAGACCTCGTCGAGCGCGGTGCCCTGGGCGATGCGCTCCATGGCCGGGCCCGAGAACACGGGGTGCGTGCAGTACGCGTACACGCTCTTGGCGCCGCGCTCCTTGAGCACCTCGGCCGCCTTCACCAGCGTGCCGGCGGTGTCGATCATGTCGTCCATGATCACGCAGTTGCGGCCTTCGATCTCGCCGATGACGTTCATCACCTCGCTCACGTTCGCCTTGGGGCGGCGCTTGTCGATGATGGCGAGGTCGCAGTTGAGCTGCTTGGCCAGCGCGCGCGCACGGACCACGCCGCCGACGTCGGGCGAGACCACGATCAGGTCTTCGTAGTTCTTGGCGCGCAGGTCGCCCAGCAGCACCGGCGAGGCGTAGATGTTGTCGACCGGGATGTCGAAGAAGCCCTGGATCTGGTCGGCGTGCAGGTCCATCGTGAGGACGCGGTCGACGCCGACGGTCTGCAGCAGGTTGGCAACCACCTTGGCCGAGATCGGAACGCGGCTGGAGCGTGGGCGGCGGTCCTGGCGGGCATAGCCGAAGTAGGGGATGACGGCGCTGATCCGCTCGGCCGAGGCGCGCTTGAGCGCGTCGACCATGATCAGCAGTTCCATCAGGTTCTCGTTCGTGGGCGCGCAGGTCGACTGGACGACGAAGACGTCGCGGGCACGGACGTTCTGGTTGATCTCGACGGTGACTTCGCCGTCGGAGAACCGGCCGACGCGGGCGGCGCCCAGCGTGGTGCCCAGGTGCTGCGCGATCTCGGCCGCGAGGCCGGGATTGGCGTTGCCGGTGAAAACCATGAAGTCAGGGTGATGCGCCTGCATGCGTGTTTCCCGGCGGTCTGAGCGATTGGGCCTTGAAGGCCCGCACCTTGCGGCGCGGCGCCGTTCTTTGTCGTGGAAAGAGTTTGGCAGGGGAGAAAGGATTCGAACCTTTGCATGCCGGAATCAAAATCCGGTGCCTTAACCAGCTTGGCGACTCCCCTACACAGGAGAGTGGTCAAAGACCACCCACCGATGAATGTCGCACCCAGCCACCTTTCGGCGACTGGCTTTTTCTAGACCGCCCAGCCTGCGAGAGGATGGACTGCCAGATTGCTGCACTGCCGAAGCTGCCAACCCGGGGGCGGGTCGTCGAGCAACGGGCCGTGCGGCGCATTGTCCCTCTGTTCCAGCGGCGCGAACACCGCGCTGCCGGACCCGGTCATCCGTGCTTCCAGTCCCTGGCTGCCGAGCCACTCGATGGCCTGGCGCACCTCGGGGCAGAGCCTCTGGGCGACCGGCTGCAAGTCGTTGTGGCCGAATCTGAAGATTTCGGCTGCATCGTTTGCAGCAAAGCCAGAGAGTATAGCAGGACTTGTTGCGCGCTGAAGGTCTTCGGCGGCAAAAATGAGACGCGTGTCCAGCCCGGCTGTCGGTTTGAGCACCGCGAAGCGGCCGCTGGGCAGGGCCACCGGCGTGATCTCCTCGCCGATGCCCTCGACCCAGGCGTTGTGCCCGCGCAGGAAGAAGGGCACGTCGGCACCCAGCGTGAGGCCGATGCGTTCGAGCCGCTGCAGCGGCATGCCCAGGCCCCACAGCCGATTGAGCGCCAGCAGGCAAGTGGCCGCGTCGGAGGAGCCACCGCCCATTCCGGCCTGCGCCGGCACGTGCTTGGCCACCCCGATGTGCGCACCCTGGCCCGGGGCGGCGAAGGCCTGCAGCGCCCGCGCGGCGCGCAGGACGAGGTCGTCCGCCGGCAGCGGCGTGGTCAGGTCCTCGCGCGTGAGCTGCCCGTCACGCCGCAGCTCGACGTGCAGGACGTCGCTCCAGTCGATCAGCATGAACACCGACTGCAGCAGGTGGTAGCCATCGTCGCGGCGGCCGGTGATGTGCAGGAAGAGGTTGAGCTTGGCCGGCGCCGGCAGGTCGTACAGGGCGTTCACGGCCGTCGGCTCTCGACGCCGGCGCGCGGCACGGCCTCGAAGACCACGCGCAGGTCGGCCGTGGGCTGCGGTGACTCGCGCACCGCCTGCAGGCGGCCCGAGGCGACCTGGCTCAGGTCGGCGCGCCAGCCCGGCACCGCAGCCGGCTGGCCCGCCAGCCACTGGAAAAGCGCGTCCACCGGCAGGGCAGCACCGGTCACGCGTTCGGCCAGCGTGTCGATGGAGTCGTAGCGCTGTGTGCGCTGGCCGTCGCGCAGCAGCGCCTCGCCCGGCGACCATTGCAGCACGCCCAGCGTGCTGCCGATGGGGCTGGTGAGCGTGAGTTCGCCGCGACCGGGTGCGCCGCGCAGTTCGAACAGGGCGGCGAAGGACTGCACCGGTTGGCTGTCCACGCGCAGCGACAGGCGACCCGTCCATTGGCCGTCTTGAGGGTCAAATGTGCCGCTGGGGCGCATGGGTGTTGCGCAACCAGCTATCAAAAAAGGAGCAACCGCCGCCGCGGCGGCTAGGGCCGTGCGCCGCTTCACAGCTTCACGCGCAGGCGTTTGAGGGTTTCCTGCAGGGTCTGGTTGTCGGCATCGGCCAGTACCGCCTCTTTCCACACCGACACGGCGCGGTCGCGCTGCCCGCTGGCCCACAGCACCTCGCCCAGGTGGGCGCCGATCTCGGGGTCGGGACGCTTCTTGTAGGCGGCCTCGAGGATGCGCTGCGCCTCCGCGACGTTGCCCAGGCGGTACTCGACCCAGCCCAGGCTGTCGGCGATGAAGGGATCGTCCGGGGCCAGCGAGACGGCCTTGCGGATCAATTCGCGGGCTTCCTCGAGGCGGATGTTCCGATCGGCCAGCGAGTAGCCCAGCGCGTTGTACGCGTTCTGGTTGTCGGGCTTCATTGCCATCAGCTTGCGCAGCAGCCGCTCCATTTCGTCGAGGCGATCGAGCTTCTCGGCGGCCATGGCCTGTTCATAGATCAGGTCGCTGTCGGCGGGGTCGGCGGCACTGGTCTTGGCCAACATGTCGTAGACGGCCTGGTACTCCTTCGCCTCGCGCAGCAACTGCACCTCGGCCATGAACTTCTGCTTCTTGTCGGCGTCGCTGCGTTCGGGCAGGTTGCGGATCAGTTCGCGCGCCTGCGGCAGCTTGCCCTGGCGGGCCAGGAGCAGGGCGCGGCGCGTCTGCGCCGCCACCAACTGGTCGGTGCTGTCGATGCGCGACAGCCAGCGCTCGGCACCGGCGAAGTCCTTGCGCCGCTCGGCGAGCTGCGAGAGCTGGATGTAGGCCTGCGCCATGCCACGCGTGCGCTCGTCGGCGTCGCGTTGCTGGCTTGCCAATTCGAGGTAGCGCTGCAGCGATGCCTCCGCCGCGCTGTCCTGGCGCGCCTGCACCTGCAGGGAACCCAGCAGGAGCCACGGGTCAGGCAGGTCGGGGCGGGCCTTCGTGACGGCTTCGAGCTCGGTGGTCGCCTCGGCATAGCGCTGTCCCTCGGCCAGCACCCGTGCATAGGCCACGCGGGCCTCGGGCAGGGCCTTGGGCAGGGCCAGGTAGCGCTTGACCATGGCTTCGGCCTCGGGCCGGTCCGGATCGATCAGTTCCAGCGCGAGCACCGCGGGACCGTCGGCATCCGGATCGGCGGCCTGGCCCTGGCGGGCGGCGTCCATGGCGCCGGCCGGATCGCCGGCCACGAGGCGCAGGCGGCCGACAGTGGTCCATGCAAGACCGGCGGTGGCGGGGTTCTTCAGGTCGTCGGCCAGGGCCTGCTCGACCACGGATGCGGCGAGCTTCTTGTCGGCGGCGCGGCTGTAGTTGCGCGCAATGACCGCCATCAGCAGCGGATGCTCGACCACCGGTGTGGCGGCAAGTTCGGCACGCAGGGGCTCCACCGTCTCGTTCAGGCGACCGAGCACGATGAGCACCTGCAGTTCGAGGCGGCGCGCGTCGCGCGAGTCCGGGATCGACTGCTTCCAGGCACGGGCTGCGACCAGGGCGGCCTCGGGCGAGCGTGCCTGCACGGCCACGTCGACGGCACGCTGGAACAGCCTGGGGTCGCCGGTGCGCCGCGCCGCATCGAGCAGCAGCTGGAAGCCTTCGACCGGGTCGCCGCCGGCGCGCGTGTTGAGTTCGCCCAGCAGCACTTCGTAGAAGAGTTGCGCGGTCATCGCCGAGGGGCGCGCGGTGCTCTCCTCGGGCTTCTCGGTTTTCTTGGCAGCAGGTGCGGGAACGGGGGTGGACGCCGGTGCCGAAGGGTCCGCCGGCGCCGGGCCGGGCGACTGCGCATGGGCGGTCAGCGCGGCGAGTGCGAGGGCGGCCGCCGCAAGGCGGTGTCGGCGGAGCGTGGGGTGCATCGAACCATAATAATCCAAGCGTCTTAGGCTTCGGCCCCGGTGGGCTTCCTTGAAAACATGGCCTTCCGGGCCTTGGCAGCACATCTCGCCGAACGCCTGGCACTGCCTCCCTGACCCATGCCTGAACTCCCCGAAGTCGAAGTCACGCGGCGCGGTTTTGCCGACCGCATCGCGGGCGGCCGCATCACCGCCGTGCGCACCGGAAAGCCGCTGCGCTGGGCGCTTGCCGTGGCGCCCGAACTGCTCGTCGGCCGCGTCGTCCAAGGGGTGCGGCGGCGCGGCAAGTACCTGCTCATCGACCTCGACCGCGGCCTGCTGCTGCTGCACCTGGGCATGTCGGGCAGCCTGCGCTTCGGTGCCGATCTGCCGCCAGCGCAGGTGCACGACCACTTCGACCTTGTCACGACGCAGGGCATGCTGCGGCTCAACGATCCACGCCGATTCGGCGCTGTGGTCTATGTGGAGGCCGAGGATTCGCCGCTCGCCCACAAGCTGCTGGGCGGGCTGGGCATGGAGCCGCTGGATGGCAGCTTCGACCTGGCCGAATTCCAGGCGGGGCTGCGGCGCCGCCGCGCGCCGGTCAAGCAGGTGCTGCTGGCCGGCGACGTCGTCGTGGGCGTGGGCAACATCTATGCGTCGGAGGCGCTGTTCCTGGCGGGCATCCGGCCGACCCTGGCAGCCTCGCGCATCTCGCGGCCGCGGGCCGCCCGGCTGCATGCGGCGGTGCGCGAGATCCTGGCGCTTGCCGTGGAGCGTGGCGGCAGCACCCTGCGCGATTTCTCTCACGTGGACGGGCAGACCGGTTACTTCCAGCTGGACGCCATGGTCTATGGTCGGGGGGGCGAGCCCTGCCGCGTCTGCGCCACGCCGATCCGGCAGATCCGCCAGGGCCAGCGCTCGACCTTCTTCTGCCCCGTGTGTCAAAAAAGCTGAAACCCGTCGAACGGTCGCCGCGAGGCGCCCGAAAGGCCGCGCCGCTCGCAGAGTGGCAATGTTATATTTTGTAAACCCCAGCGAGCCGCCGCCTTGAGCCGATCCTTCAACCAGCAATTCGACCAGCACGGTGCCTGGCGGCGCAACTTCGCGCACCGGCTCAAGTGGCTGGCGAGTTGGCTGCGCGAGAACGACCTGATGGACCATTCGGTGTCCGATCGCATGCGCGAGCTCGAGGCGCAGATGCGCACCAGCAAGGTGATGGTCGCCTTCGTCGCCGAGTTTTCGCGCGGCAAGTCCGAGCTCATCAACGCCATCTTCTTTGCCGGCTACGGCCGCCGCATCATGCCGGCGAGTGCCGGGCGCACGACGATGTGCCCGACCGAGCTGGGCTACGACGCCGCGTATCTGCCGGGCCTGCGTCTGCTGCCCATCGAGACGCGGCTCGAGCCGCATTCGCTGACCCATTGGCGCGACGAGGCCGAACGCTGGACCGAGGTGCCGGTCGACGTGCAGGACGCCGAATCGCTCTCCGCCGCCATGCACAAGGTGGCCGAGGTGGACTGGGTGCCGGTCGAGCGGGCTCGTGCCCTCGGCTTCTGGAACGACGAGACGCCGCAGGACAACCCCATGGTCGACGCCGAGGGCCGCGTCGAAGTCCCGCGCTGGCGCCATGCGCTGCTGAACATGCCGCATCCACTGCTGGAGCAGGGCCTGGTCATTCTCGACACGCCGGGGCTCAACGCCATCGGTGCCGAGCCCGAGCTGACCGTCAGCCTGATTCCGCAGGCCCATGCGGTGGTGTTCATCCTGGGTGCCGACACGGGCGTGACGCGTTCCGACCTGGCGATCTGGCGCGAGCACCTCGTGACCGAGGGCGACCCGGGCGAGACCCGCATCGTCGTGCTCAACAAGATCGATACGCTCTGGGACACGCTCAGCGCGCCGGGCCAGATCGACGCGCAGATCGAGCGCCAGTGCATCCTCTCGGCCGACACGCTGGGCGTGCCGCGCGAGCGCGTGCTGCCGGTATCGGCGCAGAAGGGGCTGCAGGCCAAGATCGCCAAGGACGCCGCGCTGCTGCAGGGCAGCCGCCTGCCGGCGCTCGAGGCCACGTTGGGCGATGGCCTGCTGGGCCGTCGCGAGACGATGCTGCGGCTGGCGGTCGAAGCCGGCGTGTCCGCACTACGTGCCGAGGCGTCGCGCATCCTCAGCGTGCGCGAGCGCGACCTGTCGGAGCAGGCGCTCGAACTGCAGGGGCTGCGGGGCAAGAACAGCTCGGTGATCCGCCACATGCGCTCGCGCATCGAGCAGGAACAGTCCGAGTTCGAGTCCAGCAACACGCGGATCCTGGCCCTGCGCTCGGTGCAGGGCAAGCTGCTGCGCGAGGTGTACGCCGTGCTCGGCAGCACCGCGCTCAAATCCGACCTCGCCCGGCTGGCCGGCACGCTCAAGCGTCCCGGCATCAAACTCAGCGTGCGCAAGGTGTACGGCGCCACCTTCGATGTGCTGCGCGGCAACCTGCGCGAGGTGCAGGCCACCACGAGTGAGATCCAGGCGATGCTGCACGCCACTTTCCGCCAGCTCAATGCCGAGCATGGCTTCTCGCTCCAGGCGCCTGCGGAGCCCGACCTGTCGGCGTTCGTCAACGAACTCGACGGCATCGAGCGCAGCCACCTCCACTACCTGGGCGTGGGCAACCTGTTCAAGCTCGCGCAGGGCGACTTCTGCGACCGGCTGGTCCGTGCGCTCGGCAGCCGGGTGCGCACCGTGAACGAGGCCGCAATGACCGAAGTGGAGCGCTGGAGCAAGGCAGCCGGTGCGCAGCTCGATGCCCAGCTCAAGGAGCGCCGCCGCAACTTCGTGCGCCGCATCGAATCGGTGGAGCGCATCCAGAACGCCGCCGGCGGCCTGGACGAGCGGCTGGGCGAGATCCGCGCGCAGGAGCAGGAGCTGCATCTGCTCGACGAGCGCCTGCAGGAACTCACCGCCCTGCTGACCAGCCAGGAGCCGATCCCGCCCGCCGTGCCCGGCGCACCCCGCGGCGAACTGCGCGCGGCGTGAGGGGCCCGTCCCCCGCGGAGGCGTCGGCGAAGGCGCTGGCCGCCACCTTCGCTCCCCTGCTTGTCGACTGGCAGCGAAGCCACGGCCGCAGCACGCTGCCATGGCAGAACACGCACGATCCTTACCGCGTGTGGCTGTCCGAGGTCATGCTGCAGCAGACCCAGGTGGTCACCGTGCTGGGCTACTACGCCCGATTCCTCGAACGCTTTCCCACCGTGGCGGCGCTGGCAGCCGCGCCCGAGGACGAGATTCTCGGCCTGTGGAGCGGCCTGGGCTACTACAGCCGCGCCCGCAACCTGCACCGCTGTGCGCAGGAGGTGGTGGCGAGATTCGGCGGCGCCTTTCCCCACAGCGCAGCCGAACTCGCCACCTTGCCGGGCATCGGGCGTTCGACGGCGGCGGCCATCGCGGCCTTCTGTTTCGGCGAGCGGGTGGCGATCCTGGACGGCAACGTCAAGCGCGTGCTGGGGCGGCTGCTGGCCTTCGAGGGCGACCTGGCGAGCGCCGCGCAGGAGCGCCTTCTGTGGGATGCCGCCACCGAATTGCTGCCGCCCGAGGGCGAACGCGAAGCCATCTCCGCCTACACGCAGGGGCTGATGGACCTCGGCGCCACCGTGTGCCTGCCGCGCCAGCCCAACTGCCTGCTGTGCCCGGTGCAGTCGCTGTGCCGCGCACGTGCACTGGGCGCCGCGGACCGCTTTCCGGTCAAGACGCGCAAGCTGCGCCGCAGCGCGCAGGCGCTGTGGCTGCTGCTGGCGCGCCGCGACGATGGCGGCGTGTGGCTGGAGAAGCGGCCTGCACGCGGCATCTGGGCCGGTCTCTACGGCCTGCCGGCTTTTGACAGCCATGCCGCGCTGCTGGCCGCGTGCGACGTGAGCGGCGACGCCGGCTTCGTCGACCTGCCGGCCTTCACCCATGTGCTCACGCACAAGGACCTGCACCTGCACCCCGTCGAGCGCTGGACGGCCGGCGATGCGGCACCGGTGTCCGGTGCCGGGCAGTGGGTGGCCGCCGATGCCTGGAAGGTGCTGGGCCTGCCGGCACCGGTGCGCAAGCTGCTCGAGCAGCGACTGGGTGCCGCTGGCATTTGAGTGCCAAATCGGGCTCCAGCGCCCGTCCCACCTGCGCAAGCAGCTATGAAATTGATAGTAATTCGGCGCTGATCTACTCGGTGTCGAGCTCGCGGTGCCGTTTCAGCGCGGCCCAGCGGTCGCCGAAGCTGCGCGCCAGTTGCTCGACCAGGAACACCGAGCGGTGCTGGCCACCGGTGCAGCCGATGGCCACCGTGACGTAGCTGCGGTGGTCGTCGGCCAGCGCGTCCAGCCAGTGCTGCAGGAAGCCCTCGATGTCCGCATACATGCGTGCCACCGCGTCGTGCTCGCGCAGCCACTCGGCCACCGGCGCGTCACGTCCGGTGAGCGGCCGGAGTTCGGCCACGTAGTGCGGGTTGGGCAGCATGCGCACGTCGAAGACGAAATCCGCGTCCAGCGGCAGCCCGCGCTTGAAGGCGAAGGACTGGAACACCAGCGTGAGCTGGCGCTGCGGCGCGCCGATCAGCGCCTTGATGTAGGTGCGCAGCTGCGCCGGGCGGATCAGGCTGGTGTCGATCACGTCGGCGCCGTCGCGCAGGTCGGCCAGCAGCTCGCGCTCCAGCTCGATGGCCTGCGCCAGCGCGCGTTCCTGCTCCGGCGCGTCCACCCGGCCGTCCTGCCTCGACAGCGGGTGGCGCCGCCGCGTCTCCGAATAGCGTCGCAACAGCGCATCGGTCGTGGCATCGAGAAAGAGCGAGCGCAGCGCGATGCCTTCGCGCCGCAGCGTGCCCAGCTGCAGCGGTACCAGCGGCAGGGACACGCCGCTGCGCACGTCGATCGCGACGGCCACGCGCGTGGCGTTCTGCTGTGTCTGCAGCGTGATGAAAGACTCCAGCAGTTCGGGCGGCAGGTTGTCGACGCAGTAGTAGCCGGCGTCTTCCAGCGCGTGCAGCGCGACCGACTTGCCGGAGCCGGACATGCCGGTGATGAGGACGAGGTCCATGTCAGTCGCGCTCGGCCGCCCGAAGCGACTGACGCGCTCCCTCGGGGGGCAACGGACCGCGCGAAGCGGGGGAGCGTGGGGGCTGTTTCATTTCAGGACGTCGCCTTGGCGCGCGCCTTGCCGCCGGCCGGCGGCCGATCGAGCATCTCGCGCGCATGGGCCAGCGAGGTGGCGGACACGCGCTCGCCGCCCAGCATGCGGGCGATCTCGCGCGTGCGGCCCTCGCCGTCCAGGGGCTGGACGCTGCTTTCGGTGCGGGTGCCGCCGTCCTTGGCATCTGCCGCCGCGCGCTTGGCCACGAGCAGGTGATGGTCGGCACAGGCCGCCACCTGGGGCAGGTGCGTCACGGCGAGCACCTGGCGGTCGCGGCCGAGCTGCTGCATGAGGCGGCCGACGGTCTCGGCCACGGCACCGCCGACGCCGGAGTCGACCTCGTCGAAGATCAGCGTCTGTGCCGTGCCCAGTTCGCTGGTCGTCACTGCGATGGCCAGCGCGATGCGCGACAGCTCGCCGCCGGACGCCACCTTACCGATGGGGCGCGGCGTGCTGCCGGCATGGCCGGCGACGAGGAAGGTGGCCTCTTCGAGCCCCGCGCGGCCGGGCTGCGGCAAGGGCTGCAGGCTGACTTCGAAGCGCCCGCCCTGCATGCCCAGCCCCTGCATCGCCTGCGTGACCGCCGCCGACAGTTTGGGTGCGGCTTGCTGCCGAGCCTTGGAGACGGCGCGCGCCGCCGTCAGGAAGGCCTGCTGCGCCGCTTGCTCCTTCGCTTCCAGCGCGGCCAGGTCGCTTTGCGCATCGAGCGTCTGCAGCTCGGCGCGCCAGCCGGCCAGCAGGGCGGGCAATTCGGCCGGCGTGCGCTTGTAGCGGCGCGCGAGCGACATCCACAGGCCCATGCGCTCGTCGAGTTCCGCCAGTCGCTGTGGGTCGACGTCGGCGCGCCGCAGGTAGCTGTGCAATGAATGGGCCGCATCGGCAGCCTGGGCCACGCTGGAGGCCAGCGCCTCTCCGAGCGTCTTGAACTCGGGCTCGATGTGCTCGCAGTCCTGCAGCAGCGAGATGGCGCGCGACAGCGCGGACAGCGCGCCGGCCTCGTCGTCCTCCAGCGCCGCGGCGGCGCCTTCGGCGGCATCGATCAAGGCCTGGGCATTCGACAGCCGCGAGTGCTGGGCCGAGAGTTCGTCCCACTCGTCCTCGCCGGGTGCCAGCTTGTCGACCTCGCCGACCTGCCATTGCAGGCGCTCGCGTTCGCGCTGCAGCGTGTCCTGCGCCTGGCGCGCGGATTCCAGCGCGCCGAGGGCCTGCCGCCACTTCTGCCAGGCGTCGTCCATGGCCGCGGTCTGCACGCCGGCGTAGGCGTCGAGCAGGCCGCGCACGGATTCAGTCCGCGTGAGGCTCTGCCAGGCGTGCTGGCCATGGATGTCGAGCAGGCGGTCGCCCAGTTCACGCAGTTGCGCGGCGGTGGCCGGGCTGCCGTTGATCCAGCCGCGGCTGCGGCCCTGCAGGTCGACCGTGCGGCGCAGGAGCAATGCTTCGTTGGCCTCGAAGCCACCTTCGTCCAGCCAGGCGGTGAGGGCCGGGTCGGCGTCGAACTCGGCGCTCACGTCCAGGCGCTCGGCCCCTTCGCGCACCGCACCCGCGTCGGCGCGATTGCCCAGGGCGAGTTGCAGCGCGTCGATGAGGATCGACTTGCCGGCGCCGGTCTCCCCGGTGAGCACGGTGAAGCCCGCACCGAGGTCGAGCTCGAGCGCGCGGACGATGACGAAATCGCGCAGGGCAATGCGACGCAAGGCCATCAGGACTCCCGACGGGCCGCCCCGAGGCGGGCCTTCGCCCCCTCGGGCGACAGCGGATACACGCAGTGAGGAGCGTGGGGGCACATGCTCAGGAACCTCCTTCGTTCCAGTGGAGTTTCTTGCGCAAGGTGTCGAAATAGCTCCAGCCGCGCGGATGCAGGAAGCGCACGCGGTAGTCGGAGCGCCGCACCACGATCTGGTCGCCGTGCACCAGCGAGGCCAGCGACTGCATGTCGAAATTGGCGCTGGCGTCGCGGCCGCCGACCACTTCGATCGTGATCTCCTCGGCATCGGGCAGCAGGATCGGCCGGTTCGACAGCGTGTGCGGTGCGATCGGCACCAGCACCCAGCCCGGGATCGACGGGTGCAGCAGCGGCCCGCCGGCCGACAGGGCATAGGCCGTCGAGCCGGTGGGGGTGGCGATGATGAGCCCGTCCGCCCGCTGATTGGCCACGAAGTTGCGACCCACCGACACCCGCAGCTCGACCATGCCCGAGGTCGCGCCACGGTTGACCACGACGTCGTTCATCGCCAGGGCGTCGAACACGACCGCGCCATCGCGCACCACCTGCGCATGCATGAGGCTGCGGTGGTCTTCCTCGTATTCGCCGGCCAGCATGGGGGTGAGCGTGGCCTGGTAGTTGTCCAGCGGGATGTCGGTGATGAAGCCGAGCCGGCCGCGGTTGATGCCGATCAGCGGAACGCCGTACGGTGCGAGCTGGCGGCCGATGCCGAGCATCGTGCCGTCGCCGCCGACCACCAGCCCCAGGTCGCACTGCTCGCCGATCTGCTCGACGCTCAGCACCGGATGGCGGCAGGTCTTCGCCGGCATCCCGTCGGAATCGCTTTCGGCGCTGCTGCGTTCAAGCACCACCGAGCAGCCCTGCGAGCGCAGGAAATCGCCAATGTCGTCCATCACCCGATCTTGAGCGCGCGCCGCCTGTGCCTGGTACTTTCCGATGAGGGCCACGTGGCGAAAGGGCGGGATCATGGCTACAAATTACAACACTAAAATCTTTCAATGCTGGACGACCGCGCCAAGTTGTTGCTCAAGACTTTGGTCGAGCGATACATCGCCGACGGCACGCCCGTCGGTTCGCGCACGCTCTCCCGTGCGCCCGGGCTGGAACTCTCGCCCGCGACCATCCGGAACGTGATGGCCGACCTCGAGGAACTGGGCCTCATCGTGAGTCCGCACACCTCGGCGGGCCGCATCCCGACCGCGCGCGGGTATCGCCTCTTCGTCGACACCATGCTCACCGCGCAGCGGCCGCAGCTCGCCGCGCCAAGCTTGCCGGCCGACCAGCCGCAGAAGGTGATCGCGAATGCGGCACAGCTGCTGTCGAATCTCTCGCAGTTCGTCGGCGTGGTCATGGCGCCTCGGCGCACTTCGGCCTTCCGCCACATCGAATTCCTGCGGCTTTCCGACAGGCGGCTGCTGGTCATCATCGTCTCGCCCGATGGCGATGTGCAGAACCGTGTCATCTTCACCGACCGCGAGTACTCGCAGTCCGAGCTGGTGGAGGCGTCGAACTATCTCAATGCGAACTACAGCGGCTTGTCGATGGAACAGGTGCGCGACCGCCTGAAGACCGAGATGGACACGCTGCGCGGCGAGATCGCCTCGCTGATGCAGGCGGCGGTGCAGGTCAGCTCCGAAGCCATGACGCAGGCGCAGGAGGAAGTGGTCGTCGCCGGCGAACGCAACCTCCTGGCGGTGAGCGATTTCTCGAGCGACATGGGCCAGCTGCGGCGTGCCTTCGAGCTCTTCGAGCAGAAGGCGCAGCTGCTGCGGCTGCTCGACGTGTCGAGCAAGGCCGATGGCGTGCGCATCTTCATCGGCGGCGAAAGCCAGGTCGTTCCCTACGAGGAACTGTCCGTCGTCAGTGCGAACTACGAGGTCGACGGCGAGGTGGTGGGCACGCTGGGCGTGATTGGGCCTACGCGCATGCCCTACGACCGCATGATCCAGATCGTGGACATCACCTCGCGCCTGGTGAGCAACGCGCTCAGCCATCACAAATAGGACGTGTCCTGAAGCCCGCGGCCGGACGCCTAGAATCCCGCGTCGCGTGGGCCGTTAGCTCAGTTGGTTAGAGCAGGGGACTCATAATCCCTTGGTCGCTGGTTCAAGTCCAGCACGGCCTACCACGCGAGGTTTCGAGAAGATATTTTCGCGAGTCCAGGATGCGCAAAAAACGCGTGCTATACTTGCGAGCTTAGCGGCTGTAGCTCAGCTGGATAGAGTACTTGGCTACGAACCAAGGGGTCGTGGGTTCGATTCCTGCCAGCCGCACCACTTCAAAGCCCGCAACGAAAGTTGCGGGCTTTTCTTTTTGGTTTTCTCCGCTGCGTGCATAAGCTCCTCCATGAGCAAAGCCTTCACCAAGGAAAGCGACGCCGACGACGAGGATGGCGATGCCGGCGGGCTGCCACCCTTGCCCCCGGGCGGCAAGAACTACGTCACGCCACAGGGATACGCGCGCCTGCGCGCGGAGTTGCTCGATCTCATGGACAACGAGCGGCCGAAGGTCGTCGAGGCGGTGCATTGGGCTGCAAAGAACGGCGACCGCTCCGAGAACGGCGACTACCTCTATGGCAAGAAGCGCCTGCGCGAGATCGATCGACGCATTCGCTTCCTGACGAAGCGGTTGGAGATCGCCGAGGTCACCGATCCGTCGATCCACCACGGCGGCGATCAAGTGTTCTTTGGCGCGACGGTGTCGTATGCAGACGAAGAGGGTGTGGAGCGCACGGTCACCATCCTCGGCATCGACGAAGCGGAGAGTTCACGCCAGCAGGTGAGCTGGATCTCTCCGGTGGCGCGCGCCCTGCTCAAGGCACGGGTGGGCGATGTGGTGAAGCTGGTGACGCCGGCCGGCACGCGGGAGGTCGAGGTGCTGCGCGTCGAGTACCCGGCACCGGCCTGACAGACCCGATCGGCAGAGGTACTTTCAGGGCGCCGGAATGGTGCGCACGGCGGCCAGCACAGACGGCGTGCGCTTGGCGGCACGCAGCACGGCATCGAGGTGGGTGCGGTCGCGCACGGCGATTACGAAGCGCAGGTCGGTCGAATCCTGGCGTGTTTCTTCTGCCATCTCGACGTGCGTGATGTCGGCCTCGGCATTGGCCAGTGTGGCGGCGACGCGAGCCAGCACGCCCTTGTCGTTCCGGGCCGTGACGACGATGCCCGTCTCGAAGGTACGCACCGGCTCGTCCGCCCAGTCGACCGCAAAGAAGCGCTCGGCGTCCTTGTGGCGCAGCCGCTGGCCGACGCCGCAGGCCTCGGTGTGCACCACCAGGCCTTCGCCATGGCCCAGGTAGCCGACGATCGGGTCACCGGGGATAGGGCGGCAGCAAAGCGCGAAGCGCACCGAGGAGTTCTCGCTGCCATCGAGCATGACCGCGCCCTGCGACAGGCTCTCGTGCGCTGTGAAGCGCTCGCGGCTGAGCATCAACGCATCGGGTTTCAAGCCGCGCTCTGCCAGCAGTCCCATGAGACGCTTGGCCACGATGGTGGCGATGCGCTTGCCCAGGCCGATGTCGGTCATCAGCTCGGAACGCGTGCGGTTGCCGGTGAAGCGCAGCAGCCTTTCCCAGGTGGGCTGGTTCTCGGCATCGTCGTCGGGCAACTTGCCTAGGCCTTCGGCGCGCAGGGCCTGGCTCAGCAGCTTCTCGCCCAGGCGTTCGGACTCGGCCTGCGCCAGGGTCTTGAGGTAGTGGCGGATCTTGGAGCGCGCCCGGCCGGTGCGCACGAAGCCCAGCCAGGCCGGATTGGGCGTGGACACCGGCGCGGTGATCACCTCCACCACGTCGCCGTTCTTGAGCTCGGTGCGCAGGGGCACCTGCTCGCCGTTGATTCGCGCCGCCGAGGTGTGGTCGCCGATGCGGGTGTGGATGGCATACGCGAAGTCCACCACCGTGGCGCCGCGCGGCAACGCCATGATCTCGCTGCGCGGCGTGAACACATAGACGGCGTCCGGGAAGAGGTCGACCTTCACGTGATCCCAGAACTCGGTCGCGTCGCGCGTCTCGTCCTGGATGTCCAGCAGCGACTGCAGCCACTTGGCGCTGAGGCGCTCGCTGTTGTTGCCGGCGGCGTCAGAGGCCTTGTACAGCCAGTGGGCGGCCACACCCGACTCCGCGACCACGTGCATCGCTTCCGTGCGCAACTGGAACTCCACGCTCACGCCCGAGGGGCCGACGAGCGTGGTGTGCAGCGACTGGTAGCCGTTGAGCTTGGCGATCGCGATGTGGTCCTTGAACTTGCCTGGCAGCGGCTTGTACATCTGGTGCAGGATGCCCAGGCCCGTGTAGCAGGCGATCACGTTCGGCACGATGAGCCGGAAGCCGTAGATGTCGGTGACCTGGGCGAAGCTCAGGTGCTTCTCTTCCATCTTGCGATAGATCGAATACAGCGTCTTCTCACGGCCCGCCATCCGCACGCTCATCTGCGCGTTGGCGAAGGCGGTCTCGACGTCGCGCTGGACCTTCTGGATCAGGTCTCGGCGCCGGCTGCGTGCCTTGGCCACAGCCTTGGCCAGGATCGCGTAGCGCCAGGGCCGCAGGTGCCGGAAGGCCAGGTCCTGCAGTTCGCGGTAGGTCTGGTTCAGGCCCAGCCGGTAGGCGATCGGCGAGTAGATGTCCAGCGTCTCGCTGGAAATGCGCGCCCACTTCTCGCGAGGCGCATCGTCCAGCGTGCGCATGTTGTGGGTGCGATCGGCCAGCTTGATGAGGATGACGCGCACATCGCGCGCCATGGCCAGCAGCATCTTGCGGAAGGACTCCGCCTGGCCCTCCTCGCGGGTGTTGAACTGGAGCTTGTCGAGCTTGGTGAGCCCATCGACCAGTTCCGCCACCGGGGCGCCGAAGCGTTCGATCAGGTCGGTCTTGGTGACGCCGCAGTCCTCGATGGCGTCGTGCAGCAGGGCCGCCATCAGAGCCTGCGCGTCGAGCTTCCATTCCGCGCACTGCGCGGCCACGGCGATGGGGTGCGTGATGTAGGGCTCGCCGCTGTTGCGCAACTGGCCAAGGTGCGCTTCGTCGGCGAAGCGGTATGCGCGGCGCACCTGTTCCACATCTTCGGCGCTGAGGTAATCCAGCCGGTCGGTGAGCGCCGCGAAGCTGGCGGCGGCCGCGTTCAAGGCCGCCGGGTGCGGGGCGCGCGGGCCGGCGGAGCGGGGCGAGGACTGTGGCTGGACGACCGCACTCATTGACGCTACTTTAGCCTGCGCATCGAAACGAGGCGTCCGGGCACAAAAAAAGCACCGCGTGCGGTGCTTCCTTTGGCGGCAAAAAGGCTTAGCTTCAGCCCGGCACCTTCTTCAGCATCTCCAGGCCGACCTTGCCTTCGGCGATCTCGCGCAGGGCAGTGACGGCCGGCTTGTTCTTGCTCTCGATCTTGGGGGCGTGGCCCTGGCTCAGCATGCGGGCACGGTAGGTGGCCGCCAGCACGAGCTGGAAGCGGTTGGGGATCTGTTGCAGGCAGTCTTCGACGGTGATGCGGGCCATGACTTGATCTTTCGGGTGGGTGGCGTCAGGGAATGTTGAGTGCCGCGAAGGTGTCGGCACGGGCGCGGCGCTGGGCCGAATACCGCAGCCGCTGCGCATGAACGATCGCCTTGAGGTCAAAAAGCGCGCGTTCAAATAACTCATTGATTATAACGAAGTCGAATTCGCTGGCCCTGGCCATCTCGTCCGCGGCGTTGCGCAGGCGCAGTTCGATGATGTCCGGGGCGTCCTCGCCACGGCGCTCCAGGCGAGAGCGCAACTCTTCCCAACTGGGCGGCAGGATGAAGATCAAGACCGCGTTGGCGAACACCTGGCGGATCTGCAGCGCGCCCTGGAAGTCGATTTCCAGGATCACGTCCGCGCCCATCGCCACGCGGTCCTCCACCGCCTTCTTCGAGGTGCCGTAGCGCTGTCCGTGCACGTGCGCCCATTCGACGAAGGCGTCGCCGACCACCATGGCATCGAACTCGGCCGGCGACACGAAGAAGTACTCGCGGCCGTGCTTTTCCTGTCCGCGCGGCGGCCGCGTGGTGTGAGACACCGAGGGCTGCACGGCCGAGTCCAGTTCCATCAGCGCCTTCACCAGGCTGGATTTGCCGGCGCCACTGGGCGCGGCCACCACGAAGAGATTGCCGGGATAGTCCATGGCCGTCATTCGATGTTCTGCACCTGCTCGCGCATCTGTTCGATCAGCACCTTCATGTCGACACCGATGCGCGTCAGTTCCAGCGCGGCCGACTTGGAGCCGAAGGTGTTGGCCTCGCGGTGCAGTTCCTGGATCAGGAAGTCCAGCCGCTTGCCGATTTCGCCGCCCTTGTCGAGCAGCCGCTCGATCTCGTCGAGGTGCGCCGTCAGCCGCGTGAGTTCCTCGGCGACGTCGATGCGGATGGCGAAGGCCGTGGCTTCGCTCAGAGCGCGGTCCTGCGCCGCCTCGGGCGTGACGCCGCCTGCCAGGCCCATCGCGTCCTGCCAGCGTTCCAGGAAGCGCGCGCGCTGCTGTTCGACCAACTGCGGCACGATCGGGCCGGCCTGCTGTGCCAGCGCGCGCAGGCTGCCGAGACGATCGTGCAGCGTGACGGCCAGGCGCTCGCCCTCGCGTGCGCGCGCTGCGATCAACGCGTCGACCACGCCGGCCACCGTGCCCACGACATCGAAATCGCCCTGGGCCGGCCGGCCGGCCTCGCTGGCCGCCAGCCGCAGCACATCCGCCACGCTCAGTTCGCTCGCGCGTGGCAGCCAGGCCTTGATGGCGTCCTGCAGGCCGTTGAGGCGCTGAAGAAGGCGGGCGGAGGGCTCGGCAAGAGACGCTCCAGCCTGCAGGTCGATGCCCGCACGCACCTCGACCTTGCCGCGCTTGAGCCGTTGTGTCAGCAACTCGCGCAATGCCGGTTCGTGCTGCCGTAGCTCTTCCGAAAGCTTGAAGCTGAGGTCCAGGAATCGGCTGTTGACCGAGCGGATTTCCACGCCCAGGCGCCCGCCGGGCTGGCCCGTCGCGAGCGTGCGCACCTCGCTGTCCGCGGGGGTGCCGGCCGGGCCGCTCTGGCCACTGGCGTAGCCGGTCATGCTGTAAACTGGCATCGAGCCTCGCTGTTGTTCGTCCGCTGAATCGCCCCGTGTGATCGGCCTGTGCAGGAGGTTCCGGCATCGCGTTCGCTTGCCGCTCCGTCGCCTTGGGGCGAAACTCCCGGATTATGTCAAAGGTCAAACCGTCGCCCCTGTTGCCCGACACGGTCATCGGCGGCTACCGCGTCGTGCGGCGGCTGTCGGCGGGGGGGTTCGGCGTCGTCTACCTGGCCGTCGATTCGTCGGGGCAGCAGGTCGCGATCAAGGAATACCTGCCCTCGTCACTGGCCACGCGTGCCATGGGCGAACTGGCGCCGCAGGTGCCTCCTGAAAAGCTGTCGCTTTATCGCCTCGGCCTCAAGAGCTTCTTCGAGGAAGGGCGATCCCTGGCGCAGATCTCGCACGCCTCCGTCGTGAGCGTGCTGAACTTCTTCCGCGAGAACGAGACCGTCTACATGGTGATGAACTTCCTGGACGGCGCCACGCTGCAGGACTTCATCGTCACCGCCCGCGACCTGAAGAAGGCCAAGGTCTTCCGCGAATCCACCATCCGCTCGCTCTTCGACGAAATCCTGCGCGGCCTGCGTGTGGTGCACCAGCACAAGATGCTGCACCTGGATATCAAGCCGGCCAACATCTTCGTCACCGAGGACGACCGCGCCGTGATGATCGACTTCGGCGCCGCGCGCGAAGTGCTCAGCAAGGAAGGCAACTTCATCCGCCCCATGTACACGCCAGGCTTCGCGGCCCCGGAGATGTACCGCCGCGATTCGTCGATGGGGCCGTGGACCGACATCTATGCCATCGGCGCGTGCATCTACGCCTGCATGCACGGCTACCCACCCAACGACGCGCCCCAGCGCATCGAGAAGGACCGTCTGGGGCTCTCTCTGTCGCGCCTGCGCGGCGTGTATTCCGACGACCTGATCGAGGTGGTGGAGTGGTGCATGTCGCTCGATCCGCTGTCGCGCCCGCAGTCGGTCTTCGCGCTGCAGAAAGAGCTCAGCCGCGAGGGCGAACGTCGGTACACCAAGCTGTCGGTGGGCGAGAAGATGCGCCTGTCGATCGACAACATGCGCTCCTACGAGAAGAAGGCGCTGCCCAAGGCCGTGGCGCCCACCACCCGACCCGCATGAACGCGCCCACATTCCCGTCCCGCACCGCGCGTGCGTCGATCGCCGCCCGCCGGGCCGCACGCCTGCCGTGAAGTTCTCCGTCTTCCAGGTCAGCCGCAAGGGCGGCCGCGTCAAGAACGAAGACCGCATGGGCTATTGCTACACGCGGGAGTCGGGCCTGTTCCTGCTCGCCGACGGCATGGGTGGCCATCCTGAAGGCGAGGTCGCGGCCCAGCTGGCGATGCAGACCATCGCGGCGCTCTACCAGCGGGAGGCACGGCCCACGCTGAAGGATGTCAAGACCTTCCTCGCCTCCGCCGTGATGGCTGCGCACCAGCAGATCATGCGTTACGCGAGCAACAAGGCCATGCTCGACACGCCGCGCACCACCGTGGTCGCGGCCGTCCTGCAGGGCAACACCGCCACCTGGATCCACTGCGGCGATTCGCGGCTGTACGTCGTGCGCGACGGGCAGATGCTGATGCGCACGCGTGACCACTCGCATGCCGAACGCCCGCGTCCCAATGGCGGCAACGAGCCCGTCAACCGCAACCTGCTCCTGACCTGCCTGGGATCGCCCAGCACGCCGCTGTTCGAGGTGTCTGCGCCGCTCATGCTGCAGCAGGGCGACAGGCTCATGCTGTGCTCCGATGGGCTATGGGGCGTGATGGACGACCTGCTGCTCGTGCGTTCCCTGTCGACCGGCAAGGTCTCCGATGCGGCGCCGGAGCTGGTCGAGATGGCGTTGCGCCGTGGCGGCCCCAATGGCGACAACGTGACCCTGATCGCCATCGAGTGGGAAACCCCCGACGTGCCTGGCGCCGATGCCGGCGTCTCGACCGACGGCATCAGCGACGACGTGTTCGCCTCCACCATCCAGGCCGGCATGCCGGCCGACGGCGAGATCGATGACCTGGACGACGACGCCATCGAGCGCTCGATCGCCGAGATCAACGAGGCCATCCGGCGTTCCGCGGCCTCGCGCAAGAGCTGATCGTTTTCTTCTCCCCCTTTTCTTTCCCGTTCCCGAATGACTGCTTTCACACGAAGCGGCGGCCGCGCCGCCGACCAGTTGCGGCCCGTGCGCATCACCCGCGGCTTCACCATCCATGCCGAGGGCTCGGTCCTCATCGAGTTCGGTCAGACGCGCGTGCTGTGCACCGCCTCGATCGAGGAGAAGGTGCCGCCGCACAAGAAGGGCAGCGGCGAAGGCTGGGTGACGGCCGAGTACGGCATGTTGCCGCGCGCCACCCACACCCGCAGCAGTCGCGAGGCGGCCAAGGGCAAGCAGACCGGCCGCACGCAGGAGATCCAGCGCCTCATCGGCCGATCGATGCGCGCCGTGTTCGACCTCGCCGCACTGGGCGAGCGCACCATCCACCTGGACTGCGACGTGCTGCAAGCCGACGGGGGCACGCGCACCGCAGCCATCACCGGTGCCTTCGTGGCCGCGCAGGACGCCGTGAACAAGCTGATCGCCGCAGGCAGCCTCGCCACCTCGCCGATCAAGGGCCCGGTGGCCGCCATCTCGGTGGGCATCGTCGGCGGCACGCCGCTGCTCGACCTCGAGTACACCGAAGACTCGGCCTGCGACACCGACATGAACGTCGTGATGACCGGTGCCGGCCACTTCGTCGAGGTGCAGGGCACGGCCGAGGGCGTGGCCTTCACGCGCGACGAAATGAACCAACTGCTCGCCCTGGCCGAGAAGGGCATCGGCGAGCTGGTCGAACTGCAGAAGCAATCGCTATCGAATTGATAGCTGCCGGCGCCCGTCCGGTGGGCGCTGCAGCCGCTTTTTATTCATGAAACTGGTCCTCGCCTCCAACAATGCCGGCAAGCTCGCCGAACTGCAGCAGCTCTTCGGGCCGCTGGGCGTGCAACTGGTGCGCCAGTCAGAGCTCGGCGTGGGCGAGGCCGACGAACCTTTTCGCACCTTCGTCGAGAACGCCCTGGCCAAGGCGCGCCACGCCAGCGCCGCCACCGGCCTGCCCGCCGTGGCCGACGATGCCGGACTGTGTGTCGACGCCTTCGGCGGCCTGCCCGGCGTCGACACCGCCTTCTACGCCACGCAGTTCGGCTACCCCAAGGGCGACGCCCACAACGTGCGCGCTCTGCTCGAGCAGATGCAAGGTGTCGCCAACCGCCGCGCGGCGCTGGTCAGCACGCTGGTCGCGCTGCTCCGGCACGACGATCCGGAGCCACTCATCGCCGTCGGGCGCGTGGTCGGCGAGATCACGCGCGAGCCCGTCGGTGAGCAGGGTTTCGGCTTCGACCCCGTGATGTTCCTGCCCGCCTTCGGCCGTACCGTCGCGCAGCTGTCGCCCGAGGTGAAGAACGCGAACAGCCACCGGGGCCAGGCGGCCCGGGCCATGGTCGAGCTGATGCGCGATCGCTGGGCGCTGTCTGGCGCCGGCACTTGAGGCCGTGAACATTCCCATCCGTCCCGTGCCTTCCGCCGCCGAGGGCGCGGCGCAGGCCAACGACGTGCTGCACCTGATGCGGCCCGGCCCGCTGCAGCTGGCCGCGCTGCCGCCGCTGTCGCTGTACATCCACCTGCCGTGGTGCCTGCGCAAGTGCCCGTACTGCGACTTCAACTCGCACGAATCCCGGCACGGAGAGCGCGTTCCGGAGCAGGCCTACATCGACGCCGTCATCGCCGACCTCGACGCTGCGCTGCCACTGGTGTGGGGTCGGCCGGTGCACACCATCTTCATCGGCGGCGGCACGCCCAGCCTGTTCTCGCCCGAAGCCATCGATCGCCTGCTGGGCGACGTGCGCGCGCGCCTGAAGGTCGAGCCCGACTGCGAGGTCACGCTCGAGGCCAACCCCGGCACCTTCGAGCGCGACCGCTTCCGTGCCTATCGCGCCGCTGGCGTCACGCGCCTGTCGGTCGGCGTGCAGAGCTTCGACGATGCGCACCTGAAGGCCATCGGCCGCGTGCACGACCATGCCCAGGCCATCGCGGCCGTCGAGGAGGCGGCGAGCGCCTTCGACACCTTCAACCTCGACCTGATGTACGCGTTGCCGGGTCAGACGCTGCAAGGTCTGGATGCCGACCTCGACCAGGCGCTGGCGCTGCAGCCGCCGCACCTGTCGATCTACCACCTCACCATCGAGCCCAACACTTTCTTCGCCAAGCATCCGCCGGCGCTGCCCGACGACGACATCGCCTACACGATGCTCGACCGCATCACCGAGCGCACGGCGACGGTGGGCCTGAAGCGCTACGAGGTCTCGGCCTACGCGCGCGCCGGCCATGCCTGCGCCCACAACCTCAACTATTGGCAGTTCGGCGACTACCTGGGGCTGGGTGCGGGCGCGCACGGCAAGCTCAGCTTCGCGCACCGCATCGTGCGGCAGGTGCGTTTTCGCGACCCGCAGCGCTACATGGCCAACGCGATGGCGGGGCAGGCTGTGGCGCAGAGCGACGAGGTCGCGCTGGCCGATCTGCCCTTCGAGTTCATGCTCAATGCCCTTCGGCTGAAGGACGGCTTCACGCTCATGCAGTTCGCAGAACGCACGGGCCTGGCCATCAGCGCCATCCAGCGCCCGCTCGAAGAGGCCGAGCGCCTCGGTCTGCTGGCGCGCGACCTGCACCGCGTGTGGCCCACGGAGCGCGGCTTCGATTTCCTGAGCAATCTACAGGAACTCTTCCTGCCGTCCGCTGGCTGAGGGAAAGTGCAATCGGCCGCTGGCCCAGGCGGTGCGGGGACTGTGGCCAAAATCGTCACGTTCGTTACCAATTCGACTTCGTCGCCCATCGGCCTAGAATCGGCGGCTCGGAGAGTTGGGTGAGCGGTTTAAACCAGCAGTCTTGAAAACTGCCGACGGGCAACCGTCCGTGAGTTCGAATCTCACACTCTCCGCCAATAAGTCAAGAGAATCAAAGGGTTACGCAAGTTTTTGTGTTGAGTCCCGCAAAGAAACCCACATAAAGCAAAGCCGCTGTCGTCACTTCGGCAGTGGCTTTTTCTTTGGCTGTGAAACTGGTCGGGGGTCGGGTCGCTCGCCGCCCTCGGCCTCGCACCAAGTTGGTCGACCTGCGTAGCTCGGCCTCATGAGCCATCTCAGCCGCGGCGGCAATCTCACTGATCGACAGAGGCTCCTTCAATTCGACTTGCCCAGTCAACACGCTTTTCAGGGCATCTCGTCCTGAATCGCCCCGGGTTTTCTAGACACCTCTGAGCCTCAAACCTGAGGCACCAATAGGAGTTGCCACGAGCAAGCAGAGATACCCCGAAGAGCGGCATGAACACGAGACCGACATCACGTACATCCGTACCCACGAGGGCTGGCTGTACCTGGCCGTGGTGGTCGACCTGTTCTCGCGTCAGGTGGTCGGCCGGTCAATGGGTAGCCGCATCGACACTGGCTTGGTGCTCGATGCGCTGGTGATGGCCTTGTGGCGTCGTCGACTCAAGCAGCCAGTCACGGTGCATTCGGATCAGGGCAGTCAGTTCACCGGGCGTGACTGGCAGGACTTCCTGCGCGATCACAACCCGATCTCCACAGTATGAGCCGACGCGGCAATTGCCACGACAACGCGGTGGCCAAGAGCTTCTTCCAGTTGCTCAAGCGCGAACGCATCCGTCGCCAGTTCTATTCGACGCGCGATGCCGCCAAGGCTGATGCCTTCAACTGCATCGAGATGTTCTACAACCCAAAGCGGCGCCATGGCACTGCCGGAGACACTTCGCCGGTAGCGTTCGAACGTCGCCATTCCCAACGGCTCAAAAGTGTCTAGCGAAGCCGGGGCGATTCAAACAGGCGTGCGTTCGCCGACGACGCATCCGGCCAGGTCCTTGCCTGCCTCCCGCACGCGCGAGCCCAGTGTCCGCAGCGGTGACGGGCCACGGCGGCTCGATTCTGGGCGACTCGATCATGGGCGTTGGTCGACCAGCAGCCATGGTCGCTCATTCACTTGCGCAAGCAGGCGCCAGGAAATTCCCGGGCAGTCCCGTGGGTGGCGTGGCAGGCGTTTGTCTTCGCGCGACTGCAAGTGCTTGGTTGCGAGGCAAACGATCTCGAAGCCGCAAGCCGTGCACTGATAAATGCCTGTGACCGGCGCAAACTGGCCCGGCCGATATCGCGCCTCGAACTGCGGCGCACGTGACAGCCTCAAGCCGGGGCCAAATGTGAGAAAGGCCATTGCTGACCAAGCAGAAGCTGCTGCTCAGTGGTGAGGCGCTGCGTGTCGATGCCAAACGGTCGCCGCTTGAGAGAGCTCGCGAACGCGTCTGGCCATTCCGGCAAGGCCTTCGCGGTCGGTCAAGTCCTTCGCCGAGGAGGCATGCGCTATTCGCGCTTCGTAGTCGTCAGTCAGTTCCACCCAGCGGGCGAAGTCGTCGCCCAACGGATGAGAGCGGTTCATGTCGTTCTCCGTCTAGGTGCGTCCAGAGTTGGAAAATCGCTCAGAGTGGCGAATCACGCTGTAGGACAAGGGCGCAATCCGAAACATTGGGTACAGAGTAGTAATTTTTCCGCGAACTTTGGAAACAGTCTTGATCCGGCTCAACCGCTAACGGCGATTCGTGCAACTTTTCCTCAATGAATAAGGGGAGGCTGCCGAAAATGGAGTCATGAACGCTGCGCCCACCACTTGTTCCTACAGCTCTGCAGAGGGTGCATGAGCGTGTATGTCGTCACCGGCATCGCGGTGCACGCCCTCGGATCGGACGAGTATTGCTGGGTGTACCTGGCAAGCAGCGATGAACTGGATAGTTACGCCGAGCTGCCGGGCGATGACGAGTGCTACCCGTCCAGAGACGCCGCGCTGATTGCTGCGTACTTGGCCTTTCGAAAGCGACTGCGCGCAACGGCCGGTGGCGGCGGGCAGGATTCGATCAGCAGGGGATAGCCAAGCTATGTGGCAGCGCCGGCACTGCCTCGGCTTGCGCAGCCGTCGAAGGATCATGACGCTGGTCGTGCCCTTTTCAGTAGCCGCGACTCGCATCGATCCGATTTTCGGGCTCCAGTCCAGCGGCCACACGTTGAATGTTGGCTGCGATCTGGCGCGATGACGACTCGGGAATGGCGACGGACGCAAGGTGAGGTGTGATGAGCACGTTCGGCATGCGCCACAGTGGATCGTCTGCCGGCAGAGGTTCGCGCTCGAACACATCCAGCGTGGCACTGCCGATGTGCCCGCTCTCGAGCAATGCCGTCAGCGCGGCCTGATCGACCAGCGCACCACGGGCCACGTTCACGAAAGCCGCGCCGGGCTTGAGGCGCTCCAGCCGAGTGCGGTCGAACAGGCCGAGGGTCTGCGGGGTCAGCGGCAGCATCAGTACCACGATGTCGGCCTGGCCGAGCACGTCGTCCAGCGTCTGCTGGCCCGCAAAGCATTCCACACTTTCGATCTGACGCGGGCTGCGCGACCAGCCCAGCGTCCGGAAGCCTTGGCGCTGCAGTTCGCAGGCGGCCGTGGCGCCGAGCTGGCCCAGGCCCAGCACTGCGACCGTGATCTCTTGGGGCGCGCGAGGATGGCGGTAGGCCCATTCGCCCCGGCGCTGCGCCTGCTCGAAGTACGGGATGTCGCGTGCGTGGCGCAGCACGGCGAACAGCACGTAGCCGGCCATCATGCGCGCCATTTGCGGATCGGTGATCCGCGTGATGGGGATGCCTGACGGCAGGTCGTCGCGAGCGACAAGCGCGTCGACGCCAGCGCCCAGGTTGATGATCAGCCGCAGGTTGGGCATCCGCTGAAAGAAGCCCGCAGGTGGTTTCCAGGCCATCGCGTAGTGCACGTCTTGCGGTCGCTCGACGGCGCTGGAATGCACCACCTGCAACCCCGGCAACTGCGCCTGCAGCGCGTGCTTCCAGGTGTCGAAGTCGTCGAAGTCGCTGTAGAAGACCAGAGCGCCGAGGGCTGCTGCCATCGTCAAGCGTCCTGACGGCTCTTGCGCACGAGGCGCGCCAGGGCCTCGATGGCGAATTCATAGCCATCGCCGCCCAGGCCCGCGATCACGCCGTCGGCGGCCTTGGAGATGAACGACTTGTGGCGAAACGGCTCGCGCTTCCAGATGTTGCTCATATGGGCCTCGATGATTTTGCCCGGAAAGGCCAGCAGCGCGTCGAGGATGGCGATGGACGTGTACGTCAGCCCGGCGGCGTTGATGACGATGCCGTCGGCTGTGCCGCGCGCCTCCTGAATCCAGTCGATCAACTGCCCTTCGTGGTTGGACTGCAGAAAGCGCAGGTGCACGCCGAGCGAAGCGGCCTTCTGCTCGCAGCGCGACTGCAGCACCGGAAAGCTATCGCTCCCGTAGGTCTTGTTGGCGTCCAGGCCATAGAGGTTGGCGTTGGGGCCGTTCAGGAACCAGACGGTGACGGGGGGCATGGCGGAATTGGGCATGGCGACTCTCAAGCGTCGTGGGGAAGGGTGGCCTGCATGGCGGGCAACTGCGCGAAGGTGTCGTACCAGCGCGCCGCAGCGGGATGGTTGGACCGCCAGTCGAGTTCGGGGAAGCGGAAATCCAGATAGCCCAGGCCGCAGCCCAGGGTGATCTCGCCGATCGTCGGGGCGGACGTGGCCAAGCCCGGCCCAATGGCTTCGACGGCGTCCAGGCAGGCCGCGATCTTGGTCAGGAGCGCTTCGCGCCAGACCGTCCATTGCACCTCGGGCGGCCGTGCCGTCAGCTCATAGCGGGCGAGCAGCGCGGCGTCGAGCAGGCCGTCGCCCAGGGCCTGTCGGGTCAACGCCGTCCAGCGTGCGGGACCAGCGACCGGGAAAATCCCGGCGCTGCCCAGGCTGCCGACGTACTCGCAGATCACTCTGCTGTCGTAGAGCGACTGGCCATCGTCGAGGATGAGCGTTGGAACCTTGGCCAGCGGGTTGTGTGCGGCAATGCGGTCGTCGCGGCGCACCGGGTGGGCGGCGCTGTCCAGCCACTGAATGCGTTCGGCCTGGCCGCTCAGGTGGGCGCAGACCATGACCTTGCGCACGAAGGGCGAGGTGGGGGCGTAGAGCAATCGCATGATGTTCAAGGCACCAGGACGAGTTTTCCGAATACCTGGCCGCTCTCCAGCAGCGCATGGGCTTGCGCGGCCTGAGGCAGCGGCAGGCAGGCGTGCACGCGTGGCGCGATACGCCCGCTGGCGAGCAGCGGCAGAACATGACGGGTGAGCGCTTGCGCCATGCGCGCCTTCTCGGCATGCGTCTGTGGCCGCATGGTGGATGAATGCAGGCTCAGCTGGCGCTGCATCAGCGTGAGCAACTCGACCGTGACGGCCGAGCCCTGCATGAAAGACAGGCTCACATGTCGGCCGCCGAAAGCCATGGCCTGCAGGTTGCGGCGCACGTAGTCGCCACCCACGATGTCCAGGACCACGTCCACGCCGCGGCCTTCGGTGAAGTCCAGGCAGGCCTGGACGAAGTCGGTGCTGCGCCAGCAGATCCCCAAGTCCGCACCCAGGGCCCTGATTTCGCCTGCGCGGGCCTCGTTGCCGGCGGTGGCCACCACGGTGCAGCCGGCCGCGTGCGCGATCTGCACGGCGAGCGTGCCGATGCCGCCTGCGGCGCCGTGGATCAGCACCGTCTCGCCCATGCGCAGGCGGCCCAGCTCGAACAGGTTGTGCCACACCGTGAACAGGCCTTCGGGCAGCGCTGCGGCCTCGGCGTCGGTGAGCCGCTCGGGCACCGCAAACGAATGGTCGACCGCGGCCGCGCACCAGGGGGCGTAGCCGCCGCCCGGCACGAGTGCCATGCGCCGTTGGCCCAGCAAGGTCGGGGCGACACCGGGGCCGCAGGCGACGACTTCGCCGCAGACCTCCAGGCCCAGCACGTCGGTGACGCCGGGTGCGGGCTTGGCGATGCCCTGGCGCTGCATGATGTCGGGCCGGTTGATGCCGGCGCCCAGCACGCGCAGCAGCACCTCGCCGACGCCCGGCCGGGGCACCGGCCGCTCGACCAGCGCCAGCACGCTGGCGTCGCCGGGTTGGCGGGCGACGATGGCCTGCATGACGTCGGGCAGGGATGCCGTTGCGGCGCCCGGCACAACGCTTCCTGCACCGTCCGCGATGCGATCGCCTTCGTGGGGCACGGCGGAGCTCATGGCCGGGGAGTGAAGACGCTCACGCCTTCGTCCACCAGTGCCAGGCCCGCGACTGAGCCCACGGGCCATTGCTGCATGGCGGCCAGGCCGGGGCTGCGCACGGTGACGATCTGGCGTGCCGTCATCGGCAGGTCCACATCGACGAAAGTGTTGATGTGGTCGCCCTGGAACACGTGGTGGATCACCGTGCCGCTGAGCACCGATCCGCCGTGCAGGTGCTCCAGCCGCATGTGTTCGGGCCGCACGTAGACGTCCAGCCGCGCGCCTTCGTCCGAGCCGTGCACGACCCGGTCCTGCGAGAGGCTGATCAGCCCCGAGCCCAGGCGCAGCTGCACATCGCCCGCGCCCTTGCCGTGGTAGTGCGCGGGCAGGATGTTCACATCGCCCACGAAGGACGCGACGAACGGGTCCTGCGGGTTCTGGTAGAGCTCGGCCGGCGGCGCGATCTGGCAGATCACGCCGCCCGACATCACCGCGATGCGATCGGACATGGCCAGCGCCTCGCCCTGGTCGTGCGTGACGAACACGGTGGTCAGACCGAGCCGGCGCTGGATCTCGCGGATCTCGACTTGCATGGAGCCGCGCAGGCTCTTGTCCAGGGCCGAGAAGGGTTCGTCCAGCAGCAGCACCTTGGGCTGGATCACGAGCGCGCGGGCCAGTGCCACGCGCTGCTGCTGCCCGCCCGAGAGCTCGCGGGGCTTGCGGTGCCCCAGGCCGTCGAGCTTGACCATGGCCATCGCATCCCGGATGCGCCTGGCGGCCTCGTCCTTGGCCACGCCCTGCATGCGCAGGCCATAGCCGATGTTGCGCTCCACCGTCATGTGGGGGAAGAGCGCGTAGTTCTGGAACACCAGGCCGATCTGGCGCCGGTGCGGCGGCTCGCTGGTCACGGGCTGGCCGTCGATGAAGACCTCGCCGCTGTCGGCCTCGGCGAAGCCGGCGATCAGGTTCAGCAGCGTGGTCTTGCCGCAGCCGGATGGGCCCAGCAGTGTCAGGAACTCGCCGCGCCGGATCTTCAGCGAGACCTCACGCAGCACGGTCTGGTCGCCGTACTTCTTGACGACGCCTTCGATGCTGACGGCCGTGTCGGCCGCATCGAGGCCGATCTCGGAAGGGACAGGATTCATGCCGGGCACGATAAGTCAATCGGCCCCGCGTGGGCATTTGCAGAAATTGAGGCTGCCCCTCGGAAAAAACGAAAGGAGCGCCGGTGACCTGCGATCGTGGCGTGCCGACGGCCACGGGCGCGGCGCTTCACTTTTTCCTAAGCCTTGCGTCTGAAAAACGTGGTTCTCAAACGCGGCGCCCTTCATCAGACTCGGCCCCCATCGGTGCCTGGCATCGCCGGCCTGCCCGGCCGGAGGCACCCGCGGCGACTGTTCTGAGGAATATCAAATGTCAGTGGAAAAGATCAACACGCTGGTGGTCGGCGCAGGCCAGGCCGGCATTGCGATGAGCGAGCATCTCGCGGCCATGGGCGTCCCGCACATCGTGCTGGAGCGCAAGCGCATCGCGGAGCGCTGGCGCTCCGAGCGCTGGGACTCGCTGGTGGCCAACGGCCCGGCCTGGCACGACCGCTTCCCGGGCCTGCGCTTCGAGGGCGTGTCGCCCGAGGCCTTTCCGCCCAAGGAACGGATGGCGCAGTATTTCGAGGACTATGCCGCCATGCTGAAGGCGCCCGTTCGCACGGGTGTGGAGGTGATCCAGGTCGAGCGCCACAGCGGCCGCCCGGGCTTCAAGGTGAGCACCTCCGAAGGCGTGATCGAGGCGATGAACGTGGTGGCCGCTACCGGCCCCTTCCAGGTGCCGGCCTACCCGGACATCGTGCCGGCGGACGCGCCCATCGCCCAGCTGCATTCCTCGGCCTACAAGAACCCGGGCCAGCTGGCCGACGGCGCGGTGCTGGTCGTGGGGGCCGGCGCGTCCGGCTCGCAGATCGCCGAGGAACTGCGCCAGGCCGGCCGCAAGGTGTACCTGTCGGTGGGAGAGCACTACCGCCCGCCGCGCTCCTACCGCGGGCGCGACTACTGCTGGTGGCTCGGCGCGCTGGGCCTGTGGGACGAGGTGCGCATCAAGCCCAAGAAGAAGCACGTCGCCTTCGCGGTGAGCGGTTACGAGGGCGGCAGGACGGTGGACTTCCGGCGCCTGGCCCATGCGGGCATCGAACTGGTGGGCCTGACCCAGACCTACGAGAACGGCGTGATGCGATTCGCCGAAGGGCTGGCGAAGAACGTGGCCGAGGGCGACCAGGCCTACTTCGACGTGCTGCGCGACGCCGATGCCTACATCGAGCAGAACGGCCTGCCTTTCCCGCCCGAGCCCGATGCGTGGGAGCTGCTGCCCGACCCTCCGTGCCTGACCGAGCCCATCCTGAGCCTGGACCTGCAACAGGCCGGCATCACCACGGTGCTGTGGGCCACGGGCTTCCGGTTCGACTTCAGCTGGCTCAAGGTCAATGCCTTCCACGAGAACGGCGAGCCCTATCACAAGCGCGGCATCTCGGCCGAGGGCGGCATTTACTTCCTGGGCCTGCCCAACCTCGTGAACCGCGCCTCGTCGTTCATCTATGGCGTGTGGCACGACGCGAAGTACATCGCCGACCACATTCTTCTGCAGCAGGGCTACCTGTCCTACGAGAAGAGCTGAGTGCGGGCACAGCCTGAATGGACGGCCGCCGGATGTGGGCGGGCCGGCGGCCTCGGTCGTCCTTCGAGGGGGATTCGATGAGCGAGATCACCTGCATCGAAGATCTGCGGGCCCTGGCGAAGAAGCGCGTGCCGCGCATGTTCTACGACTACGTGGACACCGGTTCGTGGACCGAGTACACCTATCGCAAGAACGAAGAGGACCTGCGCCGCATCGAGTTCCGGCAGCGGGTCGCGGTCGACATCACGACGCGCAGCACGGCCAGCACCATGGCCGGCCAGGCCGTTCGCATGCCCGTGGCGATCGCGCCCACCGGGCTGACGGGCATGCAGCATGCCGACGGCGAGATCCTGGCCGCGCGCGCGGCGCAGCGCTTCGGCATTCCGTTCACGCTGTCGACCATGAGCATCTGCCCGATTGAGGCGGTGGCCGAGGCAACGGGTCGCCACCCCTTCTGGTTCCAGCTCTACGTGTTGCGCGACCGCAGCTTCGTCGAAGGCCTGATCGAGCGCGCTCGCGCTGCCAACTGCTCGGCCCTCGTCGTGACCATGGACCTGCAGGTCTTCGGCCAGCGGCACAAGGACAGGAAGAACGGGCTCTCCACGCCGCCCCGGCCGACGCTGCGCAACCTCGTTGACCTCGCCGGCAAGCCACGCTGGTGCTGGGGCATGCTGGGCACGCGGCACCGGCACTTCGGCAACATCGTCGGCCATGCCAAGGGCGTGGACGGCATCGGTTCGCTGGTGGATTGGACGCGCGAGCAGTTCGATCCGCGCCTGTCGTGGCAGGACGTGGAATGGATCAGGCAGCGCTGGGGCGGCAAGCTCATCGTCAAGGGCATCCAGGAGCCCGAGGACGCGCGGCTGGCCGTGGCCGCCGGCGCTGATGCGATCGTGGTTTCGAACCACGGCGGGCGCCAGCTGGACGGCGCGGCGTCGTCCATCGCCATGCTCCCGGAGATTGTCGAGGCCGTCGGCGCGCAGGTGGAGGTGCACATGGATGGTGGCATCCGCTCGGGGCAGGACGTGCTCAAGGCGATCGCGCTCGGTGCACGCGGCACCTACATCGGCCGGGCCATGCTCTACGGCCTGGGCGCCCTGGGCGAGGCCGGCGTCGCCAAGGCGCTGGAGATCATCCACACCGAGCTGGACCTGTCCATGGCCTTCTGCGGCCGCACCGACATCCGCGCCGTGGACCGGCGCATCCTGCGGCTGGACTGATCAGCGGCAGAGGAAATCGACCAGTCCGGCCAGCATGCGGTCGCAGGCCGCCAGCTGCGACAGCTCCACGTACTCGTCGGCCTTGTGCGCCACCGTGATGCTGCCGGGTCCGCAGACCAGCACCGGGGTCTGCGCCCAGCTTTGGCTAAAGAGGCCGCCTTCGGAGCCGTAGTCGACCTTGGTCGTGGGCGTGTCCTCGGGCAGGAGCGAGCGCAGCAGGCCGACGGCGGGCGCGTCCTCGGGCGTGGACAGGCTGGGGTAGCTGTTGCGCAGCGTGACCTCGGGCAGCGGTGCGTCGGGATGCTGGGCCTCGCGCTGCACGCGCGCGGCCAGGTTCTGCAGGATGCGCTGCAGGATCTGCGCGGGCTGGTCCTGCGCCACGTTGCGGATCTCGAAGTCGATCTCGCATTCGCTGGGCACGATGTTGAGCGCACGGCCGCCGTGGATGGTGCCCACGTGCACGGTGGAATAGGGCACGCCATAGCCTTCCTCGCGCGGGCCGCTCTCGGCCAATTCGCGCTGCACCTCGCGCGCCGACGCCACCAGGTCGCTCGCCATGTGGATCGCGTTGACGAACTGCGGCGCCAGGCCCGAGTGCCCGGCCTGCCCGCAGCACACCGCGCGGTAGGCGGCCTTGCCCTTGTGGCCGGTGCCGATGCGCATCAGCGTGGGCTCGCCGACGATGCACAGGTGGGGCGCGGGCAAATGGCCCTCGAGCCGTCGCAGCAGGTGGCGCACGCCGACGCAGCCGATCTCCTCGTCGAAGGACAGCGCGAGTTGCAGCGGCCGTTGCAGCGGCCGTCCGGCCGCCGCCACCATGGCCGTGACCGCACAGGCGACGAAGCCCTTCATGTCGGCCGTGCCGCGTCCGTAGATGCGGCCGTCCCGGTGCGTGGCCTCGAAGGGCGGCGAGGTCCAGGGCTGGCCGTCCACGGGCACGACGTCGGTGTGGCCCGACAGCAGCACCCCCGGCACGCCCTCGGGGCCCACCGAGGCGAACAGGTTGGTGCGGCGGGCGTCCTCGGGGTCGGGCGCGCGGGTGGACGCGATGCCGGCCTGGGCCAGGATGTCCTGCACCGCGGCGATGAGGCCGTCGTTGGGTTGCAGCGACACCGAGGGAAAGGCGATCAGCGTCTCCAGCAAGGCGACGCTGGCACAGGGGGCAGCAGTCATGGTGGCGGTGTGGGCGTCGCGTCGGGCACCACGAGATGGGGGTCGAAGAAGCTCGCCGCGCTCATGCCGGGGATGTACTGGTCGGAGATGTAGGCGCGGCAGCGGTCCATGAAGGCCTGGGCCAGGCGGGATTGCTTCACCGGCTTGTAGGTCGCCAGGCCCAGCAGCATGGGCCGGTGCTTGCCGGCCAGGCGCACGCGCACCAGGCGCTTGCCGTCCAGCGACAGGTTGGACTTGGGCCGCACATTGAACAGCGCGTATCCGATGCCGTTGGCGGCCATGGACCGCACCACCTCTTCCGAGCGGGAACGCGCGACGATGTTGGGCGTCACGCCGGCGCTGGCGAACAGGGAGGTGAAGTACTCGCGGCTCATGGGGAGGTCGAGCAGCACGTAGGGCTGCGGCGCGAGTTCCTCGAAGGTGACGGCCTTCTGCTGTGCCAGCGGGTGCAGCTCGCCCACCAGCACGTAGGGCGGCAGCGTGGCCAGGCTCTCGAAGGCGATGTCTTCGTCCAGGCGCAGGTCGTAGGTCAGGGCCAGGTCGATCTCGAGCGAGCGCAGCTTGCTCATCAGCACCTCCTGGTCGCCCTCTGCCATCTGCATCTCGACCCGCTCGAACGCGCGCGCGAAGCCGTACATGACCTCCGGCGCGATCATGGCGGTGAGCGACTGAAAGCTGCCCACGCGCAGCGCGCCCTGCATGACGTCGCCGGCGTCCGAGGCGATGTCGTACAGGCGCGAGGAGCGTTCGAGCACGTCCTCGCACTGCTCCAGCACCAGGGTGCCGATGGCCGTCAGCCCCAGACCCTTGGAGGGATGGCGCACGAACAGCTGGACGTTGAGTTCGCTCTCGATGTGGGCGATGGCTGCGGAGATCGAGGGCGAGGAGATGTGGATCTGCGCGGAGGCCGCGGCAATGCTGCCGTGCTTGGCCGTCGCGACGAAGTACTCCATCTGGCGCAGGGAAACGCGGTTGAGCATTGTCGGTACAGGAGGGCGCGCGGGTGGCGCTGAAGGGCAGCCGCTCAGTGTAGCGGCGCGCCCTTCACAGGTTGCCCGGCACGCCGAAGCTGGGCGCCGCACGCGGGTCCAGCGCACGCGTGATGTAGGCCTGCAGCTGCGGCGCGAAGACGCCCCAGGCGGCGTACAGTGCCTGCACCGGATCGGCCTCGACCCAGTCCAGCCGGAGGTCCACGATGGGCCAGTTCTGCGCGCCGTAGACCAGCAGGCCGGCCGAGTGCACCGGCCCTTCCTCGCCACCGGCCGCCTGGCCGGCCAGCATGGCCTGCATCAGGCGTTCGGCCAGTGCGCCCTCGGCCTGCTCGAAGGCCGCCAGCATGGCAGCCGGCACACCGCGGTTGTGCAGCATGTTGCCGGCGCAGGCCGCATGCTCGCCGACGCTGCTTGCCAGCGTGCCCAGCGCGTTGGCGCCGGTGAACACCACGGGCGGGTGGCTCGCGTCGATCGCCATGAGCTGCCGGTAGTCGATGAAGGGGCGTTGCCGCAGTTCGGCCACGGCCTGCTCGGGCGTTTTGCCGGCCGCCATGAGGTCCAGCAGCAGCGGCCCGAGGTCGGGGTCGGTGATGTTCTGGCTGGCGGCGGCGCCCACACCTTTGCGGCCGCGCACGCAGCGCGCCGCCACGGCGGGGGAGGAGGACGCCACGGCGGCACCGAACTGGCCGGTGGCGGGGCAGCGCGCGATGATGGAGAAGGTCATGGTTCGGAAGCTGTGAATGGCGTGGCCGCACGCGCCGCGCGTGACGAGAAATCCGTGGGTGCGCCCTAGTCGGGAATGACGGCGGTGGCATCGATCTCCACCAGCCACTCGGGGCGCGCCAGGGCCGAAACCACGATGCCGGTGGACACCGGGAACACGCCCTTCAGCCAGCGGCCCACCACGAGATAGACGGCCTCGCGGTAGCGCGGGTCGATGATGTAGATGGTGATCTTGCAGATGTCCTGCAGTTCGCCGCCCGCTTCCTCGAGCAGCATGGCGATGTTGGCCATGGCCTGCTCGGCCTGCCCGGCCACGTCGCCGATGCACACGCTTTCGGAGGTGTCCAGGTTCTGGCCGATCTGCCCGCGCAGGAACACCGTGCGCCCGCGCGCGACGACGGCCTGGCACAGGTCGTTGTCCAGCTTCTGCTCCGGGTAGGTGGCCTTGGTGTTGAAGGGGCGGATGCGGGTGTGCTTCATGGTCGCTGCGGGCTGATGGCGGAAAACGCGGACGCGTCGGGACCGCCATGGTCAGCGGCCCGGGCCGTCGGCGCCATTTGTTTTTTCCGGGCGACCGTTTAGGAATTTCCGAGTGGCGCGCGCGCCGGGGCGTCGGAAAAGTTGAGGCACCTCTACGTAAAAGGCGACTTGGCCGCAGGGGCCGCTATTCCCATGATTTGGTCCGTGATGCGCAGGGTGCGGATGTGGCACCCCGGCATGTCCAGTCTCGGCAGATCTTCCACTTTTACGATTGAGGTCCATCAATGATTCGCAAGCTTCTGACTCTGTGTGCGCTCTCGGCCACGCTGGGCGGCACCGCCGCCTGGGCACAGGACAACGCGCTCGTCGTGAGCACCTGGGGCGGCAGCTTCCGCGACCTGATCGACGAGAACATCGGCAAGGAGTTCACGAAGCAGACCGGCGTGCCGGTGAAGTACGTCACGGGCGGCACCATCGACCGCCTGAACAAGGCCAAGCTGGCGGGCAAGCCCGAGAGCGACATCACCTTCACGACCTCGCACGTGGGCTGGCTGTACGTGAGCAGCAACCTGTTCGAGCAGATCGATACCGCCAAGATCCCGAACTACGCCCACCTGGTGGACCGCGCCAAGATCAGCCCGTACCACATCGGCAGCTGGGCCTACGTCTATTCCATCGGCTACCGCCCAGACCTGGTGCCCGCCAGCGTCAAGCTGGAAAGCTGGAACGACCTGTGGAACCCCGCGCTCAAAGGCAAGATCAGCGCGCCCGATTTCGACCCCAGCCACATCATCGCGGTATCGGCCATGCTGTCCGGCGGCGACGCGGCCAGCTGGGAGAAGGGCCAGGACAAGCTCAAGGCGCTGAAGCCGAACTTCAAGGCCTTCTACACCAACGACGCCAATGCCCAGCAGCTGATCGCCACGGGCGAGACGCCGGTGGAAGTGATCCTGTCGATGAACGCGTACCACATGGCCAGCCAGGGCGTGCCGATCAAGGTCGTGATGCCCAAGGAAGGCGCCGTGCTGGGCGTGGACACCATGGCCATCATGAAGGGTACGACCAAGGCCGACCTGGCCTACAAGTTCCTGAACATCGCCCTCTCGGCCGACGTGCAGTCCAAGATCGTTGCCTCGAAGAAGGCGAGCCCGGTCGTCGACAACGCCAAGGTCTCGGCCGAGGACGCCAAGCTGCCCGGCGTGTTCACGACCAAGGCGCAGTGGGACACGCAGACCATCGTGATCGACAACAAGCTGCGCGCCGAGAAGACCGCCGAGTGGCGCAAGTGGTTCACCGAAAACATCATGAACTGATCGTCTCCCGGGGGACGTCCGGGGCGTGAGCGCGCAACGCGCGCTGCGCCGGGCTCCCCCGAGACCCGGTCGAGCATCTGGAATCTGAAAAGGGTGGGAATGCGCTCCGATCTACGGGCCTGGCTGGTGTCACCGGCCGTCATTGTTGCGGCGTGCATTGCCGTCTCGCTGCTGGCCGTGCTGCAGTTCAGCTTCCGCGCCTTCGTGCCGGGATCGCTGGACGTGGGCGGGTTCACGCTGGACAACTTCAGGGGGTTGACCAAGTCGATCTACCTGTCCGCCTTCGCCAACACCCTGCTGCTGAGCATCGAGACGACGGTGTTCTCGCTGCTGGTCGGCTACCCCCTGGCCTATGCGCTCGTGCGCACGCGCAACCGCGCGCTGAAGTCCTTCATTCTGGTGGTGTCCATCACGCCGCTGTTCCTGGGCGAGATCGTGCGTACCTACTCGTGGATCGCGGTGCTGGGCAGCAACGGCTTCATCAACGGCACGCTGCGCCGGCTCGGCCTGATCGAGTGGCCGCTGGAACTCATGTTCACGCACCTGGGCGTGCTCGTGGCGCTTGTGCATGTGACCACGCCGGTGGTCGTCCTCATGCTGGCCACCGCGATCTCGCACATCGACCGCGACTACGAGAAGGCCGCGCAGAGCCTGGGCGCCGGCCCGGTCAGGACCTTCCTGACGGTCACGCTGCCGCTGTCCATGCCCGGCATCCTGGCCAGCATCACGACCGCCTTCGCCTGGACCTTCAGCGCCTTCGCCACGCCGCAGATGATCGGCGGCGGCCGCGTGCCGACCGTGTCGACCCTGGTGTACCAGCTCGGCTTCTCGTCCATGAACTTTCCGCTGGCGGCCAGCCTGAGCGTGGTGGGCCTGTTGCTGACCGCCGCCGCGCTGCTCGCGCTGGGCCAGTTCACCCGGCGCCTCAAGGCGATCGGAGGGCACTGACCCATGAAGATCCGCAACGCCCTGCCGCTGCCGCTGCGCCTTGCCGGCCCCGTGCTGATCGCCGTGCTGCTGGCCTTCATCCTGCTGCCGGTGGTGGTGGTCACCATCGCGGCCTTCAACGAGAAGGCCATCCTCACGTTCCCGCCCGAGTCGTACTCGCTGCAGTGGTTCGCGCGGGTGTTCAGCTACCCGGACTTCCAGCATGGCTTCAAGGCCAGCCTCGTCATCACGGGCTGGTCGTCGTTCCTGGCTCTGGTGGTCGGCACACTGCTGTCGATCGCCGTGAAGCGGCTGGACTTCAAGGGCAAGCAGACCCTGCTGGCCGTCCTGCATTCGCCGCTGGTGGTGCCGCACTTCACGCTGGGGCTGGGGCTGTTGATCCTGGTCTCGCAGGCCTCGGTTCAGCGCGGCTACGGCATCGCCATCCTGTGCCACGTCATGCTGGTGCTGCCCTTCGTGATGCGCAGCGTCTACGTGTCGATGGAGAACCTGGACGAACGCCTGGAGCAGGCCGCGGCCAGCCTGGGCGCGTCGCCTCGCAAGGTGCTGCTCACGGTGACGGTGCCGCTGCTGGCCCCGGGGCTGTTCGGCGGCTGGCTGTTCGCGGCCATCATGTCGTTCAGCGAATTCACGGCCTCGCTGTTCGTGACCACGCAGGACACGCAGACGCTGCCGGTGGCCATGTACAACTATGTGCGCGAGTTCGCCGATCCCACGCTGGCCGCGCTGTCGGTCGTCTACATCGCGGTGACGGCCACGTTGCTGGCCTTCGCCAACTACTTCCTGGGGCTGGGGAAGATCCTGAACATCGAGGAGCACTGAGCCGCTGCGCGACAGGTGCCCACCCGCCATCCCCCATTTCCTGACACCCATGGACCCGCAAATGCCTTCCCCACCGACCTTCCGCTACGACGGCTCGGGCGAGCTCTGCAAGCTCGGCCTGATCTACATCGCCTCCAGCATCGTGATGGATGCGGAATGGTCGGCCATGGCGGCGCCCGGCGTCTCGGTTCACACGACGCGCATCAAGCTGCCCAAGGTCACGGTCGAGGGCATCGAGGAGATGATGAACTCGCCGGAGCTGGCCCAGGCGGCCCGGCTGGTGGGTTCCGCGCCGATCGACATGATGTGCTTCGGCGGAACGAGCGCCTCGTTCCTGCATGGCACGGCCTATGACCACGCCCTCATCGCGAAGATGCAGCAGTGGGTGCCCGGCGTGCGCGTCAACACCGCTTCCACCGCGACGCTGGAAGCGCTGAAGGAGGTGCGCGCCGGCAAGGTGGCGCTGGCATCGCCCTACGTGGACGCGGTGCATGCCAAGGCCATCCGCTTCCTCGAAGAGAACGGCCACCAGGTCGTCAGGCACGCCAACCTGCGCATCGACGAAGACCGCGCGCTGGCGGAGGTGCCGCTCGAGCAGGTGTACGACCTGGTGCGCTCGGTCGAC
The DNA here is from genome assembly GCF_901875635.1 of Xylophilus ampelinus. Taxonomy (GTDB): domain Bacteria; phylum Pseudomonadota; class Gammaproteobacteria; order Burkholderiales; family Burkholderiaceae_C; genus Xenophilus. The sequence goes on along the minus strand of NZ_CABFMN010000022.1, from coordinate 39,282 downwards.
CATCCCGATGCCAGCGCCATCTTCATCAGCTGCACCAACTTCCGTTCGGTCGGCGCGATCGAGGCCCTCGAGCAGGCCTTGGGCAAGCCCGTCGTCTCGGCGGTCCAGGCGTCGTTCTGGCACTGCCTCGAGACGCTGGAGGTCGCCGGTGCGCGGCCGGGCTATGGCCAGCTCTTCGCCAAGCGGCTCGCCCCTGCGGCCGTCGCTCCCGGCCGGTGAAGCTCGCCACCCCATTCCTCAACCGCTCCGGAGTCTTCCCATGTCCCCTCTTCGCCGTACCCTGATCTGCGCTGCCTGCGTCCTGACGAGCCTGGGCGCCGTCGCCCAGACCGCCCTGGACGACATCATGAAGGCGGGCGTGATCCGCATCGCCGTGCCGACCGACTACCCGCCCTACGGATTCGTCGGCGTCGACATGAAGCCGCTGGGCCTGGACGTGGAGATGGCCAACTACATCGCGGCCAAGCTGGGCGTGCGCGCCGAACTCGTGCCGGTGACCAGCACCAACCGGGTTCCCTACCTCCAGACCCGCAAGGTCGACATCGTCGTCTCCACGCTGGCGCGCAATGCCGAGCGGGAGAAGGTGGTGGACTTCACGACGGCGGCGTACTCCCCGTTCATCAGCGGGGTCTACGGGCCGAAGTCGGTCACGATCAAGGGCTTTGCCGACCTCCAGGGCAAGTCGGTGGGCGTGACCCGCGGCACCATCGAGGACCAGGAGCTGACCAAGGTGGTCCCGCCGGGCACCAACCTCATGCGCTTCGAGGACCATGCCTCGACCATCGCGGCGCTGGGTTCCGGTCAGGTCATGGCCGTGGGCAGCAGCCAGCCTGCCGTGTCGAGGCTCATGCAGACGCAGCCGCAGCTCGGCCTCGAGTACAAGCTCATGCTGAGCCAGAGCCCGAACTTCATCGGTATCACGAAGGGCGAGGACAAGCTGCGCACCCGGATCAACGAGATCGTGGTCGAAGCCCGCAAGTCGGGCGATGCGGATCGGCTGTCCAACAAGTGGCTGGGCCGCCCGACGGGCGACATCCCGCTCTGACCGCGCGCCGATAGCGCGCGCGTCACGCGCGCGTGGTCTGCGTCCATGGCCACGCCCGTCGCGCGCCGTGAGGATTGCTATCCTCTCTCGATGACACGCCTGGCCGCCGAGTTCCGCCGTCTGTACGCGCCCGCCCCCGGCGGCGACACGTCCGACATGGCGCTGGTCGGGCTCGGTGGCGAAGTGCGCGCGCTGGTGATGGAACTCATGGCTCCGCCGGCCTGGGACAACCTGCGACCGGTCTGGCAGGGCGTGCAGGTCGAACTGGGCCTGCCCGCTCCGGCCATCGCCGTGTCGGGCGTCGACGCGCTCCAGCTGTGGTTCTCCCTCGCAGATGCGGTGACGGCGCAGGAAGGCCATGCCTTCCTCCATGCGTTGCGCCGGCGCTTTCTTCCCGACGTGCCGATCCGCCGCCTGCGCTTGTGGCCGAGTGCCGCATCCGGACACGTGCGGCCGGTGCCGGAATGCCAGGCGGCAAGCGGCGACTGGTCGGCCTTCGTCGCGCCGGACCTGGCGCCGGTGTTCGGCGACACCCCCTGGCTGGACATTCCGCCGGGCGACGAAGGTCAGGCGGCGTTGCTGGCAGGCCTCGAATCCATTCCGCGCGCCGTGTTCGACGCGGCGGTGGCAGGGCTGGGTGATCAAGGATCGGGGGCCGCCGACCCCATGGCTGCGGATCGTGCGGACAGCGGGGCGCCCGCGCCCGCGGTGTCGCCCGCGCTGCAGACGAACCCGACGGACGACCCGCTCATTTTTCTTCAGCAGGTGATGGGCGACGAGCGCGTGCCGCTCGGGCTGCGCGTCGAGGCGGCCAAGGCGCTGCTGGCACACCGCGCAGCCGGCGGCCGCTGACGGCGTTGCGCCGCGCTCAGGCGGCGCGCAGCATGCCGCGCTCCTCGATGAAGCGCACCACCTGCGCCACGCCGTCCTGGGTCTTGAGGTTGGTCATCACATAGGGCTTGGCCTTGCGCATGCGCTGCGTGTCCTGCTCCATCACGCCCAGGTCGGCGCCGACGTAGGGCGCGAGGTCGGTCTTGTTGATGACGAAGAGGTCGCTCTTGGTGATGCCGGGGCCGCCCTTGCGCGGGATCTTTTCGCCGGCGGCGACATCGATCACGTAGATCGTGAGGTCGGAGAGTTCGGGGCTGAAGGTAGCGGCCAGGTTGTCGCCACCGCTCTCGACGAAGACCACGTCCGCATCCGGGAAGTCCTCCAGCATGCGGTCGATGGCTTCGAGGTTGATCGATGCGTCCTCGCGGATCGCGGTGTGCGGGCAGCCGCCCGTCTCGACGCCCATGATGCGCTCGGCCGGCAGGGCGCCGGCCACGGTGAGCAGGCGCTGGTCTTCCTTGGTGTAGATGTCGTTCGTGATGGCGACGAGGTCGTACTGCGCGCGCATCGTCTTGCACAGCATCTCCAGCAAGGTGGTCTTGCCGGAGCCGACGGGCCCGCCGATGCCCACGCGCAGGGGCGGCAGCTTCTTGGTGCGGTTCGGAATGTGGTGCAGGGCAGAGCTCATGGCAGGGAGTGCAGAGGGCGAAAATTTGAATGAAAAATGGATGAAACCCGCATGGGCATTGCGTGAGCAGCTATAAAACTCATAGCAATCAGCTGCGAAAGAGCCTTGAATACTGGCTCTCGTGCCGGGCCGAGAGGATCGCGAGCATGGGCGAGAAGGCTTGCCGCGCCTCGTCGTCCAGGCGCGTGGCGGCATCGACGGCCGCGGGCATCTCGCGCGCCAGCCGCGCCAGCATGCGCTGGCCCGCGCTCTGGCCGAGCGGTACGGCCTTCACGGCGGCGGCCGTCATGTTCTCGGCCCATCCGAAGGCGAAGGCCAGGCAGCCGTCGCGCACCGATGCGCCGCTGCGCGCTGCCGCGAAGGCGAAGGCGACCGGGTAGGTCACGGGCAGGCCGTCGAAGGTGCGGGCCGCGTCGTCGTGGTGGAGCTTGAGCCATTCGAGAAACGAGCGGCCCATCTGCTCGGTCTGCAGCAGGAATTCGGCCGATTCGCGCGTGTGCAGCGCCCAGTCGTTCAACGCGCGCACGCGTGCCATGTCGCCGTCCTGCCAGGCGACGATGGAAGCGGCCACCACGGCGAGGTCGCCGCGCGCCAGCGTGAGGTGCAACTGGTCGACCAGCCAGTCGGCGCCCGTGGCCTCGCTCTGCACGCCGGCCCACTCGACCGCCGCTTCCAGTCCTTCCGAGTAGGAGAAGCCGCCCACCGGCAGGGCCGGGGAGGCCAGCCAGATCAGCTGCAACAGGCTGCTCGGCGCGACGGGCTCGTCCACGGCGGCTCAGTGCGAATGGCCGTGCGAGTGGCCGCAGCCCGGGCCGTGGACATGCCCATGGTCGTGCGTCTCGGCGTCGTCGTGCAGACGCTCGGGTGCGAGCACCAGCGGGCGCTGCGCATGACCGTGGTCGTGGTCGTGCGAATGCCCATGCCCATGCCCATGCCCGTGCCCGTGCCCCGCGTGGCCGCCATAGGCGCCCCCTTCGGGCTCGAAGGGTTCGTCGACCGCCACCACGATCAGGTGCATGGCGCGCAGCATGTCGGCCAGCACATGGTCGGGCTCGATCTTCAGGTGGTCGGGCTGCAGCTCGATGGGCACATGCCGGTTGCCCAGGTGGTAGGCGGCGCGCGTCAGGTCGAAGGGCGTGCCGTGCGTCGTGCAGTGCGTGATGCGCAGCACCGGCTGCTTCGCGGCGACCACGCGCAGCAGCGAGCCGTCTTCCAGCACCAGCACGTCGCCGCCGCGCACGGCCGTGCCGCGCGGCAGGAAGACGCCGACCTGCCGGCCCTGTGAATCGGTGAGGTCGAAGCGGCTCTTCTGCCGCACGTCCCAGTCGAGTTCGACCGTGGCGGCGCGCTTGAGCAGCACGGGCGCGAGGCCGCGGCCCTGGGGCATGAGTTTGTTGGCGGTCAGCATGTGTGATGTCTGTCGGCAGGCGATCGGCGGAGCGGTGCAGGGCGCTATTGTCCCGCGACACACCGGGCCCGAGCGGTGTGCACCAGGCAAGGCCCTGTGGGTGGCGCGTCCTAGAGCATCCGCGTCATGAAGTGGCTGGCCGGGTCGTTCGCGTAGTCGGAGAACGGTGCACACGCTTCGAACCCGTGTCGGGCATAAAGCGCTCTCGCGGGCGCGAAGAAGGGTTGGCTGCCGGTCTCCAGGCTCATGCGCGTGTGGCCGGCGACGCGGGCCTCAGCCAGCGCGTGGGCCAGCAGTCGTGCCGCGATGCCCTGGCCGCGCAAGTGCACGGCGGTGCGCATGGACTTGAGCTCCGCATGGCCGTCGTCCAGCCGTTTCAACGCCACGGTGCCCGCCAGCGCCTCGCCAGCCGCATCGGCCGTCCAGGCGCTCCAGAAGCGGATCTCGGGGCGGCGCAGGCCGTCCAGGTCCAGCGCATGCACGCTTTCGGGCGGCGAGACGCGGCGCATGTCCGCCAGGTGCTCTTCCAGGAAGGCGGCGATGCGCGGGTCGCGCAGGTCATCCAGGCGAATGTGCAGCGCCGCCGCCATCGGTCAGAAGAGGAAATACCGCTGCGCCATCGGCAGCACCTTCGCCGGCTCGCAGGTGAGCAGCACGCCATCGGCACGCACGGCGTAGGTCTGATGGTCGATCTCCATCTTCGGCGTGTAGCCGTTGTGGATCAGGTGCTGCTTCTGCACGCCGCGGATGTTCTTCACCGCGCTTACTGTTTTGGCGAGGCCATAGCGTTCCTTCACGCCGGCCGCCAGGCCCGCCTGCGACACGAAGGTCAGCGAACTCCTGGCCAATGAGCCGCCGAAGGCGCCGAACATCGGCCGGTAGTGCACGGGCTGCGGGGTGGGAATGCTTGCGTTGGGATCGCCCATGGCGGCCATGGCGATGCTCCCGCCCTTGAGGATGCAGAAAGGCTTCACGCCGAAGAAGGCCGGCTTCCAGACCACGATGTCGGCCCACTTGCCCACTTCGAGGCTGCCGACCTCGTGCGCGATGCCATGCGAGATGGCGGGGTTGATCGTGTATTTCGCGACGTAGCGCCTGGCGCGGAAGTTGTCGGCACGCTCGCTGTCCTCGGGCAACGCGCCGCGCTGCGCCTTCATCTTGCTCGCCGTCTGCCAGGTGCGGATGATGACCTCGCCCACACGGCCCATGGCCTGCGAGTCGCTGCTCATCATGCTGATGGCACCCAGGTCGTGCAGGATGTCCTCGGCCGCGATGGTCTCCTTGCGGATGCGCGATTCGGCGAAGGCCAGGTCTTCTGCGATCGCGGCGTCGAGGTGGTGGCACACCATGAGCATGTCGACGTGCTCGTCGAGCGTGTTCACGGTGTAGGGCATCGTGGGGTTGGTGGACGAGGGCAGGAAGTTCGCCTCGCCCACCACGCGCAGGATGTCAGGCGCATGCCCGCCGCCGGCGCCTTCTGTGTGGAAGGCGCACAGCGAGCGGCCCTTGGTGGCGGCGATGGTGTCCTCGACGAAGCCCGATTCATTCAGCGTGTCGGAATGGATCGCCACCTGCGTGTCGGTGGCCTCGGCCACGTCCAGGCAATGGTCGATGGCCGAGGGCGTGGTGCCCCAGTCCTCGTGCAGCTTCAGGCCGATCACGCCGGCCTCGATCTGCTCGTGCAGTGCCTCGGGCCGGCTCGCGTTGCCCTTGCCCAGGAAGCCCAGGTTCATCGGGAAGGCGTCGGCCGCCTGCAGCATGCGCTCGATGTGCCAGGGGCCGGGCGTGCAGGTGGTGGCGAAGGTGCCCGTGGCAGGGCCGGTGCCGCCGCCGAGCATGGTGGTCACGCCGCTGGCCAGCGCCTCCTCGATCTGCTGCGGGCAGATGAAGTGGATGTGGCTGTCGATGCCGCCGGCCGTGACGATGTTGCCTTCGCAGCTGATGACCTCGGTGCCGGGGCCGATGACGATGTCCACGCCAGGCTGCGTGTCGGGGTTGCCGGCCTTGCCGATGGCGGCGATGCGGCCGTCCTTGAGGCCGATGTCGGCTTTGACGATGCCCCAGTGGTCGAGGATGAGCGCGTTGGTGAGGACCGTGTCGACGCTGCCCTGGGCGCGCGTTCGCTGGCTCTGCGCCATGCCGTCGCGGATGGTCTTGCCGCCACCGAACTTCACCTCTTCGCCGTAGCCGCCGGCGCGCAGGGTGTAGTCCTCCTCGACCTCGATCACCAGGCCCGTGTCGGCCAGGCGCACGCGGTCGCCCACGGTGGGGCCGAAAATTTCTGCGTAGGCGCGGCGTGAAATCGATGCCACTGTTGGCTCCTGCTCAGCTCAAAGAAATCGGACGTCCGAACGCAGAGGCCGCAAAGGTTCCGCCAAGAACGCAAAAAGAAAGCCTTTGAATCTCTTTTGCGACTTCTGCGAAGTCTTTGCGTCCTCTACGTCCGGTATTCATGGGGTTGTCAGAGCGGCCCTTGCACCAGCCCGCGAAAGCCGTACACGGTGCGCGCCCCGGCGTAGTCGACCAGTTCCACCGTGCGCTGCTGCCCGGGCTCGAAGCGCACGGCCGTGCCCGAGGCGATGTTCAGCCGCATGCCGCGCGCGGCGTCGCGGTCGAAGTCGAGCGCGCCGTTGGTCTCGGCAAAGTGGTAGTGCGAGCCGACCTGGATCGGGCGGTCGGCGGTGTTCTTCACCACCACCGTCAGCGTGCGGCGGCCGGGGTTCAGGTCGTGATCGCCCGCGTCGATCAGCAGTTCACCGGGGATGGTCATCGCCGCGCTCCAATCAGGCCAAGCCGCCGAGCAGCGCCGCGCCCAGCAGCGCCACGGCCGCGCCTGCGACGCGCGGCACCCAGCGGTTGGCATGGCGCAGCGCGTAACCCACGCCGATGCCGGCGACATGCAGCAGCGCCGTGGCCGCCACCATGCCGGCCAGCGTCAGCGCGGCATCCGGCTCGCCGGCCAACTCGTGGCCGTGCGCGATGCCGTGGAAGATGGCGAACACGCCGACCAGCGCGGCGGCGGCCAGCGCCGGCAGGCGTTTCTGCGTGAGCACCAGCAGGCCCAGCACCAGCAGCGAGGCCGCGATCATCGGCTCGACCGCCGGCAGCTGCACGCCGGCCAGGCCCATCAGCGCGCCGACCAGCAGCATGGCCACGAAGCCCAGGGGAGCCCACAGCAGGTCGGTGCCGCGCCGCGCCACCAGCGCGCTCCACAGGCCCACCGCCACCATGGCGGCCAGGTGGTCGAGACCGGTCAGCGGGTGCATGAAGCCGGCGACCAGGCCGTGGTGCAGGCCGGCGTCGGCGCCCGTGTGGGCGAGGGCAGGCAGGGTGATCAGGCAGGCGAGCGCAACGGCGGCGACGCGGACAGGGCGGGTGAAGGACATGGATCGGTCTCCGGAAAATCAGGCAATCGGCTGGTGCACGGTCACGAGCTTCGTGCCGTCGGGGAAGGTCGCTTCGACCTGGATGTCGGGAATCATCTCCGGCACCCCTTCCATCACGTCGTCGCGCGTCAGGACGGCGCGGCCCTCGCTCATCAGCGAGGCGACGGTCTTGCCGTCGCGCGCACCTTCCATGACGGCTGCGGAGATCAAGGCCACCGCCTCGGGGTAGTTCAGCTTCAGGCCCCGGGCCTTGCGCCGCTCCGCCAGCAGGGCGGCGGTGAAGATCAGGAGCTTGTCTTTCTCTCTGGGAGTCAGTTCCATATCGCTGGGCTCGATGTTGCTTCTCTGTGATCGCGAAGCATTATGGGCAACGACGCGTCCTTGCAACAGTCGTGCCGCGCGCTGGCTTCGGCATGGAATGTGCACCGCAATGGTGTGCCCCCCGAGTCCGCCCCTGCCATCGAGACGTCCGACGCCGGCCGCGAGGACGCGCCGCAACGCATCGTCAAAGTCCGGCGCGACTACAACAGCTGGGTCGGCAGCGAGACGTTGGAGGACTACGCGCTGCGCTTCACGCCGCAGCGTTTTCGCAAGTGGTCGGAATGGCGGGTGGCTAACACTGCCTTCGGAGCGGCGTCGTTCCTGATCCTGGAAGCCGTGGGCGCCACGCTGCTGGTGCAGTACGGCTTCGCCAATGCCTTCTGGGCCATCCTGGCGACGGGGCTCATCATCTTCCTGGCCGGCTGGCCGATCAGCGTGTACGCCGCGCGCTACGGCGTCGACATGGACCTGCTCACGCGCGGGGCGGGCTTCGGCTACATCGGGTCGACCATCACCTCGCTGATCTACGCCAGCTTCACCTTCATCTTCTTCGCGCTCGAGGCGGCCGTGATGGCCTACGCGCTCGAGCTGGCCCTGGGCATCCCGCCGGCCTGGGGCTACCTGGTGTGTGCGCTGGTCGTCATTCCGCTGGTCACGCACGGCGTCTCGGCCATCAGCCGCCTGCAGCTGTGGACGCAGCCGATCTGGCTGCTCATGCTGGTGGTGCCCTTCGGTTTCGTGTTGATGCGCGATCCTGGTGCGTTCGCAGGAATTACGCACTACGCCGGGGATAAAAAAGGCTCCGCCGGCTTCAATCTGCACCTGTTCGGTGCGGCTTTGACGGTCGGCATCGCGCTGATCACGCAAATGGGCGAACAGGCCGATTACCTGCGCTTCATGCCCGCGCGCACCCGTGCCAACCGCGGCCGCTGGTGGCTTGGCGTGATGGCCGGCGGGCCGGGCTGGGTGGTGCTGGGCGTGGTCAAGATGCTGGGCGGTGCGTTGCTGGCGTATCTGGCGATCACCCACATGGTGCCGACCGAGCGCGCCGTGGACCCGAACCAGATGTACCTCGCCGCCTACGAGTACGTGTTCCCGCAGTACGGCTGGGCGGTGGCGGCGACGGCGCTCTTCGTCGTGATCTCCCAGCTCAAGATCAACGTGACGAACGCCTACGCGGGTTCGCTGGCCTGGAGCAACTTCTTCTCGCGCGTCACGCACAGCCACCCGGGCCGCGTGGTGTGGGTGGTGTTCAACGCACTCATCGCGTTCATGCTCATGGAGATGAACGTGTTCGAGGCCCTGGGCGACGTGCTGGGCCTGTACGCCAACATCGCCATCGCCTGGATGATGGCGGTCGTCGCCGACCTCGTGGTGAACAAGCCGCTGGGCCTGTCGCCGCCGGGCATCGAGTTCAAGCGCGCCCACCTGTGGGACATCAACCCGGTGGGCGTCGGTGCGATGGTGCTGGCCTCGGCGCTGTCGATCACCGCGCACCTGGGCGTGTTCGGGCCGCTGGCGCAGTCCTTCTCGGCCGTCATCGCACTGGGCACGGCCTTCGTGACGGCGCCGCTGATCGCGTGGGCGACGAGGGGGCGCTATTACCTTGCCCGCGACGCAGGCTCCCGGCCGCTCGTCTTCAGGCCGGATGCAGCGCGCGCCCGCGCCGAGACGCAAGAGGGCGCGTATGCCCGCCTTGCCGCACAGCGCTGCGTCATCTGTGAACGCGAGTACGAAGGCCCCGACATGGCGCACTGCCCCGCGTACCAGGGCGCCATCTGCTCGCTGTGCTGCACCCTCGACGCGCGCTGCGGCGACCTGTGCAAGCCGCAGGCCTCGCTTTCGGCGCAATGGTCGGCGACCCTGCGCTGGCTGCTGCCGCGCCGCGTATGGCCCTACCTCGACACCGGCCTGGGCCACTTCATCATGCTCATGCTGATCGTCGTGCCGTTGCTGGCCGCGGTGTTCGGCGTGCTCTACCAGCAGGAGCTGCGCGGCGTCGGCGAATGGGTGCAGGCGGGCGCGGCCGCGGCGCCCGGCGTGGGCAAGGCGGTGAGCGCCGAGGTGGGCAGCGCGCTGCGCGGCGGCTTCTTCAAGGCCTACATGGCACTGCTGCTGATCGCCGGCATCGTCGCCTGGTGGCTGGTGCTGGCGCACCAGAGCCGCAAGGTGGCGCAGGAGGAGTCGAACCGGCAGACCCATCTGCTGATGCGCGAGATCGAACTGCACCGCGAGACCGACCGCGCCCTGCAGGAAGCCAAGCGGACGGCAGACGCCGCCAACCAGGCCAAGAGCCGCTACATCAGCGCCATCAGCCACGAGCTGCGCACGCCGCTCAATTCGATCCTCGGCTACGCCCAACTCATGGGCGAGGACGCCTCCGTGCCGCCGCACCGGCAGCAGGCCGTGGCCGTCATCAAGCGCGGCGGCGAGCATCTGCTGTCGCTCATCGAGGGCACGCTGGACCTGGCCCACATCGAGTCGGGCAAGCTCACCCTGCAGGCGCGCCCGCTGCGCTTCGTCGACATGCTGCGCGAGCTGGCCGAGATGTTCGAGCCGCAGGCCGCTGACAAGGGCCTGCGCTTTCGCTTCGAGCCCGCCGGGAACCTGCCCGAGGTGGTGCGCGCCGACGAGAAGCGCGTGCGCCAGATCCTCATCAACCTGCTGGGCAATGCCATCAAGTTCACCGCCCACGGCGAGGTGGGCCTGCGCGTGGCCTATGCGCGCGAATTCGCCACGCTCGAGATCGAGGACACCGGCCCCGGCATGGACGCGCAGGCGCTGGCGCGCATCTTCGAGCCCTTCGTGCGCGTGGAGTCGCCCGGCACGGCGGCCACCCCGGGCGCCGGCCTGGGCCTGACGATGGCCAAGATGCTCACCGACCTGATGGGCGGCGAGATGAAGGTGCAGAGCACGCCGGGGCAGGGCTCGGTGTTCCGGGTGCGCCTGTTCCTGCCGCGGGTGCACGAGGCACCTGCGCGCGCGGCCAACGCCGCCCCGCCGCCCGCCATGGCGGCACGCCCCCGGCGTGGCTACGAGGGCGAGCGCCGCCGCCTGCTGGTGGTCGACAACGAGGAGACCGACCGCGAACTGCTGGTGCACCTGCTGGCGCCGCTGGGCTTCGAGCTGCGGACTGCCGCCAGCGGCCACGACGCGCTCGACCTGCTGGCGGCCGGCTTCCGGCCGCACGCCATGTTCGTGGACCTTGCGATGCCCGGCATCGACGGCTGGGAGACGCTGCGCCGGGCGCGCGCCTTCTGGGAGGCAGGAGAGCGGGGGCGCCGGCCGGCGCCGGGCCGCCCCAAGCCGGACGCGGCCCCCTCGGGGGACAGCGAGGACACGCAGTGCCGGGCGTGGGGGCCAGCAACCGCCATCGTTTCGGCCAATGCCTTCGACAAGCGGCTGGAGAACGACGTCGGCATCACGCCCGAGGACTTCTTCGTCAAGCCGGTGCGCCACAGCGAGCTGCTCGACTGGCTGGAGCGCCGCCTGCAGCTGCGCTGGACCGAGGCGCCCGCAGCGGCCACGGCGCAGCCGCACGCGGCGGATCCGCCCCTGGCGCCTTCGCCCGATCGGCTGCTCGCCCTGGAGGAGGCCGTCCAGCTCGGTTACCTTCGCGGCATCATGAAACAGCTCGACGAGATCGACGCGGCGCAGCCGGCCTGCGCCGCCTGGACTGCGATGCAACGCACGCGCGCCAGGCAGTTCCAGTTCGAGGCGGTGGCCGAAGCCATCCGCCGTGCGGGCGCGGCGCCGGAGTCCATGGCATGAATCCCCCGCCGTCGCCCCTGGCCGCGAGCCTGCGCGAGGAGACCGCGCGCGGCGACCTGGTGCTCATCGTCGACGACGTGCCCGACAACCTTGCCATGCTGCATGACGCGCTGGACGAGTCGGGCTACACGGTGCTGGTGGCCACCAGTGGCGAAGCGGCGCTGGCCCGCGCCGCGCAGGCGCAGCCCGACATCGTGCTGCTCGACGCCATGATGCCGGGCATGGACGGTTTCGAGGTCGCGCGCCGGCTCAAGGCCGACCCGGCCACCGTCCACATTCCCATCGTCTTCATGACGGGGCTGACCGAGACCGAGCACCTGGTGGCTGCGCTGGATGCCGGCGGCGTGGACTACGTGACCAAGCCGATCAAGCCCAAGGAAGTGCTCGCGCGCATGAACGTGCACCTGCAGGGCGCCCGCGCGGCGCGCCAGCAGGCCCAGCAGGCCGGCCAGGCGCGCAACGCCCTCGATGCCTTCGGCTACGCCAGCATCACGGTACGCATGCCCGAGGGGCGGCTCATCTGGCAGACCTCGCTGGCGCGCGACCTGCTGCTGCGCTACTGCGGCACCATGGCGCCGCAAACGCCGGCGGCCGTGCTCGACTGGCTGCAGCAGCACCTGCCGGCCACGGCGGGCGGCGTGGAGCCGCCGCCGCTGACCATCGAGCAGGGTGCGCGCCACCTGCAGCTGCGCGTGCACCAGCAGACCGGCGACCGTGACGAGCCCGGGCAGAACCTGCCGGGTTGGGCCGGTGACTGGCTGCTCATCATCCGCGAGGTGTCCGACGCCAGCGTGATCGAGGCCATGAGCCTGGCGCTGAAGCTCACCGCGCGCGAGGCCGAGGTGCTGTACTGGGTGGTCAAGGGCAAGACCAACAAGGACATCGGCGACATCCTGGGCAGCAGCCCGGCCACCGCCAAGAAGCACCTGGAGCGCGTGTTCGTCAAGCTCGGCGTGGAGACGCGCACCGCCGCCGCGGGCGTGGCCATCAAGCGCATCCGCATGATCCAGCCGCACTTCGAGGTGTAGCGAAGGCGCCATGCGACGCGGCTATGCTGCGCCCCCATGTCGCTTCGCCTTCACATCCCGCGCCTCCTGCCGCAAGCCGCCCTGGCACTGGCGGCGGGCAGCGCGGGCGCAGGCGGCCACTTTGACGTCGACGATGCCGACACGCTGGCGCCCGGCCGCTGCCAGGTCGAGTCCTGGGCCGGGCGCGCCGACGCGACGTCGACCGGCTTCCAGCATGTCGGCCCGGCCTGCCGCGTCGGCGCGGTCGAACTGGGCCTGAACCTCGACCGCTCGGCGTCGCCGGACGCGCGCAGCCGCACCGTGGGCCCGGCCGTCAAGTGGACCTGGTACGGCCAACCCGACGGTCCGCTGCGTGCCGCCGTCGAGTTCGGCGCGTCGTGGGACCTGCGCAACCACGGCCGGCCCGGCCGCCAATGGCTGCTGCCGGTGACCTGGCAGCCGCTGCCGAGCCTGCAACTGCATGCGAACCTCGGCGCCGACTGGGCCGCCGGCAGCGGCGTGCGCACCCGGCGCGTCGGCGCGGCCGTCGAATGGGCGGTGGACGAGAAGGTGTCGTTCATCGTCGAGCGCAACCGCGCCCAGGGCGCATGGACCACACGCGGCGGCCTGCGCTTCGGCCTCACGCCGATGCTGACGCTGGACCTCAGCGCCGCCAAGGTGCGCCCCGGCGGCACGGTCTACACCGTGGGGCTGAGCCAAGAGTTCGGGCGCTGAAGACGCGGGGCCTTCAAGCCAAATCGGGCTCCAGCGCCCGCCGCGCTTGCGTGAGGAGCTATGAATTCGATAGCAAAGAGGGCGCTGCGGTCAGCGGGACCGCCACGGCCTGCAGGCCATCCCGCGTGGCGATGGCGGCCGGTGGCGCCGGCGGCAGCTGCGCCAGCGCCGCGCGCAGCCGCTCGATCGCCGCATCGCGGATGCCCATGCGCTCCAGCGTCTCCACGGTCTGGTCGAAGTAGGCGCGGCAGGAGCCGAGGCTGCCTGCGGCCGTCGCGATGTGGCGCATGGCCTCCTCGGGCTGCAGGACGCCGGCATAGCGCGGGTGGCGCCGGTTGGCCACGAAAGTGAGGGTGCGGCTGCGCTGGCCGCCGATGTCGGCCTGCACCCAGCGCGCGTCGTAGGTGCCGCCGAGCATCTCGCGGCGCCACAGCAGCGTCAGCTCGGTGCGCAACTGTTCCGCCGCGATGCGAAAGCCGATGCCGCGGCAGCCACCGCCCCGGTCCAGCGCCAGCATCAGGCCGGGTACCTCGGGCGTGCCGCGAGCGGTGTAGAGCCACAGGCAGAAGCGGCGCGACCAGCCGTGCACGGTGGCGGGCAGGGCATCGAGGTAGTGGAACGCCGGGTTCCACATCAGCGAGCCGTAGCCGAAGAGCCAGAGTGGCTCGTCGGCCGGGTGCGTGGCCAGCGTCTCGTCCAGCGATGCCGCCAGTTCCTCGTCGGTGCGCAGCACCATGCCCGGCGGCGCGCTGGCGCGCAGCGTGGCCAGCAGGCTGCCGTCGTGCAGGCGCTCCCGCGTCAGCGGGCCGTCCACGGTGGGAAAGAGGAGTTTGGGCGTGGGCATGGGCGGCGGCAACGGGCCTTGGGCGATGGAGCAAGGATAGGACCCCCACGCGCGAGTTGCACTGCGCCGGTCTCCTGCGGGACAAAAAAAGAACGGCGCCCGAAGGCGCCGTTGCAGCTTGGGCCTGGGCGGCCGTCACTCCTCGACGAAGGCTTCCTCGCGCTTGGCCTTCACGGCCGGCAGCAGCACGATCACCAGCAGCGCCGCCGCCACGACCAGCAGGCCGGCCGAGATGGGCCGCGTGACCAGGACCGACCAGTCGCCGCGCGAGAGCAGCAGGGCGCGCCGCAGGTTCTCTTCCATCATCGGCCCCAGGATGAAGCCCAGCAGCAGCGGCGCGGGCTCGCACTTGAGCTTGAGGAAGGCGTAGCCGACGATGCCGAAGATCGCCACCATCCACACGTCGAAGGTGTTGTTGTTCTCCGAATAGACGCCCACGGCGCAGAACAGCACGATGGCGGGGAAGAGCCACTTGTAGGGGATGGTCAGCAGCTTGATCCAGATGCCGATCATCGGCAGGTTCAGGATGATCAGCATCAGGTTGCCGATCCACATCGAGGCGATCAGGCCCCAGAACAGCTCGGGGTTGCTGGTCATCACCTGCGGGCCGGGCTGGATGTTGTGGATGGTCATCGCACCGACCATCAGCGCCATCACCGGGTTGGGCGGGATGCCCAGCGTCAGCAGCGGGATGAAGGAGGTCTGCGCGCCGGCGTTGTTGGCCGACTCGGGACCCGCCACGCCACGGATGTTGCCCTTGCCGAAGGCCTCTTCGCCGGGCTTGCGCTTGATCTTCTTCTCGATGGTGTATGACGCGAAGGACGACAGCAGCGCGCCGCCGCCCGGCAGGATGCCCAGCGCCGAGCCCAGGGCCGTGCCGCGCAGCACCGCGGGCGCCATGCGCTTGAAGTCTTCCTTGGTCGGCATCAGGCCCTTGACCTTCGAGGTGAAGACCTCGCGGCTCTCCTCGGGCTGCGACAGGTTGCCGATGATCTCGCCGTAGCCGAACACGCCCATGGCGATGGCGATGAAGCCGATGCCGTCGGTGAGTTCGGGGATGTCGAAGGAATAACGCGCCACGCCGGAGTTCACGTCGGTGCCGACCAGGCCCAGCGCGAGGCCCAGCAGGATCATCGTGATCGCCTTGAGCAGCGAGCCCGAGGCCAGCACCACCGCGCCGATCAGGCCCAGGATCATGAGCGAGAAGTATTCGGCCGGGCCGAACTTGAAGGCCAGTTCGGTGAGCGGCGGTGCGAAGGCGGCCAGGATGATGGTGCCCACGCAGCCGGCGAAGAAGGAGCCCAGGCCTGCCGCCGCGAGCGCGGGCCCGGCGCGGCCCTTGCGCGCCATCTGGT
Source organism: Xylophilus ampelinus (assembly GCF_901875635.1). GTDB lineage: Bacteria > Pseudomonadota > Gammaproteobacteria > Burkholderiales > Burkholderiaceae_C > Xenophilus. Next base: position 23,891 of record NZ_CABFMN010000022.1, on the reverse strand, counting down.
AGCCGTCGATCACCGTGACCACGGACGAGGACTCGCCCGGCAGGTTGACCAGGATGGCGGTCGTCGACCCGCCGTATTGGGCCCCGTAGTAGATGCCCGCCAGCATGATCAGCGCCGACACGGGCGGCAGCGCGTAGGTGGCCGGCAGCAGCATCGCGATCGTCGCGACGGGACCGATGCCCGGCAGCACGCCGATCAGCGTGCCCAGCAGGCAGCCGACGAAGGCGTAGACGAGGTTCTGGAAAGTGAAGGCGACGCCGAAGCCAATCGCCAGGTTGTCGAAGAGTTCCATGGGGCCGGAGCGGATGTCTCGTTGTAGGAAGGTGTCAGGCGACGAAGGTGGGCCACACGGGGAACTGCAGCTTGAGCGCGACGACGAAGGCCAGGTAGCTGCCGATGGCGAGGATGGTCGCCAGCACGGCCGAGCCCTTGAGGCTGAACTTGTCGCCGGCCAGGCCGGCGATGAAGGTCAGGGCGTAGATGGCGACGATCAGCCCCATCGGCGGCAGGCCGATGCTCGGCAGGCCGCCGAGCAGCACGCCGAACATGAGGTTGGCGCTGATGATGAAGACCAGGGGCTTCCAGGCGATGCGGCCCACGGGCTCGCCGTCTTCGGTCTCGACGATCATCGACTTGGCCGTGATGAGCGCGCCCATGATGGCGATGAGCACGCCGACGATCAGCGGAAAGTAGCCGGGCCCCATGCGGGCGCCGGTGCCGACGTTGTAGGTGGTGGCGCCCCAGGCGAAGGCCACGCCGAAGGCGCAGAACAGCGCGCCGGAAAAGAAGTCTCTCTGACTCTTGATCTTCACCCTGGAAGTCTCCTTGTATCGATGCGGAACGTGCGGGCGCAGGCGCCCGCCGTGAAAGGCACGGGACGTGCGAGGACGATCGTAGGAAGAGCCGCGGCCGCCGTGGATGACGGGAACATTGCCATTCGGCAATGTGGGTGGTGCAGTGAGGAGGCGGTCAGCCGTGGCGCGGCAGCTCGATGCGCACCTGCAGGCCGGGAGCGGCGTCGGCGTAGTGCACGTGCCCGCCGTGCAGCGCGACCACCGCCTGCACGCTGGCCAGGCCCAGGCCCTGGCCGGGCAGCTCGGGTTTCAGGCGCACGAAGCGCGTGCCGATGCGCTCGCGCTCGGCCGGCGGCACGCCGGGGCCGTCGTCGCGCACGGTGAGCACGGCGCGGCCGTGGTCCCAGTGCGCGCCGGCCGTCACGGTGCAGCCCGTGCCGCCGTACTTGAGCGCGTTGTCCACCAGGTTGGCGACCACGCCGGCCAGCAGGTCGCGGTCGCCAGGCACCATCACCTCCTCGTCGCCCGCTTCACGCAGCAGCGTGGCGCCCTGCGCCTCGGCCACGGCGTCGTACAACTCCAGCACGTCGTCCACGATGGTGTGCAGCGCCACGGGGGCGAAGTCGCGGCGGCGCGCACCGGTTTCGGCCTCGGCGATCTGCAGCAGCTTCTCGAACACGGTACCGAGCGCCTCGAGTTCGCGGATGGCGGTGGCGACGGCCTGCTCGCACTCCCTCGGCGATACCCCCTCGGCCTGGGCGGCGCGCAGGCCCAGCAGCACGCGCGTGAGGGGCGTGCGCAGGTTGTGGGCGATGGTGTCGGACACATGCCGCACGCCGGCCATCAGCGACTCGATGCGGTCGAGCATCGCGTTGATCTCCTGCCCGAGGCGGGCGAACTCGTCGTCCTGCGCGTCCACTACCACGCGCTCGCGCAGGTCGCCGTCGGCAATGCGCGTGGCGGTGCGGCGCACGGCGCCCACGGCACGGTCCAGCTCCTGGCGGAACACGAAGACGCCACCCACCAGCAGCAGCAGCGCCACCACGCCGGCCGCGGCACTGGCGCTGACGACAAGCGACTCCAGCGCCTCCTGGTCGCGCAGGTCGTGGCCCACCACCAGCACATGGCCGTCGGCCAGCCGCCGCTGCGCCAGGTAGCCGGTGACGGGCTCGCCGCGGCGCAGCGCGCGGCGCTGGCCGTCGCTGTCGCCGATGCCTTCGGGGAGCGCATCGAGGTTGCCGGCCAGGCGCCGGCCGTCGGGCGCGGCCAGCAGGTACATCTCCTCGTCGGACTGGCGGCCGTCGGCCAGCGCCGCGTCGATCGCCTGCACGACGCCGGCGGCGCCTTCGCCGTCGAAGCGCGCGGCGAGCTGTTGCACCGTGGCGCCCACCTGGCGCGCGATGCGCTGGTGCAGCACGCCCACCGTCTGCAGGTAGACGATGGCCAGCGCCGCCATCATCGTGATGGCCACCAGCACCGCGTACTGGAAGGCGAGCCGGAAGCCCGCCGACGCCCACAGGCGGCGCAGCGTGCCCATCAGGCCGGCGGTGCGTCGGGTGCAGCCAGGCGGTAGCCCACGCCCCGCTCGGTGTGGATGAGCGAAGGGCCGCCCGCCGCATCGAGCTTGGTGCGCAGGCGGCTGATCTGTACGTCGATCACGTTGGTCTGCGGGTCGAACTGGTAGTCCCACACGGCCTCGAGCAGCATGGTGCGCGTCATCACCTGCCCGGCGTTGAGCATCAGGCAGGCCAGCAGGCGGAACTCGCGCGGCTGCAGCGCGATGGCACGGCCCGCGCGCTCGACCTTGCGGCTGCCCAGGTCCAGCCGCAGGTCGGCCAGCTGCAGCACGCGCACTTCGGGGCCGGTGCGCGAGCGGCGCACCAGCGCCTCGGCGCGGGCGGCCAGCTCGGAGAAGGCGAAGGGCTTGGCCAGGTAGTCGTCGCCGCCGGCCTTGAGGCCGCGCACGCGCTCGTCGAGCGCGCTCAGGGCGCTGAGCACCAGCACGGGCGTGCGCAGGCCCAGGTTGCGCAGCGTCGAGAGGATCGAGAGGCCGTCCACGCCATTGGGCAGCATGCGGTCGAGGATGACCAGCTCCCAGGCCTCGCCGGTGGCACGCGCGAGCGCATCGGCCCCGTCGCGACACACGACCGCCACATGCCCCATGCCTCGGAAGCCGTCGGCGATGTAGCGGGCGTTGGCCTCGTCGTCCTCGATCACCAGGCAGCGCCACATGGCGCTGGCGGGGGGCGTCACCGAGCGTCCTCGCCGCCGCCGGGCCGCCCCAAGGCGGCGAGCGCCCCCCCGGGGGGCAGCGGACCGCGCGCAGCGGGGGAGCGTGGGGGCTCTGTTTCCGCACCTTCGACCATCAGGCGCAATCGCCGCGTGCCTTGCCACTCGTCGGCATCAAGGCGGAAGGCCAGCTTCACGCGCGCGGGCAGCGGGTCGGTGTGGCCGAACCAGATGCCGTCGATGGGCTGGCCCTGGAGCCGCAGCTTGAGTGCCAGGTGCTTCTCGCCGACCAGGCGCTGCGAGACGACCTCGACCTCGTCGCTGAAAGTCGGCGGCGCGAAGCCCTGGCCCCAGACCTCGCGGTGCAGGGTGTCGACCAAGTCGATGCGCAGGTACTCGCGCGCCAGCGGCCCGTCGGTGTCGAGCCGGCGGGTGAGCGTGGCGGCGTCCAGCCATTCGTGCGCGACCTGGGCGAAGGCGCGTTCGAAGGTCTCGAACTGGTCGCGTGCCACGGTGCAGCCGGCCGCCATCGCGTGGCCGCCGAAGCGCAGCAGCACGCCGGGGTGGCGCTTGGCCACCAGGTCGAGCGCATCACGCAGGTGGAAGCCGGGAATCGAGCGGCCCGAGCCCTTGAGCTCGTGCGACTTGCCGTCGGCAGCGCTGGCCGCGAAGACGAAGGTGGGGCGGTGGTGCAGGTCCTTGATGCGCGAGGCGACGATGCCGACCACGCCTTCGTGGAAGTCCATGTCGAACACGCTGATCGCCGAGGGTGGCGTCTCGTTCTCGTCGAACAGCGACTCGGCCAGCAGCAAGGCCTGCTCGCGCATGCCGCCCTCGATGTCGCGCCGCTCGCGGTTGATGCCGTCGAGCGTGCGCGCCAGCTCGGCGCAGCGGCCGGCATCGTCGCTGAGCAGGCATTCGATGCCCAGTGTCATGTCGGCCAGGCGGCCGGCAGCGTTGATGCGCGGGCCGAGGGCGAAGCCGAAGTCGAAGGTGGTCGCCGCGTCGGCCTTGCGCCCCGCGGCCTGGAACAGGGCCGCAACGCCGTGCGGCAGCGCGCCGGCGCGGATGCGCTTGAGGCCCTGGGCGACGAGGCGGCGGTTGTTGGGGTCGAGCTTCACCACGTCGGCGACGGTGCCGAGGGCGACGAGGGGGAGCAGGGTGTCGAGCTTGGGTTGTGCCGGCGTGGGGGCGCAAGCATCCCCAGCCGTTCGGGCTGAGCCTGGCCTGTCCTGAGCTTGTCGAAGGGTCGAAGCCTCGCGCGGCGCTTCGACAGGCTCAGCGTGAACGGATGGTGGACGTGGCGGCGCGAATGCTCCGCGCGCCCGCAACTCCGCCCGCAGCGCGAGCAGCACATAGAACATCACGCCCACCCCGGCGATGCTCTTGCTCTCGAATTCGCAGCCGGGCTGGTTCGGGTTCACCAGCACGTCGGCTCCCGGAAGCACGGGTCCGGGCAGGTGGTGGTCGGTCACGAGCACCGTCAGGCCGAGCGCCTTGGCCCTGGCCACGCCCTCGACGCTGGCGATGCCGTTGTCCACGGTGATGAGCACCTCGGCGCCGGTGGCGGCCACGCGCTCGGCGATGGGCGGCGTCAGGCCATAGCCGTCGACCACGCGGTCGGGCACCAGGTAGCCGACCTGGCGCGCGCCCAGCAGGCGCAGCCCGCGCACCGCGACCGCGCAGGCGGTGGCGCCATCGCAGTCGTAGTCGGCCACCACGCACAGGCGGCGGTCATCGCGGATCGCGTCGGCCAGCAGCACGGCGGCTTCGCGCGTGCCTTTCATGGTGTGGGGCGGCAGCAGGCGCGCCAGGCCGTCGTCGAGGTCGGCGGCCGACAGCACGCCGCGCGCCGCATACAGGCGCGCCAGCAGGGGATGCACGCCGGCCTGCTCCAGCGCCCACGCGCTGCGGGGCGGGACTTCTCTTGCTACGATTTTCATAGCTGCTCGAGCACGCTCGATGGGCGCTGGCGGCCGAAACGGCTCAGAAAACGCTGCACCGGTCCGCGCCGCACGGGCGCCCACCGCTGCGCGACGCGGTCGCCGCAGAGCGTGAGGACGACGGCCTCGCCGCGCCGGCTGCGCGCCAGCAGGTCGGCGATGGGTCCGGCATCGAGCGCCTGCCAGGCCCGCGCCCAGGCCTCGCCGTCGTCCTGCAGGGCGGCATCGCGCAGCGATCCGTCCACGGTCGGCACCACGGCGGGGGCCGGCGGCGTGGAAGGCAGCCGGCCGGTGCCGCTCAGCCAGAAGGAATTGATCGGCAGCAGGCCACGCGCCGTGCGCTCGTCGTTCACGCGCGTGGTGTACAGCAGCATCTGCATCTCGTTCTGCAGGCGGCGCAGCGGCCGCGCCGCGTCGGACATGGGCAGCCACTGCGCCAGGGGCTGGCCGATGGCGCGGTCCGGCGAGGCGGTGGCCAGCCCATCGAACAGCGCGCTGCGCGCCAGCCAGTGGCCGGGTCGCGCGGTGGCGAAGAGCGCGATGCCGTCCTCCTCGAAAAAGGGCCGGGCGGCGGCCAGCAGGGCGTCGGCTTCCGCCGATTCGATGGCCATGCGCGCAGGGTCGCCCAGCACCACCTCGCTCATGCCGACCTGCCAGTGGCACAGCGTGACCTGGCCCCAGGCCGCGTCCCTTGCCCCGGGCAGGTCGGCGCGCTGCGCCTCCAGCGCGGCCCACGGCAGCATGCCGTCGCCGCCGCGCACGCCCCATGCGCGGGCCAAGGCGCGCTCGTGCGGGGGGGAGAGGGTGTCGTCGTCCTGCGCGTCCTCGTCCTGCACGGCGAGGAGGGCCAGCAGGGCTTCGAGCTGCGGCAGCTGCAGCGTGGGCAGCGCGGCGCGGCACGCCACCGTCAGGCGGCCGGCGAAGGGAAGGATCAGGGCGTCGGGCGGGCTCGCGTCACCGGGGGAAAGGGACATGCCCCTATTGTCGCGCCCGCCATGGGGACACCCGGGGGCGATGCCACAATCCCCGCCACCTCCACTGCGGTGGCCGGCGGGCGTTGCGGCCCGGCCGGGTGCCAACGACATGAATATGCCCCCACGCTCATCGCTGCGCGTATCGCTTCCCCCCGAGGGGGCGCGTCAGTGCCTTCGGGCGGCCGGGCATCACTGACATGCAACTCCCCTACGAACTCCAGCTCGGCTGGCGCTACACCCGGGCCGGCCGGACGACGCGGCGCAACGGCTTCATCTCCTTCATTTCCGGCGTGTCGATGCTCGGCATCGGCCTGGGCGTGGCAGCGCTGATCATCGTGCTGTCGGTGATGAACGGCTTCCAGAAGGAAGTGCGCGACCGCATGCTGGGCGTGGTGTCGCACATCGAGATCTTCTCGCGCGACGGCCAGGCCCTGCAGGACCTGGACGCCATCATGGCCGCCGCGCGCAAGAACCCCGAGGTGGTGGGCGCGGCGCCCTACATCGCCTCGCAGGCCCTGGTGGCGCGCGGCGAGGACATGAAGGGCGTGCTGGTGCGCGGCATCGAGCCCAAGCTGGAGCCCGAAGTCACCGAGTTCAGCAATTCGGCCACCAACGGCGCGCTCGACAAGCTGGTGCCCGGGGAGTTCGGCATCGTGCTGGGCGGCGAGCTGGCGCGCTCGCTCTTCGTGCGGCCGGGCGACCAGGTCACGCTGATCGCGCCGGGCGGCCAGGTCACGCCGGCGGGCGTGGTGCCGCGCCTGAAACAGTTCACGGTGGTGGGCACCTTCGAATCCGGCCACTACGAGTACGACTCGGCGCTGGCGATGATCCACGAGCAGGACGCGGCCAAGGTCTTCCGCCTCGAGGGGCCGACCGGCATCCGCCTGAAGCTCAGGGACCTGAACATCGCCCGCGAGGTGGCCGACCAGCTCGCGACCACGCTGCCGGGCCAGTTCCTCATCCGCGACTGGACGCGCCAGAACAAGACCTGGTTCGCGGCCGTGCAGGTCGAGAAGCGGATGATGTTCATCATCCTCACGCTCATCGTCGCGGTGGCAGCCTTCAACCTGGTGTCGACGCTGGTGATGACCGTGACCGACAAGCGCGCCGACATCGCCATCCTGCGCACGCTGGGCGCCAGCCCCAAGAGCATCATGGGCGTGTTCGTGGTGCAGGGCGCGATGGTGGGCGTGATCGGGACGCTGGGCGGGCTCGGCCTGGGGCTGCTCATCGCCTACAACATCGACGTCATCGTGCCCTTCATCGAGCGGCTGCTGCACACCAGCTTCCTGCCGCAGGACATCTACCTCATCAGCCGCATGCCCAGCGACCCGCAGCGCGGGGACATCATGCCCATCACCATCATCTCGCTCGTGCTCGCCTTCGCGGCCACGCTGTACCCGAGCTGGCGCGCCAGCCGCGTGAATCCCGCCGAGGCCCTGCGCTATGAGTGATCCCAGGCAGGTGGTTCTCGAAGCCCGAGGCCTCACCAAGCGCTTCCACGAAGGCCGCATCGACCTCACGGTGCTGCACGGCATCGACCTGGATGTGCGCGCCGGCGAGACGCTGGCCATCGTCGGCGCCTCGGGCTCGGGCAAGAGCACGCTGTTGCACCTCATGGGCGGGCTGGACGCGCCCACGGCCGGCTCGCTCACGCTGATGGGCCAGGCCTTCGCGCGGCTCGACCCGGCCGCGCAGGGCCGGCTGCGCAACCGGCACCTGGGCTTCGTCTACCAGTTCCATCACCTGTTGCCGGAGTTCAGCGCGCTCGACAACGTCGCCATGCCGCTGCGCATCCGCCGCCAGACCACACAGGAAGCCCATGAGGCGGCCCGCGCGATCCTGACGGCGGTCGGCCTGGGCCAGCGCGTGCAGCACCGCCCGGCCGAACTGTCGGGCGGCGAGCGCCAGCGGGTGGCCATCGCGCGCGCGCTGGTCACGCAGCCGGCCTGCGTGCTGGCCGACGAGCCCACCGGCAACCTCGATCGGGGCACGGCCGACGGCGTCTTCGCGCTGATGCTGCAGCTGGCCCGCGAGCGCGGCACCGCCTTCGTGATGGTCACGCACGACGATGCGCTGGCGGCGCGCTGCGACCGGCAACTGCGGCTGGTCGAGGGGCGCCTGGCCGGCTGATCGCACGTCGCCTGCGGCGTTGACGGCCGCGGGGCGCAGGTTCACCATCGCGCTCCCGCCGCTCAGCAAGAGGTCGCATGGCACACAACGACACGGTGTTCGCGGGCGCGACCGGGCGGTGTCGGCGCAGGCTGCCGCCACCGCGTATTGCCAGGGCACGCCGCTGCGCGGCGAGATCGAGGCGCGCGATGGGGCGCGGATGCCGCAGGCCATCGAGCGCGCAACGGACGCGATCGCGCGTGGCGCGCGCGATGCGCCCGTGGCTGAGAAGATCCAGGCGCACCTGATCGCCGCCAGGCGCTGAATCGAGATCGTCACGAATGTGACGAATTCGGCGCCAACGCAGGCTGGGCGGGCGCTGGCGGCCGATAGCACTTTCGAATTCTCTTGGCGTGTGTGCCGCCCACCGGTGCCAGCACCTACGATGGCCCGATGTCTTCGACGCCCTCCGCGGTCTCCTCCGCGACCTCCGCTTCGCCGGCGCACGATCCCGTCCTCGCCCCGCCGCTCAAGGGCTGGCCGCACAACGCACCGGCGCTCGCCGCCTCGGCGGTCGGTGCGCAGGGCTGGAACGTGTTGGCCGGCGACCTGCCGCTGCCCGTCGCCGTGCTCAAGCGCGAGGCGCTGGCCCACAACATCGCCTGGATGGCCGAGCGCACGCGCGCCTGGGGCGTGGAACTGGTGCCGCATGGCAAGACCACGATGTCGCCGCAGCTCTTTCGCCGCCAGCTGGAGGCGGGCGCCTGGGGCATCACCTTCGCGACCGTGATGCAGGTGGCCGTGGGCGTGGCGGCGGGCGTGCGGCGAGCCCTGATCGCGAACGAGGTGATGGACGCGGCCGACCTGGCGCACCTGGCCGTACTGCGCCGCCGGCATGCGGACCTGCGCGTGATCTTCCTGGTCGATTCGGCGGCCCAGCTCGCGCTGATCGAGGCCTGGCATGCGCGTCAGGAAGAGGCCGTGCCACCCTTCGAGGTGCTGTTGGAGATCGGCTTTGGCGGCGGCCGCACCGGCGTGCGCAGCGAAGCCGAGGCACTGGCCCTGGCGCAGGCGCTGCACGCCAGCCCGGCCGTGCACCTGGCCGGCATCGAGTGCTACGAAGGCCTGTGGGCCAAGGGCGAGAGCGGTGCCGACCGTGCCTGGGTCGACACGCTGATGGACCGCGTCGATGCGGTGGCGGCCGCGTGCGTGCGCGAGGGCCTGTTCGAGGGCGAGGAGGTCATCGTCTCGGCCGGCGGCTCGGCCGTGTTCGACCTGGTGGCGGCGCGGCTCAGGCCTGCGCTGGGCCGTCCGGTGCGTGGATTGCTGCGTTCGGGCTGCTACGTCACGCACGACCATGGCACCTACACCCGCATGATGGAGGCGATGGCGCCACGCCTGGGTTGCGGCTGCGCCGATGCGCTGCGGCCCGCGCTCGAGGTGTGGGCGCTGGTGCAGTCCTGTCCCGAGCCGGGGCTGGCCATCGTCGGCGCCGGCAAGCGCGACCTGTCCTTCGACATGGGGATGCCGGTGCCCATCGCACGCGCGGCGGCCGGGCAGCGCACGGCGCAGCCGGTGCCGGCCGGTTGGCGCATCGATGCGCTCAACGACCAGCATGCGTACCTGCGCTGGGACGCCGGCGATGCGGCGCTCGCGGCGCAGGCACCGGTGGTCGGCGAGCGCATCGGCCTGGGCATCTCGCACCCCTGTACCACCTTCGACAAATGGCACTGGATGCCGATCGTCGACGAGGCCTACCGGGTGTGCGACGCGGTGACGATGCAGTTCTGAATCTGCCAGCAGAGGTCACCGATGCAGCCAGCGCCCACCGGATCGCCCACGACGCCCGACACGGCCTTCCTGCCGCTGCGACTGCCGCCGGGCGCGGACCTGCGCCGCGCGCTGGAGGAGGCGGCAGCCGGCTTCGCGCCCGACGGCTGCTTCGTCGTGAGCGGCATCGGCAGTCTGCAGGATGCCCAGCTGCGCCTGGCCGGCCTCGATGCCACGACGCGATTCGACGGGCCGTGGGAGATCCTCGGTCTGGCCGGCACGCTCACGCGCGACGGCGCGCACCTGCACATCGCGCTGTCGGGCGCGCAGGGGCAGGTGGTGGGCGGCCACCTCGTGCACGGCAACCGGGTGCGCACCACGGCCGAGGTGCTGCTGTGCCGGCCCGCGGGCTGGGTGCTGGGGCGCGGCCCCGACGCGGCGACGGGCTATGCCGAGCTGCAGGTTCGGCGCCTGCCTTGAGCGAATTTCGGCGGTTGCTATGAAATTCGTAGCGCCCTGCGCAAGCTGGGCGGGCGCTGGCGGCCGATCTGGCCTGAAGCCTGGAGGGTCGGACTATTGCGCCTTGGGATCGCCGAAAGGGCTGTCTTCCGGCGGTGCCTCGGTCGGCATGCGGAACTGCTCGCTGGCCCAGGCGCCCAGGTCGATGCCCTTGCAGCGCGCGCTGCAGAAAGGGCGGTAGGGGTTGTCGGCCGCGTAGCGGGCGTCTTCGCCGCAGGCCGGGCAGGGGACGGTGCGCACGGTGCCGGGCACGGGGCTCATTGGATGCCCCTCCGTGCTGCGCACTGCGGGCGCGAGCGCCGCCGGAGCGGCCGAGCGGCGCTCATGCGCACAGCGTCAGCTCGAACGGTGCATCCTCCGTGCTGGGATGCAGTTTGTCGTCGGCCTCGTGGCGCATCAGGCGCACCGAGACCATGAGGCGGTTGCCGCTGATCTCGGGCACCAGGCCGAGGGCCGGGTCGATGCGCAGGCGCAGCAGCTGGAAGCTGCGGCCCTGCGGCAGGGTCTGCTGGAACTGGCCGCCGGCGGCCATGACCTTGTAGGGCACGTCGGCGTCGCGCAGCAGCTTGAGCAGCAGGAAGACCGCTTCGGCAAGGGGTGCCAGCGTGGATGCCCAGCGTTCCAGGTCCTGGCGGCGGCTGGCGCTGCTGCGGTGCTGCCAGGCGTAGTACGCGGGCAGGTCGAACTCGCAGGTGCCGGCGGGAATGCCGACGCGGCTGCGAACGCCCATGAGCCACTCGTTCTCGGTGAGCGCCTGCCCGGCCTTGCCCGGCATCGCATTGAGGGTGGCGAAGTTGCGCTCGAGCTGACCGATGACCTGGTCGAGCACCGACTCCTGGATGGCCGGGTTGCCGCGGTAGCCGTTGAACACGGCCTTGTGCTTGTCGAGGTCGCGCAGGACGTCTGCCTTGAGGTCGGCGCGCGCCGCGACGTCCATGATCTCGAAGATGGTGACCACCGCGTAGTGGTGGCTCAGCGCCGAGTCGGCCGCCACCAGCTCGCCGAGCCGGCGAAAGAGGTGCTCCAGCCGCAGATAGGTCCGGATGCGCTCGTTGAAGGGGTACTCGTAGAGGATCACGCGTGAACCGGAGAAGCCGGTACAACCATCATAGCGTCAAGGCCCCTTGGGTCGAGGTTCGGGCAGGCGCTTGCGCACCTCGCCCAGCATCAGGTCCCCGAGCGCCAGCTGCCCATGCATCGACAGGTGCGTGTCATTGGGAAAATAGAAGTCCATGATGCGGCCTTTTTCCCGCGCCGCGAATGCGAAGAGATCGGGCCCCAAGCCGCTCCCGTTGAAGGCGGACACGAAGTCGGCGGAGTGCGCCGGGTCGATGTAGACCGTGGTCTTGTTGGGAATCACCATCCACAGCAGCGGGACTTTCCCGTGCTGCCGGTCGAAGCTCGCCATGCGTTCCGCGTCGATGCGTGCGAGGGGGCCGTTGTCATCGTCCTCTCCGAAGAAGAGCGCTTTTTCGCACAGCCGATTGCTGAAGTACTGGCATCCGTCCTTCACCGGGCGCGCGATGGTGCGGAAATCGGCGGTGACCGCATCGGGTGTCCGCTTGATCTTCTGCGTGTTGCGAAAGGTGGCGAAACCGGTCGTGAGCGGCACGCCCGTGTTCCATTCGAACGTCGGCAGGTGCTCGAGCGGGGGCAGGAAGGGCCGGTTGTGCGCTTCCAGCTTGCCGGCAGTCACCTGGCATTCCGAGGATTTCTTCATGCGCTCGGACAGCAGGCGCTCGACGCTCTCGATGATCACCAGGCGGCCGCGAAAGCCGGCCCGCTGGAGCCACGCGTCGAAATCGGCGCACAGCGCATCGTTGTACTGGCCCCAGAACGTAGTGGCTACGGTGTAGCCGTTGCGGATCAGCACGGACTGCCAGCGGTGCGTCATCGAGAAGCTGTCGCCGATCACGAGGATGTCGGCCTGGTCGATCGGCGTGCCCTGGAGTTGCTCGGGCGGTACTTTCGGCGGCGGCTTCCGCCATCCGAACTCGGCTTCGGACACGTGGCCCAGGCGCGAAAGGTCGCCATAGGGCCGCTGTGTGAAGAGCGTGAGCAGCAGCATGCCGCAGACGACGACGAACCCGGCGAAGTAGGTGATGAGCCAGGCAGAGGCAGGACTTGTGCGGGACGGCATGTCGGCTCAGAACTGGAAGTACAGGAAGGGGCTGAAATTGCCCAGCTTGGAGACGCTGAAACCGAACAGCAGCACGGCGACCAGCGCCATCACAACGGTGAAGATGCGCGACAGCATGGGACGGCCCTTGAGGGCTTCTGCCTCGGGCACCCAACGGACCAGAGAGATCGTGGGCGGCAATGCCAGGGCGATGAAAAGGCCTGCGATGAGGGTGTGGAAGAAGTCGTTCTTGCGCAGCGTCGGCATCGTCGCGTATTCCTTGAACGTGGTGAGCGCAGTGCCATTCATGCCAAGCATGCCTTCGTAGATCCGCATCGCCGCGCCTGTGCTCTCGGCCCGGAAGACCACCCACGCCACCATGACGCAGACGAAGGTGAGCAGCCAGCCCAGCACCTTGCCGAGACGCCCTGGCTTGGCGCTGCTGCCGCGCCGCACCAATGAAATCCAGAAATGGTTGACGATGAGGAAGGCGCCATGCAGCGCACCCCAGATGACGAATGTCCATGCCGCGCCATGCCAGAGGCCGCCCAGAACCATCGTGAGGAACAGGTTGATGTGGCGGCGAGCAGGTCCCTTGCGGTTTCCCCCGAGCGGGATGTAGAGGTAATCGCGCAGGAAGGTGGACAGCGAGATGTGCCAGCGCCGCCAGAATTCGATGATGTTTGTGGACTTGTACGGCGAGTTGAAGTTCAACGGCAAGCGGATGCCAAAGCACAGCGACAGCCCGATCGCCATGTCCGAATAGCCCGAGAAGTCGAAATAGATCTGCAGCGTGTAGGCAAGCACACCGAACCATGCGGTGTAGAGGCCCGGCGCAATGCCCTGATGGGCACCATGGAAGACCAGGTCTGCATACTGGCCGATCGGATCGGCGATGAGCAGTTTCTTGGCAAGGCCGAAGCTGAAGATGGCCAGGCCCTGCGCCAGGTGGTTGCCGTTGATCCGGTACGTCGCGTTGTTGGCGAACTGCGGCATCATCTGCGCGTGATGCAGCACCGGCCCGGCGATCAGGTGCGGGAAGTAGGTGACGAACAGGACGTAGTGGACAAAGCTGCGCTCCCGAACCTTGCCCTGCCAGCAGTCGACCAGGAACGCGATCTGCGTGAAGGTGTAGAAGGAAATGCCAATGGGCAGCACCACATGCAGGAGAGGCAGGGGCTTGATGCCGGCCGCGGACAGGCCTTCATTGACATTGCCGATGAAGAAGTCGGCGTACTTGAAGACGCCCAGCACCACCAGGTTGATGGTCAGGGCAATGATCAGCATCCGCTTTCGACCCGCGTCCGAGCGTTCTGGCTGCGGCGTAAGACGAAGGCCGAACCAGTAGTTCATGCAGATCGACGCCAGCAAGAGCGGCAAGGCCTCGACGCTCCACCATCCGTAGAAGAACAGGGAGGCAAGTGCAAGAAAGCCTGCTGCTGCTCTTGTGTTGCGCCATCCGATCAGGAAGAAGCCGACCAGGACGATCGGAAAGTAGGCGAAGATGAACGCGTAGGAGTTGAACAGCATCTTGGGAAGCGCGAGTCGCGGGGGTCTGCGTGCCTGCGCTGTCTTCTTGTTGGCGGGGTCCGCCCAAGGTGGCGGTGCGCGTGCGGCGAACGCGCGATTATCGCAAGGCGGCGCCCAGCCACCTGTCCCAAAGACTCTGCACCTGTCCGGCGAGTTCCTGCACCGTGACGCCGTCGTTGAAGAGCACGGCGTCGGCGGCGGCGCGGCGCGCGGCGCGCGTGGCCTGCTGTGCGATGACAGCCTGGATCGCATCGTCGCTCCATCCGGACCGGGCCTTGACGCGTTCACGCTGCGTCTGCGTGCTGGTATCGACGACCAGCACCTTGTCGACGAGGCGCCGCCAGCGCCCGGACTCGACCAGCAGCGGGACGTCGAAGACCACCGCTGGAGCTTCGGCCAGGCCGGCCTGGCGTTCGCACTCGGCGCCGATGAGCGGGTGAAGGATGCTTTCGAGCACCCGTTTGGCTGCGGCGTCGGCGAAGACCCGCTCTCTCATTCGGACCCGGTCGAGAGCGCCGGTCGCGTCGGCCATGTCGGGACCGAAGGCCTGAACCAGCGCCGGCATGGCGGGGCCGCCCGCCAGCGTCAGCGATCTTGCGATGGCGTCTGTGTCGACGATGGCGGCGCCCAGTGCCTGCAACAGGACAGACACGGTGCTCTTTCCGCTCCCGATGCCTCCGGTCAGGCCGATGCGCCGCATGCCGCGTCCCGTCAGCCGATCAGTGCGTTGAACGGGAAGGCGAAAGGCGCCCAGGCCCGTACGGTGTCGGGACCGATGGCCAGGCAGACCAGGCCGGCTCCGGCGAGGAAGGGGCCGAAGGAGATCGGGATGTCCTTGTGGGCGAGCCGCCCGGCCATGAGCAGCAGGCCGCCCAGCACGGCACCCACCAGCGAGGAGACCAGGACGATCGCGATCAGGTAGTCAGCACCGAGCCAGGCGCCCAGGGCTGCCAGAAGCTTGAAATCGCCGAACCCCATCCCTTCCTTGCCGGTCGCCAGCCGGTAGAGATGGAAGATCACCCACAGGCTGAGGTAGCCTGCCACGGCACCCCAGACGGCGCTGGTCAGCGGGACGCCCGTGAGGCCGCTGGCAGAGGCGACCAGCCCGAGCCAGAGAAGAAGGTAGTTGAGCGAGTCGGGCAGCAACTGCGTGTCGAGGTCGATCATGAACTGGCAAACGAGCAGGGCGCAGAACGCTGCCCAAGCGGCTCCGGTGAGGGTGAGCCCGAAACGCCACGCGCACAGGGCGAACAGGGCGCCGGTCACCAGCTCGACCGCCGGGTAGCGCCAGCCGATCGGCGTGCCGCAGGCCGAGCAGCGGGCGCGCAGCACCAGGAAGCTCAGAACCGGGATGTTCTCGTACCAGCGGATGCCATGGCCGCAGTGCCCGCAGCGCGATGCCGGTCGCGCCAGGCCCAATGGCGGCAACGCATCGATCTGCTTGAGCGCCTCGTCGGCATGGGCCACCAGGGGGGGCGGTGCCGCAGATGCCGTACCGAACACCAGTTGCCAGAGGCTCGGCACCTGCTGACTTGAGGAGAGGTTGGCCACCGCGTCGGTGAGCCAGCCCCGGTAAAGCATCTTCGGCAGGCGGTGGATGACGACGTTGAGAAAGCTTCCGATGAGCAGGCCCAGGACGCCGCCGACGATGGCGTCGAGCAGCACCGTGTCGCGCATCAGACGACTTGGCCGAGCTTGAAGATGGGCAGGTACATCGACACGACGATCCCGCCGATGAGCGTGCCGAGGATCACGATGATGATCGGCTCCATCAGGCTCGACAGGCCGGCCACCATGTCGTCAACCTCGGATTCGTAGAAATCCGCTGCCTTGCCGAGCATGTGGTCGATGGAGCCGGATTCCTCGCCGATGGCCGTCATCTGCAGCACCATGGACGGAAAGATGTTGGCGTTGGTCATGGCCGCAGTCAGGCTGGTGCCGGTCGACACCTCCTGCTGGATCTTCACGGTCGCGTCGCCATACACCGTGTTGCCCGAGGCGCCGCCCACCGAGTCGAGGGCCTCGACCAGGGGCACGCCGGCGGCGAACATCGTCGCCAGGGTGCGCGTCCAGCGCGCCACGCAGGACTTGTCGATCAGCGCGCCGAAGATCGGCAGCTTGAGCAGCACCCGGTCCATGAAGCGCTGCACGCGCTCGTTGCGCTTCCAGGCCTGGATGAAGAAGTAGAGGCCGCCGCCGATGATGCCGAAGATCAGCCACCAGTAGGAGACGAAGAACTCGCTGATCGCCATCACGAACAGCGTGGGCGCGGGCAGGTCGGCACCGAAGGAGGTGAACACCTGCTTGAAGGCCGGGATCACGAAGATCATGATGATGGCCACGACCACGAAGGCCACCACGATGACGGCGGTGGGGTACATCAAGGCCGACTTGATCTTCGACTTGATGGCTTCCGTCTTTTCCATGTAGGTGGCGAGACGGTCCAGCAGGTCTTCCAGGATACCGGCCGCCTCGCCGGCCTCGACCAGGTTGCAGTACAGGTTGTCGAAGTACTTGGGAAACTTGCGGAAGGCCGAGGACAGTGAGGTGCCGGTCTCGACGTCCGTGCGGATGTCGTTCAGCAACCGGGTGACGTTGGCGTTGGCGTTACCGCGGCCCACGATGTCGAAGGCCTGCAGCAGCGGCACGCCGGCCTTCATCATGGTGGCGAGCTGCCGGGTGAAGATCGCGATGTCCTTGGGCTTGATGGTCTTGCCCGAGCGCATGCGGCGCTTCTTGATCTTCGATGCCAGCACGCCCTGGCGGCGCAGGCTGGCCTGCACCTGGTTCTCGCCGGACGCGCGCATCTCGCCGCGCACGGCCTTGCCGTTGCGGTCGCGGCCTTCCCACTCGTAGATGGTTTCCTTGGCGTTTCTGCTGGTCTGGACGGCGGTTGCCATGCGAATCTCCAATGTCGCGTCACTCGTTGGTGACGCCGACCACTTCCTCGAGGGAGGTCAACCCCTGCATGACCTTGTGCAGGCCAGAGCGGCGCAGGGATCGCACGCCTTCGCGTTCCGCCTGGGCGGCGATGTCCAGCGCGCTGCCGTCGCGCAGGATGATCTTCTGGATCTCCTCGCTGATCGGCATCACCTGGTAGATGCCGACACGCCCCTTGTAGCCGCCGTTGCATGCGGAGCAGCCGACCGGCTTGTAGGGCTTCCAGGAGCCGTCGAGTTCGGCCTCCTTGAAGCCCGCGTCGAGCAATGCCTGCCGGGGAATCTCGGGGGCCGGCGCCTTGCAGTTCACGCACAGTCGCCGCGCCAGGCGCTGCGCGGTGATCAGGATCACGCTGGATGCGATGTTGAAGGGCGCGATGCCCATGTTGCGCATCCGCGTGAGCGTGGTCGGCGCGTCGTTGGTGTGTAGCGTCGACAGCACCAGGTGACCGGTCTGCGCGGCCTTGATGGAAATGTCGGCCGTTTCGAGGTCGCGGATTTCGCCGACCATGATGATGTCGGGATCCTGGCGCAGGAAGGCCCGCAGCGCCGTGGCGAAGGTGAGGCCGGCACGCTCGTTGACGTTGACCTGGTTGACGCCCGGCAGGTTGATTTCCGACGGGTCTTCGGCCGTGGCGATGTTGACGCCCGGCTTGTTGAGCAGGTTGAGGCAGGTGTACAGCGACACCGTCTTGCCGGATCCGGTGGGGCCGGTTACCAGGATCATGCCGTAGGGCCGGCCGATGGCGTCGAGCAGCCGCTGCTTTTCCTCGGGGTCGTAGCCGAGCGCGTCGATGCCCAGGCGCGCGCTGCTCGGGTCGAGGATACGGATCACGATCTTCTCGCCGAACAGGGTCGGCAAGGTGCTCACGCGGAAATCGATGACCCGGTCCGGCCCGACCTTGAGCTTCATGCGGCCATCCTGCGGCACGCGCTTCTCGGAAATATCCAGCTTGGAGATGACCTTGATGCGGGAGGACAACTTGTCCTTGATCACCACCGGCGGACTCGCGATCTCGCGCAGTTCGCCGTCGACGCGGAAGCGCACGCGGTAGTTGTGCTCGTAAGGCTCGAAGTGGATGTCGGACGCGCGCATGCTGAACGCGTCGAGCAGCATCTTGTGCAGGAAGCGCACGATCGGCGCGTCCTCGACTTCGGCAGCGGCTTGGTCCGGCGCGTCCGAGGCCTCTGGCGACGCCTCGTCGAACTCGAACTCGCCGCCGATGATGTTGTCGATGGTCTCGGCCGCACTCACGGCGGCGGCCTCGACCATGCGCGACAACTTGTCGTATTCGGCGATGACCCAGTCCACCCCCATCTGTGAGGCAAACTTGATCTTCTCCACAGCCTGCTGGTCCGATGGGTCGGCCGTGGCGACGATGAGGCGGTTGTTCCGCTTGCCAAGGACGACGATGCGGTAGGACTGGCACAACTTGCTGTCCAGCAGATCCTTGGGCAGCCGCTGAGGGTCGATGGCGTCGAGGTCTAGCAATGGCGCGCCGAAAGCGCTGGACAGGGTGTGTGCGAGATCGGATGCCGAAACGGCGCCGCTGCCGGTCAATTCGGCGATGAAGCTGCTGCGTGACGTCCGCGACTTCTGATAGATGTCTTCAGCCGCCTTGGCCTGCAGCTTGCCAGCCGAAATCAGTGCGCGCGCCAGCCCCGGCAGGGCGACGGAAGCACTTTCTTTGGCAAGGGGGTCGGCAGCAGCCATTCAGCAGATGTAAAAGACGTGAAAAAGTGATTCACGATCATCGCTGATCGACTTGGTGCTGTAAATCGCAAGGCCGCAACAGTTCTGCGCAGCATTCCGCATTACATGACCAAGACTGGTCGGGGTGAGAGGATTCGAACCTCCGGCCTCTACGTCCCGAAGGCCATTTCACACGCCCAGCGGGTCCATTTCCTGAGGCTTTCCCTCTGGAAGCGGCCATCATAACCTTCATTTGAGCGCAGAAGAACGAAAGCGGGTGAAGAGGGCGTTGGAACAAATTTGGAACAAATTCTCTACGTCCAGCTTGGCGGGTTTGTGCCGATGGGACGTAGTCGATAGGGGTGTCCGAGCGCTTTGTTCTTCTCATTCGGCGGCATCTCTGCTCGCCATAGTCTCATGCAGGCGTGTGAGATTGAGGTTCGGTGCAGCTCCACTGATGCAAGTTATGCCTTGCAAAAATTCTGATAAGAGAATCGATTGCAAGGCATAGCTTGCACTTGCAGTCTTAGGTGAATTGTGTCAGCTATGGCTGACAAAATCGCCAATCAGACCGTATGATGTAAGTTATGACTGACAAGGTGAGATTGCCGGACGAACTAGGCCGCCAGTTGCGAGAGCAACGTGAAGCCCTGGGAATGAGCAAGTCCGAGCTTGCCGTGAAGGCGGGCAAAGTTCGGGAGGTCATCTACCGGCTCGAAGCGGGGGAAGACTCCACAGTGTCTTCATTGCTTGCTGTGCTGGGAGCTCTCGGGCTGGCGCTGCGGCTGGAGCGGGCTGGCTTGCCGTCCGCGAGCGAAGTCGCTGCTCGGTTCCAGGACGACGACGATGCTCCCTGAAAAGATTCGTCTTCTGAACGTCTCCATCGGAGACGCTGTCAAGGCGGGTCAACTGCTCCGGGCATCGACCTACGAATTTCGGTACCTGGCGCCGGAACCTGACCAGCCGACGGTGGCGCTGCTGATGCCGCCCAGCGAGAGCCTCACCTGGCAGGACGGCGACCTGTTTCCGCCGATGGACCAGAACCTTCCCGAAGGCGACCTGTTCATGAGGATTCGCGAGCTGTTCCCGAAGCAGCCGATGACGCCGATGCACATGCTTGCCTTGGTTGGGCGCAATGGGATTGGTCGGCTGAGATACAACCTGCCCGACCAGCCTGGGCCTTCCTTGCCGCGGACGTTGAGCAAGGGCGAATTGCTGAGCACGAAGTACACGCCCGAGGTGTTCAGTGAGCTGGTGGCTGCCTACTTGAGCACGGGCGCGGGCATCGCAGGCATGCAGCCCAAAATCATGGTCCCGGACCGGCCGACGGTGCCCATTCCCTCACTCATCGTCAAGGCGGCCAGCCCAGCTTACCCTGGGCTGGCCGCCAATGAATTTCTGTGTCTGACGGCCGCCAGGCATGCAGGCATCGATGTGCCGTCGTTCGCGTTGTCGGACGATGGCCAGATGCTGGTCTTGGACCGCTTTGACCTGGTCGTTCATGACGATGGTCGGGTCGAGCGGCTCGGCTTCGAAGACATCGCGGCGCTGGCGGGCCTGCGGGTGCGTGACATCCTGTCGGACCGCAAGTACCAGGGCTCTACCAGCGTGTCGCCGAGTTGCTGCGCCAGTTCCAGCTTCACAGCAGCAACCTGCATCGCTTCTTCGAGCAGGTTGCCTTTTCCATCATGGTCCGCAACGGTGATGCGCACCTCAAAAACTTCGGGTTGCTCTACCGCTCGCGCGAGGAGGTTTGGCTGGCTCCGATGTTCGATGTCGTGACGACCTCCATCTACAAGTACACCCAGTCGCCGGGTGGGCCGGAGCTTGAAGACCGCACACTTGCGCTGAAGTTGTTCGCCGGCAAGCACCAGACGAAGGCCTATCCGACGACAGAGGAACTGGCGGATTTCGGCCGCCGCGTATGTGGTGTCGCCCAACCCGCCGATGTGATTGGCCGGATAGCGGATGCCATGGGCGAGACTCTGGATGAGGCTAAGGGAGACGCCCGTGTCACCGCGGCGCTGTGGGAGCAGATGGCGCAGGCCTGGGAAGAAGGGCGCGCGCACGCGCGATGACCGAACAGCGCCGACCGGTTTCTCGGCTGCGGCGCATGGACGCGTGCTTCACACGTTGCCGGCAGCCATCCTCTTAAGGCGCTCTTGGTTTCGTTGCATCGCGCGGTCGGTGCTGGACAAGTGTTTGGGGGGCCGAGACGTCTTGGCCTGCGCGCTGGAGCGATTCCTGAGGTCGTCAGTACTGGCACTGTCGTCAACGGGCGCACGAAGCTTTCGGTCCAACCAGTCATAGAAGATGGCCGAATGCCAGAAGGCGCGGCCTCCGATGGTGACCGACTTCGGCATCTCTCCGGTCTTCTGCCAGTTCTCAAGCGTTCGGATGCTGACCTTGAGGATTTTCGAGACCTCGAGCCGTGTCAGCGGTTGAACGATGCCAGGGTGCTGGATGGTGCAGTCGCGCTGCTCACAGGGAATGGTGTCGGTCAGGGACGTAGGCATGACATCGGTACAAAGTTGGTGATGTCACGTGTAGTGCACGGTGGTGCAAATCAGCGGCTTTAGATGCGCGCCAGTGCTTTAGAAGGACATGGAGAACGTCAGCGACCTGGCCCTGCGGCCGCGTCGAGGTCCTCCGTAGTGGTGGGTACAGAGGTCCGTTCGTCCAAGCATGAAGTCGCGCGGCCCAAACATGAAGTGCGGCTTTATGTAGCCCCAGGGAAAGACGCCCCGTAGTGGGGCGCCGAATCAGGACTACTGCGTCAGAGGATGCCCTATGGCCCTGCAGTTCTGGAGCCGCCGGACTTGAACTCCTGCAGTGTGAGGGCGGCTTGATGCAACTCCGTCAACCAGGGCTGCCCGCGAGGTGGCGCGCTGGGGGTTCCCCTTGCTTGACGGTACAGGAACACGATGAAGAGCTTCAGTTCCGAAGCTGCCAAATCGAGTGACCTCGGAACGAACGGCGCGAAAAGTGGGTCGTGCCGCATTTCTTCGATGTCCTTGCCGAGGCGTTCGTCCAATGACTCGGCTGCAGGCAAGACGAAGTCCTCAAGACGAACCACGCCCGCCAGTGCAAGCGCCAGGACGGTAGGAATGCCCAGATAGCTCGCGGCGCGCATATGAACCGAGCGGTTCACTGACCTCATTGCCGTCTTTGCGCGGCGCCACTGCGCAAGGCGGCTGTACGTCACGCCCAGCTCTTTGGCAAGGGCGTTGAGCGGCTTTCCCTGCGTTGCTGCCTTCGCGATAAGGACTCTCAGCAGAGGGTCCTCGTCGACCAAGACCGGTGGGGGCCCAGTACGGATGGCCCGCTTCTTCTTTCCTTGGATACTCATAAGTTGTTCAGATGTCTGCGACAGCAAGGCGCTGTCGTGACGTGTAGCGAGGCGCCGAATGCCGCATGGAATCGAAGGCGCTTCGTCTGCATTGCGGCTTCACATCGACCTGCAACAAAGTCGCGCAAAACGACGGCCGATGCGCCGCCTTCCTGAACTACGCACATGGTCAAAATCGAACTTGAGTACAGCATCCAATCCGGTGAAACCTTCCTGCTGAAGGGGCGTGTGCGCAATGTCGGGCGCGCTGCTGCGCCGACGCTTCTATGCGAACTGGATGCTGACGACTTGGCGTTCCACTTTGCGAGCCGATTGAGGTTGAAGCAGTTCCCAACTGTTCCACTGCCACTGTGCATCGCACAGGCCATTCAGAGCGCCGCAAACATGAAGCCTGGGTCACAGTCGGACTTGCGCAAGACGCTTGAACGCGCTTGCATCAAGCTCTTCGTTGGCGGGGGCGAGCGACTCGACTTTGTGCTTTGGCGGATGTACGAGGAACTGGAAGACGAGGTTGGTATGTTGCCGGCATGGGGCCGCGCAACAATGACCCCGTGGCGCCTGGGCCAACGGATGCTCGAGCGCGCCGCAACCGTGTGGCCGAGCAGCGCTCTGCTGGAAATGCCATCGGCGACGTCGAGTGTGGACGACGTCGGGTATTGCCGCGCCGCCGACCTTCCAAAATCGCTGAGACCTCTCTTTGCGCAGCAGCACTGCCTGGCACCTCAACCAGTGATTGATGGGGTACCGGACGCGTTCTTTGCATCAGATGTCGCCAGATTCTTGTTGTCCCTCGGACGCGACAACGCGCTGGTACGGAGTCACTTCGACGATGAGCCTACGTTCGGCGGACCTGGTAGTAGTTGGCCGGACCTTGGCATCGCTGTTCGGAAACTGCATGAGCTAGGGCTCGCGGACGGCGATTTGGGGTTCTCGTACTGGCGCGACGTCACCAAGCTGCTCCTATCGGCGAACTCGTCGCGCAAGCGCGTGGAGAGCTTGAGCGGGAGCTCTTCCTACGGGCCCCTGCCAAGAAAGCTTCAGGTCCGAAGGGGCGCGCAAGGCGCCGGTCATGAGTTCACCGCCATCCTAGTTCTACATGACTAGCGTCGACGCGCCAACGGCAGTGGCCACCGCCCAAGTCGCGACGGGCAAGCTGCGCCATTGCTCTTCATCGACTTCGAGGGTGTGCTGTGCGTCCCCAGACGGCGCGCGACATCATCGTGCGGGCACCGAACGTGCAAGCATGAGCAATGTATTCTGTCTTCTGGAGTGCCTCTATCACCGTTCGCGCGACGATTTTGTCGTCATAATTTCCGGGCATGGACGAGTCGAACGTCGACCGCGACTTGCGCAGGCTTGTTTCCATAAAGCCGAACAGCTCGCACTGGCGAAGGTCATCTCGGTCTCCAGCCTCCCCGTGGTGGGAAACAACGTGGGTGAGCCATGCCCTGCCTAGGAGTTCATATTGGATGCTCGGGCCAATCCGTTCGGTCGCGGCTCGAGACGGACTGTCTCCGCATGGTCCGTCGTGGAGCTTGTGAGCGGCGACCGCTTCCTCATCGGGCGTGACGACGGCAGCGGCGTACCGCTTCCACCAATACTCATCCGCGACTTCGACGCAACGCGCCAAGCCTTCAGTTCCAGCGACGGCGAGTCCTACGAGGTCTCCGACTTCGGACTCGCGACATTGCCGGTTCGGCTAGCCTGGCGAGACTGGTGCAGGAAGCATCACATTACCGCGTACAGCGAGCGCACCGAGCACTACGAGACTGCCATCGCCTGCTACCGCGCGACGTTGAGGCGGGTCCTTTTCCTGGATTTCGATGGCGTTCTGCACCCGGACTGTCCGCGCCGAAGTAGAAGTGAGCCACCGGGCCGATTGAGAAGTGAGCCAGGGGTGGAAGCCGACTTTGCGATGGT
>NZ_CABFMN010000021.1 GCF_901875635.1 Xylophilus ampelinus | reverse complement strand
ACGCCAGTCAGCGCGAGCCAGCGCCGGAGAACGCACACCGGCGCCGCCGGCCGGGTTCAGGCCCACAGCGCTCGTGCTGACCAGCCCGCCAGTCCACCAGCCGACCAGCTGACCAGCCGACCAGCCGAAGAAGCTCGGACGATCCGACCGACAGCCCCAAAAAAATTTCAAAGTGCAATCGCCCGCCAGCGCAAGCCAGCCGGGCGTGACAGGCAAACTCGTCACAAACGTGACGATCGGCCGAAAGAGCTCAGCGCTCCCCTTGCTGGTCCCGCGTCGCCCAGTCCACCAGGGCGTCGAAAGCCGGCCGCGCCGCAGCCGCATTGGCGTCGTTGGCGATCGCCACCACCACCCAGCGGCGGCCGCTGGCGCCGTCCACGTAGCCGGCCACGCCGGCGGCATCGCGCAGGGTGCCGGTCTTCAGATGTGCCGAGCCGCCATTGCGCAGTTGCCGGCGCTTGAGCGTGCCGTCGACACCGATCGAGGGCATCGAGCCCATCAGCTCCGGCATCGCCGGCGAGCGCCAGGCCACCTGCAGCATCTTGGCCAGCCCAGCGGCGCTGATGCGCTCCTGGCGCGACAGCCCCGAGCCGTTGTCCAGCACGGGCTGCCCTTCGCCCGTGCCGATGCGGTCGTTCCACCATTGCCGTACCACCGCGCGGGCGCCCTCGAAGCTGCCGCGCTTGCGCTGCTGCAGGCCCAGCGTGAGGAACACCTGCTGCGCCATCACGTTGTTGCTGTACTTGTTGATGTCGCGCACCACCTCGGCCAGCGGCGGCGACTCGAGCTCGAAGGCCGGCTTCAGCCCCACGGGCACCGGCCCCTCGCGCACCTGGCCGCGCAGCGTGTTGCCCATCTCCGCCCACATCCCGCCCACGGCGCGCAATGCATAGCTGCGCGGGTCGGCGTACGCGATGGCCCAGGTCTTTTCACCGCAGGCCGCAGGCAGGCCGCCGGCGAAGCCGATGCGCAGCGGGTCGGCCAGGTCGGCGCGCAGGCCGCCGCGCCAGTCGCCGCATTCGCCGGCCGTCAGCGGCACCGTCGCCTGCGTCGCCACGCCGGCCAGCGGCGGGTCGTAGCTCACCTGCGCCAGGGTGCCGCCCACGCCCGGCGTGAAGGTCATGACCACCGACTTGAAGTTGATCAACAGCGCATCGGGCGAGGCGTTGTACGGCCGCAGCGGCTCGCCGTCGAAGGCGGCCGGGTCGCCGTCCACCGTGGTGTCGAAGGCGCTGCGGTCCAGCACGATGTCGCCCGCGATCTGGCGGATGCCCAGCCCCTGCACACGGCGCAGCAGCAGCCACAGCCGCTCGACCACCAGGTTCGGGTCGCCGCGGCCCTGGATGTAGAGGTTGCCGTGCAGCGTGCCGTCGATCACGCGCCCGTCGGTGTAGACCGGGGTGCTCCAGGTGTAGGCCGGGCCGAGCAGGTCGAGCGCGGCATACGTCGTCACCAGCTTCATGATCGACGCCGGGTTGACCGGCACCTGCGTGCGCCAGGCCAGGCGCGGCGGTCGAAGGCCCTCGGCGTCGGCCACCAGCATCGTCACCGCGTCGCGCGGCACCTTGGCGCGCGCCAGGGCGGCTTCGACCTCGGGCGGAAGCATCTGCTGCGCCTGCGCGGCGGCACCAAGGAGCAGGGCGCCTGCGGCGATGGCATGCAGGCCGGAAATGAAGGCGGAGCGGCGAGAAAGCGTGAGAAGGCGCAGCGGCATGGTCGGGGATTATCCAAACCCCCTCGGCCGCCTTACGGCACGCTCGGTGCGAACAGGTGCAGTTGCGCGTGGTACAGCAGCAGGATCGTCTTGGCATCGACGATGCGGCCGTCGGCCACCATCGCCAGCGCATCGTCGATCGTCACCTCCAGCACCTCGATGTCCTCGCCCTCCTCGGCCAGGCCGCCGCCGTCACCGATGCGCATGCCCGCGTCGTAGGGCGCGACGAAGAAGTGCAGCTTCTCGGTCACCGAGCCGGGGCTCATGAAGGCCTCGAACACCTTGCGCACGGCGCCCAGGCGGTACCCCAGCTCTTCCTCGGCTTCGCCGCGGATGCGCACTTCGGGCGCCTCGTCGTCCAGCAGCCCGGCCGCCACCTCGACCAGCAGGTCGTCGTGCCCATTGACGAAGGCCGGGTAGCGGAACTGGCGCACCAGCAGCACCGTTCTACGCGCCAGGTCGTAGGGCAGCAGGGCGGCGCCGTTGCCGCGGTCGTAGGTCTCGCGGTGCTGCTCCTGCCATTGCCCGTCGCGGCGGCGCCAGTCGAAGCGCGTGGTCTTGAGCGTGTACCAGTGGTCGGAGAGCAGGGTGACTTCGCGCACCCGCACGCGTTCGCTGACGTGGGCCATGCCGCGCATGCTAGGCGGCAATTCGTGCAGATTCAAGAAAAATCGTGCAAAACCGTGCGCGGGCCGGCTACCATCGCCCCATGCTCACCCGCCAGCGCCAGCAGCACATCCTCGACGCGCTCCGGCGCGACGGCCAGGTCGTGGCCAAGGTGTTGAGCGAATCGCTCGGCCTGTCGGAAGACACCATCCGGCGCGACCTGCGCGAGCTTGCCGCCCAGGGCCGCCTCCAGCGCGTGCACGGTGGTGCGCTGCCCGTGGCGCCGGCCGAGGCCGACTTCGCCGGCCGCCAGCGCCTGGCGCCGCAGGAAAAAGTCGCCATCGGCCGCGCCGCCGCGGCCATGGTGCAGCCGGGGCAGGTGGTGTTCGTCGATGGCGGCACCACCGCCGTGCAGCTGGCGCGCCACCTGCCGCCGGCGCTGCGCGCCACGGTGGTCACCCACAGCCCCTCGGTGGCGGTCGAGCTGGTGGAGCACCCCGGCGTCGAGGTGGTGCTCATCGGCGGGCGGCTGTTCAAGCACTCGGTGGTCGCCGTGGGCGCGGCCGCGGTCGAGGCCATCGCGCGCATCCATGCCGACCTGTACTTCATGGGCGTGACGGGCGTGCACGCCCAGGCCGGCCTCAGCACGGCCGACATGGAAGAGGCCGCCGTCAAGCGCGCGCTCATGGCTGCCGCCGGCGACACGGTCGTCATGGCCTCGTCCGAGAAGCTCGGCGCCGCGTCGCCGTACGTCATCGCCCCGCTCGATGCGGGGGCGACCGTGCTGGTGGCGTCCGAAGCGTCCAGGGCCCAGCTGGCGCCGTTGCGCAAGGCGGGGGCGGTGCTGGTGGTGGCTTGACCCGTCGCGGCGGCGATCAGCGGTCGAGCGCGTCGAACCAGTCGCGGTACGGCGTGTTCTTCGCCATCCTGCGGTTGAAGTCCGGCGCGCCGTCGGTCCACCACACGGGCCCGCGCTCGCCCAGCGCCTGCTTGACGCGGTCGACCTCGTCGCGGGCCGCGCGGCGCTCGGTCGGAGACAGCGGCCGGGCGAGCGCGCGCCGCGCATCCATCAGCGCGTGGACGAGCGATTGCCGCAGGTCGTCGGGCAGGCCCGGATCGGCCTTGCGCCAGAGCCGCCCGCGCACGACCAGGTAGCGCCCGTCGGGCGTGGTCGGGTGGCTTTCTTCCCGCGTCGCGGCCGGCAGCGCGTGCCCGAGCCGGATCGGCCCGCGCGGCGGCGGGTCGGGTGGCACCGGGCGGCCCTTCTGCCGGACTTCGATCCGCCCCTCGCGTGCCATGGCGAAGGCGAGTTCGCGCACCCGTGGCATGAGCGGACGCCAGGCATCCGGTGCGGCGGCGCGAGCGACTTCGGACGGGCAGATCGTGGCCGGCGGCTCGCGCGCTGCCAGAAGCGTCGTGATCGCCTGGCGCAACCGTGCATCCGTGGGGCCCATGGGGCTGCATGATGACAGCCGCACGTCGGCCGAGATGTCCCGCCCCGGGCAGTGGCGGAGGGCGCCCTCGATAATGCCCCGATGCCCGCCGCCGCGCCCTCGACCTTCCGCCCGTCGCCCCGGGCCGTGGGCATCGCCGCGGCCGCGATCACGGTGTTGGTGTGGACGGGCTTCATCATCGTGGCGCGTGCCTCGGCGGCCCGCTCGCTGAGCCCGCTGGACATCGCAGTGGCGCGCATCGTGGGCGCGAGCCTGATCCTGGTGCCCTGGGGCGCCTGGCTGGTGGCGCAGCAGCGCCGGGCCGCAGCCTCGGAACGCGGCTCGCTCTTCGGCCTCTCGCCGCTGTCGTTGCGCCTGAGCGCGCTGGCCGGGATCTTCGGCGGCGTCGCCTACGCCGTGCTGGCGTACAGCGGCTTCTTCTTCGCGCCGGCGGCGCACGCCTCGGTGCTGCTGCCCGGCAGCCTGCCGCTGTGGACGGCGTTGCTGGCTGCGCTGGTGCTGGGCGACCGCATCACCCCGATGCGCGCGGCGGGGCTGGCGCTCATCGTGCTCGGCGACCTGCTGGTCGGCGGCCGCAGCCTGTTGCACGCCTTCGAGGGCGGCGAAGTGTGGAAGGGCGACCTGCTCTTCATGAGCGCGGCCTTCTGCTGGGCCTGCTACAGCGTCGTCGTGCGCCGCCACGGGCTCGATGCGGTGCGCACCACCATCGCGATCACCGTCTTCGCGCTGATGACCTACGTGCCGGTCTACGCGCTGCTGGCCGGGGCGGGCATGGTGCACAGCCGGCTGCCTGCCGCACCCTGGGGCGAGATCGCCTTCCAGATGGTGTTCCAGGGCGTGGGCTCGGTGGTCGTCTCGGGCATCACCTTCACCAAAATGATCGGCTACTTCGGCCCGGTGCGCTCCACCATGATCACGGCGCTGGTGCCGGGCCTGTCAGCGCTGGGCGCGGTGCTTTTCCTGGGCGAGCCGATGCACTGGACGCTGGTCGCCGGGCTGGCGCTGGTGACGGCCGGCATTCTGTTCGGCGTGCAGCGATCTGCTATCAAAAAAGTAGCTGTCAGCGCAATACCGGTGGGTGCTGGAGGCCGATTTGATGCCTAAGCTGCTGGCCTTCGACACCAGCACCGACCAGCTCTGCGTCGGCGTGCGCCGTGGCGATGCGGTGTGGTCGCGCCAGGCGCCCGGCGGCGCGCAGGCCTCGGCCACGCTGATCCCGCTGGTGCAGGCGCTGCTGGCCGAGGCGGGCCTCGCGCTGCGCGAGCTCGACGCCATCTGCTTCGGCCGCGGGCCGGGCTCCTTCACCGGCCTGCGCACCGCCTGCTCGGTGGCGCAGGGGCTGGCCTATGGCGCCGGCCTGCCGGTGCTGCCGGTCGACACGCTGCACGCGGTGGCCGAAGAGGCCCGCCTGCTCGGCGGCGCCACGCGCATCGTCGCCGTGCTCGATGCCCGCATGGACGAGGTCTACACCGCCGCCTTCGCCTTCGATGGCACACCGCATCCGCTGGGCGATGCCGCCGGCGAAGCGCGCCTGATGGCACCCGAGGACGTCGTCGTGCCGCCCGGCTGGACGCTCGCCGGCAACGCCTTCGCCGCGTATGGCGAACGCCTGCCTGCCGGCGTGCCGCGCCAGGAGGCGCTGCCCACTGCGGCCGCCATGCTGCGCCTGGCGCCGAGCTTGCTGGCCGCGGGCGCGGCCGTGCCGGCCGATCGCGCCTGGCCGCTCTACGTCCGCGACAAGGTGGCGCAGACCACGGCCGAACGCGCCGCGGCCAAGGAAGCGCAGGCTGTTCGTCCATGAGTGCAGCGCTGGACCGGTCCTGGCAGGCTCGCGCGCCCCTTGGGGGCAGCGAGGACACGCAGCGCCGGGCGAGGGGGCTGGGATGAGTGCAGTTCTCGACGCCCGCGAAGCCCGGCTCGAGCCGATGACCGTCGCCCACGTGGACGCGGTGGTCGCGGTCGAGCAGCAGGCCTACTCGCACCCGTGGACGCGCGGCAACTTCATCGATTCGCTGCATGCCGGCTATCACTGCCAGTGCCTCACCGGCGGCGGTTCGGCAGGCCAGCCCGAAGCGTTGCTCGGCTACTTCGTCGCCATGCAGGGCGTGGACGAGGTGCATCTGCTCAACATCACCGTGGCGCCGGCCTTCCAGCGCCAGGGCTGGGCGCCGCTGATGCTCGAGGCCCTGGGCGGCTGGGCGCGCGGCCAGCGCGCGCAATGGCTGTGGCTGGAGGTGCGCACGAGCAACGAGCGCGCGCAGGACGTCTACCTGCGCCAAGGTTTTCGCCGCGTCGGCGTGCGCAAGGCCTACTACCCCGCGTCGGGCGGCCGGCGCGAAGACGCCATCGTCATGAGCCTGCGCCTGAACGAACAGGCCAGTGCCTGGGGAGCGTTGCGGCGATGAACCGTGCACTGCTGTTTCGAAACACCCGGCCATCGCCCTGCGTGGAACACGAGGGCCGGCCATGAGTCTGGTGCTCGACGCACGCCAGCGCGCGATGCTGGAGGAGATGGGCGTCAAGGTCTGGCTGCCCACCGCGCGCCCGGCACCCGAGGAGCCGGCGGTGGACGTGCCGGTGGCCGATGCGCGCGTGCCGGTGGCCGCTCCCGAGGCC
>NZ_CABFMN010000020.1 GCF_901875635.1 Xylophilus ampelinus | reverse complement strand
CAGGAAGACGGCAGCACCGCACAGCGCTGGACCGTGGCGCACCGGAACCGCCGCGCGGCGAGCGCCCTCACCCGCCAGGGGCGGGTCTGATCGACGGAGGGTGAGGACGCAGTCCGAGGGCCGCAGGCCCTGCGTCAGGGATGCGCAAGGCGGCCGCAGGCCGTCCCCGCAGGGGATGAGCGCGAATGCGCGAACCTGGAGCAGCCCGGCCCCGGCAGCGCCGGGGAGACGCCATGATTCGCTGCCGCCATCCAGAATCCATTCCCATGCCCGACATCCTGTCCCCCTTCCTCGCCATAGCACTCCTGATCGGTGCCAACGCCATCGCCCTCCTCCTGATTCGCTACATGGGTCTGCGCCTGGCGCCCCGACATGGCGGGGACATCCGTTTGATGGGCTTCTTTTTCTGGCTCACCGCCATCGCCACGGTCCTGATCGCGCTCTGGGCGCGCAGCACCGGTGCGATCGACGACCAAGGGGCCTTCCAGGGCCAAATCGGGGCCTACCTGCAGCGGCTGCTGAAAGTCATGCTCGACCTGGATGGCGCGGTGAATGTCTTCGGCGGGCTGTTCCTGCTGGTGGTTGGACCACAGGTGCTCAACCACATCACATTCAGCGGCCCGTTGGGATGTGCCTCGGCACCGGTGTTCGTCGGCACCGCCGTGGACCTCTTCGTGATCGGCATGGCCAAGTCCTTCGTCGCGGCGGCCGCGGTCCTCGTGACCCTCGCGGCGTACGGCTGGGCTGCCGGGTGGGGGAGCTGGAGCGCACGGGGCGCTCTCACGATGGCGACCACCGGCATGGGCGTGTTGTTTCTGGCGTTCCTGATGATCTACAACTACCGGGATGTGCACGCGGACCTGGTCCAGCTGCGACGCGCCGGGGGCACGCTGCATCGCGCGCTCGGACGCTTCCAGACGTGGAGCTCGCGTCACCTTTTCGTCGGCCCGGAGCGCCGGAACTGACATGCGCACGTTGCGACGCAAGCGCCGCATGCGGGTCGCAACGTGGACGAGGCACCGAGTCCGGGGACTCGCGCCGCTTTCAATCACCGCATCAAGGACCGACCATGAAACTGGATGAGCGCCTGCGAAAGAAGCTGATCGGATTGCTGCGCAACGCGCTGCCCAAGGTCCGATTGAGCGAGGGCGGGTTCCTGGACGTGGGCACGGTCTTCGCATTGGACGCCGAGTGCGCGCCGCCGCTGCTCGCCGCCGGAGCTGAGGTCGGCAAGCAGGTGGAGACGTGGGTCGGTCGCCGTCCCTTCGCGGCACTGATCCTCGGCACGATCTTTCAGGAAATCTCTGCGATCGACCCGCGGGTGCGTACGGCGGCGCAATACCTGTGCGACCTGAATCCGTTTGCTGACGCCGCGGCGCTGGCCGAGCGGCTCGTGTCCTTGATCGAGGCGCTGCCGCGCGCGTATCTGATCGCGATCGAGCTGCCCGAAGCATTGACTACGGCCCTGCGCACGCAGGGCGTCGACCAGGTGCTCGGCGCCCAGGTCGCTGTCGTGGGCTCCTGGCACGCCGGAACGCCGATGTTCCCCCCGCCTGCGCCGGGAACCGTGCCGGCGGAAGGTCCGCCGGGCCTGCTCGGCGCACTGATGCCACCCGTGCCATCAGGCGCGGCCCAGGGCGGCCTGCTAGATCCCGCCCCCGCACCCCTGACCCGACCGCGCACGGTCCTCTACATCGCGGTCGAAGGCTTCATCTCGCTCCACTACCCGACCCCGTCGCACGAGCGCTTCAAGACGCTCTTCAAGGCGTTCGTCGGACTGGGCCTGGGCATCGAGCTCTTTGCGCTGGTCGGGCTGTTCTTTCGGGCGCCGCTGGAGCAGGCGCACATCTCGCGACGAGACCCGGACGGACTGCAGCCACTGGATGTCGAATACCTGGACGACAGCGCGAGCGAGGTCGTGAAGAAGTTGCAGATCGCCAGCGGGGCCCACGCGAGCCTGGAGGCGCACCTGCGCACGGTGGTCGCCACCCCCGACCTCAGCCAGGACGCGCCGCAGCTCATGCTCGCGGGCCGCTGGCTCTTCGACAGCCGGGCGAACAGGGATGCAGCGATGGGCTTCATGCAGCTCGCGATCTGCACCGAGGTGCTGCTGGGCACGGAAGAGGGTGATGGCATCACGGGCATGCTGTCAACCCGATGCGCCTATCTGATCGCGTCCTCGGCACGCGAGCGGGAGGCGCTCACCAAAGAGTTCAAGGCGATCTACAAGCTGCGCTCGAAGATCGTGCACCGAGGGCAGGGCGAATTCAGCGAGGCCGAGTACACGCAGTACCGGCGCCTGCGCGAACTGTGCGGCCGCATCCTGCGTCGAGAGATCGACCTGGCACTGGCCGACACGCCGAAGCACGGCCAGGCGATGCGCCTCGCCGAAGCGTTGCGCCGAAGCCTGGCCCGCCCGCCTGCTCCGGCGGGCCAGACGGCCCCGCCGCAGGCCCCCACCTCACCGGGACCGTACGACAGCGAAACGAGCGACTGAGTCATTCGGGCCGACGCATGCACAACAGCAGCGCGTGCACTTGCGATTGCGCATCGGCAGACAGCTGTCCGGACCGAGCGAGGCCATCCAGCAAGTCGACCAGATCCGGGCCGGCAGCCATCAGACCAACGACCTCTTCGAACGTCCTGGTACGGCCGAACGGACCGGTCGTCACCGCAGGCCGATGGATCTCCGCCAGGTTGCGGCCTTCGGCGTCGCAAACCAGCGCCCACTGCCGGTCAGCGCTCAGGGCGTACCGCCAGGACCTGTCGGTGCACGGCGTCTGCGGCTCTGCGCGCTCGCTAGTCGCGCGCGACGGGTCGAAGCTGTGCGGATCGTGGAAGGGATGCATGTTGAACCTGCCTCTGATGGTGGAGCGGACGGCTCCCGCGGAGCCGCCTCGGCGCCTTTGAGGCGAGGACTGCGCGACCGCCAGGGCCCGCCCGGAAGCCGCAGCCCGACGCACCGCGGAGGGACCGGGTGAGGACGGGGGCGCAGCCGAACCCTTGCGGCCGTAAGGCCCGCAGCCAGGCGTCGGACAAGAGGCGGTCCCGGGAACCGCAAGCAACAGGTGGCAGGCCCGTCCAGCCTCCAGTGCCCTTGAACGGACCGCGATGACGCGAGATCCGTCGATGCGAGCGGGAGAGACGGCCACTGTCACAACTGCGTGCCAGGATGACGACCCCTGCTTGGCCGCGTCACGACAGGCGGGTGCACCGAAAGACAGCAAATCGGCGCCTTCGCCGATAGCGCGCCGAGTCCCGGAGTCCTAGGCTGCCCGGCAAACAAAGACAGAGACACGAACACAGAGACAGTCAAGCGACAGCACCATGCTCAGCAGCTTTCAGAAAGCCGACATCCTTGCGCGCGTCGGCGTCAACGTGCCGATGCCCACACCGGCAGTCAACCAGAGTGACGGCCCCGCACCCTCCGACGGGTGGCTCCAGGAGATCGACAACCTTTTCGCAGGCTACGTGGCCAGGCGCGCGGCGCGCAGCCTGCGCGAGGCCGAGGAGGCGCGAACGCTGGCGAATTTGCGACATGCCAACACCCGCCTGACGCACCCGAGCGATCCCGACGGACCGGACGAGGACTGAGCGCGCGACGCGCCACCACCCCACGTAGGCGCGCGGTCCCTCCGCGACAATGGGCACATGAATGCGCCCAAGCCGCCCCGCCCACCTTGCGCGAGTTGTCCTTGGCGCGTGGATCAGGACGCGCAGGACATCCCCCACTTCAGCCTGACGCTGGCGGAGAAACTGGCCGCGACCTGCCCCGACCATCGCGGTCGAGGGCCCGACTTCGGCGCGCCGATGTTCGCTTGCCATCAGTCGAAGGTAGGCGCAGAGGTCCATTGCGCAGGGTGGCTCGCGAGCGTGGGCCATGCTCACCCCAGCGTACGGCTGGGCATCCTGCAAGGTCGCCTGGACGCCGCCCGGCTGGAATCCGGACCGGACTGGCCCGCACTGCACGACAACTACGCCGAGGTACTCGAGAAGTTGCGCAGCACCGCTGGTGCATGCACCAGCGGCGACGAGGCCGGTGATTCATGACGATCCCAACGATGACCCGCCACACCAGGCACAGAACACCACCTTCACCGGATCTCAGCCCCGCCGGCCGCGCCCTGCTTGAAGCGCAGGGCTACCGCGAGATCGCCATGCGCAACGACCTGGTCTGCGCCATCAAGGATTTCGCTTTCACGACGGCGCTGCTCGTCGGCATCGACCCCATCGGCTACTCGCTGCGCTACTGCTACGAGCACGCTGGCGACGCCGAGGTCGCGCTGGCCGAGTGGGATGGCACGGGCCACCCCGGTGGCCCGTGGATCAAGTGCAAGGGCGCCGGCGTCGAGCTCCTGAACCCGTCGCTCAGCTGCTGATGACAGCAGCCGGCAGGCATCGCGTCATTCAGGCGACGACGAACCCAACTCGGCCACACGCGCCTTGATGACCGTCGGGCTCATGAGCTTCACGAGGCCCAGCGCCTGAACCTGTTCAGGCGAAGGACGGGTCTTGCCCTGCTCCCAGTTGTAGATGGTCGCACCGCTGATGCTGACGAGTTTTCCGTAGTCGGCGGCCGAGAGCCCGAGCTTGGTGCGATGGGCCGCCAGGCGCTTGGCGCTGAAGCGCCGCGGCGTGCCATCGTCCTCGATGCTGCCGACCGGCTGGGTACTCGACGACGCGCGGCCCGCCGCGCGGGCCTGAGCAGCGGCCAAGCGCTGGCCCTCCTTGAGGGCTTTCTGCAGCACGGCCAGTTCGCGTCTCAGCTGCGCGATGACCGTGCGGTGCTGGGCGCTGGCTTTTTTCAAGCCTTCGATTTCGCCACGGATTTCCTTGCGCGCAACGCGCGCGATCTCGGCCTTCAGGGCGGATGCGATGTTCGTCATGGACGCGCATTCTGAACCTCTTGGCTGACGACCTCCAAAGTCACCGCTTTTGCACGCTTGCGCCGGGTCGCGCATAGCCGGCAGAAAAATGGGGCGCTGGCGGTGCCAGCCCCCCGATGGCGTCAACGGCCGATGCGGCGCAACGCGGCCTGCCAGAGCGCGGAATTGAGACGAACGTTTTCTCGAATCGCGCGGATGCCACGCGTGTGCATGACGCGACCTTGGGCCGTACGGCCGCTGACTCCGCCGCGCAGCACGTGCTCCTGCACGGCATTGAACGTCCGCCACACATCGGCGCCCACATCGGCCATCCGGCGACGCTCGAGCAGTTGTGCAGGCTGCACGGGCGGTTGCACGACGCCCGGGAACCGTACGGCCAGCGCATCGCGTGCGAATTCCAGCTGCTGGCCCTCGGTCAACGTGGTGGTGCGCATCGCCTCGACGGCATCCCCCACGCGTGAGAAGTCGCGCGTGATGCGTTGCGCCGCCTCGACCACGTTGGCGACGACGTTGCCGCGATGGCCCACGTGTACAAGCCCGAAGTCCCCGATCGCCGTCAGCAGGCCGTTGGTGCACACGGGCCGGTAGAGCCCGGCCCGCAGCTGGTAGGCGCTGCGCCCGTCGTGCGAGTTGATGAGCACGATCTCGCCCAGCACGTCGTCCAGCGAGAGGAGGTCGACCACCGGCTGGAAGCGCAACATGTGCCGTGCGTGAGCGCCCTGCCCCGCGCGTGAGCGCGTCTGCACGGCGCCGGTCGGTGCGAACCCGGCGTCCATGAGCGCCGAGAGGATGTCGCGCGTGCTGATGAAGACGTAGCGGGATCCTGTCGTGTCGGCGGCCTGATCGGCGAAGGCTGCGGGCGCCAGGCGAGCGACATCCTGCAGCGAAAGCGAGGACCGGGCGGCCCAGGCATGCGAGGACGAGGGCGAGGAAAGTGAAGAGGCGAAAGTCATGGTGGACTCCAAATGGCACAGGCGGGATTGCCTGCGTCGCCCCTGGTCCACGCGGCAGCGCAGCGCTCAAGGCCGCCACAGGCGCACCGCAGGTGCCGAGCACGCGCAGCGCGCGCAGGGCCTTGAACGCGAGAACCGCGTGGTATCGAGAAGACACACAGGCAAGCCCCCTCCCCCACCCCTGTCCAGCACGAGGCCGAAGGCGAGTCGGTCCGGTCTGGGCTGCACGCAACGCGAACGCGGTCCGCTGAAGAAGGCACGAGAGAAAGCCGCCGGCGTAGCCGGCGGCGCTGGACGATCTGCTCAGGCCTGGATTCGACCGGCCGCCCGGGCGACGGCCGCGTAGGCGCTGACGGTCCGCGTCGCGCGGAAGCCCGTGTCCTGCTCGATCGGCAGTCGCAGGTGCCCGCGGATTTCCGCGAGCTCGTCGAGGCAGAAGAAGCCCATCTCCGGGAAGCCCAAACCGAGATCGGCGAGGCCGAACTATGTGAAGTGAATGGTTATGTAGACAGGAAGTCCTTCGTTATTTCGATGATTCTGGTAGGCTCGACATAT
>NZ_CABFMN010000019.1 GCF_901875635.1 Xylophilus ampelinus | reverse complement strand
GAGCCCCCGCCCGGCCGCTCCGAAGGGGCTCGCACCGCAGGCGAAGCCGAAGGTACTCCAATGAGCGTGACGCCGGGCCTGTCGCGCCGGGGCCTGCTGCTGGCCGCGGCCGGCGCGCCCGCCGCGCTGGCGTGGCCCTGCGCCGCCTGGGCCGGCGCGCAGATCGAGGAGCCGCTGATCGATTCGGCGCGCACCGCGCTTTCGGCCGCGATCCACAACACGGCGCCGCCGGTGCCCGAGTTCAACGACACCGAATCGCGCCTGCGTTACCTGCGCTGGCTGGGCGCCATGGGTGACCGCATCCGTCGCAAGGTGCCCGACCGGCAGGAGCGCATCGAGCTGCTGCAGACCATCTGGTACGAGGCGCGTCGCTCCGGCCTGGAAGTAAGCATGGTGCTCGGCCTGATCCAGGTCGAGAGCAACTTCCGCAAGTTCGCCGTCTCCAGCGCCGGCGCGCGCGGGTTGATGCAGGTGATGCCCTTCTGGACGCGTGTGATCGGCGACGGCGACGCTGGCAAGCTGTTCCACATGCAGACCAACCTGCGCTTCGGCTGCGTGATCCTGCGCCACTACCTCGACCGCGAGCGTGGCGACCTGTTCATGACCCTGGGCCGCTACAACGGCAGCCGCGGCCGGGCGCCGTACCCGAACGCGGTGCTCGCTAATCAGCGCAACTACGTGTTCGACGACCGGGCGCCCACCGCGGTCGCGCCGGTTTGAAGTGCTCCTGAATTGATAGCTGCCTGCGCCCGTCCCGCGGGCGTTTCGGGCACAAAACGTTCGTAAAACTCAGGGTGCGACCTTCGCCGTCGCGGGGCCGCCGCGCGTGACCATCACCTGGTCGATGCGGTGGCTGTCCACGTCCATCACCTCGAAGGTGAAGCCGCCCCAGCTCACGCAGTCGGTGCGCTTGGGCACGCGGCGCAGCATCACCATGAGGAAGCCGGCCAGCGTCTCGTACTCGTCGGCGTGCGGCAGTTCGTCGATGTCGATCGCTCGCTGCACGTCCTGGATCGGCGTCACGCCGTCGATGAGCCAGGAGTTTTCGTCGCGCCGCACGATCTGCGGCTCGTCGTCCGACGGCGGCACCAGGTCGCCCATGACCGTGCTCATCACGTCGTTGAGCGTGATGACGCCCACCACCAGGCTGTATTCGTTGACCACGATCGCGAAATCCTCGCCGGCCTGGCGGAACTGCTCCAGCACCTCGGTCAGCGTCAGCCGGTCGGGGATCACCAGCGCCTTGTGCAGCGACAGGCCCTTGTCGTCGGGAAGCGCCGGGCCGCCCCAAGCTTTCCGAACCCCCTCGGGGGGCGGGCCGGACGAAGGCCGGCCCTGGGGGGGGCCAAACACCAGGGGCTGGCCCGACAGCACGCGGTGGAACATTTCCTTGGCGTCGACGTAGCCCAGCACATGGTCGATGTCGCCCTCGCACACCGGGTAGGCCGAGAAGGGCTCGGCCACGATGCGCGCGCGCAGCACCGTTTCGGTGTCGTCCTTGTGCAGCCAGACGATGCGGTCGCGGCTGGTCATTACGCTGCTGACCAGGCGCGTGTCGAGCTCAAACACGTTGGCGATCACCTGCTGCTCGCGCACCGCCAGCACGCCGGCCTGCGCGCCGGCCTCGGTCATGGCCAGGATGTCGGCCGAGGTGATCTTGTCGTCGCGCTGGCTGGGCAGGCCCAGCAGCTTGAACAGGCCGTCGGTGCAGCGCATGAACAGCCACACCAGCGGGCCCAGCAGCGTGATGAAGAACTGCATCGGCGCCGCGAGGCGCATCGCCAGGCGCTCGGGGTCGTTCATGCCCAGCCGCTTGGGGAACAGGTCGGCGAACACCAGGAACACCGCGATGATGCTGACGAAGGACGCTGCGAAGGCCAGGCGCTGCGCCATCTCGTCGCTGAACCACAGCGCGAAGAACTGCGCGAAGTAGGGGGACAGCGCGCCTTCACCGACCACGCCGCCGAGGATGGCCACGGCGTTCAGGCCGATCTGCACCACCGTGAAGTAGCGGCCCGGCAGCTCCTGGAAGCGCAGCACCTTCTCGGCGCGCGCATCGCCTTCGTCGGCCATCTGCCGCAGCCGCAGGCGGCGCGAGGCGGCCAGCGAAATCTCGGCCAGCGAGAAGAAGGCGCTGGTCGCGATGAGGGCGACGATGAGGAACAGGCTCTGGATCAGGCTCATGGCACGGCGGCGACGGCCGCATGCCCAGGCCACGCAGGGGCGCGCGGGAGGGCCGCAAAAGCCGCTAGATTACCCGCTCCCAAGAACTCAAAGGATCGCAGTCAGATGCAACCCAAGTCCGTGTCGAAAGAAGTGGCCCCGGGCGAGTATGGCGACTTGTTCGAACTGCTGATGAATGAGCTGCAGCTCTTCAAGCGCAAGTTCGTGCTCATGCTCAAGCATGTCGAGACCGGTGAATCGCAGAAGCATGGCCTTCGCCACTACAAGCGCGAGCACCAGACGAAGCTTCTGGAACTGGTGGCGGCCAACGACTTCGAGGGCGTGCTTGCACTGCCCACGGGCCCGGTGGGCGAATGTGCGACGCAGATGGAGTGCCGCTACGTGCCCTCGGGCGCGTTGGTGGGTGTGCAAGTCAACGAGGCGCGCCCGCACGAGGGCGGGCGCTATGTCGGCCTGTCGCCGGCCAAGGTCTTCGTGGACGAGGACGGCAGGAAGCTGGTCGCCTTTGCCGAGGCGTTCTGCAAGTGAGCGCCGGCGCCCACTGCTGACCCGAGCGCCGCTGCGGCGCTCAGACCCCGCCGGTCGGGTGCGTCGGGTCCACCCACAGCACCGTTTCCGGCTTCTCGGCCGGTTCGATGTCGATGTTGACGGCCACCGCCTCGCCGTCGCTGCGGCACAGCACGCACTCGAGCGGCTCGGTGGCGCTGGCGTTGATCTCCTGGTGCGGCACGTAGGGCGGCACGTAGATGAAGTCGCCCGGGCCGGCCTCGGCCGTGAACTCGAGCTGCTCGCCCCAGCGCATGCGGGCCTTGCCGCGCACCACGTAGATCACCGACTCCAGGTGCCCGTGGTGGTGGGCGCCGGTCTTGGCGTTGGCATGGATGGTCACGGTGCCGGCCCAGAGCTTCTGGGCGCCCACGCGGGCGAAGTTGATGGCCGCGGCCCGGTTCATGCCGGGCGTCTGGGCCGTGTGGGTGTCGAGCTGGTTGCCGGGGATGACCCGGACGCCGTCGTGTTTCCACGCCGGCTCGGCATGGTCGTCGTGATCGTGGGGGTGATCGTGGTGCGCCATGCCTTCGGCGGCCTTACGCGGGTTGCGCGAGCACCTGCTGGAGCTCGCCCGACTCGTACATCTCCATCATGATGTCCGAGCCGCCGATGAACTCTCCCTTGACGTACAGCTGCGGGATCGTGGGCCACTGGCTGTAGTCCTTGATGCCGGCGCGGATCTCGGGGTCTTCCAGCACGTTGACGGTCTTCACGGCCTTGGGGTCGACGCCGCAGGCCTTGAGGATCTGGATCGCGCGGCCGGAGAAGCCGCACATCGGGAAGCTGGCCGTGCCCTTCATGAAGAGCAGGACTTCGTTGGTCTTGACGAGTTCGTCGATGCGTTGCTGGGCGTCGCTCATGGTGGATTCCTTCGTCGTGGAGGTGGGGCTGGAATGGCGGGATGAAAGCCTGGGGCGGATTATTTCACTGCGCGCCAGACCCCGCCGGAACAGCGGGCGATGCCGGCCAGGTCGTCGCGGCTTTGTACCTGCGCAAAACCCCGTTCGGCCAGCAGCGCGCGCACCGCTGGCGCCTGGTCGTGGCCGTGCTCCAGCAGCAGCCAGCCGCCCTCGGCGAGGTGCGCCGGCGCGTCGGCCACGATGCGGCGGATGTCCCGGAGACCGTCGGCGCCGCTGACCAGGGCGCCGGCGGGCTCGTGGCGCAGCGCGGGCAGGTGGGCGTCGCCCTCGGCGATGTAGGGCGGGTTGCTGGCGATGAGCGCGTAGCCGCCGGGCCGGGCGCTTCCGGCGCCATCCAGCCAGTCGGCTTGCCGAAAACGAACCGGCAGGCCCAGGCGTTCCGCGTTGGCTCGCGCCACGGCCAGCGCATCGGCGCTGGCGTCGACGGCGTCGACCTGTGTGTCGGGCCGCGCCTGCTGCAGCGCCAGCGCGATGGCGCCGCTGCCGGTGCCCAGGTCCAGCACGGCGGGCGCCGCCACGTCCTTCAGGCAGTCCAGCGCCCACTCGACCAGCGTCTCGGTGTCGGGCCGCGGCACCAGCACACGCGGGTCGACCGCCAGCGCAAGGCCGTGGAATTCCTTTTCGCCGAGCAGGTAGGCGACTGGCTCGCCGGCCACGCGGCGTTGGCACAGCGCGGCAAACGTCGCTGCGGCGCCCTCGGACAGGGAATCGGTGTCGTGCGCCAGCAGCCACGCGCGCTCGTGGCCCGGGCGGCCGAGGGCGTGCAGCAGCAGGATCTGGGCGTCGAGCCGGTCCAGGCCACGCACCGCGGCGTCGCGCAGGGCCTGCGCCAGCGTCGGGGTCAATGAATTGCTATCGTTTCCATAGCTGCTCGCGCCCGTTCCACGGGCGCTGGAGGCCGATTTGGCTTGAAAGTCCGGCAAATCCGCCATCAGGCCGTCGCCTCTTCCAGCTCCGCCAGCTGCTCGGCTTCGCGCGCGGCGCGCAGCGCGGCCAGCACCTCCGTCAGGTCGCCCTCCATGATGGTGGCCAGCTTGTAGAGCGTGAGGTTGATGCGGTGGTCGGTGAGCCGTCCCTGCGGGAAGTTGTAGGTGCGGATGCGGTCGCTGCGGTCGCCGCTGCCGATCAGGCCCTTGCGGGTGGCGGCCTCCCTGGCGGCGCGCTCGCTGCGCTCCTTGTCCTGCAGCCGGGCCTGCAGCACGCGCAGCGCCTGCGCCTTGTTGGCGTGCTGGCTGCGCCCGTCCTGGCATTCGGCCACGATGCCGGTGGGCAGGTGCACCACGCGCACGGCCGAGTCGGTCTTGTTGATGTGCTGGCCGCCCGCGCCGCTGGCGCGGAAGGTGTCGATGCGCAGGTCGGCCGGGTTCAGCGTGATGGCCTGCGCCTCGTCGGGCTCGGGCATCACGGCCACGGTGCAGGCGCTGGTGTGGATGCGGCCCTGCGTCTCGGTGGCCGGCACGCGCTGCACGCGGTGGCCGCCCGATTCGAAGCGCAGCTGGCCGTAGACATCGTCGCCTTCGACGCGCAGCACGATCTCCTTGTAGCCGCCGATCTCGTTGGGCGACTCGCTCATCACCTCCACCTTCCAGCCGCGGTTGGCGGCGTGGCGCGTGTACATGCGCGTGAGGTCGCCGGCAAAGAGGGCGGATTCGTCGCCGCCCGTGCCCGCGCGGATCTCGACGAAGGCGTTGCGCGCGTCGTCCGGGTCCTTGGGCAGCAGCAGGCGCTGCAGTTCGTCTTCGAGTTGCAGCAGCTCGGCCTCGGCGGCGGCGATTTCCTCGCGGGCCATCTCGGCCATGTCGGCGTCCTCCAGCATCTCGCGCGCGCCGGCGAGGTCGGCCTCGCGCTGCTGGTAGCGCGCCCAGCGGCCGGCCACGGCCGTGACTTCGGCGTGCTCCTTGGCCAGCGGCCGGTACTTGGCCATGTCGCCCATCACGTCCTCGCGCGAGAGCAGGAAGTCGAGTTCCTCGAGGCGCTGGGCGTGGCGGGCGAGCTGGTGGCGGAGGAAGGGTTTCATCGGGATGGGGATCGGAACAGAACGCGAAGGCCGCGAAGGTTTCGCGAAGGACGCGAAAAGAAAACCTTGAAAAAAGGATTTCAGGTCTTCCTTTGGCGACTTTCGCGAAACCTTCGCGCTCTTCGCGTCCGGAAGTCCGGGTTCGTACCTGCTTCGCTAACGCTCTTTGCGCAGGAACAGGCGCGAGACGGCCTGTGCGGTCTGCTGACGCGCTTCGGCATCGCCGGCATGCAGCTCGGCGAGGGTGCCGTGCAGCATCTTCTGCGTGAGGCCGCGCGCCAGGGCCTCGAGTACGGCGTCGACCGGCTCGCCCTTGGCCAGCAGCCTGCGGGCGCGCGCCAGTTCGGCGCTGCGCCAGTCTTCGGCCTGGGCGTTGAGCTGCTGGATCAGCGGCACGGTACCGCGCTGGTCCAGCCAGTGCATGAAGCTCTGCACGCCGGCATCGATGATGGTCTCGGCCTGCGCCACGGCCGCCTGGCGGCTGGCTTCGCCCTGGCGCACTACGTGGGCCAGGTCGTCGACGGTGTAGAGGTACACGTCCTCCAGCGCCTTGACCTCGGGCTCGATGTCGCGCGGCACGGCCAGGTCGACCATGAACATGGGGCGGTGCTTGCGGGCCTTGAGCGCGCGTTCGACCGCACCCAGGCCGATCAGCGGCAGCGTGCTGGCGGTGCAGCTGACGACGATGTCGAACTCGGCCAGCCGCGCGGGCAGGTCCGCCAGGCGCATCGCCTCGCCGCCGAAGCGCGTGGCGAGCCTTTCGCCGCGCTCCAGCGTGCGATTGGCGATGACGATCTTGGCCGGCTGCCGTGCGGCGAAGTGCGTGGCGGCCAGGTCGATCATCTCGCCGGCACCGACGAAGAGCACGCGCGTGGTCTTGATGTCTTCGAAGAGCTGGCCGGCCAGACGCACTGCCGCGGCTGCCATGCTGATGGAGTGCGCGCCGATCTCGGTGGCGGTGCGCACTTCCTTGGCCACCGAGAAGGAGCGCTGGAACAACTGGTTGAGCGTGCTGCCCAGCGCGCCGGCGGTCTCGGCGGCGCGCACCGCATCCTTCATCTGGCCGAGGATCTGCGCCTCGCCCAGCACCATCGAGTCGAGCCCGCTGGCCACGCGGAAGGCATGGCGCGCCGCCTGGTCGCCGGTCAGCGTGTAGGCATGCGAGCGCAGCAGCGCGGGCGAGACGCCGCCGCTCTCGGCCAGCCAGCCGACGGTGTGGTCCAGCGCGGCGTGCTCGGCGGCGCAGTAGATCTCGGTGCGGTTGCAGGTGGAGAGGATGGCCGCTTCCACCTCGGGGTGGTGCGGCGCGCCGACCGAGCGGCGCAGGCTCTGCAGCGTGGGGGCGATCTGGTCGAGGGCGAACGCGAAACGACCGCGCAGATCGAGCGGCGCGGTCGTGTGGTTCAAGCCGAGGGCCCAGACTGCCATAGACCGCGATTATAAAATTTGCCGCCGCAATGGGCCTGTGCGCTGCAGCATGCCCCCGGGCCGTCGCTGCGGCGCCCGGCGCGCGGACCCTTTTGCGCCATGTCCGCCTTCCAACTCCTGAACCACCTCTTCAACTTCGTGCTGCCTTCGCTGGCGGTGGCGGTCATGCTTGCGCTCGGGGCTCGGCTCTTGATGAAGAAAGGGGCCGGAGCGCCCGCGCTGTGGGCGCAGGTAGCTATCAATTTCGTAGCGGGGGTGGTGGTGCTGCTGGCCGGTCTGGTGGTCACGGGGCGGGATGGGCGGATCGCGACCTATGCGGCGCTGG
Source organism: Xylophilus ampelinus (assembly GCF_901875635.1). Lineage (GTDB taxonomy): Bacteria > Pseudomonadota > Gammaproteobacteria > Burkholderiales > Burkholderiaceae_C > Xenophilus. The sequence goes on along the minus strand of NZ_CABFMN010000019.1, from coordinate 571 downwards.
TGGTGGTGTGTGGGACGGTGCAGTGGGGGGTGTTGCGTGGGTGGAGGAGGTAGGGTTCTTTCGAGCCTTGCTCAGGGGTGAGATGCAGGAGCCGGGGTATGCGCCCGGCGGCGCACCTACTTTCTTTTGCTTCGCCAAAAGAAAGTAGGCAAAGAAAAGGCGATCCTGCTGGCTGCGACCCCTTCGCTTCGCTGCGGGGTGACCTGCGCCGCGGCGCTGACGGGGTGCGCTGCAGAACTCGCTACGCGCTGCGCGCTGCGCTCAGACAGCTGCAGCGAGTCAGATGACGAAGCAGCTGTGTCCGCACGCGGCACAGCTGCCACCCCGCCATCGCCACGTCGCAGGCGCATCCAGAAGGGCTTTCGGTCGGGCCATCGCTGCGCTCGGCCCCGCGCAGCTTGAGCCGCTGCGCGGCTGGCTGTTACTCCCTCTCCCTCTGGGAGAGGGCGGGGTGAGGGCATCGGGCCGTGGATGAGGCGTGCCGTGCCCAGGCTGCGTGCCCTCACCCCAACCCTCTCCCAGAGGGAGAGGGAGCCAAGCCAAGCCGAAGGACAAGGCTGCGCAGCAGCCT
>NZ_CABFMN010000018.1 GCF_901875635.1 Xylophilus ampelinus | reverse complement strand
GCATGGGCGCCGTGCAGGCGCAGAGTGCGCCGCCCGCGTCCGCCGCGGCATCGCCGCTGGGCGGCCTGCCGGGCCAGGAGAGCCTGACGCCGCGCAGCACGCCCTGAGGAGAACTTCATGCCACGACCCTCGCATCCCCGCCCCGCGCGCCGCGCGTCGCTCGCGGGCCTGGCGCTGGCCGCGCTGGGCGGCTTGCTCGGCGCGGCGCCTGCGTCGGCCGACAACCGCACCGTCATCGACAACCCGGGCCGCGGCACCAACCGCATCGAGATCACCGGCAACACCGCGACCAACGTGCAGGTGCGCTGCGGCGACGGGCGTGCGGCAGCCGCGGGCCAGGGCGCGAACGTGAACAGCGTGAACGTCGACAAGCGGGCGCTCGAGGGCCGCACGGTCATCGTGACCGGCCGCAACGCGCGCGACGTCAAGGCCGACGCCGACTGCGCCCACGGCCAGCCGGGCGCGGCCAACGTGAACAGCATCAACATCCGATGACGATGGTTTCGAAGACTTCCCCCCGTGCAGCGGTCGCCGTGGCCGTGGCTGCGACCCTCTTCGCTGCTGGCTGCTCCGACCGCGCGACCGACGCGACGCCGCCCGCGGTGACGCCGGCACCGGCCCCCGTGGCGGCGGCGCCCACGGCTGCACCACCGGCCGTTGCGACGGCACCGGCGGCCCCTGCGCTTGCGCCGGCCCCTGCCGCCGCACGCGAACTGCCGCTGTCCGTGCAGGGCGTGGCCAGCGCCGGCCTCACCGTGCGCGTCAAGGGCATCGAGCTCGGCCCCGATGCGACCGTGCTCACGGTGAGCGCGTCCTTCGCGAGCCAGCTCACCAACTGGACCCAGATGGCCTCGGGCGACACCTACCTGCAGGACGCCGACGGCAACAAGCTGATGCTCAAGCGCGTCGAGGACAACCGCTACCTCAAGATCAAGAACGGCGACACGATGGAAGGCCGCCTGGTCTTCCTCGGCGCCGTGCCGCCCTCGGCCACGCAGGTCAAGCTGGTGCTCAACGAAGGCAGCCCGCAGGACGACCCCAACAGCCCCGGCCTGACGATCGACCTGCCGCTCAAGCCGGCCGGTTCATGAACGGGCGGCGCGCGGTCGCCGGCGTGCTGTTGGTGCTGTGCGGACTCGGCGCCGCCGCCAGCGGCAGCGCCGAGTACCGCGTGCAGCGCAGCGCCCAGCCGCTCGCCGACACCTCCAGCCGCTTCGTGCGCCAGGCCGATGCGCCGGCCAGCGAGATGCGCCCCGCCGGCACGGGCAGCAGCTTCGAGCCCGCAGGTGCCTCGTCGACCTTCGCGCCGGCGAGCGCGCCGGCCACGCGCTTCCGGTTGGCCGAGGTGCCGCCCGAGCGCCTGCAACGCACGCGCGAGCTGCTCGACACCCTGCAGGCACGCGAGACGCCGCAGCGGGCCATCGTCATCGACCTGCCGGCCGACGTGCTCTTCGACTTCGACCAGGCCGAGCTGCGGCCCGACGCGCAGGCTTCGCTGGCGAAGGCGGCCGAGCTGCTGCGCAGCTATGCCGACGCACCTATCGCCGTGCGCGGCCACACCGACGCGAAGGGCAGCGAGGCCTACAACGACGCGCTGTCGCTGCGCCGTGCGCAGGCCGTGGCCGAGCGCCTGCGTACAGCGGCGGGCGGCCGCACCATCGCCACCGAGGGGCTCGGCAAGCGCCGCCCCATGGCGCCGAACCAGCACGCCGACGGCAGCGACGACCCCGAAGGCCGGCAACGCAACCGGCGCGTCGAGATCGTTATCGAGCCGACGGGCACGCGGCCCGCGTCCTGACGGCCCGGCCCCCATCCGACGGAGAACCCATGGCCCTCATCGCCTGTCCCGAATGCGGCCACCAGGTCTCGACCCTGGCCAAGAGCTGTCCCTCCTGCGGCGCGCCGGTGGCGACAGTGCCGGCCGACGCACCGCCGCGGCGCGAGCCGGTCGTCACCGCCGGCCTGCTGGGCAAGGTGGTCACGGCCATCGCCGCGTGGCTGGTCGTGCCCTGGGTGGTGCGCATGGTCGCGTTCGTCGCCGGCATCGTGATGCTGATCGTGATGTTCGCCACGGCGCGTTGAAAAGACGCGCGTTTCAAGCCGAATCGGGCTGCAGCGCCCGTCGGTCCTGCGCAAGGCGCTACGAATTCGATAGCAATCGCGGTCGTCGGCTCATCCGCTGAGCAAGCACCAGCGCCACCACCGCCGCCACGCTGGCCACCAGCAGCACCCACAGTCCGGCCGTGTAGCCCCCGGCCGGCTGCCACAGCACGCCCAGCAGCCACGGCGCGGTGGCACGCGCCACGGCGGTCGGCAGGCCCAGCGCACCGTTGAGCGTGGCCACGTGCGCGCGGCTCACGTACTGCGCGATGGCCGTGCCCTTCACGATCGTCAGCATGCCGTTGCCCATGCCGTAGAAGGCCACGAAGAGCAGGGCGGCCCAGGCGTGGCCCGCGCCGGCGAGCAGCGCCGCCAGGCCGATCGGGATCAGGCAGGGAATCAGTCGGTTCGCCAGGTGCAGGTCGAAGCGGTGCTCGAAGACGTAGAGCAGCGCGCGCCCCAGCACCTGCACGGCTCCGATGCTCGCCGGCACCGCGATCGCCCATGACTCCGACAGCCCCGCGCCGCGCAGCAGGCTCACCATGTGCGGCGGCAGCGCGGCCGTCACCGCCATCAGCAGCACCACGAACACGCCGATGAGCAAAAAGGGCGCGCTGCGCAGGTGGGTGCGCAGGCCCGGGTCGGCCGCGACACCGGCGGGCTCGGCAGTGGCCACCGCCGCCGGTGGCGCGCCGCGCAGCCAGTGGAAGTGCAGCGGCGCGCACACCAGCAGGTGCACCGCGGCCAGGCCCAGCACCGTCGCGCGCCAGCCCGCGTGCGCCACGCCCCACGCCACGAGCGGGATGAACACCGTGCTCGCCAGTCCACCGAGGAAGGTCAGCGTGATGATGGCGCGCCGGAAGTCGAGCGGAAAGCGCCGCGTGACCACCGCGAAGGCCGGGTTGTACAGCGTGCCGGCCAGCCCCAGGCCCAGCACCGTCCACGCCGCATAGAAGCTCCACAGACCCGTCGCCACGCTGTGCAGCAGCAGCCCGGCCACCAGCAGCAGCGAGCCGCCCGTCATCACCGCGCGCTCGTGCCCGCGGTCGATCCAGCGGCCCACCGGCCAGGCCATCACGCCCTCGGCCAGCAGCGCCAGGCTGAAGGCCAGCGAGGACTGCGCGCGCGTGAGGCCCAGCGACTGCTCCACCGGTTCGAGCAGCACGCCGAAGCCGTAGAAGATGCTGCCCCAGCTGATGAGCTGGCCCAACGACAGCCAGGCGACGAGGCGGCGGTCGTAGGGGGATGAGGTCATGGCCAGGGCGCGGGGGTGTTAACGAATCGGTCTGCAGCGCGTCTTGGGGTGCGTGCAATTGGCTATGCCTTGATAGGCGAGCCTACTTTCAGGTCATTGCTGTGCTAGTGCGGGAGCTGGATCCGTCGCTCACCACTTGCGCCAGCCTCGGGTAGATAGGGTCTTCAGCCGGCTGCCGGTCTCACACCGATCGCATTCATCAACTGATCCACTGTAGAGAACAGGTCCATCCTCATCTGCGTTGCCTCTTCTAGCATTCGTTCTTCGTCGGCGTCGAGCCCGAGTTCAATGCGAAGGCGGGCCAGGACTTTGATCGCTTGATCGGCAAGCTCAGACAAATGCTGGCGCATGAAAAGCTCGTAGTCGGCACGCGCCTTGGCGCTACTTCCGAATGCGGTTGAAGCGTCGGCCCACGCTTTTGCGATCAGGCCCGTCAGCCTTTGGATTTCCAGCTTTTGCGCGGTCCATTCATCAGATGTTTTTGAGAGCTGCACTCCGTCCGTCTGTTGGAGTTCGTCGAGTTTGAGTTGCAGTGCCTTTGCGCGTGCTTCATGGGATTTCGCCGTCGCGTTCAGTCCAAATGCGTTTGTGGCGAGGGGAGTCGTCAGGATCGCAAGCCGGGCATACATCATCGATAGGCGCTGTGCTTCGATGCCGGTCTCCTGATCCGCCACCACCTGCAGCTTTGCGCTTGCTGCGGCGAACCCGTTCAATCCGTCGAGGGCGTCAGGATTCTCAAGATCTCGCTTAAACATACTGCCCACGAAAGCATTTGCCTTGACAATCTCGGCGGCGCTTTCTAGATAGACCTCACGACGCATATCGGCTTCGCGTTCTACCTGGGCCTCCTCTGCTGCACGATCAAGCTGAACTGCGAGCCGGTCCGCATCGTGGAGCAGTTGCTTATCCGACTTCTCCTGATCCGCAGCGATCTGCGCAGAAGCTCGTCGGTCGTGGCTCTGGTTGGTAAGCAATACGCCGTAGAAAGTCAGCGGGCCGACGATCAGCGCTGCCCAAAATGTGCCGGGTACAGACTGAACAAGAGTCCAATCGATGCGATGCCAAGACGCTGCCGCTGCAAGGGCTGCGCCAGCAAGGGACGACGCAACACAAAGCCCGATCGTGGTTAGCGATATACCCTCGCGCACTGCGGTAGGTGGCGGTCCTTGCTCGTCGAGACGCTGCTGTAATCTTGTGGAGGTCGGCTCAGTCTCAGACATATCACGCTCACGTCGTTGAACGCGGCAGATGATAAGTAGGGCTGCGCCTGAATAGTCGGTCCGGACGCTGAAGCGCTGTGTGCGAGCGTACCCAGGCTGGACATGCCCGGCGCCTGGTTCCAGAGCGTCAGCGGCTCTTTGAGGCTCACCCCACGATGGCAAGGGCCGGGTGCCAGGCCGGCCGCGGCCGTCGATGTCTTCTTCTTCATCCCTTCCCTCCTTCGTTGAGCACACGCCGGTACTGCATCGCCTCCGCCACATGCGCTACCGCGATCGCCTCGGCGCCGGCCAGGTCGGCGATGGTGCGCGCCACCTTGAGCGCGCAGTGGGTGGCGCGGGCGCTCCAGCCCAGGCGGGCGGCGGCACTGCGCAGGAAGGCGAGGGCGGCGGCGTCGAGCGCGGCATGGGTATCGATGTCCGCGCCCTGCAGCGCCTGGTTGGCGCAGCCCTGGCGGGCCAGCGCGCGCTCGCGCGCCGCGACCACGCGCGTGCGCACCGCCGCGCTGGGCTCGCCGGCGGGGGCAGCCAGCAGTTCGTCGGGCGCGACGGCGGGCACCTCGATGTGCAGGTCGATGCGGTCGAGCAGCGGGCCGCTCAGCCGGCCTTGGTAGCGGGCCACCTGGTCGGGCGTGCAGCGGCAGGCCTTCTGCGACGAGCCGCGGAAGCCGCAGGGGCAGGGGTTCATGGCCGCCACCAGCTGGAAGCTGGCCGGGAATTCGGCCCGCCGTGCGGCGCGCGCGATGGTGATGTGGCCGGTCTCCAGCGGTTCGCGCAGCGCCTCCAGCGCGCTGCGCGGGAACTCCGGCAGTTCGTCGAGAAAGAGCACGCCATGGTGCGCCAGCGAAATCTCGCCCGGCCGCGGCGGCGAGCCGCCGCCGACCAGGGCCACTGCGCTGGCCGAATGGTGCGGCGCGGCCAGCGGGCGCTGCAGGAAGCGGCCCAGGTCGAAGCGCCCGGCCAGGCTGGCGATGGCGGCGGTCTCCAGCGCCTCGTCGACCGACAGCGGCGGCAGCAGGCCGACGAAGCGCTGGGCCAGCATCGACTTGCCGGCGCCGGGCGGCCCGACCATGAGCAGGCTGTGTCCGCCCGCGGCCGCGATCTCCAGCACGCGGCGGGCGGCGGCGTGGCCCTTCACGTCGAGCAGGTCCGGACCGGCCGGCGCCTCGGTGGCCGCCGCCGCGGGCATGCGCGACCAGCCATCCGTGCCGCCGCCCGCCAGGGCCTCCTGCGCCGCCGCGCCGTCGGGCGGCAGGAAGCGCTGGACCACATCGAGCAGGTGGCGCGCGCCGTAGACCTCGATCGACGGCACCAGCGCCGCCTCACGGGCGCTTTCCATCGGCAGCACCAGCCGCGTCGCGGCGTCCTGGCCGTGCACCGTCAGCGCCATCGCCAGTGCGCCGCGCACCGGCCGCAGCTCGCCCGACAGCGACAGCTCGCCGGCGAATTCGTGGCCGGCCAGCCGGTCGGCATCGATCTGGCCACTGGCTGCCAGGATGCCCAGCGCGATCGGCAGGTCGAAGCGGCCCGAGTCCTTCGGCAGGTCGGCCGGCGCCAGGTTCACCGTGATGCGGCGGTTGTGCGGGAACTCCAGCCCCGCATTCTGCAGAGCCGAGCGCACCCGCTCGCGCGCTTCCTTGACCTCCACGTCCGCCAGTCCGACCAGCGTGAAGCTCGGCAACCCGTTGACCAGATGCACCTCGACGGTGACTGGCGCGGCCACAAGCCCCAATAGCGCACGACTGCGCACCAAAGACAGACTCATTCGTGGTTTTCTCCCTGATTTGGTGCATTGCTGCCCGTCTGCACGGGATCGGCCTGCAACACCTTGCCGGACGCCGTCCGACATCCAATAACGATTTATAACGATTGCGTGGTGCGCGGCGGCGATGCCGTCCTGTCGCACAAGTTCCCCGGCAAGTGCAATTTGGCACGCTCCCTGCTATGAGGTGCTTCGACCCCAACACCACCCTTGCGAGGAGTTCTCCCGATGATGCACCGTTCCGCCGCCCCGACGCTGGCCCTGCTGGCCGTTGCCCTGACCGCGTCCGGCGCCGCCCTGGCCCAGACCGCCCCGGCCGACGCTCCGGCTCCCGCCGCGTCGCCGCTGACCGCCAACATCACGCTCACCACCAACTACAAGTTCCGCGGGCAGGACCAGGACCAGATCGGCCACAACGGCTTCTACAAGACGCGTGGCGTCAAGCCGGCCCTCCAGGGCGGCTTCGACTACGCCTTCGGCGACAGCGGCTTCTACGTCGGCAACTGGAACTCCAGCGTCAACTGGCTCTCGGGCAACAGCATCGAGATGGACTTCTACGGCGGCTACAAATTCAAGGGCGGCCCGATCGACTGGGACGTGGGCGTGCTGACCTACGTCTACCCCGGCAACAAGAACGGCAACACGACCGAACTCTACGGCGCCGGCACGTACGCCAACGACGTCTTCGGCTCCATCACCGTGAAGTACTCGCACACGGTGTCCAAGGACTACTTCGGCTACGCCGGTGCGAACACCTGGGTCTGGTACGACAACCCCTTCAGCTCGCGTCCCTCCGGCCGCAACACGGGTTACCTGAACGTGGCGTACAGCAAGGAAATCATTCCGAAGCTGACGCTCAAGGCCTCGGTGGGCTACACCCGCATGAGCAGCGACATCCGCGCCGCAGGCTACAAGAGCTACGTCGACTACAACGTCGGCGCCACCTACGACTTCGGCGGCGGCCTGAGCCTGACGGGCGCCGTGGTGGGCGCCAACAAGAAGGACAGCTACCGCCTGGCCACGGGCGACGGCATCGACATCTTCGGCGACGGCTCCTTCGTGTACGGCGCGACCTCGCAGTCGGTCAACAAGGCCCGCTTCATCGTCTCGCTGACCAAGACCTTCTGACCATCCGGCGGAGCGGGCCCGGCATTTGCTCAGGGTCTGCGCCATCCATTCCAAGGAGAAGAACCCATGAAGCTGATCACAGCCATCATCAAACCCTTCAAGCTCGACGAGGTGCGCGAGGCGCTCTCGGCCATCGGCGTGCAGGGCATCACCGTCACCGAGGTCAAGGGTTTCGGCCGGCAGAAGGGCCACACCGAGCTGTACCGCGGCGCGGAGTACGTCGTCGACTTCCTGCCCAAGGTGAAGATCGAGGCGGCCATCGCCGACGAGCTGGTCGATCGCGTGATCGAGGCCGTGGAAAGTGCGGCACGCACCGGCAAGATCGGCGACGGGAAGATCTTCGTGTACGACCTCGAGCAGGTCGTGCGCATCCGCACCGGCGAAACCGGCCGCGAGGCACTCTGACAACAAAGAAGAAGGCACAAGAGAGCACATCGACATGAAAAAACTGCTTGTATCCCTCGCGCTCGGCCTGAGCGTGCTCACCGCCGGCGTGACCAGCTTCGCGCAGACCACGGCCCCCGCCGCCGAGGCCCCGGCTGCCGCCGCGCCGGCCGCCGCACCCGCCGCCGAAGCT
>NZ_CABFMN010000017.1 GCF_901875635.1 Xylophilus ampelinus | reverse complement strand
AAGTGGCAGATCCCCGACGACGTGGTGTTCGTCGAGGCGATTCCGCTGGGCGCCACCGGAAAGATCCTCAAGACCAAGCTGCGCGAACAGCTCAAGGACTACAAGCTCCCCTCGCTCGCGAGCGCCTGAACGCGCTGTCGCCAACGTGATAGGAGGGCTGCGGGGGCGGCCCTTCTTGCGGGCATTCCCTGTGCGGGGTGAAGGAGGGCGCTTGTACGCTGCGCGCGAACGACCGACCGACCCATCCGACACAGGAGACAAGCCTTGAAATTTGCTATCAAAATCGTAGCTGCCTGCGCAATGGCAGCGGGCGCTGCAGGCGCTTTTGCCCAGAAGGGCGAGACCGTGAAGATCGCCTGGATGGACCCGCTCTCGGGCCTCATGGCGGCGGTGGGCACCAACCAGCTGAAGACCTATCAGCTGATGGTCGAGCACTTCAACAAGACCAACGCCTCGGGCGTGAAGTTCGAGCTGATCTCGCTGGACAACAAGCTCAGCCCCCAGGAAACGACCGCCGCGCTGCGCTCGGCCATGGACCAGGGCGCCCGCTACGTGACGCAGGGCAACGGCTCCGGCCCGGCGCTCGCGATCATCGACGCGCTCGAGAAGCACAACGCGCGCAACCCCGGCAAGGAAGTCATGTACTTCAACTACGCCGCGGTGGACCCGGACCTGACCAACAGCAAGTGCAGCTACTGGCACTTCCGGCTCGACGCCGACACCTCGATGAAGATGGAGGCGCTGACCACCTTCATGAAGGACCAGCCCGACATCAAGAAGGTCTACATCCTCGGACAGAACTATGCGCACGGCGTGCAGGTCAGCAGGTACGCCAAGGAAGGGCTCAAGGCCAAGCGGCCCGACGTTCAGATCGTCGGCGACGACCTGCACCCGCTGGCCCAGGTGCGCGACTTCTCGCCCTACATCGCCAAGATCAAGGCGTCCGGCGCCGACACGGTCATCACCGGCAACTGGGGCTCCGACCTCGCGCTGCTGCTGAAGGCGGCGCAGGACGCGGGCCTGCTCGACACCGTCAAGTTCTACACCTACTACGCATTCGGCTCGGGTGCGCCGACGGCCATGGGCGCGGGCGCCGCGGGCAAGGTCTACGTGGTGGGCTACGGCCACTACAACATGGGCCCGCCGATCCAGCCGCTGATGGCCGAGTTCAAGAAGCGCATGAACGACGACATGACGCAGAACTCGATCTACCACACCTTCGCGCTGCTCGATGCCGCCTTCGTCAAGACGAAGTCGACCGACCCGGTGAAGGTGGCCGCCGCGCTCGAGGGCATGAAGATCAAGAGCTTCAACGGCGAAGTCGAGATGCGCAAGGCCGACCACCAGCTGCAGCAGGGTCTGTTCATCACGCGCTGGGAAAAGGCAGGCGGCAAATACCCCTACGACGCCGAGAACACCGGATACACCTTCGCCCCGGTCAAGTACTACGAGCCCTACGTGGCCAGCACGCCCACCAGCTGCCAGATGAAGCGGCCCTGACGCACCGGAAAAGGGGCCGGATCGGCCCTTTTTCTACCCACGGGTAGCACAAGCTCGGTGCACGCTGTCGCGCGGGTGATAGAAAGCGCCGCAGCGGCGCCGACCTTACGGGCATTCCCTGAGCGGGGGTGCCCGTAAACACTTGTACTCTCGTCCCGATTTGCACCGTTCGACCCAGGAGACACAGATTGAAATTCGCTCTGAAATTCACCGCCGCCGCCATCGTTGCAGCCACGGCCACCGGTGCCCTCGCGCAGCAGGGTGAAACCGTCAAGATCGCTTGGCTCGACCCGTTGTCGGGCCTGATGGCCGCCGTGGGCACCAACCAGCTCAAGACCTTCCAGTTCTTCGCCGAGAAGTTCAACATCAAGAACCCGGCCGGCGTGAAGTTCGAGATCATCGGCATCGACAACAAGCTCAGCCCGCAGGAAACCACGGCTGCGCTTCGCTCGGCCATGGACCAGGGCGCACGCTACGTGGTGCAGGGCAACGGCTCGGGCCCGGCGCTGGCGATCATCGACGCGCTGGAAAAGAACAATTCGCGCAATCCTGGCAAGGAGATGCTGTACCTGAACTACGCTGCGGTGGACCCGGACCTGACCAACAGCAAGTGCAGCTACTGGCAGTACCGCTTCGATGCCGACACCTCCATGAAGATGGAGGCGCTGACCACCTACATGAAGGACCAGCCGGACATCAAGAAGGTCTACATCATTGGCCAGAACTACTCGCACGGCCAGCAGGTCAGCAAGTTCGCCAAGGAGAACCTCAAGGCCAAGCGCCCCGACATCCAGATCGTCGGTGACGACCTGCACCCGCTGGCGCAGGTGCGCGACTTCTCGCCTTACATCGCCAAGATCAAGGCGTCGGGCGCCGACTCGGTCATCACCGGCAACTGGGGTTCCGACCTGGCGCTGCTGATCAAGGCCGGCAACGACGCGGGCCTGAACGTCAAGTACTACACCTACTACGCCGTGACCAGCGGCACGCCCACCGCCATGGGCGCGGCGTCGGACGGCAAGGTCTACCAGGTCGGCTATGCCCACTACAACATGGGCGGCGAGATGCAGAAGTACGCCGACGAGTTCAAGAAGCGTTTCAACGACGACCTGTACACCACCGACATCTACACCGTGTTCGTGGCGCTGTCCGAGGCCATGGCCAAGGCCAAGAGCACCGATCCCGTCAAGGTGGCCGCCACGATGGAAGGCATGAAGTTCAAGAGCTTCAACGGCGACGTGGAACTGCGCAAGGCCGACCACCAGCTGCAGCAGGGCCTCTACATCGCCAAGTGGGAGAAAGCCAGCGCCAAGTACCCCTACAGCCCCGAGAACACGGGCTACACCCTGGCCCCGGTGAAGTTCTACGACGCCTACGTGGCCAGCACGCCCACCAGCTGCCAGATGAAGCGGCCATGAGGGCAGCCAGGCTCTGAGCCAAGCAAGGCCCGCCGCCCTCAGGCGGGCCTTTTTTTCATGTCCTCCGAGGGACGGGAGTCGATTCGATCGTGGAATTCTTTCTGATTTCGCTGCTCAACGGCGTCAGCTACGGGCTGCTGCTGTTCATGCTCAGCTCCGGGCTGACGCTCATCTTCAGCATGATGGGCGTGCTGAACTTCGCGCACGCCAGCTTCTACATGCTGGGCGCGTACTTCGCCTACGCCGTGTCCAACGTGGTCGGTTTCTGGCCCGCGCTGGTGATCGCGCCGCTGCTCGTCGGCGCGCTCGGTGCTGCCTTCGAGCGCTACAGCCTGCGCCGGGTCCACAAGTTCGGCCACGTGCCCGAGCTGCTGGTGACCTTCGGCCTGTCATACCTCATCCTGGAACTGGTGCAGCTCGTGTGGGGCCGATCCACCGTGCCCTATGGCCTGCCCACGCAATTGCAGGGGCCCCTGTTCACGATCTACGGCACGCAGTTTCCCAAGTCGCGCTCCTTCATCATGCTGGTGGCGGTGCTGATGCTGATCTCGGTGTGGCTGCTGCTCACGCGCACGCGCATCGGCCTGGTCATCCAGGCGGCGCTCAAGCATCCCGAGATGGTCGAGGCGCTGGGCCACAACGTGCCGCGCGTGTTCATGCTGGTCTTCGGCGGCGGTGCCGCGCTGGCCGGCCTGGCCGGCGTCATCGGCGGCAACACCTACGTCACCGAGCCCGCCATGGCGGCATCGGTGGGCTCGATCATCTTCGTGGTGGTCGTCGTGGGCGGCATGGGCTCCCTCGCCGGCGCCTTCCTTGCGTCACTGCTGATCGGTGTCATCCAGACCTTCGCGGTGGCCATCGACCAGTCGATGGCGACGGGCCTGCAGGCGCTGGGCATGACGGTGACCGACCAGACCTTCGGCTACTCGCTGCTCAAGCTCACACTGTCGCAGGTGGCGCCGATCCTGCCGTACCTCTTCCTGGTGCTCATCCTCATCTTCCGGCCCAAGGGCCTGCTCGGAACCCGGGAGGACTGACCATGAGCAGCACCTCCACCGCCATGTCCTCATCGCCCGCCTACTACAAGTTCAAGCCGCTCAACGTCGGGCGCATCGTGATCTGGTCGCTGTTCGCGGCCGCGCTCATCGTCGCGCCGTGGATCTTCACCAGCAGCCTCGCGCTGACGATGCTCTCGCAGATCGGCTACCTCATCATCATCTGCCTGTCGTACAACATCCTGCTGGGGCAGGGCGGGATGCTGAGCTTCGGCCATGCCGTCTATACCGGCCTGGGTTCCTTCATCGCGATCCACGCGATGAACATGGCCACCAAGGGCCAGATTCCGGTGCCGCTGGTGCTCATTCCCGTCGTCGCCGGGCTGGCGGGTGCCTTCTTCGCGGTGCTCTTCGGCTACGTGACCACCAAGAAGTCGGGCACCACCTTCGCGATGATCACGCTGGGCCTGGGCGAACTGGTGGCCGCCATGGCGCTGATGTTCCCGGGCTTCTTCGGCGGCGAGGGCGGCATCACGACCGACCGCACCTACGGCAAGTTCCTGATGTGGAACTTCGGCCCGCAGATCCAGGTGTACTACCTGATCGCGGTCTACTGCTTCGTGTGCACCGCGCTCATGTACGCCTTCACGGGCACGCCGCTGGGCCGCATCCTGAACGCCGTGCGCGACAACCCCGAGCGGGTCGAGTTCATCGGCTACAACACGCAGAAGGTGCGCTACTTCGCGTTCATCATCTCGGGCTTCTTCGCCGGCATCGGCGGCGGCCTGGCCGCCATCAACTTCGAGATCGTGAACGCGGCCGACAGCCTGAGCACCATCCGCTCGGGCGGCTACCTGCTCTTCACTTTCCTCGGTGGCGCGACCTTCTTCTTCGGCCCCATCATCGGCGCCGTGCTGCTGGTTTTCGCCTCGATCCTGCTGTCGGAACTGAGCAAGGCCTGGCTGCTGTACATGGGCCTCGTGTTCCTGTTCATGGTCATGTTTGCGCCCGGCGGCATCGCCAGCCTGATCATGATGAACCTGCGCGTGGCCAAGTTCGGCAAGTTCAACCGCTTCTGGGGCCTGTACGCGGGCCTGCTCGTCACCGGTGCATTGATGGTCGTCGGCGCCGCGGCGATCGTCGAGATGATCTACCACATCCAGCTCAACGCCGCGATGGGCCCGAAGGTGCATTTCTTCGGCTCCGAGCTCGACACTTCGTCCACCACCCATTGGGTCGGCGCCGTGGCGCTGATGGTGATCGGCGGCGGCCTCATGGAGATCGTGCGCCGCCGCTTCGTGCGTACCTGGGGCACCGCCCAGGAAGAAATCGAGGCGCAGATCAAGCGCGCGGAGGCCGGCCTGTGACCTATGCACTCGAACTGAAGGACCTGCACAAGAGCTTCGGCAAGACGCCGATCATTCGCGGTGCCAACCTGGCCGTGACGGCCGGCGAGCGCATCGCGGTGATCGGGCCGAACGGGGCGGGCAAGTCGACGCTGTTCAACTTGATCAGCGGGCGCCTGCATCCCACGAGCGGGGAGGTGCTGCTCAACGGCGAACGCATCGACGGCCTGCCGCCGTACGAGATCAACCGCAAGGGCCTCTCGCGCAGCTTCCAGATCACCAACATCTTTCCCAAGCTCAGCGTGTTCGAGAACCTGCGCTGCGGGGTGCTGTGGAGCCTGGGCTACCGCTACACCTTCCTGCGTTTCCTCTCGAACCTGGACGATGCCAACGAGCGTGCCGAACTGCTGCTGCGCCAGGTGGGCCTGGAGCGCAAGCGCGACGTGCTGGCCGTGAACCTCACCTACGCCGAGCAGCGCGCACTGGAGATCGGCATCACCATCGCCGGCGGTGCCAACGTCATCCTGCTGGACGAACCGACGGCCGGCATGAGCAAGACCGAGACCGCGCACTTCATCGCGCTGATCCGCGAGATCACCGTGGGCAAGACGCTGCTCACCGTCGAGCACGACATGGGCGTGGTGTTCGGCCTGGCCGACAAGATCGCCGTCGTCGTCTACGGCGAGGTCATCGCGTACGACACGCCCGAGGCGGTGCGCGCCAATGCGCGCGTGCAGGAGGCTTACCTTGGCTCCTCGGTCGCAGACGCACAGGGAGCGGGACACTGACATGACCCCCACGCTCATCACTTCGTGTATCGCTGCCCCCCGAGGGGGCGCAGGCCTGCCTTGGGGCGGCCCTGCGGAGGCCTCATGCTGAAAATTCAAGACCTGCACGCCTACTACGGCAAGAGCCACGTGCTGCACGGCGTTTCCTTCGCCGTGAACCCGGGCGAGATCGTCGCGCTGCTGGGCCGCAACGGGTCGGGGCGTTCCACCACCGCCAAGGCCATCATGGGCCTGGTGCACGCCGAGGGCGACGTGCACTGGAAGGGCCAGGACATCCTGCGCCGCAAGGCCTACGAGATCGCGCACATGGGCATCGGCTACGTGCCCGAGAACCGCGACATCTTCCCCAGGCTCACGGTGCACCAGAACCTGCTGCTGGGTCAGAAGGGCAGCGGCAAGGGCAGCCGCTGGTCCTTCGACGACATGTACGGCATGTTCCCGCGCCTGAAGGAGCGCCAGCACACCGAGGCCGGCGTGCTCTCGGGCGGCGAGCAGCAGATGCTCACGCTGTGCCGCACGCTCATGGGCGACCCCGACCTGATCATCATCGACGAGCCGACCGAGGGCCTCGCGCCAAAGATCGTCGAACTGGTGGGGCAGTACCTCAAGACGCTCAAGGACAAGGGCATCTCGGTGCTGCTGATCGAGCAGAAGCTGACCATCGCGATGCAGATCTCCGACCGCGCGCTGGTGATGGGGCACGGCAGCATCGTCTTCGACGGCACGCCCGACAGCCTGCGTGCCGATGCGGGCACGCGCAAGGAATGGCTCGAGGTGTGAGCGTACCGCCGGCGTTTGCGGGCCGAATCGGCCGCGAGCGCCCGTCCAGCCTGCGTAAGCAGCTATCGAATCAATAGCAACCCTGCGGCGCGTGCCATGCTTGGCGCGCGCCGCGGTCGCTTGCAGAATGGCCATGTAGCGCTTTGTCCCGCCAGCGACTGGCCTCGATGGACGGCTGCATCGAATTGCCTAGAATCGCCGAAAAAGAACACTCGTGCTTTTTTGGGAGACAACGCCGCTCGGCCCGCGAGCGCCACGGTCTGCCCTCCGGTCCCGCCTCTTTCTTCTCCACCTTCCTAAGGAACGCAGCATGACGGCTGAATACAAAGTGCACGGCGACATCGCCGTGATCACCATGACCAACCCGCCGGTCAACGGGCTCGGCTATTCGACGCGTGTCGGCATCACCGATGGCCTGGCGAAGGCGCTGGCGGACGACGCTGTCAAGGCCATCGTGCTCACGGGCGCGGGCAAGGCCTTCTCGGGCGGTGCGGACATCAAGGAATTCGGCACGCCCAAGGCGCTGCAGGAGCCGAACCTGCTCTCCGTCATCCTGGCGCTCGAGGCATCGACCAAGCCGATCGTTGCGGCCATCCATTCCGTGTGCATGGGCGGCGGCCTCGAACTCGCCCTGGGCTGCCACTACCGCGTCGTCGCGCCGGGCACCAACGTCGCGCTGCCCGAAGTGAAGCTGGGCCTGATCCCGGGCGCCGGCGGCACGCAGCGCCTGCCGCGCGTGCTGGGCGTCGAAGCTGCCCTGAACATGATCGTGAGCGGCCAGGCCGTGAAGAGCGAACTGCTCGCCTCGGCGCCGGGCCAGAAGCTGTTCGACAAGCTCGCGGCCTCGCCCGAGTCGGTGTTCGACGAAGCCGTGGCCTTCGCCAAGTCGGCGGCCGCCAAGGGCGGTGAACTGCCCCTCGTGCGCAACCTGCCGTGCAAGCACCCCCAGGGCGATGCCTACTTCCAGTTCGCGAAGAACATGGTGGGCGGCATGTCGAAGAACTTCCCCGCGCCCCTGAAGTGCGTGGAAGCGGTGCAGGCTGCGACGCAGCTCAAGTTCGACGCCGGCATGGCCAAGGAGCGCGAAATCTTCATCGCGCTGATGATGACGCCCGAGTCCTCGGCGCTGCGCCACCTGTTCATGGCCGAGCGCGCCGCCAGCAAGATCCCCGACGTGCCCGAGGACACGCCGCAGCGCCCGATCAAGACCGTGGGCGTCAT
>NZ_CABFMN010000016.1 GCF_901875635.1 Xylophilus ampelinus | reverse complement strand
GCACATCCGTGGTGCCGCACGCCAGTCAGCGCGAGCCAGCGCCGGAGAACGCATACCGGCGCCGCCGGCCGGGTTCACGCCCACAGCGCCCGAACGCCCGAACGCTTGAACGCTTGAACGCTTGAACGCTCGAAAAACAAGCGTGAACGCCAGCAAAACCTAAAGTGCAATCGCCCGCCAGCCCAAGCCAGCCGGGCGTTACAGCCAAACTCGTCACAAACGTGACGATCCAAAAAGGCTCAGCGCGAATTCGACTTGTTGCGCCGCGCCGCCTTCTTCGCCGGCGCATCCTCGCTGCCGAACAGGCGCTCCAGCTTCTGCCCGATGCGCGCGCCGATGGCCGTGCCCACGCCCGGCAACACCGCGCTGCCAGCCGCCGCGCCCGCCAGCGCGCCGCCGGTCAGCGAGAGCTCGGGCTTGTCCAGCGTGCCGCCGAGCTTGAGCGGAAAACCCACCACGCCGTCGACCAGATCGACCGCCACGTCGCCCTGCAACCGCCGATTGAGCACGCGCACGTCGCCGCTCGCCGTCAGCACCCCCGAGCGCGCACGCAGGTCGATGTAGTGCAGCGCGATGCCGTCCCCCGTGTTGTGCGTGTCCAGCGTGCCGGTGAGCTCGTCCAGCACCGTCTGGCCCTCGCGCTGCGTGCCGGCCGTCGTCACCGTGCGGGCCAGGTCGAAGCGCCGCAGCGTGGCCGGATGCACCTTGAAGCGCGTGCGCGTGTGCAGGCTGCGCACCAGCTCGCCCACATGCTCGCCGCTGGCCTCCAGCGTGGTTTCGCCCGACATGCGGCCGGCCACGGCCGAGTGGCGGCCGAAGGCGCCGGTGAGTGCTTCCAGGTCGATGTCCTTGGGCGCGAGCTGCGCCGTGAGGCGCATGCGGCCGTCGGGCTGGGTCGCCAAGGTGGCGTCACCGTCCCAGCTGCCGCCACCGACCTCGACGGCGACGCGCCAGCGCTCCGTGCCCACGTCGCCGTGGCCGGCGCTGTCGTCGATCACCTCGCCGTCGCGCACGATGCGCGCGCGCGCCGGCGGCGACACGCCGGGCCGCTGGATCTCCACCTCGCGCGGCCGCCAGCGGCTGCCGAATTCGACCTCGCCGTCGTAGGCCAGGCCGATGCCGCGGCGGTCGATCCACGACACGTCGCTGAAGCGAACCGTGTGCACGGGGATGTCGGCCAGCGTCCAGTTGGACGACGCGGGTGGATCGTCCGCCTGCTCCTCGCGCCCGCGGAAGGCGCGAACGGACTCGCGCGGCAGCACCAGGCCCTCGACCTCGACGCGCGCGATCTCGATGCGGCGCTGCAGCAGCGAGCGCCATTGCGGGTACACGGCCACGCGCCGCAGGGTGATCGGCTGCGTTTGCCGGGTGGCCACGTCGCGAAACTCGATGACGGGGACCGGGCGCAGCGCCCATCGCGCGTGCCCGATGTTCAGTTCGACGCCGAAACGCCGCTCGAACTCCTGCGCCGTGCGCCGGGCCACCTCGTCGTCGTCCGGCAGCCAGGCGAGCAGCGCCAGCACCGCGACCACCAGCACCCCGAGCACACCGAGGCCGCCCCAGGCCAGCCAGCGGACGGGCTGGCGCCTGCGGGCCGGCGGCGGCGCGGCGGGGGCATTCATCGCCGCAGCTTAGACGCTGTCGCGACGCGTGACTGTCAGTCGCCGTCGCTATAGTTCCGGGCCGCCGGCGCCGCGCCGGCCATTCCCTTGGAGACCTGCATGCGCATCTGGAAGAAAGACGTGTCCGTCGAAGAACTCACCCGCAGCCATGAGAAGACCGCAGTCGACCGGCTGGGCATCGAGTTCCTGGAGGTCGGCGACGACTTCATCCGTGCCCGCGTGCCGGTGGACGAGCGCACGGTGCAGCCCTTCCGCATCCTGCACGGCGGCGTGTCGGTGGTGCTGGCCGAGACGCTGGGCTCCTGCGGCGCGCACTACTCCGCGCCCGAAGGCCACCGCGCCGTGGGCCTGGACATCAACGCCAACCACATCCGCTCGGCCAGCAGCGGCTGGGTGACCGGCACCGCCCGCGCCGTGCACATCGGCCGCACCACCCAGGTGTGGCAGATCGACATGACCAACGACGCCGGCCAGCTGACCTGCGTGTCGCGCATCACGATGGCGGTGCTGCAGGGCTGATCGAATACGGGCAGCCGAACGCAGAGGGCGCAGAGGTCACGCAAAGGGCGCAGAAGAACAGCCAAACTTTTGAATGGCTTTTTCTGCGCCCTTTGCGAAACCTTCGCGCCCTCTGCGTTCGGCTGCCCGATCCCGCTTTCCGACATCCGACAACACACAGGAGACATCCATGGGCCTTTTCAGCTGGCGCGAAGTCGCCATGACCCCCGGCGCCGTCGTGGCGCCCGACGAGCGGCTGCCCTGGCCGCAGACCGCGGCGATGGGCGTGCAGCACGTCATCGCGATGTTCGGCGCCACGGTGCTGGCGCCGATCCTGATGGGCTTCAACCCCAACATCGCGATCCTGATGAGCGGCATCGGCACGCTGATCTTCTTCCTCATCACGGGCGGGCGTGTGCCCAGCTACCTGGGCTCGAGCTTCGCCTTCATCGGCGTGGTGATCGCGGCCAGCGGCTACGCGGGCAAGGGGCCGAACGGCAACCTCGCGGTGGCGTTGGGCGGCATCGTGGCCTGCGGCGTCGTCTACATCCTCATCGGCGCCATCGTGCAGGCCATCGGCACCGGCTGGATCGAGCGCTTGATGCCGCCGGTGGTCACGGGCGCGGTGGTGGCGGTGATCGGCCTCAACCTCGCGCAGGTGCCGATCAAGAACATGGCGCCGACGAATTTCGACGCCTGGATGCAGGCCGTGACCTTCCTGTGCGTGGGCATCGTGGCGGTGTTCACGCGCGGCATGGTGCAGCGCCTGCTGATTCTCATCGGCCTGATCCTGGCGAGCATCGTCTACGCCGTGCTGACCAACGGACTGGGCCTGGGCAAGCCGATGGACTTCTCGGGCATCGCGGCGGCCGCGTGGTTCGGCGCGCCCACCTTCACCACGCCGGTGTTCGAGGGCAGCGCCATGCTGCTGATCGCACCGGTGGCCGTCATCCTGGTGGCCGAGAACCTGGGCCACCTCAAGGCCGTGACGGCCATGACCGGCCGCAACCTCGACCCGCTGATCGGCCGCGCCTTCATCGGCGACGGCATCGCCACCGTGGTGAGCGGCTCGGCCGGCGGCACGGGCGTGACCACCTACGCCGAGAACATCGGCGTGATGGCCGCCACGCGCATCTACTCGACGGCCGTTTTCGTGGTGGCCGCGCTGATCGCGCTGCTGCTGGGCTTCAGCCCCAAGTTCGGCGCGCTGATCCAGGCCATTCCGCTGCCGGTGATGGGCGGCGTGAGCATCGTGGTGTTCGGCCTCATCGCGGTGGCGGGCGCCAAGATCTGGGTCGACAACCGGGTCGACTTCTCCCAGAACCGCAACCTCATCGTGGCCGCCATCACGCTGATCCTCGGCACCGGCGACTTCACGCTGAAGTTCGGCCAGTTCGCGCTGGGCGGCATCGGCACCGCGACCTTCGGGGCGATCATCCTGTGGGCGCTGCTGGGGCGGTCGAAGAACGCGTGAACGGCGACATGGCGACCGGGGTGCTGCCCGTCGTTCACTCGGTCCCCACGGGTGCCTCGATCGGCGCAGCGGTGGAGACAGCCTACGCCGTCGGGCGAGTCGTCGACTGCCACTTGATCAGGCGCGGCTTCAATGACGTCTACGGTGTCGCGCTGGAAGATGGCCGACAACTGGTCGCGCGGCTGAGCGCGATCCGGCTGCGCGGACCGCACAACAACGCCTACGAACTGGCGCTGCTGGCACACCTGCATGCACAGGGCGGCCCGGTGGCGGCACCGCTGCGGCCTCTCGCCGGGGGCGACTGCATCACGCTGCCCGCCGCCGAGGGGCCGCGTGCACTCGCCGTGTTCGAGCACTTGTCCGGCGATCCGCCGGGCGAGGTGACGGCCGACATCGAACGCACGGGCGCGGGCCTGGCGCATCTGCACAGAAGCGCCGACGGGTATGCAGGACCGCCCAGCCTCTACACGCTGGACCTCGCCCACCTGCTGGACAGGCCGCTGCAGTGGCTGCTGTCGGCACCCACCGTGGACGCTGCGTTGCACGCCGATTTCACCGCGCTGGCCGGCGAGCTCGGTGCGCGCATCCGTGCCATGCCACCGCTGTCGCAGTCGCATGTCCACGGCGACTGCCACGGCGGCAACAACTTCATGGACGACGGTCCGGACGGCCGTCGGCGTGCCGTGTTCTTCGACTTCGACGACGCGGGACCGGGCTATCTGGCCTATGACCTCGCCGTCTTTCTGTGGAACCGGTTGCTGCGTCTGTCGTCCGCGACGCTGGACAACGACGGCACCGAGAAGTGGCAGGCCTTCCTGCGCGGCTACCGCAGCGTGCGCGCGCTGCCGGAACCGGACCTCGACGCCATTGCGGCCTTCGTGTCGGTACGGCACTTCTGGTTCATGGGGGAGTTCGCCGGGCGTGCGCCCGAGTGGGGTGCGCATGCGTTGCCGACGACCTGGTTGCGCCGACAGGTGGAACTGCTGCGCGCATGGGGTCCGCTGACGACACCGAGCTGAACGCTATCGTTTCGATAGCTGCTGACGCCCGCCAGCATTGCGCTGGCGGGCGTTTTTGCTTGGGAATTCTGCTTCAGTGCGCCGCGGCCACCAGGCGCGCACCGCGCATCTGCTCGGCACTCAGCGTGTCGGTCGAGACGATGGTGAGTGTGCCGGCAGCCGAGGAGGTCTTGGCGGGCGCGGCGGCGTCCAGCGACCCGGTCACGCTGTCGGGGAACACGTACATGCCGCCGGTGGCCGGGTCGACGCCGATCATCCCGATCAAGCCGCCGAAGAGGATGTTGCCGATGTACCAGCCGCTCACCGTCGGGGTCAGCGTGATCTCCTTGTCGGCGAAACCGTCCTTCTTCATGCGGATGGTGTAGCTCTCACCCTTGAAATAGCCGGCGCCGCGGGCCAGCGTGAGGGTGAGGGGCGTGGTGCCGTTGTGAACCGTCTGGCCGGCGCGGTTGGTGACCGTGACGGCAGCGCCTTCCTGCGGCGCACTGTGGATGGTGACCGCCTGGGTGCTGCCGTTGAAGATGCTGGCGCAGCCAGTGAGAGCGCCCGCGACAACGCAGGCGACGAGCAGTCGCTTCATGGTTTCCCTCCCTCGGGAATGTTGTGGAGCGGCGAATGTAAGTGCGCGTTACAGGGTGGACAAGGAACAAATGCCCACCCCGCGCCGCCCGCACCGGGCCCATGAAAACAGGCGCCCGCCCAGTGGGCGGCGCGCCTGCATGGCGGGCTCGGCGGCGCTCAGCCGGCAGCAGAGGCCTTGCGCGCCCGCGTCGTGTTGGCCGCCGTCTTCCTGGCCGGCGCCGCCTTCCGGGCGGGGGCCTTGGCAGCCGCCGGGGGCGCGGCCTTGCGCGCCGCGGCAGCAGGGGCCTTGGCCTTCTTCTTGGCGGCCGGCGCCTTGCGCGAGGCGGCGGCCTTCTTCGCTGGGACGGCCGGCGGCGCCGCGTCCACCGGTGCCGGTGCAGATGCAGCCGCGCCCACCGGCTTGGCGGCGCCCGCCACGGCCGGCACCTTGTGCATCAGGTCCATCAGCTTCTTGTGCTCGGCCAACATGTAGTCGCCGATCTCGGTGATGTCGGGCACGGCGCGGCGGCAGGCGATGAGGCCGTAGTCCATGCGGCCGTTGTAGCTCTGCACCGTGACGTTGAGCGCCATGCCCTGGCTGGCGATCGACACCGGGTAGTAGCAGGTGACCAGCGCACCGGCGAAGTACATCGGGAAGGGCGCGCCCGCCACGTTGGAGATGGCGACGTTGGCCATGGGCGGCAGCACGTTGACCAGGCCCGAGCGCCCGACCATCGAGGCCACGCCCGACATCAGCCAGGGAGCGCCGAACATGGGGAAGTCGTCGAGCACGACGGCCTTGAACTTGTTCATCGTCGACTTCGACTGCGTCGACGACTTGTTGATGGCCTTCAGGCGCTCCAGCGGGTCCTTGATGTCGCTGGCCAGGCTCACGAGGATCATGCTGGCCTGGTTGTTGGCGGTGTCGTCGCCGGCCTCGCGCAGGCTCACGGGCACGCCGGCCACGAGCGACTTGTCGGGCAGCTCGTTGCTGTCCTTGAGGTAGCTGCGCAGCGCACCCGAGACGGTCGCCATGACCACGTCGTTGAGCGTGACGCCGAAGTGCTTGGCGATCGCCTTGGTCTCGGCCAGCGGAATGGTGCGGCCGGCGAAGCTGCGCTGGTTGGTGATCGAGACGTTGAAGGGCGTGCGCGGCGCCGTCATGTCGAAGCGCTTGGCCAGCGCCTTGGCGTCGGCCGGGGCCGATTCGGCGGAAGGCGTGGCCAGCGAGCCCAGGGCCTTGCCCAGGGCCGGCAGCATCTTGTAGAGCTTGACGTACTGGGCCGCGGTGTTGCGGAACGCGGCGGTGGCCAGTTCGGCCATGCCGAGCTGGTAGCCGTTGCGGCGCGGCTTGTCGCGCGGCGGCTTGACGACGCGGCCCGTGGGCTCGAGGTCGAAGATGGCCTTGCCGACCTCGACGCCCGCCTGGCCGTCGATGCCCGCGTGGTGGACCTTGGTGTAGAGCGCCACGTCGCCGCTCTGCAGGCCGTCGATGATGTAGAACTCCCACATCGGGCGGCTGCGGTCGATCAGCGACGAATGCAGCCGTGCCACGTACTGCTGCAGCTGCCGGTTGGTGCCGGGCTTGGGCAGCGTGATGTGGCGCACGTGGTAGTCGATGTCGATGTCGTCGTCGTCCACCCACACCGGGTTGGACAGGTCGAAGGGCATCAGCGCCAGCTTGCGCGTGAACACGTCGGCCAGGTGGATGCGGCTGGCCATGAAGGCCTTGGCGTCCTCGTAGAAGTCGCCCTTGTAGCCCTTGGGCAGTTCGAGCACGTTCAGCGAACCGACGTGCATGGGCATCTCCGGGGTCTCGAAATGCAGGAATGTGGCGTCCAGGCCGCTCAGGTGCTTCACGCGATGCCTCCGTTCTTGGGGTGTTTCTTGGGGGATGGCGGCGGCGCCGCTCGGCGCGCGCCCCTTCGGCCGCAGCCAATGCGCTTTGTACAGCGGCGTGCCGCCGCTCCACCCCCTGGGAAACGCCGAGACGCGGGGGAAGACGGGCTGGGGCGCGAGGGCTCAGAGCTCGCCGTAGACCCGGCGAAAGCGCTCCTGCAGTTCCCGGGCGATGCGGCAGGGGCTCGTCGAGCAGTCGCACGGACGAATAGGTGCCGATCGGCAGCCCCTGCATGGACACCTGCACGCGCTCGAAGTAGTTCAGCAACGCCCGCGCGGCATCGGACATGCACTGGTCGAGCGAATCGAAGAACTCGTTGCTGGGTCGGGGGGGTTGCCCGGGCGCGCTCAGGCTGTATGTGAAAAGACCCGGTCGCACCGGCCGGATGTCCAGGATGGGGTCCATCTTTTTTTACTCCCTGTCTGTCCATTGCTCTCGCGCCACCGTGGCCGGTGGCGCCTGCGGCCCGGACCGTGGACACCGCCCCGCCGCATGGGGGGCGCAGTCTGCGCCCATTCGCGCTGCAGTGGCACAGCCCGCACTCCCTCGAAATGCAACGCCATGCAAAAGATGTGGCCCGGCCGCGGGCAGCCGCGATGGCGGCGCGGAACGTGCGGGGGCGCCGTTAGACTCGGGCGCTGCACGCCGCCGGCGTTCCTGCCGTTCTCCCCTTTCCCCTCTTCCCTTCCTCGATGACCGATGCTTCCGCCGCGCGCACCCAGGCGGTGTTCGAATTCAAGAGCGCGACGCTGCCGCTGATCGCGGTAATCCTGAAGACGGCCGACCTGGCCGTGCTGACCGAGGCGCTCGACGCGCAACTGGCCGACTCGCCCGACTTCTTCGAGCAGGAGCCGGTGGTCATCGACCTGTCGCAGCTGCCGGCGGACGGCTCGGGCGAGGCCATCGATTTCGTGAAGCTGCGCGCCATCCTCGCGCGGCACCAGACACAGCCCGTGGCCGTGCGCGGCGCGACCGAGGGCCAGTCGGCGGCCGCCCGCGCGGCGGGCCTGGCCATCGCCG
>NZ_CABFMN010000015.1 GCF_901875635.1 Xylophilus ampelinus | reverse complement strand
GTCGCCTTTTCTTTGCCTACTTTCTTTTGGCGAAGCAAAAGAAAGTAGGTCGCCCGCCGGGGCGACATCCCGGCCCCTGCGCACAAACAGACCACAAGGCAGGAACAAAGGCCCAAGTGCCCTCACCCCCACCCTCTCCCAGAGGGAGAGGGTGCAACTCCGGCGCACGAAGCGACTCATGCCATCGACGTGTCGTACACCGCCACCGGCCGCTCACCCGCCAGCGCCTTCAGCAGGTTCGTCACCGCCAACTCGGCCATCGCATGCCGCGTCTCGTGCGTCGCCGAGCCGATGTGCGGCAACGGCGTGACGCGCGGGTGCGTGCGCAGCGGCGAGTCGGCCGGCAGCGGCTCCTTGGCAAACACGTCCAGGCCCGCAGCGCGCAGCTGCCCGCTGTCGAGCGCAGCCAGCAGCGCCGCTTCATCGACGGTCGCGCCGCGCCCACCGTTGATGAACACGGCGCCGGGCTTCATCTGGCCGAACAGCGCGGCGTTCACCATGCCGCGCGTGCTGTCCGACAGCGGCAGCATCGCGACGACGAAATCCGACTGCGCGAGCAGTTCGGGCAGCGGCGTGTGGCGCGCCTTGCCCTGCAGCTCGGGCGCCTGCGCCGACAGGTCGACGGGGCGGCGTGCGTGGTACAGCACCGGCATGCCGAAACCCAGCGCCGCCCGTCGCGCGATCGCCTGGCCGATGCGACCGAAGCCGAGCAGGCCCAGCGTCTTGCCATGCACGTCGAAGCCGAACAGATCCTCCCCGATGTTCTTCGTCCAGCGGCCTTCGCGCACGAAGTTCGACAGCTCGACCACACGGCGGCTCGTGGCCATGAGCAGCGCGAAGACGGTGTCGGCCACCGTCTCGTCGAGCACGCCCGGCGTGTGCGCCAGCACGATGCCGCGGCGATGCAGCTCGGCCAGTGCGTAGTTGTCGACGCCGACCGACACGCTGGAGACGACTTCCAGTTTCGGCGCCCGATCGAGCACCGCTGCGTCGATGGGAAAGCTCGAGCCGATGAGGCCCTGCGCCTCGGGCAACGCAGCGTCGAAGGCGGCGCGGTCCTTCTTCGGGTCGGCGACGGTGACCGTGTGCACGGCCTGCAGGCGCGCGAGCTGGTCCGGCGGCAACTCACGGAAGACGAGGATGTTCTTGCGGGTCATGGCGGGATCAGCGAGAGATAGTCACGTTCGTTACGACTTTGGCTGCAGCCCAGGAATGACGGGCGCTACAGCTCGATTGCACACCGGGGCTTTCGCGGGAGTGCCCCGATCGTTCCAGCCCGTTCGGGCCGAGCCTGTCGAAGCCCTGCGCGGCGCTTCGACAAGCTCAGCGTGAACGGTGGATGGGCGATTGTGGTCACAGGCCGGCGGCTTCGAGCTCCGCCCGCGTGGGCAACCCCTCGGTGTCGCCCAGCACCTGCACGGCACGGGCGCCGATCCAGGCGCCGCGGCGCACGGCCTCGGGCACCGAGAGGCCTTCGAGCATGGCGCTGACCACCCCGGCCGCGAAGCCATCGCCCGCGCCCACGGTGTCGATCACTTCCGTGACCGGAAAACCGGCGACACGTCCCATGCCCGCCGCGTCGCTGTCGTAGTAGGCGCCGGCCGGTCCGAGCTTGACGACCACCAGCTTCGCGCCGCGCTCGCGGTAGAAGCGCGCCACGCCCTCCGGCGTGGTCTCGCCGGTGAGGAAGGTGCCCTCCTCCATGCCGGGCAGCACCCAGTCGGCGCGGGCCGCCAGGTCGTTGATGCAGGTGCGCATGCGCTCGGGCGACGCCCAGAGCGTGGGCCGCAGATTGGGATCGAACGAGATGGTGCGGCCCGCGGCGCGCGCGATCTCCAGCGTGCGGATCGCCGTCGGCAGGGTGGTGTCGGACACGGCGGCGAACACGCCCGTGGCGTGCAGGTGGCGCGCCGAGCGCAGCCAGGGTTCGTCGATGTCCTCGGGCCGCATGTGGCTCGCGGCCGAGCCCTTGCGGTGGTATTCGACCGGCGGGTCGCTGCCGTCGGTGACACGGCCCTTGAACTGGAAGCCGGTCTTCTGCGCCGCATCGCAGATCACGTGCGAACAGTCGATGCCCTCGGCCTGCATCGTCGCCAACAGCGCGCGGCCCATCGAGTCGGTGCCCAGGCGGCTGGCCCAGCCCACCTTCAGGCCCAGCCGCGCAAGGCCGATGGCGACGTTGGTCTCGGCGCCGGCGGTGCGCTTGTGGAACATCGTCGCGTGCTCGATCGGGCCGGGCTCGGCCGCCACCAGCAGCAGCATGGCTTCGCCGAAGGTGGCGACGTCGAAGGCAGTCGGCTCGGTCATGCGAGGCTCCGTGCGGCGCGGATGGCGTTCAGCTCGGCGCGCGTGACGGCCACCAGGTCGTCACCCACCAGCGGGTATTCGATGGCGTGCGGCACATCGGCCGGCAGGGCGCGCAGCACGGCGCGCCAGGGCGCGGAGGACTCGGCCAGAGGCACCGCCACCCACTTGTCGGGCCGCCGCTGCACACCCTTGCAGTGCACGTAGCGCACCTGCCGCGCGAAGGTGCGCGCCGCCTCCAGCGGGCATTCGCCGAGCCAGTGCCAGTTGCCCATGTCGAAGGTCATGCCCAGATCGAGGCCCGCTTCGCGCTGTGCGGCGAAGAATCGCTGCAGCGCGCCGAGCGTGCCGGCGCTGTCGGTCTGGTCGTTCTCGATGACGAGTTCGACGCCCTGCCCCCCGAGGCGCGCGCGCAGCGCGTCGAGGCCGGCGCGCGAGCGCGCGGCGTCGAAGCCGCCGATGGCCATCTTCAGCCGCGGTGCCTGCAGCAACTCCGCGCGGCGCAGCCCCTCGGCCAGCGCGTCGACGTCGAACGCGCCGTCGGCGCGGAACAGGCCGTCGGGGCTGGAATACACGGCGGCGCGCCCGCGCAGCTCGGCCAGTTCCGTCGCGGGGTCGCGCAGCATCTCGCCGCGCACCTCGACGCCGTCGGCGCCGGCCTCGGCGGCCAGGTCGGTGCACCATCGCTGGCCGTGGCGGCCGACCTCGGCAGCGCCGAAGGAGGAGAGGGAAATCAACAACGAGAACATGGCGTGTCTACGTCCGGCATGCGGATGGCCCCCGCCCGCCCACGCTGAGCCTGTCGAAGCGCGGCGCCGCGGCTTCGGCAAGCTCAGCCCGAACGGCCGGGGTGGTTCGGGCCTGCGTTCGCATCAATGCCCCGACGTGAGGATCTGCCCCAGGAACTGGCGCGTCTTCTCGTGCTGCGGATTCCCGAAGAACTCGGCCGGCGGCGCCTGCTCGAGGATCTTGCCGTCGGCCATGAAGATCACGCGGTCGGCCACGCTGCGGGCGAAACCCATCTCGTGCGTCACGCACAGCATGGTCATGCCGTCTTCGGCCAGGCCGATCATGGTGTCGAGCACTTCCTTGACCATCTCGGGGTCGAGCGCCGAGGTCGGCTCGTCGAACAGCATGATCTTGGGCGCCATGCACAGCGCCCGCGCGATGGCCACGCGCTGCTGCTGGCCGCCCGAGAGCTGGCTGGGGTACTTGTTGGCCTGCTCGGGAATGCGCACGCGGGTGAGGTACTTCATCGCCACCTCCTCGGCCTGCGCCTTGGTCATGCCGCGCGAGCGCATCGGCGCCAGCGTGCAGTTCTGCAGGATGGTGAGGTGCGGAAACAGGTTGAACTGCTGGAACACCATGCCCACCTCGGCGCGCACCGCGTCCACGTTCTTGCCGCCCGCGGTGAGCTCGATGCCGTCGACCACGATCGTGCCCTTCTGCACCGTCTCCAGACGGTTGATGCAGCGGATCAGCGTGGACTTGCCCGAGCCCGAGGGCCCGCAGATCACGATGCGTTCGCCGGTGCGCACCGACAGGTCGATGCCGGTGAGCACCTGGAATTCACCGTACCACTTGTTCACGCCTTCGAGGCGGATGATGGGGTCGCTCATGGATGGGTCAGGGGTGGGTCATGAGGAAAGCGGGCCTCCATACGCGAAGGACGCAAAGGTCACGCGAAGGTCGCGAAAGAACAGCCGAAAGACTTTTGATTTCTCTTTCGCGTACTTCGCGAAACCTTCGCGCCCTTCGCGTACGGGTGTCAGCCCCGATTTACTGGAACTTCGGGAAATCGCTCTTGAGCCACTTCTGGTAGAGCTTGTTCAGCTCGCCATTGGCGGTGTTCTTGGCGATGAAGTCGTTCACGTTCTTGAGCAGGTCGTCCTGGCCGGGGCGCATGGCGATGCCCATGGCCTGCTGCACGAGGGTGAACTTGTTCTCGAAGGTGTCGGCGGGCACGCGCTGCGCGATCTGGGCGGCCACGGTGACCGAGCAGCCGATGGCGTCGACCTGGCCGGAGATCAGTGCCTGCATGGCCGAGGCGTCGTCGTCGAAGCGGCGGATCTCGGTGCCTTCGGGCGCCGCCTTGGTCACGGCCACGTCCTGGGTCGACGCACGGGCGACGCCCACGCGCACGCCCTTGAGGTCGGCCGCGCTCTTGATGTTGGCGCCCTTCTTGCCGTAGAGCACGATGGTCGCCGCCGCATAGGGCTGCGAGAACTGCACCTGCTTGGCACGCTCGGGCGTCACGGCCAGCGAGGCGACCAGCAGGTCGACCTTGTTGGTCAGCAGGAAGGGGATGCGGTTGGGGCCCGTCACGGGGACGATATTGGCCTTCACGCCCCACTCCTTGGCCAGCAGCTTGGCCACGTCGGCGTCGTAGCCGTCGGGCTGGTTCTGCGCGTTGGTCGTGCCGTAGGGCGGGAAGTCGACCAGCATGCCGATGGTGATCTCGCCCTTCTTCTTGATGTCGGCGACCGATTGGGCCGAGGCGAGCGGTGCGAAGGCGGTGGCGCAGGCGGCCAAAACGAGGGCCAGGGTGGCGCGGCGGGAGGTGTTCATGCGGGTCTCCTTGGATTGAGGACGGGACAAAGAAGAAAAAACGGAAAGCGGGGATTCAGCGCGCCAGCGCACGGGCGCGCCTGCGCTCCATGCGCGCGGCCAGCAGCGACAGCGGCCAGCAGATGACGAAATAGATGGCGGCCACGGTGGTGAACACGGGCAGCGGCTGGAAGGTCGCGTTGTTGATGATCTGGCCGGCGCGCGTGACCTCGGTGAAGCCGATGATGGCCGCCAGCGAGGTGCCCTTGATGATCTGCACCAGGTAGCCGACGGTGGGCGGCAGCGCGATCTTGAAGGCCTGCGGCAGCACCACGTCGCGCATGCGGTCGACATAGCCGAGATTGAGCGCCTCGGCGGCCTCCCACTGGCCACGCGGGATGGCTTCGATGCAGCCGCGCCAGATCTCGGCCAGGAAGGCCGCGCTGTTGAGCACCAGCGCCACGCCGGCTGCGACCCAGGGGTTGATGTCCAGGCCCAGCACCGGCGCGCCGAAGAAGATGAGGAACAGCTGCAGGAGCAGCGGCGTGCCCTGGAAGATCTGGATGAAGGTGCGCGACACGCCGCGCGCCACGGCGTTGTCGGACACGCGCATCAGCGCGATCACCAGGCCGAGGACGGCGCCGCCCACGAAGGCGATGGCCGAGAGCGCCAGGGTCCACTTGGCGGCCTCGAGGATGAAGAGGAATTCGGGAAAGCCGAAGGTGCGCATGGTGGTGTCCCTCGGTCTTTACCGGCGGTCCGGATAGTTCAGCAGGCGCTGGTAGATCAGCCTGAACAGGCCCGAGAAGGCCAGTGCCAGCGCCAGGTAGATGCCCGCCACGACGATGTAGATCTCGAAGCTGCGGAAGGTCTGCGACTGCAGGTTGGCCGCCACCGAGGTCAGGTCGTCGGCCGAGATGACCGACACCACGGCCGAGCTCAGCATCAGCAGGATGAACTGGCTGGTGAGCGCCGGGTAGATGGCCTTGAGCGCCGGCTTGATGATGACGAAGCGGAAGATCTCGTGGCCCTTGAGGTTGAGCGCGCGGCCCGCCTCGATCTGGCCCTTGGGGATGGACTCGATGCCGGCGCGGATGATCTCGGTGGCGTAGGCACCCAGGTTCACCACCATGGCCGTGAGCGCGGCCGTGTACGGCGACCAGCGCAGGCCGATCGCCGGCAGCGCGAAGAAGAAAAAGAACAGCTGCACCAGGAAGGGCGTGTTGCGGATCACCTCGATGTACGCATTCACGATGAAGCGCAACCAGCCCGGCCCCGAGGTCTTGCCCCAGGCGCACAGCACCGCCACCGCCAGCCCGATGAGGGTGGCGGTAAGCGACAGCTGGATGGTGATCCACGTGCCCTTGAGCAGCAATGGCCAGGCCGCGAACACGGCCTCGAATTGGAACTGGTAGTTCACTGAAGCAAGCGCCTGTGGCGCGTTTGTCTCCGATGGCGCGATTCTATGAAACCGGTTTCAGGCACGTCGATCAGGGTTTTACCTAGCCTGTCGTCCAGCATTCCCCCATCGCCTCGGCACGTGCATCGGGCATGCAGCCGCAGTCCTACACTGCCGCGCACCGTCACACATCCACTCCGACACCACGGCCATGGAAGACCTGCGCATCGCTCCCGATCCCATGGCCGCGCCCCACGCGCCTGCGACAGTCCGCCACCTGCGCCAGGCGCTGCTGTGGCCGGTGCGCCTGATGCGGCCCGAGGGCGAAACGGCCGATGCGCAACTCACGCCCTGGCAGCGGCTGCGCGACATGGGCGCCAGCTCGCCCTGGCAGGAAGTGGTCGACGAATACACCGGCGACGCCAGCCGCTTCCACGAGCGCCACTACAACGAGTTCGTGAGCTTCCTGCCGTACGTGCAGCGCTTCCTGTATGGCGAGGGGCGCTCGGCGGGCCGGACCGACCGCGATGGCGATTCGCCCATGCGCGTCTTCCGCCGCCACGACATCGCGGCACTGCGCGTGGTCGCCCGCGCGGGCGACGCACCGCGGACGCTGCAGGTGGTGCACATCGACCTGTACTTCTTCTACGACGTCGATGTGGTGATCCTCAACGTCGAGGTCGGTGCCGACGACCTGAGCCTGCCGCAGGCGCAGGAGCAGCTCTACCGCTTCGGCCGCGCCTACCCGGCCGGCTGGGCCCCCGATGGTTCGGCGCTGCACTGCATGCACAGCGTCGAGTGGCTCGATGCGCAAGGCCAGGCGCTGGCGTGTTCCGATGCCCAGCAGCGCGACGCCTTCCTGTCGCACGTGGCCGAGCACCGCGCACCGCGCGTGGCCAGCCACTGGGCCCATGTGATGCAGCCGCTGGTGGCCGACCACTCCGGCGAGCCTGGCGCCCTGCGCTACCGCCAGATCGAGTACTACCGCATGCCGGTCATGGCCTACCTGGCCGTGGACGATCCGCGCCGCCTCGCGCGTGCGGACTTCGTGCGGCTGGGCCTGGTCACAGGCGCCGGCGAGGGTGAAGGCGCCCTGCCCTATGCCGAGCAGCACGTGAGCGACTTCGAGGCGCGCTACTGCTACGACCGCTTCTGGTCCGAGGGCGGCGCCGCGCCCCACACGCGCTACCTGTGCAACGGGCATGCGCTCATCGTCGTGGGCGACGCGCAATCCGACTTCTTCTGCTGCCGCGACCGCGGTGTGCTGGCGCAGTTCCGGCACCAGCACTTCATGCTGTTCCTGATCGCGCATTTCCAGAAGGCCTCGCTGCTGATGTTCTCGGCGCAGCTGGTGGAAGCGCTGCAACGGCTGCACATCCAGGACGTGCAGAGCGTCAAGCGCTTCAAGCGCGCCATCCGCGCGAGTTTCGAGCGCTTCCTGCGCTTCACGCACCGCTACTGGTTCCACGAGATCTCGGAGCAGGCGCATGTGCGCGCGCTCTCGCACCTGTGTGCGCGCCACCTCGACACCGACGCGCTCTACGCCGAAGTCAAGGAACGCATCGCCGACATGAACACCTACCTGGAGGCCGACAGCCTGCGCCGCCAGGCCAACACGGTGGTCCGCCTCACGGTGGTCACGCTCTTCGGCCTGATCGGCACCATCACCACCGGCTTCCTGGGGATGAACCTGCTGGCCGAGGCCGATGCGCCGCTGTGGCGCAAGCTGGCCTGGTTCATGGTGGTGGGCGTCTTCACGAGCTGGCTGACCTTCTACACGCTCATCAAGTCGCAGCGGCTGTCGGACTTCATCGACGCCCTGTCCGACAAGCGCCTGACCTGGCGCGGCAAGTTCGCGGCACTGGGCCGCGTGTGGCGGGCCGGTTCCGACTGAAGGTCGATTCAAGGCATTTCGGGCTGCAGCGCCCACCGTGCCTGCGTGGAAAGCTATGAATTCAATAGCATTTCAGCGCGACTGCGGCAGCCAGACCTCAACCGTGCCGGCGCTGGCACGCAGTCTGGCCGGCAGCGGGCGGATGCGCCACGGGCCGGGCCAGCGGGCCGCGGCGTCCACCTGCTTCATCGCTTCGGCGCAGGGGCGCAGGCGCTCGTCGGGCAGCAGCACGGTGGCCTCGGCGTACCCAATGGGCGGCGCGCGACCGGCACGGCGCGCGCTGTCGAGCACGTCCTCGATCGGCGGCACCGAGGCGCCGAGCGCGCGCCAGGGGTCGCGCAGCGCGGCGGCCGCAGCGCGGTCGACGGTGCCGAAGGCCTGGATGTAGACCCGCACGCCGGCACAGGCCCGGTCGGACGGCGCGGCCGGGGCCGGCACCGGCAC
>NZ_CABFMN010000014.1 GCF_901875635.1 Xylophilus ampelinus | reverse complement strand
GGGTAGGTTGAACACCTGGCTCACTTTTACTTCGGTACTACCCGCATAACTGGCTCAATTTCCGGTCGGCGCCAACATCTCTTGTTGGCGCGCAGCCAGGACTTCCCGTTCGGCCAGCTCCTGCACGCGGGCTTCAAGAGAAAGCATCTGGTCCTCTCGGCGAGCGGCTTCAACGAGACGGATTTCTTCGTCACCCACCAGACGACGTTCGCGCTCATTGAAGAATTTTGGGCGCTTGACGCCGTCGAGAGGGAAGTGTTCCAAGTGAATGCGCTGTTTGGTGAGCTGGCGGTTGTAGACGGCGCTCAAGAGCTGAATCTGGCGATTGACCGTGGAGGCTTCCACGTAGTCCAAGCGGTCCTGGATGAAGGCCTCGATGTCTTCGGGCATCACCTCGGTGAGCGGAAGGTTCAGCCACTCCAGCGATGTCATCGGCTCGCGGTTCGCGTTCAGGGGCGTCAGGGCCTTACCGAACTCCTTGAACTCGCGCTTGCGCTGTTCGATGGTCTTGGCCAACTCATTGTTGCTGTCTGCCAGCAGGGCGTTCAAGATGTAGGCGTAGGTGTCGCTGCCCTTCAGCCCAGGGCAATCCTCTTCGAGATAGGCGCGAATCAAATCGGCGGTCGTGGTCCGGGCGCCTTTGGTGTAGTCACGGAACAATCCTTGGCGCTCTTCTGCCTCCACCGTGGCCACGAAGGCCTCTGCCTCCTTGAGGGACTTGAAGGTCTTGGACTGGTCCTTGCGGCCTTCGCGGCGCACGCGCACCAGCCAACTGGAGTCACCTTGTTCGACCGTAGGTTCCAGCCCTTGCTCGCGCAGGTTGTTGATGTACTTCTGAGCGTCGTCCTTGCGGCTGAACGGAAAGGTGCGCTTGAGCTTGGGGTGACGTGCGACGCTGACGACGTACGGGCTGCGGTTGGTGAAATCTGCCATTTGGGAATCTCCAAAAAAGTTACTGGAGACCCGTGTAGCGAGCGCACTTGCCGTGAGCGATTTAGCTAAAACGCTCGCGCAACCCTTGATGCCAAGGGCTGCGGTGAAGCAGGTGGGAGATGGTCGTGGGAGCGCAACTGCGCGAAGGGAAACGAACCCGTGAACCGACCGATTTGGAACAAATTTGGAACAACCTGCCTGCTTTGCCTAAGATTTAGGCAGGCGCTCCGCATGGCGCGGAAGCTAAGTTGCTGATTTGTTTGAAGAAATCCTGGTCGGGGTGAGAGGATTCGAACCTCCGGCCTCTACGTCCCGAACGTAGCGCTCTACCAGGCTAAGCTACACCCCGATGTGCCAGATTTGAAACTCGACCTTCGCTGGTGACTTAGGCTCGGCGTTCAAGCAACTGAGCCGCCAATTGTAGCAAACCTTCGGTGAAGGAATTGGCCGGCAGCATCGCCAACGCGTCGATCGCACGTTGCGCTTCGGCTGCCGCCGCGGCGCGCGTGGCGTCTAGCGCGCCGGTTTCCTTCACCACCGCAATGAGCTGGGGCAACCGGCTGACGTCGCCCTGCTGGATCGCGTTGCGGACCAGTTCTGCCTGCTCGGGACGGCCGCGCTGCATGGCAAGAATGAGAGGCAACGTTGTCTTGCCTTCGCGCAGGTCATCGCCCACGTTCTTGCCTGTCTCGGCGGCGTCGCCCGCGTAGTCGAGAACGTCGTCGACCACCTGGAATGCCGTCCCGAGCGCCTGCCCGTATCGGGCGCAGGCGGCTTCCACTTCGGGCGAAGCGCCTGCCAGCACGGCAGCAAGCTGGGTGCTGGCCTCGAACAGCTTGGCGGTCTTGGATCGGATGACGTGCAGGTAGGCCGTCTCGTCCAGCGATGCGTCCCCCATGTTCATCAGCTGGAGCACCTCGCCTTCGGCGATCACGTTGGTCGCGTCGGCCAGGATCTCCATCACGCGCATGTCGCGCGAGCCCAGCATCATCTGGAAGGCACGCGAATACAGGAAATCGCCGACCAGCACGCTCGCGGCATTGCCGAAGGACTCGTTGGCTGTGGGTCGCCCGCGCCGCATCGTGGACTCGTCGACGACGTCGTCGTGCAGCAGGGTGGCGGTGTGGATGAACTCCACCACCGCAGCGAGGTTGAAGCGCTGTTTGCCGGTGTAGCCCAGGGCGCCGCACATCAGCAGCAACAGCGCGGGCCGCAGGCGCTTGCCGCCAGCGGCGATGATGTACCTCGACACTTGGCTCACCAGCGGCACGCCGGTATCCAGCCGTGCAGAAATGACCTTGTCCACCTCGGCCATGTCGCCGGCGATGAGGTCCAGGGCGGCAGAACTGGCGGAGGGGGTAGGGGCGGACAAGGGCAGCGGCGCCGGGGCGCGAGGGGTTCGAAGAAAGCCGCAGATTATAGGGAGCGCCCTGAGGCGGGCCGGCAGCCTGGGCGCCTGTCTGGCGCGGAGGCGATCTGCATGGTATAGTGGAAGGCTTCGCAGAATTCGCTGCGGAGCCATCTTCCAGGAGCCCTGTTCCTGGAATACCAAGAAGGGTCCCTATGTACGCGGTCATAAAAACCGGTGGCAAGCAGTATCGCGTTGCTTCCGGCGAAAAAATCAAAGTAGAACAGATTGCTGCGGACGTTGGCCAGGAAATCGTGATCGACCAGGTTCTGGCCGTCGGCAACGGCGCTGAAATCAAGGTCGGCACCCCCCTGGTGTCCGGCGCAACCGTCACGGCCACGGTCGTGGCGCATGGCAAGCACGACAAGGTTCGCATCTTCAAGATGCGCCGTCGCAAGCACTATCAGAAACGCCAAGGCCATCGCCAGCAGTTCACCGAACTGCAAATCGGCGCGATTGCCGGCTAATCGGAGCAGGACACCATGGCACAGAAAAAAGGCGGCGGCTCTACGCGAAACGGGCGCGATTCCAAGCCCAAGATGCTCGGCGTGAAGGCCTTCGGCGGCCAGGTCGTCAGCGCCGGTTCGATCATCGTGCGCCAGCGCGGCACCCGCATGCACGCGGGCGTAAACGTCGGTGTCGGCAAGGACCATACGCTGTTCGCGCTCGTCGATGGCCGCATCTCCTTCGGCACCAAGGGTGCGTTGAACAAGCATACGGTCAGCGTGACCCCGGTCTGAACTTCCTCGGAAGTCCAGCCCACCTCCGAAGCCCCGCCCTGTCGGGGCTTCGTCATTTCCGGGTCTCGCATGGCGTGACCTTCCTTGCCCGAGCCGCGCCCACAACGCCGCATTTGTAAACTCCACCTCCCATGAAGTTCGTCGACGAAGCCTTCATCGATGTCGCCGCTGGCGACGGCGGCAACGGCTGCCTGTCGTTCCGCCATGAGAAATACAAGGAGTTCGGCGGCCCCGATGGCGGCGACGGCGGGCGCGGCGGTCACGTGCTGGCCGTGGCCGACGTCAACCTGAACACGCTGGTCGATTTCCGCTTCTCGCGTCGCCATGAAGCCAAGCGCGGCCAGCACGGCATGGGCTCCGACATGTTCGGTGCCGCCGGGCAGGACGTGACCTTGCGCATGCCGGTCGGCACCATCATCAGCGACGCCGAGACCGGCGAGGTGCTGCACGAGTTGCTCACGCCTGGCGAGGTCATCACCCTGGCCAAGGGCGGCGACGGCGGCTTCGGCAACATGCGCTTCAAGTCGTCCATCAACCGGGCGCCGCGCCAGAAAACGCCCGGCTGGCCCGGCGAGCGCAGGAGCCTCAAGCTCGAGCTCAAGGTGCTGGCCGACGTCGGTCTGCTCGGCATGCCCAACGCCGGCAAGTCGACGCTGATCAGCGCCATCTCGAACGCGCGGCCGCGCATCGCCGACTACCCCTTCACCACCCTGCACCCCAACCTCGGCGTGGTGCGCGTCGGCCCGGAGCAGAGCTTTGTCGTCGCCGACCTGCCGGGGCTGATCGAGGGTGCTTCCGAAGGCGCCGGCCTGGGCCACCTGTTTCTGCGCCACCTGCAGCGCACGCGCCTGCTGTTGCATGTGATCGACATGGCGCCCTTCGACGACAGCATCGATCCCGTTGCGCAGGCCAAGGCGATCGTGGGCGAACTGAAGAAGTACGACGAGGGCCTGTACAAGAAGCCGCGCTGGCTGGTGCTCAACAAGCTGGACATGGTGCCGACCGAGGAGCGCGAGGCGCGCGTCAAGGACTTCGTGAAGCGCCTGCGCTTCAAGGGCCCGGTGTTCGAGATCTCCGCCCTGACGCGCGAGGGCTGCGAGCCGCTGGTGCAGGCGGTCTACCAACAGGTGCGCACGCAGCAGCAGGCCGAGCAGCCGCCCGCCGAGGTCGATCCCCGTTTCACGCCCTCGGCCGAGTAGTCGATCTGTTTGCTATCGAATCGATAGCTGTCCGCGCAATATCCGCGTCTTCTCCGCCCGTTTTCGGCTCGTATGACTTCGAACTCCTTCACCTCCACCGTCCTGCGCGATGCGCGTCGCATCGTGGTCAAGGTGGGCTCCAGCCTGGTCACCAACGAAGGCCGTGGGCTCGACGAGCAGGCCATCGGTGAATGGTGCCGGCAACTGGCGGCGCTGGTGCGCGACGGCCGCGAGGTGGTGATGGTGTCCAGCGGCGCCATCGCCGAGGGCATGAAGCGCCTGGGCTGGACGAGCCGCCCGAAGGAGGTCAACGAACTCCAGGCCGCTGCCGCGGTGGGCCAGATGGGCCTGGCGCAGATCTACGAAACGAAGCTACGCGAGAACGGCCTGGGCAGCGCCCAGGTGCTGCTCACCCATGCCGACCTGGCGGACCGCGAGCGCTACCTCAATGGCCGCTCGACCCTGCTCACCTTGCTGGGCCTGGGGGTGGTGCCTGTGATCAACGAGAACGACACGGTCGTCAACGACGAGATCAAGTTCGGCGACAACGACACGCTGGGTGCCCTGGTGGCCAACCTCGTGGAGGCCGACGCGCTGGTGATCCTCACGGATCAGAAGGGCCTGTACACCGCCGACCCGCGCAGAGACCCGGCGGCCACCTTCGTGCACGAGGCCCAGGCCGGCGATCCCGCGCTCGAAGCGATGGCCGGCGGCGCCGGCTCGAGCATCGGTCGCGGCGGCATGATCACGAAGATCCTTGCCGCCAAGCGGGCGGCCGCCTCCGGCGCGTCGACCGTCATCGCCTGGGGCCGCGAGCCGGACGCGCTGCTGCGCCTCGCGGCGGGCGAATCCATCGGCACCCTGCTGGTCGCGCAGACCGCCAAGCACCAGGCGCGCAAGCGCTGGATGGCCGACCACCTGCAGATGCGCGGCTCGGTCACGGTGGATGCGGGCGCCGTCGCCAAGGTACGCGGCGAGGGTAAGAGCCTGCTGCCGATCGGCATGATGGCGGTGGAGGGCGACTTCTCGCGCGGCGATGTGATCGCCATCCGCGACCCGCAGGGCATCGAACTGGCACGCGGCCTGGCCAACTACTCGAGCGCCGAGGCGCGGCTCCTGTGCCGCAGGCCCTCGTCCGACTTCGAGCGCCTGCTGGGCTACGCGGCGGAGCCCGAGATGGTCCACCGCGACAACCTGGTGCTCATGCCCTCAGCGGGCTGAGAACTGTCCCTATCGCATCAGAACTTCGGGCCGTTTGAGTTCCCGCACCATGTCGCTGACCGAGACGCGCGGCGCGTTGCCGCGGCACAGCGACTGCTTGGCAAGTTCCGACGTGTAGATCGAATTGCGGTCGTCGATCTTCTTCCACTCTGCGTCCGGGACCGGCGACCAGCCGTCGCCACCGTAGCGCGCGTAGGTCTTGTACTCGTCGGTCGAGCAGCGCACGGCCTCGTAGAAGGCATTGGTCGCATTGCCCGCCTCCCGGTAGGCCACGATGACATAGCGGACCACCCCGTCGGGCGTGAGCTGCATCGTCTGCGGATCGACGCCGAACTTGAGGCTCATGTACGGCGGCATGGCCAGGGGGACGAGGCGCTTGAGGTCGAATGCCGGTGGCGGCGGTGCTTCCGTCTCCTTCCATTCGCCGCGTTCCACGCCCTTGTGGTTCAGGTCTTCGCCGCGTTCGAGCTTGCGGTAAGGGTCCTCCGCAAACGCGGCGCCCGAAACGAGCGCCAGCACGGCGACGAGCGCCAGGCTAGCGAGGTGCATGCACCCCGTCGGATGCGGAAGGCGGGGAAGAAGGGGAAGGCGATGCGGCATGGGAAGAAGGCGGGGCGTTGGGGTCGGGGTCGAAGGTCGCCCCCGGTGGAAGTTCGAACGCCGGCTCGGTGCCGGCGATGGGTCCGGTGTGGCGATCGGCCTCGCGGCCGCGCATGCCACTGCGCAGGAAGCGGTTGCGCGTGTCCAGCCGGGGCAGGAAGCGCGCCAGCTCGGTCAGGGCCATCTCGTAGACGCCGCGCTTGAACTCGACCACCACGTCCAGCGGGACCCAGTAGTCGTGCCAGCGCCAGGCGTCGAATTCGGGATGGTCGGTGGCGCGCAGGTTCAGGTCCCAGTCGTGGCCCACCAGTTGGAGCAGGTACCAGATCTGTTTCTGGCCCTTGTAGTGGCCGCGGGCATCGCGGCGGATGAAGCGGTCGGGCACCTCGTAGCGCAACCAGTCGCGCGTGCGGGCGACGATGCGGACATGCTCGGGCAGGAGGCCGACCTCCTCGTGCAGTTCCCTGAACATGGCCTGTTCGGGTGTCTCTCCCCGATCGATCCCGCCCTGCGGAAATTGCCAGGAATGGGTGCGGATGCGCTTGCCCCAAAAAACCTGGTTCTTCTGGTTGAGCAGGACGATGCCGACGTTGGGCCTGAAGCCGTCCCGGTCAAGCATAATCAAACCCCAATTTTTGAACTGGTTCGATTATGCATAGATGCATGAGGGGGCGCACCCCGCGTCGACCAGCCAGGGCCGTGCATGCGGCCCTTTGTTTTTCAGCCTGCCTGACCGCTCTTCGACGCGCCCGATGAAAGCCTCCCGATTCCTCGTCTCCACCCTCAAGGAAGCCCCGGCCGACGCCGAGGTGGCCAGCCACCGGCTGATGACCCGGGCCGGCATGATCAAGAAGCTCGGCGCGGGCATCTACACCTACATGCCCATGGGGCTGCGCGTGATCCGCAAGGTCGAGGCCATCGTGCGTGAGGAGATGGACCGTGCCGGCGCCGTCGAGCTCACCATGCCCGTCGTGCAGCCCGCCGAGCTGTGGCAGGAGAGCGGCCGCTTCGACAAGATGGGCCCCGAGCTGCTGCGCATCCAGGACCGCCACGAGCGCGACTTCGTCGTGCAGCCCACCAGCGAGGAGGTGGTGACCGACATCGCGCGCCAGGAGATCCGCAGTTACAAGCAGCTGCCGCGCAACTTCTACCAGATCCAGACCAAGTTCCGCGACGAGCGGCGCCCGCGCTTCGGCCTCATGCGCGGCCGCGAGTTCATCATGAAGGACGCATACAGCTTCGACCGCGACCTGGACGGCGCCAAGGCCAGCTACCGCGCGATGGCCGATGCCTACCGCCGCATCTTCGACCGCTTCGGCCTGCGTTACCGGGCCGTGGCGGCCGACAGCGGCGCCATCGGCGGCGACCTGTCCGAAGAGTTCCAGGTCATCGCCGCCACCGGCGAGGATGCGATCGTCTACTGCCCCGAGAGCGACTACGCCGCCAACATGGAGAAGGCCGAAGCGCTCCCGCCCGCCGGCCCGCGCCCCGCCGCCGCCAAGCCGTTGACGAAGACGCCAACGCCCGGCAAGGCCACCTGCGCCGACGTCGCCGAACTGCTGGGCGTACCCCTGTCCACCACCGTCAAGTCGCTGGTGCTCGCCACCGACGTGCTCGACGAAGCCGGCAACGTGAAGGGCGCCCAGGTTTGGCTGCTGCTGCTGCGTGGCGACCACGACATGAACGAGATCAAGGTCAGCAAGCTGCCGGGCCTGAGCGCGGGCTTCCGCTTCGCCACGCTGGCCGAGATCGAGACCCACTTCGGCTGCAAGCCCGGCTACCTCGGCCCGCTGAACCTGAAGCAGCCCGTGAAGGTGGTGGCCGACCGCGAGGTCGCCGTCATGGCCGACTGGATCTGCGGCGCCAACGAGGTCGACTTCCACATGACCGGCGTCAACTGGGGCCGCGACTTGCCGGAGCCCGAACTCGTCGCCGACCTGCGCAACGTCGTCGCCGGCGATCCCTCGCCGGACGGCAAGGGCGCCTTGGCCATCGAGCGCGGCATCGAGGTCGGGCATGTCTTCGTGCTCGGCACCAAGTACAGCCAGGCGATGAACGCGACCTTCCTCGAGGAGGACGGAAAGCCGCGCTTCCTGGAGATGGGCTGCTACGGCATCGGCATCACGCGCCTGCCCGCCGCCGCCATCGAGCAGAACCACGACGAGCGCGGGATCATCTGGCCCGACGCCATCGCGCCCTTCACGGTGGTCGTGTGCCCGATCGGCATGGACCGCAGCGAGGCCGTCAAGGCCGAGGCCGAGCGCGTGTATGCCGAATTGATGGCGGCCGGTGTGGACGTGATCCTCGACGACCGCAACGAGCGCCCCGGCGCCATGTTCGCCGACTGGGAACTGATCGGCGTGCCGCACCGCCTCACGATCGGCGACAAGGGCCTGAAAGACGGCATGGTCGAGTACCAGCACCGCCGCGACACCGCAGCGACGAAGGTGCCGGTGGCCGAGGCCTTCGCCTTCCTGAAGGGCCGTCTGGCGGCATGAGCCCCCGCCCGGCCGCTCCGAAGGGGCTCGCACCGCAGGCGAAGCCGAAGGTACTCCAATG
>NZ_CABFMN010000013.1 GCF_901875635.1 Xylophilus ampelinus | reverse complement strand
GGCGGCGCGTGCAGCGCGGGCAGGCCGCCGGGCGCGGGCACGGTGTCTTCGGGCGTCCAGCGCCGCAGGGCCTGGCGCGCGGCCGCGGCCTGTTGCTGCAGTTCGGCCAGCGTGCGCCGCTGCGTCGCGACGATGCCGCGCT
The DNA here is from genome assembly GCF_901875635.1 of Xylophilus ampelinus. GTDB lineage: Bacteria > Pseudomonadota > Gammaproteobacteria > Burkholderiales > Burkholderiaceae_C > Xenophilus. Next base: position 10,676 of record NZ_CABFMN010000013.1, on the reverse strand, counting down.
GCTGTGCGAGGGCCAGAGGCGTGGCGGCGCCGGCGCGCGCGCGCGCCTCCACCAGCTGCAGCAGGCGCCGTGCATCGGCCAGGCTGCGTTCGCCGAGGGCGACGCGCTCGTTCAGTGCGGCTGCGGCGAGCCAGTCGCGCGCGGCGCCGCTCTGCACGGCGAGTCGCACCGCGTCGCGGTCGAAGCGGCTGGCGCTCAGCGACGCCTCGGCACGGTCCTCCTGGGCGCGCTGGCCGCCCCAGAGGTCGGCCGTGTAGGCCACGCCCAGGCGCAGGCCGTGCGCGGTGCCGTCGATGTCGGCCTGCCCGCCCAGGCGGCCTTCGCGGGACGACTGCAGGGTGGCCGTCATGCTCGGCCACGCGCCGGCCCGGGCGATGCGCCGCTGCGCCTCGGCCTGACGCACGCGCGCCAGGGCCGCAGCCTGCAGCGGGCTGTGCGCGTCGGCGGCGGCCACGAAGGCGCTGAGCGGCGCGTGGCCGAACGCCTGCCACCACGGATCCGGCGCGGCCGTTTCGGGCAGCACGGGTGCCGGTGCCGGTGGCGTGGCGCAGGCGGCCACCAGCAGGAGCAGCATGGCCGCGAACACGGACCGCTGCAGCCGGCAAAGGGAAAAGGATGCAAAGCGCATGCAAAGCCTATTCGGAAGACAGGGCCACCACCGGATCGAGCGCCGCCGCCTGGCGCGCCGGCATGAAGCCGAACACCAGCCCGGTCGCCACGGCGCAGACGAAGGCGCCCGCGATGGCGGTGAGCGAGAAGACGATGGGCACCTTCGAGGCGATGAGCACGCCGCCCACGGCCAGCCCGATCGCCGCGCCGACGGCACCGCCGGTGAGCGTGACCAGCACCGCCTCGACCATGAACTGGCGCAGGATGTCGACGCGCCGCGCACCGGTCGCCATGCGGATGCCGATCTCGCGCGTGCGCTCTCGCACGGCCATCAGCATCACGTTCATCACGCCGATGCCGCCCACCACCAGCGACACCGCGGCCACCAGGCCGAGCATCAGCGTCATGCTGCGGCGCGTCTCGGCCTCGGCCTGCAGGCGCGCGCCGGCGTTGCCGATGCCGAAGTCCTCGCGGCCGCCGTGGCGCGCCGCGAGGGTGCGGCGGATCGCGGCCTCGGCCGGCAGCACGTCGGCCGTGGTGCGCGCCTCGATCACCACGTAGTCGGGCTGCACCTGCATCGGGTACACGCGGGCGCGGCCGGCCCGGTAGGGGATGAAGACCATGTCGTCGTAGTCCTGCGCGCCCGAGTCGGCGCCGCGCTCGGCCATCACGCCGATGACCTCGAACTGCGAGTTGCCGATCAGCAGCTGCAGGCCGATCGGGTCCGGGTCGTCGGGGAAGAAGTGCGCCGCCGCCTTGTGGCCCAGCACCACCAGCGGCGCGAGTTCGCGGTCCTCCACATCGGTGAAGTAGCGCCCGCGCGCCACGGCCCAGCGGTGCACGGCCGGCATCTCGGTGCTGGCGGCGAAGACGTAGGTGCTGCGATCGGCGGCGCCGCGGCGCACGGTGATGGGGTCGCCGATCACCGGCAGCACGCGGCGGATCTCCGGCAGCTCGGCGATGGCCGCCAGGTCGTCCTCGGTGATGGGGCTGGCCGCACCGCCCGTGGGCGGGGGGCGGCTCGACACGTAGAGGATGGTGGTGCCCATCGTGCCGAGCTGCGCCACCACGCGCTGGCGTGCGCCTTCGCCCACGGCCAGCATCACGATCACCGACGCCACCCCGATCACGATGCCCAGCAGCGTGAGCGCCGTGCGCACGCGGTGCAGCCACATCGTGCGCCACGCGGTGCGCAGCGCCTCGCGCAAGGCGCCGCGCGTGGCGTCGGACGGCTCGTTGCTATCGAATTCATAGCTGCTCGCGCCCGTCCCGTGGGCGCTGGAGGCCGATTTGGCTTGGAACCTCCGAGCGTCGGCGCCGCTGTCGGCGACGATGCGGCCGTCGCGCAGCTCGATCACCCGGCGCGCGCGCTGCGCCACCTCGCGGTCGTGGGTGATGAGGATCACCGTGTGGCCGGCGTCGGCCAGCTCGTCGAAGAGCGCCATCACCTCGCGCCCGCTGGCCGAATCCAGCGCGCCGGTCGGTTCGTCGGCCAGCACGATGCGTCCGCCGTTCATCAGCGCCCGGGCGATCGACACGCGCTGCTGCTGGCCGCCGGAGAGCTGGTGCGGCCGGTGGTCCAGCCGGTCGCCCAGGCCCAGCCGCGCGAGCAGGGCGCGGGCGCGGGCGGCGCGCTCGGCTTCGGGCGTGCCCGCGTAGACGGCCGGCACCTCGACGTTCTCCTGCGCCGACTCGGTGGGGATGAGGTGGTAGCCCTGGAACACGAAGCCGAAGGCCTCGCGCCGCAGGCGGGCCAGCGCATCGGCATCGAGCTGCGCGACGTCGCGGCCGGCGAACAGGTAGCGGCCCGCGCTCGGCCGGTCCAGGCAGCCCAGCAGGTGCATCAAGGTCGACTTGCCGGAGCCCGAGCTGCCCACGATGGCGACGAACTCGCCGGCGCGGATCGTGAGGTCGATGCCGTGCAGCACCTCGACGGCGGGGGCGCCGCCGTGGCCGCCGTAGGTCTTGCGCAGGCCCTCCAGCGCGATCAGGGGCGGCCCGGGGTCGGCGGCTGAGTTCACCACTGGAAACGCCGCGGGCCGGTGTCGGCGCCGCGCGCGCCGGTGATGAGCGCTTCGCCTTCGGCCAGGCCTTCGAGCACCTCGCCCTGGTGGCGGTTGCGCACGCCCAGGCGCAGCTCGCGCGTCTCGGGCTGGCCGTCTGCGTTCAGCACGCGCGCCGTGTAGCGGTCGCGCTGGCCGGCCACGGGCGTGAGCGCCGTGAGCGGCGCGCTCAGCACGTTGCGCGCCGAGGCGACGACGAAGCTCACCTGCGCCGTCATCTGCGGCATCAGTTCGCCGTCGGCGTTGGCGACGTCGAAGAGCACCGTGTACATGACCACCTTGGTGGCGGCCGCGGCCTGCGCGGCCGTGCCGTCGCCGCCCTTGCCGACCGGCGGGGGCGGCGCGGGCAGCACCTGGCGCACCGTGCCCTGCCAGCGGCGCGCGTCGCCGCCCAGCGTCTGGAAGTGCGCCGGCATGCCGGTCCGCACGCGGCGCACGTCGGCTTCGGACACCTCGGTCCACACCGTCATCGTCGACAGGTCGGCGATGCGCAGGATGTCGGGCGTCTGGTAGGTGGCGTTGAGCGTCTGTCCCTCGCGCGCCTGGAGCGAGACCACGGTGCCTGCCATCGGCGCGTCGATGCGCGTGTAGCCCAGGCGCGCCTCGTCGGCCTTGAGCGTGGCCTGCGTCTGCGCGATCTGCGCCTGCAGGTGGTCGATGCGCGCGGCCGACGCGGCCTCGGCCGCCTCGGCGGTCTGCACGTCCTCGTCGCGGGTGGCCTGCTCGCGCGCCATCTGGCGCTGGCGGGCCAACTGCTGCTGCGCGAGGCGGTGCTGCGCGCGCTGCTCGGCCAGCTGGGCGCGCAGGCCGGCCAGCGAGGCGCGGCCGGCGTCCACGGTGGCCCGCTGCACGCTGGGGTCGATCTCCACCAGCAGCCGGCCCTTGTCGACCCGGTCGCCCGGTTGTACATGCAGCCGCAGCACCTGGCCCGAGACCTGGGCGCCCACGTCCACGTAGCGCAGCGGCTGCAGGGTGCCGACGGCGGTCACCGTGGCGTCGATGTCGGCGCGGGCCAGCGGGGTGGTCTCCCAGGCCGGGCCGCCGCGGCCGAGCCAGCCGGCGGCCAGGCCGGCGCCGGCCAATCCGAGGCCGAGCAGCAGCGCGGCGATCCAGCGCTTGCGGCGCAAGAGGGGGCGGGGCGCGGCCATGTCAGCGGCGCGCCCGGAGCGAATCACGGTTCATGCCCTCATGACGTTCGGGCCGGCGAATCGGGTAGGGGGAAAGCCCCGGCCATCCACGGCCGGGGACGAGGCAAGCCCTACAATGAGAGTGATTCTCAATAAGATGCACGCCGCTGCACCTTCTCTGCCGCCCATCCACCATGTCGAACCCGGAAGTCGCCCACCTCTACACCGAGCACCACGGCTGGCTGCGCGGCTGGCTGGCGCGCCGGGTCGAAAGCGGCGCCGCCGCCGCCGACCTGACGCAGGACACCTTCGTCAACATCCTCGAGCAGCCGGTGATGCCGGTGCTGCGCCAGCCGCGCGCCTTCCTGCAGGTGGTCGCCAGCCGGCTGATGATCAACCGCTTCCGCCGCGCGACGCTGGAAGCCGAGATCCTTCGCACCGTGGCGCTGGTGGCGCAGCACGACACGGCCCGCAGCGCCGAGGACGAGGCCGGCGCGCGCCAGCTGGTCGGGCAGGTGGTGGCGCTGCTCACGCACGAACTCGACGAGCGCAGCCGCACCGCCTTCCTCATGGCCCGCGTGGAGGGCCACGGCTACCGCGAGATCGCTGCGCACCTGGGCGTGTCGGAAACGCGCGTGAAGCAGTACCTGGCCAAGGTGCTGCTGCATTGCCACGCGCGGCTTTTCCCCGACGGGGCGGCCGCCTCGTGAGCGCGGCGTCCCTGGCGATCCGCGAGCAGGCGGCGAACTGGGTCGTGCGCCTGGACGAAGCGCCGGCCGACGCCGCGCTGCAGCGCGACTGCGCCGACTGGGCCGCCCGGGACACGCGCCACGCCCGCGCGCTCGAGGAGATGCGCCGCCTCTGGGGCGCCATCGGCGCCGACACGCCCGTGCCGCGTCCGGCCGCACGGTCCGGCCGCCGCCGCATGGCCGCCGCCGGCAGCCTGGCGCTGGTGCTGCTGGTGGCCGGCGCATCGTGGCGCCTGCTGCCCTGGCGTGCCTGGACGGCGCAGGAGCGCACCGCCGCCGGCGAGGTGCGCCAGCTCGCCCTGGCCGACGGTAGCCGCGTCACGCTCGACGGCGGCACGGCCGTCGACATCGACCTGGCGGGCGACGCCCGCCGCGTGCGCCTGTACCGTGGCGAGGTCTATGTCGAGGTGGCGCCGGGCGGCAAGCCTTTCGTGGTCATCGACCGCGACGGCAGCGTGCAGGCGATGGGCACGCGCTACGCCGTGCGCCGCGACGAGCACGACACGCTGGTCACCGTGACCGAATCGCGCGTGCAGGTGCGCCCGCGTGCGGCGCGCGACGAGCCCGTGGAGGTCGCGGCCGGCCGGCAACTGCGCTTCGATGGCCACGGCGTCACCGCCCCGATGTCCGATGCGCCGCCCCAGGCGCTGGCATGGCGCCAAGGGCGCCTCGTGTTCGAGGACGCGCCGGTTGCCCAGGTGCTGCGCGAACTGGCGCGTTACCGCCCCGGCCTGCTGTGGGCGGACGAGTCCGCGCTGGCCGGCCTGCGCTTCACGGGCGTGCTGCCGACGGCGCAGGGCGACCAGGCGCTGGCGCTGCTCGCGGCGGCGCTGCCGATCGAGGTGCGCCATGCCACGCCGTGGGTTGTGCACGTGGGGCGCCGCAGCGGCGCCGCCACGCCGGGAGGCACGGCCTCGCGCTGATTGTTTTATCGGAAACCGCAGTCCCGGCCCTACCCGAAACGGGCGGCCGCTTGTCATGGATGTCACAAGCAATCTGACCTTTCCATGAGGGCTCGAACCATGCAGGAGAAGAAACACCGTGCGCTGCGTCGTCTGTCGGCCATCGCCATCGCTTTGCAGTTCGCGGGTGCGGGGCTCGTGCCCGCGCACGCGCAGCAGCCGCCGCCCGGCGGGGGCGCCGTGGCGTTGAGCCAGCCGGCCCAGCCGCTGGGTGCGGCGCTCAACGCACTGGCCGCTCGCACCGGGCTCCTGATCGGCGTCGACGCCGAGCTCGTGCGCGGCCGCCAGGCGCCGGCGCTGGAGGGCAGCTTCACGCCCGTGGAGGCCTTGCGCCGGCTGCTCGCCGGCAGTGGCCTGGAGGCCGTGCCCGGCGCGGGCGGCAGCTACACGCTGCGGCCCCTGCCGGCTGCGGTGTCCGCGCCCGCGCCGCAGGCCGATCCGGCCACCCTCGGCACGCTCGGCGTGGTGCAGGTCACCAGCCAGCGCGACACCGTCACCGAGGGCACGGGCTCGTACACCACCGACGGCATGGTCAGCAGCGCCACGCGGCTGGACCTGACGCTGCGCGAGACGCCGCAGTCCGTCTCCATCATCACCCGCGACCGCATGGACGACCAGGGCCTGGCCCAGGTGTCCGACGTGCTGCGGCAGGCGCCGGGGCTGAACTTCATCCAGAGTGGCGATGCGGGCACCGATTCGAACGCGGTCTATGCGCGCGGCTTCGCGGTCGAGAACTACCAGATCGACGGCATCGCGCAGACCGGCAGCTGGCTCACGCAGACCGGCGACCTCGCGCCCTACGACCGCGTCGAGATCGTGCGCGGCGCGACCGGCCTGCTCAACGGGGTGGGCACGCCCGCGGCCACCATCAACCTGGTGCGCAAGCGGCCCACCGCGCAGTTCCAGGGCATGGCCTCGCTGAGCGCCGGCCGCTGGAACCAGGTGCGCGGCGACGTGGACATCGGCGGCCCGCTCAACGACGCAGGCACCGTGCGCGGGCGCATCGTCGCCGCCGTGCAGAAGGGCAATTCCTGGATCGACCGCTACGAGGGCAGGAAGCAGATCTTCTACGGCATCGTCGAGGCCGACCTGTCGCGCGACACGCGGCTCACGGCCGGCGTCGAGCTGCAGCAGCACGACAACGACGGCACCGCGCGCAGCGGGCTGCCCCTGTTCTTCAGCGACGGCACCCTGGCACGCTGGGACCGCTCGGCCAGCGCCGCCGCGAGCTGGGCCTACTCGCACCAGCGCCAGCGCATGGTCTTCGCGTCGCTCGACCACCGCTTCGGCACGGGCTGGAAGGCGCATGTGAGCTTCAACCGCGCCGAGCGTTCCTACGACGACGTGATCGGCTACGCCGCGCGCGGCTACGTGAATCGCCTGACAGGCGCGGGCCTCGCGCTGTGGCCCAACCAATGGAATTCGCAGCCGGTCCAGAACGCGCTCGACGCCTACGTCAGCGGCCCCTTCACCCTTTTCGGGCGCCAGCACGAGGCGGTGTTCGGCGTGAGCGCCTCGCGCACCACAGAGCTCGCGCCGGGCTACACCAACTGGAACATCCCCGGCTACAACGCCAGCATCCCCAACTACTACCTGTGGAACGGCAACTACCCGGCGGCGCCTTACAACCCGCAGATCAGCGAGACGCGCAAGGCCACCACGCAGAGCGGCGCCTACGCGACCGTGCGCCTGCGGCCCACGGACCGGCTGTCGGTCATCGGCGGCCTGCGTGTGAGCGACTGGAAGGACGAATCGAGGCTGTGGACCTATGCCACCGGGGCCACCACCGCCACCCTGCGCACCGAGAAGGGCGTCGTCACGCCCTACGCCGGCATGGTCTACGACTTCGCGGACGCGTGGTCGGCCTACGCCAGCTACACCAGCATCTTCAAGCCGCAGACCCGCAAGGCGACGACCGGCGACTACCTCGACCCGCTCGAGGGCGATGCCTACGAAGTGGGCGTGAAGGGGGCGTTGCTGGGCGAGCGGCTGAATGTGAGTGCAGCCGTGTTCGAGATCCGGCAGGACAACCTGGGCGTGGCGTTGACCAACCAGTTCGCGCCCGACGGCTCGCAGGCCTACCGCGCCGCGCAAGGCACGCGCACGCGCGGCTACGAGTTCGAGGTGGCGGGCGAAGTGCGCAGCGGCTGGCAGGTCGGCGCCAGCTTCACGCATGCCGTGGCGCGCGATGCCGACGGCGTGCGGCTCAACACCAACGTGCCGAAGAACACGCTCAAGCTGTTCACCAGCTACCTGTTCCCCGGCATCGGCCAGGGCCTCACCGTCGGGGGCGGGTTCAACTGGCAGAGCGAGATCTATACCGACAGGGTCGGACCGAGCGCCGTGCGCTTCAGGCAGCCGGGCTACGCCACGCTGGACCTGATGGCGAACCTGCGCATCAACCGCCAGCTCTCGGTGGCGTTCGCGCTCAACAACGTGTTCGACAAGCGCTACTACACCAGCACCTCGGCCAGCTACTACGGCGCCCCGCGCAATGCGCGCGTGACGCTCAAGGCCACGTTCTGACGCGTCGGGTCACGCCCACCGCAGTCCTCGTCCATCCACTTTCATCCAAGGAGCCATCGACCATGAAAAAGACCCTGCTGCTTCTCGCGCTCGCCCTCGGCGGCGCGGCCCATGCCCACTTCGTCTGGCTGGAGCCCGCCTCGGGCGGCGAGGCCAAGGCCTACTTCGGCGAATGGGCCGACGACCTGCGCGAGACCGAGGCCGGCCATCTGAAGCTGGTGAGTGCACCGGCCGCGGTGGCGGCCGACGGCACGCGCAGCCCGGCCACGCGGGCCAACGACCACTTCGCCGTCAAGGCCGGTGCCAGCGGCGACGCGCGACTGGTCGGCGCCTACGTCAACGACAAGGGCGTGGCCAGCCTCTACCAGGCGCGCACGGGCCGCACCGAGACGGTCGCGCGCCTGCCGCTGGAGCTGGTGCCCATCGCCGCCGGCAGCAGCACCTTCACGCTGCAGCTCGACGGCAAGCCCCTGCCCGAGGCCAAGGTGGTGGTCTTCGGCCCGCCCAAGTGGGAGAAGAGCCTGCGGACCGACAAGGCCGGCCAGGTCACGCTGCCCACACCCTGGCCCGGCCAGTACGTGGTCGAGGTGAACCACACCGACAAGGACGCCGGTGGCGAATGGGACGGCAAGCGCTACACGCAGACGCGCCACGTCGCCACGCTGAGCTTCATCGTCAAGTGAAGACCGCGCGCACCGCGACACCCGGCGAGGACACCGCGAGCGCGGAGGCGCCGGTGCGCCACCGCTGGCTGCCCTTTGCCGGCAACGCCGCGCTGCGGTATCGGCTGGCGGTGGCGTCGCGCGCGCTCGCGGCCATTTTGGGTGGCTACGGCGTGGCTGCGCTGGCGTCGGCGGTGCTCGCGCTCTGGCTGCCCGGCACGCGCGCGTCGACCACGGTCTGGGCCACGCTCGCAGCCTTCGTGGTCTACGTCGTGGCCGTGATGTTCGTCTTCGCCACCCGCAGCGCCTGGCGCGCGTGGGGTGGCATCTTGGTTGCCTCCGGCGTGCTCGGTGCGCTGATCTGGCTGCGCGGAGGTTTCGCGTGAAAGAAGGCTTCCGCCAGTCGATGGCGTGGCTGCACACCTGGTCGGGCCTGCTGGTCGGCTGGGTGCTGTTCCTGGTGTTCGCCGGCGGCACGGCCGCCTACTTCCGCAGCGAGATCACCTTCTGGGCCAAGCCCGAGCTGCATGCCGCCGCGCGCCATCAGGTGTCGCCCGAACAGTCGCTGCGGCACGCGATCGCGCATCTGCAGGCGCACGGTGCGCAGGCCGAGCGCTGGTTCATCACCCTGCCCACCGAGCGCGAGCCCGGCGTACGCATGTTCTGGCAGGCGCCGCCGCCCAAGACCGAGCCGGGGCAGAAGCCGCCGCGCCGCCGCTTCCTCAACGCCACGCTGGACCCGGCCAGCGGCCAGCCGCTGGCCGATGCGCGCGAGACGCGCGGCGGCGAGTTCTTCTACCGCCTGCACTTCGACCTGCACTACATGCCCGCGTTGTGGGCGCGCTGGATCGTGGGCTTCTGCGCCATGTTCATGCTCACGGCAATCGTCAGCGGCATCGTCACGCACAAGCGCATCTTCAAGGACTTCTTCACCTTCCGGCCGAAGAAGGGCCAGCGCTCGTGGCTCGATGCGCACAACGCGACCGCGGTGCTGGCGCTGCCCTACCACCTCATGATCACGTACACCGGGCTGGTGACGCTGATGTTCATGTACATGCCCTGGGCCGGCCAGGCCGCGTACAAGGACCATGGCGGCCAGCAGGCGATGTTCGGCGAGGTCTTCAACGCGGTGCAGGGCCGTGACGTCAAGGCGGCGGGGCAGCGCGCCGCCATGGTGGACTTCGCGCCCCTGATGGCGCAGGCCAGTGCGCAGTGGCAGGGCGCTGCGGTGGGCCGCGTGGTGGTCAACCTGCCCAACGACGCCAACGCCAGCGTGAGCTTCGAGCGCAGGGAAGGCATGGACCTGTCGTCCGAGCAGCCCACGGTGCGCTTCGACGCCGTCACCGGCGAACGCATCGCCTCCACGCTCGACCAGGCGCCCCAGGCCGCGCTGGAGACGCGCGGCGTGCTCTACGGCCTGCACATCGCGCGCTTCTCCAATCCGCTGTTGCGCGGCCTGTTCTTCCTCTCGGGGCTCGCGGGCTGCGTGATGGTGGCCACCGGCCTGCTGCTGTGGGCCGTGAAGGAGCGGCAGAAGTACGCCAAGGTGCTCAAGCACGGTGGGCGCGTCGGCCTCGGGTTGCGGCTGGTCGACGGGCTCAACGTCGCCGCCATCGCAGGCCTGCCCATCGCCTTTGCGAGCTTCCTGTGGGCGAATCGCCTGGTGCCGGTGGGCATCACGCAGCGGCCGGCGGTGGAGATCCAGTGCTTCTTCATCGCCTGGGCCGTGGCCGCGGTGCTGGGCCTGCTGCGGCCCACGCGGCGCATGTGGCAGCTCCAGCTCGGCGTGGGTGCGCTGCTCTTCGCCGGCGTGCCGCTCGTGAACGCCGTGGCGACGCCGGGTTCGAGCCTGGCCGTGACGCTGCCGGCCGGGCTGTGGCCGGTGGCGGGGCTCGACCTGGTGTGCGTGGGCCTGGGCGCGGCGCTGGCGTTGGCCGCCTGGTACGCGCGGCCCAAGGCCAAGGCCGCGGCCCGCCCC
>NZ_CABFMN010000012.1 GCF_901875635.1 Xylophilus ampelinus | reverse complement strand
GGCCCAGCGGCAGTAGGCGCGGCGGTTGCGGCGGCAGCGGGCGGCGCCGCGGTGGCGCAACGGGCCAGGTCCACCGTCTTCTGCTTGCCCGCCACGCGCACGGCACGCACCTCGGCCGTCACCGGGCCGCCGCGGAAGTTGGGCGCGGTGACCAGGCAGCGGAAGCCCACTGCATCGCCCTCGCTCGCCACCCAGCTGCTGGCCGGCGCGTTGCGCGCCGCCGGGCGCTGCAGGTCGAGCTGGAAGCTCTTGCCCACCAGCGCCTGGCGCGCACTGGCGACGGTGCCGCGGTCGAAGGCGGCCGCGATGTCGGCATAGCCCGGCGGCGGCGGTGGGGGCGGGGCCGGCGGTGCGCTGGGCGCTGCCGCGGCGGTCTTGGGTGCGCCGGCATCGGCGGCGGCGCCGCCCGACTTGGAGGCGCAGCCGGCCAGGAGAAGGGCGCCGGCAGCGGCCAGCGCGAGGGCGGTCAGGGGAGAGGCTGTGGTCATGGCGCGTGAAGCGGTTGGGGGTTGGAACAGCAGCGCCACGGCCGGCCGGCCCTGGCCGCGGCATTGTGTCCCAACCCCGCCGGCCCGCGACCGCGGGCGACAGCCGCCGGGCCTGGGCTTTGCTATGGTTCAGGGTTATCCCTGAACCGCTGCGCCTTTGCCGATGACCGATTCCCCCACCACCGCCTGCCTCGTCGACGACCTCGTGGCGCTCATGCGCCTGGAGCCCGTCGGCGAGGACCGCTTCCGCGCGCAGAGCGAGGACATCGGCACGCCCGCCGTCTTCGGCGGCCAGGTGCTCGGCCAGGCGCTGATGGCGGCCAGCCTCACCGTCGACGCCACGCGGCCCGTGCATTCGATGCACGCCTACTTCCTGCTGCCCGGCGAGCACGCGCCCATCGACTACAGCGTCGACCGCGTGCGCGACGGCCGGAGCTTCACCACCCGCCATGTGCTGGCGCGCCAGGAGGGCCGCATCATCTTCGAGATGGCGGCGTCCTTCCAGACCGTGGACCGGGGCGTGGAACACCAGCTGCCGATGCCGGCGGTGGACGGCCCCGAGGGCCTGCCCAGCGAACTGGAGCAGCGCCTGGCCATCGGCGACCGGCTGCCCGCGCCCTGGCGCGTGAAGGCCACGGCGCCGCACGGCATCGAGTACCGCCGCGTCGAGCAGGACGACCCGCTCGCCCCCGCGCCGCGCGAGGGCGGCAGCGCCGTGTGGATGCGCGCCGTGGCCCCGCTGCCCGACGACCCGATGGTGCACCGTGCGCTGCTGGCGTACGCCTCTGACCACGGCCTGCTGCGCGCCGCGCTGGTGCCGCACGGCCTGAGCTTCCTGGCCGGCGACGTGCGCGCCGCCAGCCTCGACCATGCCATGTGGTTCCACCGCGACTTCCGTTTCGACGACTGGCTGCTCTACGTGATCGACTCGCCCAGTGCGGGCGGCGCGCGCGGCCTGTGCCGCGGCAGCGTGTTCGCGCGCGACGGCCGGCTGGTCGCCTCCACCGCGCAGGAAGGCATGCTGCGCGTGATCGAGCACCCACGCTGAACACCGGCCGCCCCCGCACGGCGAATGCGGGACCATGCACCGAATGAATGGGGCGTGCGCCTTTCCAGTCACGCAGATGACGGCGCGCGCCCGCGCGCGGGTGATGTACTGCCGGCGGCCGGGGCGATCGCGCGCCGACCAACAACAAACCATCAGGAGACGACACATGTTCAAGCGCGCAGGACGCGGCGCCCTCGTGGCCGCCACGCTCGCCCTGGCTGCGGCCATCCCGGCTGCGGCACAGATCAAGGTGGCCTACATCGACCCGCTCTCGGGCCCCTTCGCCAACGTCGGCGAGCAGCAACTGCAGCACTTCCTGCTCGCCGCCGAGCAGATCAACGCCAAGGGCGGCGTGCTGGGCCAGAAGATCGAGGTGCTGCCCTTCGACGGCAAGTCCAGCGCCAACGAGAGCGCCAGCGCGCTGCGCGCCGCCTACGACAAGGGCGCGCGCTACGTCTTCCAGGGCAACGGCTCGAACGTGACCGCCGCGCTGGTCGATGCGGTGCAGAAGATGGTCGCCCGCGGCGAGGAGCCGATGCTGGTCATGAACTACTCGGCCTTCGACCCCGACATGACCGGCCCCAAGTGCACCTTCTGGCACTTCCGCTTCATCCAGAACATCGACATGAGCATGAACGCGATCACCTCGGCGATCGCCGCGCGCCCGGAGATCAAGAAGGTCCACCAGGTCCACCAGGACTACGTGGCCGGCTACCAGGCGCAGAAGGCCTTCAAGGAGATGCTGCCGAAGAAGCGCGCCGACCTGCAGCTGGTGGGCGACGACCTGGTGCCGCTGGGCAAGGTCAAGGACTTCGCGCCCTACGCGGCCAAGATCAAGGCCTCGGGCGCCGACACGGTGCTGACCAGCAACTGGGGCAACGACCTCACGCTGCTCATCAAGGCCATCAAGGAAGCGGGCCTGAAGGTCAACATCTACACGCTGTACGCCAACACCATCGGCGTGCCCACCGTGCTGCAGGACAGCGGCATCGGCACCGTGTTCAGCCTGTCCGAATGGCATGCCAACGTCGAGAACAACGGCGCCGAGGCCTTCGCCAACGAGTACAAGAAGAAGTTCAAGAACGACTTCCTGCTGCTGCGCGCCAAGAACGCGCTGGACATGCTGGCCGAGGCCATGAAGCAGGCCAACTCCACCAAGGCCATCGACGTGGGGCGCAAGCTGGAGAACATGCGCTACAAGACCGACATCGGCGAGGTGTGGATGCGCCCCGACGACCACCAGCTGCAGCAGGACCTGTTCGTCCAGACCTTCGCCAAGGTGGGCGACAAGGGCGTGAAGTACGACCTGGAGAACACCGGCGTCGGCGTCTACACGGCCAAGAAGATCACGGCGCAGGAGGCGATGCTGCCGAACACCTGCACGGACATGAAGCGCCCCTGACGACGCGGCGCATTCGACTCGCGATGCTATTAAATCGATAGCTGCTTGCGCCCGTCCCGTGGGCGCTGCAGCCCGATTTGGCTTGAAGAGATCGCTACACGCCCAGGTAGCGCGCCCACACCGACCGGTCGGCGTCCAGCGCGGCCGAGTCGCCCTGCCACACCACGCGCCCGCGCTCCAGCACCAGGTGGTGGTCGGCCAGGCCCAGCAGCCGGTCGATGTACTTGTCGACCACCAGCGTGGTCTGGCCCGCGTCCTTGAGGCGGCGCAGGCAGCGCCAGATCTCCTCGCGGATCACGGGCGCCAGGCCTTCGGTGGCCTCGTCGAGGATCAGCAGCCGCGGGTTGGTCGACAGCGCGCGGGCGATGGCCAGCATCTGCTGCTCGCCGCCCGAGAGCTGGTGCCCCAGGTGGTTCTCGCGCTCCTTCAGGCGCGGGAACAGCGCGTACAGCCGCGCCAGGTCCCAGCCCTCGCGCTGGCCGTTGCGCTGGTCGGCGAAGGCCAGCAGGTGCTCGCGCACCGTCAGGTTGGGGAAGCACTGCCGCCCCTCCGGCACGATGGCCACGCCCAGCCGCGCGATGGCGTCGGGCCGCAGGCCGCGCAGGTCGGTGCCGCCGAAGCGCACGCTGCCGCCGCGCAGCGCCAGCGCGCCGATCAGCGTCTTGATGGTGGTGCTCTTGCCCATGCCGTTGCGTCCCAGCAGCGTCACCACCTGCCCGGCGCGGATGTCCAGGTCGATGCCGAAGAGCACCTGGCTGGCGCCGTAGCCGGCTTCCAGCCGGCGCGCCTCCAGCAGGGGGGCGGGCGCGGCCATCAGGCGGCCTCTGCCATCGTGTCCTCGGTGCCGAGGTACACGGCCTGCACCTGCGGGTTGCCGCGGATCTCCTCCACGCTGCCCGACACCAGCACCCGGCCGTAGACCAGCACCGAGATGCGGTCGGCCAGCGCGAAGACGGCCTTCATATCGTGCTCGATCAGGAGGATCGCCATGTCGGCCTTCAGCCGGTGGATCAGTTCGGTCATGCGTTCGGAGTCCTCCGGACCCATGCCGGCCATGGGTTCGTCGAGCAACAGCAGCTTCGGTCGCGCGGCCAGCGCGAGCGCCACGTCGAGCTTGCGCTGCGCACCGTGCGGCAGCGTGCCGGCCGTGCGGTCGAGCTCGTGCGCCAGGCCCACGCGCTCGGCCAGCGCCCGTGCGGTGTCGGCCAGCGGCTGCTCGTGCCGGCGGTCGCGCAGCAGGCGCAGGCTGCTGCCCGCATGCGCCTGCGCGGCCAGCAGCAGGTTGTCCATCACCGTCGCCTCGCGGAAGATGCTCGTGATCTGGAAGCAGCGCGACAGCCCGGCGCGCACCCGCGCATGCATCGGCAGCGGCGTGAGGTTCACGCCGTCGAGCGCGATCTGCCCCTCGTCGGCCGGGACCAGCCCCGAGATCAGGTTGACCAGCGTGGACTTGCCGGCGCCGTTGGGGCCGATCAGCGCATGCACCTCGCCCGCGTTCACGGCCAGCGACACGTGGTCGGTCGCCACCAGCGCACCGAAGCGTTTGACCAGCCCGTCGACCTGGAAGAGGCTCATGGCGCGGCCTCCACGGCCCGTCCGTCCGCGGCGGGCGCGGCCGGCGCGGCACGGCGGCGGCGTTCGAGCACGCCCGCGATGCCGCGCGGTGCGAGGAACACGATGGCCACCAGCAGCACGCCCAGCGGCAGGTGCCAGTACTCGGTGTGCTGCTTCGCGATTTCCTCCAGGCCGATCCACACCGCGGCGCCCACCGGCCCGCCCCAGCGCCGGCCGACGCCGCCGATGACCACCATCACCACTAGCGTGGCCGACTGCGTCCAGTGCATCACCGAGGGGCTGACGAAGCTGTTGTGCGACACCAGCAGCGCGCCCGCCAGCCCGGCCACCGCGCCGGCCAGCGCGAAGGCCGCGAGCCGCAGGCGGAACACCGGGTAGCCCATGGCCTGCATGCGCACCTCGTTGTCGCGGATGCCCATCAGCGCATGGCCGAAGCGCGACACGGTGGCACGGTTGAGCAAGGCCATCACGCCGGCGAAGAGGGTCAGCACCACCCAGTAGAAGGTCGGCTCGTGCATGCTGTCCAGGCCCAGGCCGAAGCTTGGCCGGGCCATGAGGTTGTAGCCGTCGTCACCGCCGTAGGCGCGCAGCGAAACGGCCGCGAAGTAGAGCATCTGCGCGAAGGCGAGCGTGATCATGATGAAGTACACGCCGCGCGTGCGCAGCGCCACGCTGCCGATCGCCGCGGCGACCAGGCCGCCCGCGACGGCGCCTGCCGGCCACATCAGCCAGGCCGATTCGTGGCCGGCGTCGGCCAGGGCCACCAGCGTGTACGCGCCCACGCCGACGAAGCCCATGTGGCCCAGCGCCGCCATGCCCCCGAAGCCGAGGATGAAGTTCAGGCTGGCCGCGGCCAGCGCGAAGATCAGCGCCCGCCGCACGAAGTTGACGTAGAACTCCAGCCCCATCGCGGGCGCCAGCAGGGGGAAGACGGCGAGTGCGGCCAGTGCGCACCACGGGAGCCAGCGTTCGAGCTTCATCGGAAAAATGGGATCGCAGCGGCTATCAGCCGCGGGCGGGGAACAGCCCCGTGGGCTTGAAGGCCAGCACCGCCGCCATCAGCGCATAGGTGGCCAGGCCGGCGATGAGCGCGCTCAGGTCCGACACCAGCGTGGGCGGCAGCAGCGGGCGCAGCGCCAGCGGCACGAAGGCGCGGCCGATGGTGTCGACCAGCCCGACCAGCATCGCTGCCACGAAGGCGCCGCGGATCGAGCCGATGCCGCCGATCACCAGCACCACCAGGGAAGGGATCAGGATCTCCTCGCCCATGCCCACCTGCACGGCGGTGAGCGGCCCCATCAGCGCGCCGGCCAGGGCCGCCAGCGCGGCGCCGACCAGGAACACCAGCGAGAAGATACGCCCCACGCGCACGCCCATGAACTCGGCCATCGCGCGGTTGGAGGCGCCGGCGCGCACCAGCATGCCGACGCGCGTGTGGTTGACCAGTAGGTACAGCCCGCCCGCCACCACCAGCCCGGCCACGAGGATGACGAGCCGGTAGGCCGGGTACGGCAGGCCCGGCAGGATCTCGACCGCGCCCGACAGCGCGGCGGGCGCGGAGGCCATGATCGGCGCCGGCCCCCAGGCCATCTTCACCAGGTCGTCGGCCACCAGGATGATGCCGAAGGTCGCCAGCACCTGCGCGAGGTGGTCGCGGCCGTAGAGCCGGCGCACCAGCAGCGCTTCCAGCACCAGCGCGACGAGCACGACCACCACCAGCGCCGCCAGCACCGCGCCGACGAAGGAGTCCGTGCGCGTGTGCACGCTCGCCGCGACGTAGGCGCCGCCCATGAAGAGCGAGCCGTGCGCGAGGTTCATCACGTCCATGATCCCGAACACCAGCGTCAGCCCCGCGGCCAGCAGGAACAGCATCAGCCCGTAGCCCAGGCCGTTGAGCATCTGCTCGATGAAGAGGATGGGCGTCATCGCTGCGCGGGGGTCACTTCATCTTGCACAGCTGGTGGTAGGCGTCGCGGTAGCCCTTGAGCGGGGTCGACAGCGTCTTGTTGGTGATGCGGCCTTCGCTGTCCTTGCCGATCACGCGCAGGTAGTAGTCCTGGATCGGGAAGTTGTTGGTGTCGTACTTGAAGGGGCCGCGAATGGACTGGAAGTTGGCCGCCTTGAGCGCCTTGAGCACGGCCTCCTTGTTCTTCACGTCGCCCTTGACGTCCTTCGCCGCGGCGTCCATGGCCAGGATGGCGTCGTAGGCCTGCGCGGCGTAGAAGGTGGGGTAGCGGTTGTAGGCCTTGCGGAACTCGGCGACGAACTTCTGGTTGGCCGCGTTGGGCAGGTCGTGCGACCACTGCGAGGTCGAGAACAGGCCCAGCATCGGATCGCCCACGGCGGCGATGGTGTCCTCGTCGGCCGAGGCCGGGCTGGTGACCAGCTTCACGTCCTTCGACAGGCCCGCGCCCACGAACTGCTTGATGAAGTTGATGCCCATGCCGCCGGGCAGGAAGAAGTACACAGCCTCGGGCTTGGCGGCGCGGATCTGCGCCAGCTCGGCGGCGTAGTCCAGCTGGCCCACCTTGCCGTACACCTCGGCCACCACCTGGCCCTTGTAGGTGCGCTTGAAGCCGGTGAGGTGGTCGCGGCCCGCGGGGTAGTTGGGCGCGATGATGAAGGCCGTCTTCAGCTTCTGGTCGGTGGCCCACTGGCCCGCGGCCTCGTCCCAGGTGTCGTTCTGGTAGCTCTGGCCGAAGAAGTAGGGGTTGCACTGCGCGCCGGCGTACTGGCTCGGGCCGGGGTTGCTGGTGACGAAGGGCACCTTGGCCGCGAAGAGCGCGGGGCCCACCGCCAGCGCCACGTTCGACGGCGTGGGGCCGGTGAAGAAGTCGATCTTGTTCTGCTGGATGAAGCGGTCGACGATCTGCTTGGCCTGGTCGGGGCTGCCCGCGGTGTCGGCCTGGATGAACTCGGCCGGGTAGCCGCCGAGCTTGTTGCCCAGCAGCTTCACCGCGAGGTTGATCGCGTCGCGCGTCTCGGCGCCGCCGGCCGCGAAGGGGCCGGAGATGTCGAGCGCGAGGCCCACCTTGATCGGGTCGGCCGCGTGGGCCGGCACGCCGGCCGCCAGGGACAGCACGGTGAACAGTGCGACGGACAGGGCGCTGCGGCGCGATGCGGGGCGGCTCTGGAAAGCGGGCATGGAGGCTCCGGAAGAAAGACGAGGAGAAGGGGAAAGCAATTGGGGCGGCAGGTTCGCGGGCGGCTAGACCGCCACCTCGACGCGGCCGTCACGGATCTGGATCGGGAAGACGCGCACGTCCTCGGTGGCCGGCTCGCCGCAGGCGGCGCCGGTGCAGATGTCGAACAGCCCCTGGTGCAGCGGGCACTCCACCTTGCCGTTCTCGATCCAGCCCTCCGACAGGCGCGCGTTGCCGTGCGTGCACAGGTCGTGCAGCGCATGCAGCGATTCGCCCTGGCGGAAGACGGCGATCGGCAGGCCACCGGCAATGACCGGCCACACGGCGCCATCGGGAAAGTCGTCGGGCTCGCCGACGTCGTGCCACTGGGTGGCTTCGGTCGTGGTGCTCATATCGGTGTGGCCAGCAGGGTGATGACGCGCGAGGTGTCGTAGATCACCCGCCGCTGCGCATAGCGCCACCCTGCGGGGGTGCGCACGATGCGGTCCAAGTAGCGGCCCGCTTGGTAGACGAAGGACTCGCCGTTGGTGCGCGTCTGGATCACGACGTAGCTCGACTCGGCCTGCACCGTGTCGTCGTCCAGCGGCGTGATCACCAGGCCGCTGGTCATGTGGCGGCAGCTGTGTTCCTCGTAGATGCTCGCGTGGCGCAGCGACACCACGCGGTCGCGCAGCATGCGCTGGTTGTTGCAGTAAATGAGGCCGATGGGCAGGCCCAGGTCGGCGTTCTCCTTGGGCACGATCTCGTAGAGGCAGTCCTCGGTGAAGAGCGTGGCCCACTCCTCCAGGCGGTCGTTGTCCAGCGCGGCGCTGTAGCGCTCCTGCAGCTGGTGGATCTCGAACCAGAGCTGCATCGACACCGGCGCGGCCGAGGTGGCGGCCGGCCGTTCTTCCAAAGTTGCTGCGTTCATCCGGGTTCTCCACGAGAGATAGGTGTCATCTGCGAGCGCAGCAAGAACGCCAGGGCACCCGCGGAACTGGCTTCGCCAGGCCGCTGGGTGCGCCCCCCTCCGCGAAGCAGAGAGGGGGGAGCGGCGAAGCCGCTTGGGGGGTGTTTCATGTCAATACCCCATCAGCTGTTGGTAGCCCGTCCAGAACTTCCGGATCAGGTTCTCGGTGACCATCGTGTCCTCGCGGTTCGGGTCGGAGCGGCCCAGCTCGATCACCGAGGTGGCCCCGGCGTCGCGCGCGGTGCCGCGCTGCACCAGCTCGGTGGCCTCGGTGTCCTCCATCGAGATGTAGCCCGCCGGGCCGACCAGGTTGGCCTGCTTGATGCGCAGTGCGCGCAGTTCGGGCGTGTCGTCCTCGTAGCCGAAGAAGTGGAAGACCAGCTCGAACTCGCCCGGACCCTTGGGCAGCACCTGGCGTGCCACCAGCGTGTTGTGGATTTGCTGCAGCACCAGCTGCGGGAAGATGGTCTGGATGTGGTTGGTGCAGTCCTCCTCGTACTCCGACACGAAGCCGAGCACCGAGTCGTCCTCGAGGTGGAAGCCCTCGTCCATCGAGCGGATCGCCTGCTGCTTGTAGGCCGAGGCGGTGTCGCTTTCGTCGACCTTGGTGGCGGTGATGATGCTGTGCAGCCCGTGGCGCTGGTCGGCCATCGAGCGCGCCTTCATGCCCACGCGGAAGATGTTGAAGGTGGTGTGGAACAGGTGCAGCAGGCTCGCGTGGTAGGGGTCCTTCACGTTCTCGTAGTAGAGCTTCCAGTTGCTGCGCGCGTACTGCCGCGTGCAGCCCAGGTACACCACCGGCTTGTGCATCACGCGGTCGACCCAGGGCCGCATCTGCTCGCCCAGGTACTCGGGCAGCGGCGGCGTCTCGTCGCTGAAGGTGGCGAAGACCAGGCCGTGGTAGCTCTCGGCGCGCAGCTTTCGCAGGCCGTGGTTCTTCGGGTCGAAGTCGGCCGGCATGCCGGGCGCGCCGTCCTTGCCGCGGCGGAAGGGCACGCCCTGCAGGTTGCCGCGGGTGTCGAAGCTCCACTGGTGGTAGACGCAGGTGTGCGACTTTGCGTTGCCGCGCGCGTTGCGGCAGACGATGGCGCCGCGGTGCGCGCAGCGGTTCACCCAGGCGACCACGCCGCCGTCGTCGGTGCGCGTCACCACCACCGGCGTGTCGCCGACGAAGGTGCTCTTGTAGTCGCCGGCGTTCGGGATCTCGGCGTCGAGCGCGACGAAGCTCCAGGTCGGCCCGCGGTAGATGCGCTCCTGCTCGCGCTCGAACACCTCCTGCGAGCTGAACACGGCGTAGGGCACGCGCGAGCCGTCCGGCTGCGGAAAGTGCACCTGCCCCGAGGGGGCGGCGGCGGCGTCGGCCGCCTTCAAGGCGCTGATGTCGACGATGTGGTTCATGGGGCCTTCCTTTGCGTGGGGGCCGCACCGGCGCGGCGATGCGGATGCCGTTCATTCTTGGAAGCGCCGGCGCGCGCGGCTATCCGTTTTGCGCGGGTGCGCGAAGGCCCTGTCCGATTCGCGCAGGAAAGTGCGCTGCGTCATGGTGGTGCGCGGCGTGCGCCATCGTGTGGCATGGCGCGCTTCTTGCGCAGGGTGCAGGCTTTCGCGAAGCCACACGCCCATGCGCACCGCCATCGCCCCTTCCGCCGCCCGCGCGTCTGTGTTCGAGCCCGCGCTGCTGCGCGCCAACCGGCTCTTCGAGTCGCATGACCTGGACGACACGCGCGAGCGCATCTCGCGCGTGATGCAGCCGCACCATCTGCGCCCGCTCGGCCGGCCCGAGGGCGGGCGCTCGCACATGGACTTCCTGCGCCTGGGCGGTATCGGCGTGGGCACCATCGACTTCGGCGAGGCGATGCGGGTCGACGTCGAACACGTCGAGGACTACCACCTGCTGATGTTCTGCCTGCGCGGCAGCGCGCAGGCGCGTGCGGGCGACCGCGCGCTTCAGGCCGACGTGCACCGCGGCATGATCTGCGCACCGGGCGCGCGCTTCGTGGCCGACCTGTCGGCCGACTGCGAGCAGTTCGTGCTGCGGCTCGACCGCGGGATGGTCGAGGCACACGTCGGCCGGCCGATCCGCTTCGACGAAGTGCTCGACCTGCGCCGGCCGGCGATGCAGGCCTGGCTCGACCAGTTGCGCCTGCTGCTGACCTCCGAGGCGCTGATGGACGCGGTGCGCCGCCATCCGCTGATCGCGCTGGAGATGGAGCGCCTGCTGTTGCGGCTGCTGCTCGAGGGCCAGGCGTGGGACGACGCGCCGCTGCGCGGCCCGGCGCCGCGCGCCGCGCACGGCGCCAGCCCC
>NZ_CABFMN010000011.1 GCF_901875635.1 Xylophilus ampelinus | reverse complement strand
GCGCGGCGGGCGCAGCCGCCTGCGGCGGCGTGGCGGGCGCGGGCGCGGGGGCCGAGGCACAACCGGCCAGGGCAGTGGCCAGCAGCGCGGCCAGAAGAAGGGAAGGGGAACGGGTCATCGACATCTCTCCTCGGCCCGAACGGGCCATGTCATACAAAAAAGGTGGTCCGTCAGTCACGTCGTGCGGCCCACGACGGTTGCCGAAGCCGACAGCCACTGCTCCACGGCCAGCGGATAGATCCGGTGCTCCTGCGACAGCACCCGCGCCGCCAGCGACTCGGGCGTGTCGTCGGGCAGCACCGGCACCGCCGCCTGCGCGAGGATCGGCCCGTGGTCGAGTTCGGTCGTCACCTGGTGCACCGTGGCGCCAGCCACGCGGCAGCCGGCCTCGATCGCACGGCGGTGCGTGTGCAGGCCCGGAAAGGCCGGCAGCAGCGAGGGGTGGATGTTGATCAGGCGCCCGGCATAGCGCTCCACGAAGCCGGGCGTGAGGATGCGCATGAAGCCCGCCAGCACCACGAGCGCCGGCGCATGCGCGTCGATGGCCGCGGCCAGCGCGGCGTCGAAGGCCTCGCGCGACTCGAAGGCCTTGTGGTCCACCACATCGGTGGCAATGCCCTCGCCCCGCGCCCAATCCAGACCGGCGGCGTCGGGCCGGTTGCTCAGCACCGCGGCCACGCGGGCATCGAAGCGCTGGGCCCAGCGCCCAGCGGCGGCGGCGCGCACGATGGCGGCCATGTTCGAGCCGCTGCCCGAGATCAGGACGACGATGTTGCGCGGCATCAGCGCGCGCCCGCGTACCAGAAGGTGGGCAGGAAGGCCGTATCGGCACGGCGGACAAGGGGTCGGAAGGCGGAAGCGCGGGTCATACTGGCGCGGATTATCTTCGTGTCGCCGGCCGGACTCGCGCTTGCGAACGACCGTGCTAAAAACCCGGATTCTCTGGAGACTTGCCCATGGATTTGGCCTTCACCCCCGAGGAACAGAAGTTCCGCGAAGACATCCGCGCCTGGGTCGCGGACAACCTGCCCAAGCACATCTCGCACAAGGTGCACAACGCGCTCGAACTGACGCGCGAAGACATGCAGACCTGGGCGAAGATCCTCGGCAAGAAGGGCTGGCTGGGCTACGGCTGGCCCAAGGAGTTCGGCGGCCCGGGCTGGACCGCCATCGAGAAGCATCTGTTCGAAGAGGAATGCGCCATGGCCGGCGCGCCGCGCATCGTGCCCTTCGGCCCGGTGATGGTGGCCCCGGTCATCATGGCCTACGGCAACAAGGAGCAGCAGCAGCGCCTGCTGCCCGGCATCGCCAGCGGCGAAGTCTGGTGGAGCCAGGGCTACAGCGAACCGGGCTCGGGCTCCGACCTCGCCTCGCTGCGCACCAAGGCCGAACGCAAGGGCGACAAGTACGTCATCAATGGCCAGAAGACCTGGACCACGCTGGGCCAGTACGGCGACTGGATGTTCAACCTCGTGCGCACCAGCAGCGAGGGCAAGCCGCAGACCGGCATCAGCTTCATCGTGCTCGACATGAAGTCGCCCGGCGTGACGGTGCGGCCGATCAAGCTGCTGGACGGCGGCTTCGAGGTCAACGACGTGTTCTTCGACAACGTCGAGGTCCCGGCCGAGAACCTGATCGGCGAGGAGAACAAGGGCTGGACCTACGCCAAGCACCTGCTGAGCCACGAGCGCACCAACATCGCCGACGTGAACCGCGCCAAGCGCGAGCTGGAGCGGCTCAAGCGCATCGCCAAGGCCGAGGGCGTGTACGACGACCTTCGCTTCCGCGACGAGATCGCCAAGCTGGAAGTCGACATCGTCGCACTCGAGATGCTCGTGCTGCGCGTGCTGTCGGCCGCGACCTCGGGCAAGAACTCGCTGGACATCGCGGGCCTGCTCAAGATCAAGGGCAGCGAGATCCAGCAGCGCTACACCGAACTCATGATGCTGGCCGGCGGCGCGTACTCGCTGCCGCTGATCCGCGAAGCGATGGAAGCCGGCTGGCAGGGCGACTTCCCCGGCGGCAATCCCGCGCTGGCGCCGCTCGCATCGAACTTCTTCAACTACCGCAAGACCACGATCTACGGCGGGTCGAACGAAGTTCAACGGAACATCGTTGCCCAGACCGTGCTCGGCTGATCGGAGACTCAGATGGACTTCAATTTCTCGGACGACCAGCAGCAACTGCGCGACGCCGTCGCCAAGTGGGTGGAAAAGGGCTACGACTTCGAGCGCCGCCGCAAGATCGAGGCCGAAGGCGGCTTCGACCGCGCAGCCTGGACCGAACTCGCCGAACTCGGCCTCGCGGGCCTGTACATCCCCGAAGACGACGGCGGCCTGGGCATGGGCCCGGTCGAAGGCATGGTGGTGATGGAAGAGCTGGGCCGCGGCATCGTGCTGGAGCCGCTGGCGCAATCCCTGATTGCCGGCGCCGTGCTGGCCGGCCATGCCGACGCCGCGACCAAGCAGGCCTGGCTGCCGCGCATCGCCAGCGGCGAGGCACTGGTCGTGCTCGCCTGTCAGGAGAAGAAGGCGCGCTACCACCTGGACGTCTGCGCAGCCACGGCGAAGAAGGCTGGCGACGGCTACACGGTCCACGGCAACAAGGGCGTGGTGCCCGCCGGTGACCAAGCCGACGCGTACCTCGTGCCGGCCCAGCTCGACGGCAAGATCGCCCTCTTCCTGGTCGAACGCTCGGCCGACGGCGTCGCCGCCCGCGGCTACGTCACGCAGGACGGCAGCCGCGCCGCCGAGGTGGTGTTCGACAACGCCGCCGCGACGCTCGTCGCCGCCGACGGCCTGCCGGTGCTCGAGCACGCGGTGGACATCGGCATCGCCGCCACCTGTGCCGAAGGCGTGGGCGTGATGGACAAGACGCTGGCGCTCACCGTCGAGTACATGAACACGCGCAAGCAGTTCGGCGTGCCGATCGCCAGCTTCCAGGCCCTGCGCCACCGCGTGGCCGACATGAAGATGCAACTGGAACTGGCCCGCTCGATGAGCTACTACGCCAGCCTCAAGCTCAACGCGCCCGCCCCCGAGCGCCGCCAGGCCATGGCGCGCGCGAAGTACCAGCTGGGCGTGTCGATGCGCTTCGTCGGCCAGCAGTCGGTGCAGCTGCACGGCGGCATCGGCGTGACGGACGAGTACATGGGCAGCCACTACTTCCGCAAGCTCACGCAGATGGAGATGGCGTTCGGAGACACCCTGCATCACCTGGGCGAAGTGTCGGCCCGCATGACCGACACCGCGGGCGTCTTCGCCTGAGTCAGCCGACGCAGCTCGCTACAAATTTCATAGCTACTCCCGCCCGCCAGTCCTGCGCTGGCGGGCTTTTTTGTTTATAAGTCGGAGCCAGGAGACATTGCCATGACCCAACGCCGCACCCTGTTGCTCGGCGCGCCCGCGCTGCTCGCCCTCACCGCCTGCTCGACCATGACGCCCACGTCGTACCCGCCCATCGTCTTCGTGCACGGCAACGGCGACTCCGCCGCGCTGTGGCAGACCACCGTATGGCGCTTCGAATCCAACGGCTGGCCGCGCGAGCGGCTCTTCGCCTTCGATCAGCCCATGCCCCTGGCGCGCGACGACGACACCGTCGCCCAGCCGGGCCGCAGTTCGACCGCCGAGTCGATGGCCTTCCTGGCCGATCGGGTCGATGCCGTGCTGCGCCAGACGGGCGCGAACCAGGTCGTTCTCATCGGCAACTCGCGCGGAGG
The DNA here is from genome assembly GCF_901875635.1 of Xylophilus ampelinus. Lineage (GTDB taxonomy): Bacteria > Pseudomonadota > Gammaproteobacteria > Burkholderiales > Burkholderiaceae_C > Xenophilus. The sequence goes on along the minus strand of NZ_CABFMN010000011.1, from coordinate 107,021 downwards.
CAACACCATCCGGAACTACGTGCAGAACGGCGGCGGCGCCGCGAAAGTGAGCCACGTGGTGCTGGGCGGCAACCCGGCGCACGGCATCTGGAACATCCCCGGTTACCTGGAGCAGAACGAGTTCTCGGCGCGCTCGTCCTTCCTCACGCAGCTCAATGCCCCCAAGGGTGCGAACGGTGACGAGGTCACGCCCGGCGTGCGCTGGCTCACGCTGCGTTCGGACAACAACGACAAGTACGCCCAGCCCGACGGTGTGTGGATCGGCAAGCCCGGCACGCCAACCGGCATCGGCTTCGACGGGCCGGCGCTGCGCGGCGCGCGCAACGTGGTGCTGCCGCGCGTGGACCACCGCGAGACGTCGTTCTCGCCGGCCGCCTTCGCCGCCACCTGGGAATTCCTCACCGGCCCGGTGCCGCGCAGCACGGCCATTTCGGCCGAGTCGTCGGTGCGGCTCGATGGCCGCCTGACCGGTCTGGGCCTCGTGGGCACCGACCCGGCCAGCGGCAGCTTCGCCAACAACCGGCCGCTCGTGGGTGCCCAGCTCGTCGTCTACGCGGTCGACCCCGCCACCGGCAACCGCATCGGCGCGCCGGCTTGGCGCAAAGCCATCGGCGCCGACGGGCGCTGGGGGCCTTTCGCGGCCGACCCGCGCCTGTTCTACGAATTCGAGATCACCGCACCGGGCTACGCGACCACCCACGTGTATCGCAGCCCCTTCCCGCGCTCGAGCGAGATCGTCAACCTGCGGCCCGAGCGCCTGCTGCCGGCCGACCGCGACGCCAGGGCCCTCGTCGTCTTCACCCGACCGCGCGGCTACTTCGATGCCCAGCGCGACACGATGCGGCTGGACGGCCAGGCGCAGTTGCCCGGCGTGCCGCCGCGCGGCGCCGGCATCGCCAGCGCCCGACTCAAGGTCGCCACCGACGCCCAGCGCAGCGTGGTGGGCGAGTTCAATGGCGAGCGCATCGCCGGCCTGACCTGGCCCGCGGCGCAAGGCCATCTGAGCGTGCTGGAACTCACCTACTGAGGTCGCGATGCCCGATGCATCCGACGCACCTGTGTTGCTCGAAAGCCGCGACGCGCGCGGCGTCGTCACGCTCACGCTGAATCGCCCGCAGGCCTTCAACGCGCTGTCGGAAGAGTTGATCGACGCGCTGCACGGCGCAGCCGAGCGCCTCGGGGCAGACGAGGCGTTGCGGGCGGTGGTCATCGCCGGCGCGGGCAAGGCTTTCTGCGCTGGCCACGACCTGCGCCAGATGCGCGCCACGCCGAGCCAAGCCTACTACGACGACCTCTTCGCCCGTTGCAGCGCCATGATGCTCGCGCTGCACCGGCTGCCCGTGCCGGTCATCGCCCGGGTGCACGGCATCGCCACCGCTGCCGGCTGCCAGCTCGTGGCGCTGTGCGACCTGGCCGTGGCGGCGGCCGACGCACGCTTCGCCACCAGCGGCATCGACGTGGGCCTGTTCTGCTCGACGCCGGCCGTGACCGTCTCGCGCAATGTGTCGCGCAAGGCGGCCTTCGAGATGCTGGTCACGGGCGACTTCATCGACGCCGAGACGGCGCGCGAGCGCGGGCTGGTCAATCGCGTGGTGCCGGCCGAGGCGCTGGACATGGAGGTGGACGCCCTGCTCGCGCGCATCCTCGACAAGCCGCGCCTCGCGCTGGAGATGGGCAAGGCGCTGTTCTACCGGCAGCTCGAGTCGGGCATGGAGGGCGCGCTGCAGGACGCCGGCCGCACGATGGCGGCCAACATGATCGACTGCACGGCGCTGGAGGGCGTGCAAGCCTTCCTGGAGAGACGTTCGCCAGCTTGGCGCAGCTGAACCGGGACGAAAAAAGAGGCGCCGCGGCGCCTCTCTGCATCGCGGCAGCGGCCGCTACCCATGCAGCCGCGAACTGCTCGGAATGTGCGCCATCAAGAACTCCATCTGGTCGGCCAGGATGCGGCGATTGCGCAGGATGAAGTCTTCCCACAGGCTGGGGATGTAGGGCGTGTACAGCAGCGGCATGTGGGCCTGCTCGGGCGTGCGGCTGCTCTTGCGGTGGTTGCAGGGCCGGCAGGCCGTGACCACGTTCATCCAGGTGTCGATGCCGTTCTGCGCGAAGGGGATGATGTGTTCGCGCGTGAGTTCGTCTTCGTGGAAGTGGCCGCCGCAATAGGCGCAGATGTTGCGGTCGCGCGCGAAGAGCTTGCTGTTCGTGAGGCCCGGCCGCAGATGGAAGGGGTTGATGCGCGGCACGCCCTTGGTGCCGATGATGCTGCTCACCGCGATCTGCGACTGCTCGCCGGTGACGGCGTTGTGGCCGCCGCGGAACAGCGCGATCTGGCCGCCCGCCTCCCAGCGCACTTCGTCCGCCGCGTAGTGGGTCACCGCCTGCTCCAGCGAGATCCACGATTGCGGCAGGCCCTGGGCCGACAGCTTCAATACCTTCACCACACAAGCCTCCTCAAGGAAACGACGGGCCGCCCCAAGTTTCCTTGCCCCCCTCGGGGGGCGGGCGCCGCGCAGCGGCGGCCTGGGGGCGAACGTCGATAAGAGAACCGAACGGGGGATGGAACACAGCGAACGCGCCACAATATAACCCGCCTTGATGACAACTTGCCCGCCAAGGCCCATGCGCCGGGCGCGGGCTGCTATCAAAAACATAACACCCCATGCAGATATTCCGTGGCTTCCGGCACCCCGGCGTGGCGCCTGCCTGCGCGCTGACCATCGGCAACTTCGATGGCGTGCACCGCGGGCACCAGGCCATGCTCGCGCTGCTCAAGGCCGAGGCCCGGCAGCGCGGCCTGCCCAGCTGCGTGATGACCTTCGAGCCCCACCCGCGCGACTACTTCGCCGGTGTGACGAAGCGGCCCGAGCTCGCGCCGGCGCGCATCGCCAGCCTGCGCGACAAGCTCTGCGAACTCGCGGCCAACGGCGTCGACCAGACCATCGTGCTGCCCTTCGACGCACGCCTGGCGAGCCAGCCGCCCGAGCAGTTCATCCGCGACGTGCTGATCGACGGTCTGGGCGCGCGCTACGTGCTGGTGGGCGACGACTTCCGCTTCGGCGCCAAGCGGGCGGGCGACTACGCGATGCTCGACGCGGCAGGAGCCGGACACGGCTTCGACGTCGCCCGCATGATGAGCTATGAGGTCCACGGGTTGCGGGTGTCGAGCTCCGCCGTCCGGGATGCGCTGGCCCAGGGCCGAATGGCCGATGTGCAGGCCCTGCTCGGCCGCCCCTACGCCATCTCGGGCCATGTGGTGCACGGCCGCAAACTGGGCCGGGCACTGGGCGCCTCGCACCCCGGCGGCAGCGACGGCTTTCGCACGCTCAACCTTCGCTTCAAGCACTGGAAGCCGGCCGCCAGCGGCATCTTCGCGGTGCTGGTGCACGGCCTGGCCGAGCGGCCGCTGCCGGGCGTGGCCAACCTGGGCGTGCGTCCCTCGCTCGACGCCAACGACGTCAACGGCGGCCGGGTGCTGCTCGAGACGCACTGCCTCGAATGGCCGGCGAGCCTGGGCGCCGAGGGGGCCTACGGTAAAATCGTCCGGGTGGACCTGCTCTCCAAACTGCACGACGAACTGCGCTACACGAGCCTGGAAGCCCTGACCTCGGGCATCGCCAAGGACCGTGACGACGCGCGGGCCTTCTTCGCAGCCACGCACAGCAATCCCCACGCGGAAACCCGGCGCCAGACCACGCGCGACCGAATTTAGCCCTGCACGCCCCGTGCTGCCGCCCTTGGACAAGCTCGGGGCGAACGGCTCCCTCCCCTTTTCGCCGACGGCCGCCGCCGCTCGGGCTGAGCCTGTCGAAGCTCTTTTTCGTTCGCACCCACCATGTCTGACGCTGCCCAACCCACCGACTACCGCGCCACGCTGAACCTGCCCGACACCCCCTTCCCCATGCGCGGCGACCTGCCCAAGCGCGAGCCGGGCTGGGTGAAGCAGTGGAACGACGAGGGCCTGTACAAGCGCCTGCGCGTGGCCCGCGCCAGCGCACCCAAGTTCATCCTGCACGACGGCCCGCCGTACGCCAACGGCCAGATCCACATGGGCCACGCGGTGAACAAGATCCTCAAGGACATGATCACCAAGGCGCGCCAGCTCAAGGGTTTCGACGCGCTCTACGTGCCGGGCTGGGACTGCCACGGCCTGCCGATCGAGAACGCCATCGAAAAGCAGTACGGCCGCAACCTCAGCCGCGACGAGATGCAGGCCAGGAGCCGCGCCTACGCCACCGAGCAGATCGCACAGCAGATGGCCGACTTCCAGCGCCTGGGCGTGCTGGGCGAATGGGACCACCCGTACAAGACGATGGACTTCGCCAACGAGGCCGGGGAGATCCGCGCCTTCAAGAAGGTCATCGAGCGCGGCTTCGTCTACCGCGGCCTCAAGCCCGTGTACTGGTGCTTCGACTGCGGCTCCTCGTTGGCCGAGTTCGAGATCGAGTACCAGGACAAGAAATCGCAGACCATCGACGTCGCCTTCAAGGCCCATGACCGCGACAAGGTGCTGGCCGCCTTCGGCCGCCCCGACGCGCTGGGCGACGTCTTCGCCGTCATCTGGACCACCACCGCCTGGACCATCCCGGCCAACCAGGCGCTCAACCTCAACCCCGAGCTGGTCTACGCGCTGGTCGACACCGAAAAGGGCCTCCTGATCGTGGCCGAGTCGCTGGTCGAGATGTGCATGACGCGCTATGCGCTCGACGGGCAGGTGATCGCCACCGTGAAGGGCGAGGCGCTGGGCGGCCTCGAATTCGAGCACCCGCTGTACGACGTGCAGAGCGACGACGGCAGTTACGGCTACCGGCGCCTCGCGCCCGTGTACCTGGCCGACTACGCCACCGCCACCGACGGCACCGGCATCGTGCACTCCTCGCCCGCCTACGGCCTGGACGACTTCAACTCCTGCGTCGCGCACGGCCTCGGCTACGACGACATCCTGAACCCGGTGCAGGGCAACGGCAGCTACGCGGCCGACTTCCCGCTCTTCGGCGGCCAGAACATCTGGAAGGCGGTGCCGCACATCATCGAGGCGCTGCGGGGCGCCGGCCGCCTGCTGACCACCGAGACCATCACCCACAGCTACCCGCACTGCTGGCGCCACAAGACGCCGGTGATCTACCGCGCCGCGGCGCAGTGGTTCATCCGCATGGACGAGGGCGAAGGCGTCTTCACCAAGCCGGGCGCAAAGCCCGCGAAGACGCTGCGCCAGACCGCGCTCGACGCGATCGAGCAGACCGGTTTCTACCCCGAGAACGGCAAGGCGCGCCTGCACGACATGATCGCCAACCGGCCCGACTGGTGCATCTCGCGCCAACGCAGTTGGGGCGTGCCGATCCCCTTCTTCCTGCACAGGGAGACGGGCGAGTTGCACCCGCGCACGATGGAGATCCTCGACCAGGCCGCCGCCATCGTCGAGCAGGGCGGCATCGAGGCCTGGAGCCGCGTGACGACCGAAGAGATCCTCGGCGCCGAGGACGCGCCGAACTACACCAAGAGCAGCGACATCCTCGAGGTGTGGTTCGACTCCGGCTCGACCTTCTTCCATGTGCTGCGCGGCACGCACGCGCCGCAGTTCCACGAGGTCGGCCCCGAGGCCGACCTGTACCTCGAAGGCCACGACCAGCACCGCGGGTGGTTCCACTCCTCGCTGCTGCTGGCCTGTGCGCTCGAAGGGCGCGCGCCCTACAAGGGCCTGCTGACGCACGGCTTCACCGTCGACAGCCAGGGCCGCAAGATGAGCAAGTCGCTCAAGAACGGCATCGAGCCGCAGGAGATCAGCAACAAGCTAGGCTCCGAGATCATCCGGCTGTGGGTGGCCGCAAGCGACTACTCGGGCGACATCGCCGGCGACGACAAGATCCTCGCCCGCGTGGTCGATGCCTACCGCCGCATCCGCAACACGCTGCGCTTCCTGCTGGCCAACACCAGCGACTTCGACATCGCCAAGGACGGCGTGCCGCTGGAGGAGCTGTTCGAGATCGACCGCTATGCGCTGGCACGCGCGGCGCAGTTCCAGGCCGAGGTGCTGGCGCACTACGAGGTGTACGAGTTCCACCCGGTGGTCGCCAAGCTGCAGGTGTACTGCTCCGAAGACCTGGGCGCCTTCTACCTCGACGTGCTCAAGGACCGGCTCTACACCACCGCGCCGGGCTCGCGCGCGCGCCGAAGCGCGCAGACCGCGCTGTGGCACATCACCCAGGCGATGCTGCGCTGGATGGCGCCGTTCCTGAGCTTCACCGCTGAAGAGGCGTGGAAGTTCGCCGGCCGATCCGAGTCCATCTTCATGGAGACCTACAGCGCGTTCGGCGAGCCCGACGCAGTGCTGCTGGCCAAGTGGTCGCGCATCCGCGAGATCCGCGATGCGGTCAACAAGGACATCGAGGCGGTGCGCGCCGCCGGCCAGCTGGGCTCGTCGCTGCAGGCCAACGTGATGCTGACCGTGGTGCCCGAGGACCACGCCTTGCTGGCCTCGCTGGGCGACGACCTGAAGTTCGTCTTCATCACATCCGCTATCGAATTGATAGCTGGTGACGCCCTGTCCACGGGCGTTGTGGCCAGTTCCGACACCAAGTGCGAGCGCTGCTGGCACTGGCGTGCCGACGTCGGCAGCGACCCGGCCCACCCCACGATCTGCGGCCGCTGCACCGCCAACCTGTACGGCGCGGGCGAAGCGCGGAGCCACGCATGACGCCGGCGGTGGCGCCTTCGCCTGCGGGCGGCGTCCGGGCCGGCATCTGGCCCTGGCTGGCGCTGGCGGTCCTGATCTTCATCGCCGACCAATGGACCAAGACGCTGATCCTCGGCAACTACCGGCTGTACGACTTCACCGTCGTCACCGGCTTCTTCAACATCGGCCGCTGGCACAACACGGGCGCGGCGTTCTCGTTCCTGGCCGGTGCCTCGGGCTGGCAGCGCTGGTTCTTCACCGCCATCGGCATCGGCGCCGGCGTGTTCATCGTCTGGATGCTGCACAAGCACCGCGGCCAGAAGCTCTTCGGCTTCGCCATGGCCTGCATCCTGGGCGGCGCGGTGGGCAACGTGATCGACCGCCTGATGCACGGCTACGTGGTCGACTTCCTGGACTTCCACTGGGGCGGCCGCCATTTCCCGGCCTTCAACCTGGCGGACAGCGCCATCACGCTGGGCGCGATCTGCCTGATCCTGGACGAACTGCGTCGCGTGCGCAGCGGCAAGAAGGCCTGACGCTGGTGCGCGCAGTTCGCACCACCCGCGCCGACGCGCGGGTGGGCCACGGCGTCGCCCCGCGCTAGCGCTCGCGCGCAGCCAGGCCATTCACGGCCGGGTTTCCACCACTTCTGTTCGACGTCATCACGGCGTCATACTCGCGGCGCCTAATGTAATCGATTACATGAACACGCCCAGCCGAGTGGTCCGCCCATGAGCATCCAGAAAGTCGCACGACGCGCCGGCGTTTCCGTCGCGACCGTCTCGCGCGCCTTCAACCTGCCGGACAAAGTCACGCCCGCCACGCGCGAGCTGGTCGAGCGCGTCGCGCGCGAGTTGGGCTATGTGCCCAACGCCAGCGCCCGCACCTTGCGCACCCAGCGCAGCCGCGTGCTGGGCGTGGTGCTGCCCACGCTCATGAACCCGACCTTCGCCGAGTGCCTGCAGGGCATTGCCGCCGCTGCGGCGGCGCAGGGCTACGCGATCATGCCGGTCACCTCCGGCTACCGCATCGACGAGGAAGAGCGCGCGGTGGGCCTGCTCCAGGGCAGCAACGTCGATGGCTTCATCCTGGTGGTGGCCAACCCGTCCACCTCCGCCACGCTGCAGCGGCTGGCGCAGGCCGGCACGCCCTACGTGCTGGCCTACAACCGCCATGCCGCACACCCCTGCGTCGGCGTCGACGGCGAAGCCGCCGTGGCCGACGTGGTCGCGCGCCTGGCCCTGCTCGGCCACCGCCACATCGCCATGGTGAGCGGCACGCTGGCCGCGTCCGACCGTGCGCAGCAGCGCTACCACGGCTTCCTGCGCGGCATGGAAGAAGCGGGCTTCGCACCGCCGCCGCTGATCGAGGTGCCCTTCGTCGAGGCGGCGAGCGACGTGATCGCGCGCGCGCTGTCGCAGCACCGGCGGCCGACGGCGCTGGTGTGCTCGAACGACCTGCTGGCCATCCGCAGCATCCGCGCGGCCCACCTGGGCGGCCTGAGCGTGCCGCAGGCGCTGTCGGTGGTCGGCTTCGACGGCATCGCGCTGGGCGAAGACCTCATGCCCGCGCTGAGCACCATCGCCCAACCCAACATCGACATCGGTAGGACCAGTGTCGAACTGCTGACCGCCGCACTCGCGCAGGGCCAGCCCGTCGCACCCGTGGACAGCGTGCTGCTGCCGCACGTGTTCCGTGTCGGCGAATCGTGCGCGCAGGCGCCGGGCTTCGCCTAGGCGGCGCCTCTTTGCTCTTTCTCCCCACAACAACCACCCATCCATCCCAGGAGCTTCTCCATGTCCTTCGTCACCTTCCACCGCATCGCCCGCGCAGCCGTGCTCGCGGCCGGCCTCGTCGCCGGCGGCGCCATGGCACAGACCGCCATTTGCTACAACTGCCCGACCGAATGGGCCGACTGGGGCACGCAGCTGCGCGCCATCAAGGCCAAGACCGGCGTCACCGTGCCGGCCGACAACAAGAACTCGGGCCAGGCCCTGGCGCAGCTGGTGGCCGAGAAGGCCAGCCCGGTGGCCGACGTCACCTACCTGGGCGTGACCTTCGCCATCCAGGCGCAGAAGGACGGCGTGGTCGAGCCCTACAAGCCGGCCGCGTGGAACGACATTCCCGCCGGCCTGAAGGACCCGGCCGGCAATTGGTTCACCATCCACTCGGGCACGCTGGGCTTCATGGTCAACGTCGACGCGCTCAAGGGCAAACCCATTCCCAAGAGCTGGGCCGACCTGCTCAAGCCCGACTACAAGGGCCTGATCGGCTACCTCGACCCCGCCTCGGCCTTCGTCGGCTACGTCGGCGCCGTGGCGGTCAACGAATCGCGCGGCGGCAACATGGACAACTTCACGCCGGCCATCGAGTACTTCAAGCAGCTGCAGAAGAACGAGCCCATCGTGCCCAAGCAGACCTCGTACGCGCGCGTGCTGTCGGGCGAGATCGCGATCCTGCTGGACTACGACTTCAACGCCTACCGCGCCAAGTACAAGGACAAGGCCAACGTCGCCTTCGTCATCCCCAGCGAAGGCACCGTGGTCGTGCCCTACGTGATGAGCCTGGTCGCCAAGGCCCCGCACGCCGCCGACGCGAAGAAGGTGCTGGACTTCGTGCTTTCGGACGAAGGCCAGGCGATCTGGGCCAAGGCCTACCTGCGCCCGGTGCGCGCCGCCGCCATGCCCAAGGACGTGGAAGCCCAGTTCCTGCCGGCCAGCGACTACGCACGCGCCAAGGCGGTCGACTACGCACGCATGGCCCAGGCCCAGCGCGCCTTCTCCGACCGCTACCTGAAGGACGTGCGCTGAGCGCCGGCATCCCGGGCATGAAGGCTTCCACGAACGGGAACGCCCGCTGGCTGCGGCTGGCGTGCCTGCTGCCGGCGGCGGCCTTCTTCGCCGCCTTCTGGCTGCTGCCCATCGCCCGCCTGCTGGCACTGCCGGCCGAGAAGGGCTGGGCGACCTACTTCGCCGTGCTCACCGATGGCCGCTACCTGCAAAGCATGGTCAACACCGTGCTGCTGTCGGCGGCCGTGACCGTCGCCACGCTCGCGCTCGGCTCGGCCGTGGGCATCTACCTCGCGCGCCGCGACTTCATCGGCAAGCGCGTGCTGCTGTCGCTGCTCACGCTGCCGCTGTCCTTCCCGGGCGTGATCATCGGCTTCTTCGTGATCCTGCTGGGTGGCCGGCAGGGGCTGGTGGCGGACCTCAGCAGCGCGCTCGGCGGCGAGCGCATCACCTTCGCCTACGGGCTGCTCGGGCTCTTCCTGGCCTACCTGTACTTCTCGCTGCCGCGCGCCATCGCCACCTATGCGGCGGCCGCCGAGGCGATGAACCCACAGCTCGAGGAGGCGGCGCGCTCGCTGGGCGCCTCGCGCCTGCGCGTGGTGCGCGACGTGTGGATGCCCGAACTCGCGCCCACCACGCTGGCCTGCGGCGCGATCCTCTTCGCCACGGCCATGGGCGCCTTCGGCACGGCCTTCACGCTGGCCAGCAAGTTCGAGGTGATCCCCATCACGATCTACAACGAGTTCACCAACTACGCCAACTTCGCGCTCGCAGCCTCGCTGTCGATCGCGCTGGGCCTGGTCACCTGGCTGGTGCTGTTCCTGGCGCGCCGCGCCGGCGGCAGCCCGGCGGTGCGCTGAGCGAAAGGACGATGTCGATGCAGCACAAGCACAGCACCACACGCTCTCCCTTCCTCTTCGCCATCACGGTGGCGGTGAGCGTCTTCATGATCGCGCCCATGCTGCTGTCGGTGACGGCCGGCCTGGTCAACAACTACAGCACCGGGCTCAAGAGCGGCCTCACGCTGCGCTGGCTCGGCGAGGTGTGGGAGGTGTACGGCAACACGGTCGGCGCCTCGCTGCTGCTGGCCCTGGCCTGCGTCGTCGGCACCATCGCGCTGGGCGTGCCCTGCGCCTATGCGCTGGCGCGCAGCCGCTCGCGCTGGGCCCACACCTTCGAGGAACTGCTCACGCTGCCCGTCGCGGTGCCCGGCCTGGCGACGGCACTCGCGCTGATCCTTGCCTACGGCCAGGTCACGGCCTTCCGCCAGAGCTTCGCCTTCATCCTGGTGGGCCACATCGTGTTCACCCTGCCCTTCATGGTGCGCACGGTGTCCTCGGCCTTCCAGCGCGACGACCTGGTGGCGCTGGAAGAAGCGGCCCGCTCGCTGGGCGCGAGTTTTCGCCAGCGCTTCCTGGGCGTGCTGGTGCCGGCGGTCTTCCCGGCCATCGTCGCCGGCAGCCTGATGGTGTTCACGCTGTCGGTGGGCGAGTTCAACCTGACCTGGATGCTGCACACGCCGCTCACGCGCACGCTGCCCGTTGGCCTGGCCGACAGCTATGCGTCGATGCGCCTGGAAGTGGGCTCGGCCTACACCCTCGTCTTCTTCGCCGTCATCCTGCCGGTGCTGTGGATCCTGCAGTACCTGGCCAACCTGATCCAGAAACGCCATGGAACTTGAACGAATCCCGGTCGACATCGCGAACTGCGCGAAGACCTACGCCGACGGCACTCGCGGCCTGCTGCCCACCGACCTGCACGTGGAGGCCGGCGAGGTGCTGGCGCTGCTGGGCCCCTCGGGCTGCGGCAAGACCACCCTGCTGCGCATCATCGCGGGCCTGGAGTCGCCCGACGAAGGCAGCCGCATCGTCTTCGGCGGCCAGGACGTGACGCGCCGCCCGGTCGAGCAGCGCGGCATCGGCATGGTGTTCCAGAGCTACGCGCTCTTCCCGCAGATGACGGTGGCGGCCAACATCGGCTACGGGCTGCGCATCCGCGGCGTGTCACGCGACGAGGAGCGCCGCGCGGTGGGCGAGCTGGTCGAACTGACGCGCCTCACGGGCCTGGAGAACAAGCGCCCGTCCGAGCTCTCGGGCGGCCAGCGCCAGCGCGTGGCGCTGGCACGCGCCGTGGCCGTGCGCCCGCGCGTGCTGCTGCTCGACGAGCCGCTGGCCGCGCTGGACGCGAAGCTCAAGGAATCGCTGCGCGACGAACTGGCCGAGCTGCTGCGGCGCCTGCACATCACGGCCATCCACGTCACGCACGACCAGCAGGAAGCGATGGCCATCGCCGACCGGCTGGCCGTCATGCGTGCCGGCCGCATCGTGCAGGTGGGCCGTGGCGAAGACCTGTACCGCGCACCCGCGCACCCCTTCGTGGCCGAGTTCCTGGGCCGCGTGAACCGCCTGGCGCGCGACGCGCAGGCGCAGGCCGAGCGCGTGGTGCGCATCGGCGGCGCCGCCCTGGCCTGCCCCGAGGCCTGGCACGGCCAGGAGACGCTGCTGGTGCGCCCCGAGGACATCGAGATCGGCGCCCGCCAGGACGGCTGGGGGCTGGCGCGCGTGGAGCGCCGCACCTTCCTCGGCGAGCGCGTGCAACTGCAGCTGCGCGCCCACGACCAGCCGCTGCTCATGGCCGAGGTGGGCCGCGACGCGCCCTACCAGCCGGGCGACGAGGTCGGCATCCGCATCCGCGCGGAGCGGCTGATGAGCACGCAGGAGGTGGGCGCATGACCCCGCAGACCGCGTCGGCCGCCCCGGTCGCGACCCCGGTCACGCTTCTGGGCCAGATCACCGACCTGCACATCCGCGAGCCCGGCCGGCTGGCCTACGGGCGCATCGACACGGCGCCCTACCTGGCACGCGCCGTGGCCTCGGTGCTGCGCCTGCCGCAGCAGCCCGACGCGATCGTGCTCACCGGCGACCTGACGGACTTCGGCCGTGAGGCCGAGTACGCGCACCTGGCGCGCCTGCTGGCGCCGCTGACCATGCCGCTGTACCTGCTGCCCGGCAACCACGACGAGCGCGACCAGATGCGCCGCAGCTTTCCCGCCCACACCTACCTGGGCACCGAAGGCCCGGTGCGCTATTCGGTGCGGGTGGGCGCGCTGCGCCTGGTCGCGCTGGACACGGCCGTCGCCGGCGCGAGCCACGGCGAACTCGACGATGGGCAACTCGACTGGCTCGAGGCCACGCTGGCCGGCTGCCGCGGCGAGCCGGTGGTCATCGCCATGCACCACCCGCCCTTCTCCACCCTGATCGGCCACATGGACCGCATCGGCCTGCTCCAGGGCCGCGAGCGGCTCGAGGCCATCGTGCGCCAGCACCCGAACGTGGAGCGCATCGTCTGCGGCCACCTGCACCGTGCCATCGACGTGCGCTTCGGCGGCACGATCGCCAGCACCTCGCCGGCGCCCGGCCACCAGGTGCGGCTCGACCTCGCGCCCGATGCGGCCTCGGCCTGGACGCTGGAGCCGCCGGGCTACCGCCTGCACGCCTGGACCTCGGAGCAGCGCCTGGTCACGCACCTGGCGATGTCGGGCGAATTCGAGGGGCCCTATCCTTTCCATGAAAATGGCGCCTTGATCGATTGACGCCCTGCGCCGACAGACGCCCGCCCCGCGCGGGCGCATGATGGCGGCCCACAAGAAAAGGAGCGGTCCCCCCGTCCATGAAACATCTGCTGAACCTGCTGGCGGCCATCGCATTGCTCGTGTGGGGCACCCATCTCGTTCGCACAGGGGTCCTGCGCGTGTTCGGCGGCAACCTGCGCAAGTTCCTGCAGCACAGCCTGTCCAACCGCTTCTCGGCCGCGCTGGCCGGCATCGGCGTGACGGCGCTGGTGCAGTCGAGCACCGCCACCTCGCTGATGACCTCGTCCTTCGTGGGCCAGGGGCTCATCACGCTGCCGGCGGCGCTGGCGGTGATGCGCGGCGCGGACATCGGCACGGCGCTCATGTCGGTGCTGTTCTCCACCGACCTGTCCTGGCTCTCGCCGCTGTTCATCTTCACCGGTGTGGTGTTCTCCATCACGCGGCCGGCCAGCCCGGCGGGGCGCTTCGGCCGCGTGCTCATCGGCCTGGGGCTGATGCTGCTGGCGCTGCAGCTGGTGGTGCAGGCCACCGGGCCGCTGTTCGAGGGGCCCGCGATGCGGGCCATCATCACCTCCATCACCAGCGACGTGCTGCTGGAGATCACCGTGGGCGCGGTGCTGGCGGTGGTTGCGTACTCGAGCCTGGCGGTGGTGCTGCTGGTCGCGGCCATGGCCTCGTCCGCCGTCGTGCCGCTCGACGTGGCGCTGGGCCTGGTGCTGGGCGCCAACCTCGGCAGCGGCCTGCTGGCGGTGCTGACCACGGCCAAGTCCTCGGTGGCGGTGCGGCAGGTCACGGTGGGCAACCTGGTCTTCAAGCTGCTGGGCGTGGCCATCGCGGCGCCCTTCATCGGCCTGTGGCTGCAGTACGTGCGGCCGCACGTGCAGGGCCCGACGCAGCTGGTGGTGCTGTACCACCTGGCCTTCAACGTGGTGGCCAGCGTGGCCTTCATCGGCCTCACCACGCCGGTGGCGCGCCTGTCGATGAAGCTGCTGCCGGCGCCACCGCAGTCACCGTCGAGCAGCCGGCCGCAGCACCTGGACCCCTCGGCCCTGTCGACGCCCTCGCTGGCCATCTCCAACGCCGCGCGCGAGGCGCTGCACCAGGCCGACGTGGTGGAGAGCATGCTCATCGGCATGCTCTCGGTGATCCGCAACAACGACCTGCGGCTGGCCGAGGAGCTGCGCCGCATGGACGACACGGTCGACCAGCTCTACTCCGACATCAAGTACTACCTCACCAAGATCTCGCGCGAGGCGCTGGGCGAAGAGGAGAGCAAGCGCTGGACCGACATCATCAGCTTCACCATCAACATGGAGCAGGTGGGCGACATCATCGAGCGCGTGATCATCGACATCGAGGACAAGAAGATCCGCCCGCAGCGCAACTTCTCCGAAGCCGGCATGGCCGAGATCGTGGAGCTGCACGAGCGCCTGGTGGCCAATCTCCGGCTGGGCATGAGCGTGTTCCTCAACGGCAACGTGCGCGACGCGCAGAAGCTGCTCGAGGAGAAGGCGCGTTTCCGCGACCTGGAGCGCGCCTACGCCACCACGCACCTGGCGCGGCTGATGGACCGCACCGCCCCGAGCATGGAGACGAGCTCGCTGCACATCGACCTGATCAGCGACCTCAAGCGCATCAACTCGCACATCTGCTCGATCGCCTACCCGATCCTCGATTCGGCCGGCGCGCTGGCGCCCAGCCGCCTGCGCGAGTCGCGGCTCACGCCGCTGGAAGACGCCTGAGTCCCGCCGCGCAGGGCGTTCACCTTACTATCGATTTCATAGCTGCTTGCGCCCGCCCCTCGGGCGCCAACGCTCGATTTCTTTCAAGGAATTGCTAAGTCAGGTCTTAGCAATTGCCACCGGTTCTCGTGGAGTCTCAGGCTCCGTCGGCCGGCGTGCATAGCGCTGGGCCAGCACTGCGCAGACCATCAGCTGCATCTGGTGGAAGAGCATCAGCGGCAGCACGATCGCGCCCACCGACGCGGCCGGGAACAGCACCTTGGCCATTGGCACACCGCTGGCCAGGCTCTTCTTGGAGCCGCAGAAGACGATGGTGATCTCGTCCGCCTTGTCGAAGCCCAGCTTGCGCGCAGCCAGCGTGGTGAGCACCAGCGCCAGCGTGAGCAGCACCGCGTTGACCACCAGCAGCCCGCCCAGCGCCGACAGCGGCACCTGCTTCCACAGACCCTCGATCACGGCCGCGCTGAAGGCGGTGTAGACCACCAGCAGGATCGAGCCCTGGTCGACGAACTTGAGCACCGATGCGTGGCGCTTGACGAAGCCGCCGATCCACGGGCGCAGCAGGTGGCCGGCCACGAAGGGCACCATCAGCTGCAGCAGGATGCGGCCGATGGCGTCGAGCGAGCCGCTGCCCATGTGGTGCGGCACCACGACCAGGTTGACCAGCAGCGGCGTGACGAACACGCCCAACAGCGTCGAGGCCGAGGCGCTGCACACGGCGGCCGGGATGTTGCCGCGCGCCAGCGAAGTGAAGGCGATGGCCGATTGCACGGTGGCCGGCAGCACGCACAGGTACAGCACGCCCACGTACAGCGCCGGCGTGACCAGCGGCGCCAGCACCGGCTTGAGCGCCAGCCCCAGCAGCGGGAACAGCACGAAGGTGGCGCAGAACACCAGCAGGTGCAGCCGCCAGTGCGTGATGCCCGCGAGGATCGCCTCGCGCGAGAGCTTGGCGCCGTGCAGGAAGAACAGCAGGCCGATGGCCACCGTCGTCAGCCCCTCGAAGAAATGGGCGGCGCGACCGCTGGCCGGCAGCAGCGTGGCGATGGCGACCGTGGTGACCAGCGCCAGGGTGAAGTTGTCGGGGAGGAAGCGTGAGCGTGCCATGGCCCCGATTGGGCGCCGCCGCCATTGAAAAGTGAAATGGATTTATCTCATCGTTTTATGATCTCGCTGCATGAAAGCGACCCGCCGATGAACGTCACCCTGCGCCAGCTGCGCGTGTTCCGCGCCGTCGCGCTGGAGCGCAACTTCAGCCGCGCCGGCGACGGGATCGGGCTGACGCAGCCGGCCGTCAGCCGCTCGATCCACGAGCTGGAGTCGCAACTGGGCCTGAAGCTGCTCGACCGCACCACGCGCGAAGTGGCGCTGACCGAGGCCGGCCAGTCGCTGGCGGCGCGGCTGGACCGCCTGCTCGACGAGCTCGACCAGACCCTGCAGGACGTGGGCGGCATGGCCCATGCACGGCGCGGCAAGGTGCGCGTGGCCAGCAGCCCCACCCTGTCGGCCAACCTCATGCCCGACTGCATCGCCGCCTGCGCGCGGCAGGAGCCGGACATCCAGCTGGTGCTGCTCGACCGCATCCAGCAGGACGTGCTGGGCAGCGTGCGCGCGGGCGAGGTGGACTTCGGCGTCGTCATCGAGCCCTCGGCGTCCGACGACCTGCACTCCGAATCGATCATGCACGACCCCTTCGTGCTCGTGGCGCCCCGCCAGCACGCGCTGATGAAGCCACGCACCGTGCGCTGGTCGGCGCTGAGCGGCCAGCCGCTGGTGCTGCTCGACCACGCCTCGGGCAGCCGTCGGCTCATCGACACGGCGCTGGAACGGCACGGTGCGCAGTGCGAGGTGGTGCAGGAGCTGGGCCACCCCACCACAGTGTTCCGCATGGTCGAGGCGGGCATCGGCATCAGCGTGATGCCCGCGCTGGCGGTGCCGCCCGACGGCCTGGGCCGGCTGGCGGTGCGGCCGCTCACGCCGGTGGTGCAGCGCGACATCGTGCTCGTCCACCGGCGCAACCGCGCGCCTTCACCGCTGGCGCAGCGGGTGTGGCAGTTGATCCACGAGACGGCTGCCGGCCGGACCGCGGACCGGGCCGGTCCATCTCAGTGAGCCTGCAGGCGCGCCTCGCGGCTGCGCAGGCAGAAGTCGATCAGGTCGTCGAGCTCGGTGGCCTTGTCGAACACCGCGTCGGCGCCCAGTTGGCGACACCGCACGCGCACCTGGTGCGTCGTGTGATTGCTCAACACCACCACCCGCTGGCCGGGCTCGCGGACGCGGCAGGCCTCGAGCACCCGCAGGCCGCTGCCGGCGCCGATGAAGAGGTCGACGATGGCCAGGTCCCATTGGCCCGCATGCTCGCGCAGCCAGGCGCTGCCGCCGGCCTCGGAGTCGGCTTCGCCCACCGGTTCCACCCGCGCCACCTCGCGCAGGGTCCCGGCGAGGTTCGCCCGGAGGGTGGGGTTGTCATCGACGATGAATGCCCTGACGACGGCCATGCGTGCTGCTTTCCAGTTGCGGCTCCGGCGCCTTGCACCGCGGAGGTGCGGCCGCGCCGAAAAAGAGCCTGGAGCTTCGACGATGGTGCGCGCGCACCACGCGGGCGCACGCGCACAGGGCGGGTAGGAGCCGTCCTTCAGGGCGCGGGGCTTCAGGCCAGTGTCAGCACCGTGCAGCCGGTCGTCTTGCGCGCTTCCAGGTCGCGGTGCGCCTGCTGCACATCCTCGAGCGCATAGCGCTGGTCGATGGGGATCGCCACCTGCCCGCTTTCCACCACAGCGAACAGGTCGTCGGCCATGGCCTGGGTGCTCTCGCGCGTCGCGATGTGGGTGAAGAGCGTGGGCCGCGTGATGTACAGCGAGCCCTTGGCACCCAGTGTGCCGATGTTCACCGGCGGCACCGGCCCCGAGCCGTTGCCGAAGCTCGCCAGCAGGCCGAAGGGGCGCAGGCAGGCGAGCGAGCCCTCGAAGGTGTCCTTGCCCACCGAGTCGTAGACGACCTTCACGCCCTTGCCGCCCGTGATCTCCTTGACGCGCGCGGCGAAGTCCTCGGTGCTGTAGTTGATGGCGTGCGCGGCGCCGTGCTCCAGCGCCATCCGGCACTTGGCGTCGGAGCCCGCAGTGCCGATGAGCTGGAGGCCCAGCGCCTTCGCCCACTGGCAGGCGATCAGGCCGACGCCGCCTGCCGCTGCATGGAAGAGGATGAAGTCGCCGGGCACGAGCCCTTCGACCGGCAGCGTCTTCTTGAGCAGGTATTGCGCCGTGAGGCCCTTGAGCATCATGGCGGCACCGGTTTCGAAGGAGATCGCGTCGGGCAGCCGGCATACGCACTTGGCCGGCATCACGCGCAGCTCGCAGTAAGCGCCGGGCGGCTGGCTGGCATAGGCCGCGCGGTCACCGACCTTGAGGTGCGTGACACCCTCGCCCACCGCCTCGACCACGCCGGCCGCCTCCATGCCCAGCTGCAGCGGCATGGGGAAGGGGTACAGGCCGTTGCGCTGGTAGACGTCGATGAAGTTCAGCCCGACGGCCTTGTGGCGGATGCGGATCTCGCCCGGGCCGGGCTCGCCCACCTCCACCTCGACGATCTTCAGTTCTTCGGGGCCGCCTTGGCGGTCGATGCGGACGGCGAGGCTCAGGCTCATGTTGGCAATCCAGGTGTTGGGGAAAAGGGGCCGCATCGTGCCATGAATGGCCTCGCCGGTGCACGCCAGCGGACCGGTGGCTACAGTGGCGCCCTCTGCGCACCATGACAACGAAGACAACACCCGCCCGCACCGGCCTCGGTGCCGGGACCGCATTCCTCCTGACCGTGCCGCCGCTGCTGTGGGCCAGCAATGCCGTGATCGGACGCATGCTGCGCGAATTGGTGTCGCCGCTCACGCTCAACGCGGTGCGCTGGGCGCTGGCACTGCTGCTCCTGCTGCCCCTGGCCGCCGCCGTGCTGCGGCCCGCCAGCGCACTGTGGCCGCACTGGCGCCGCTACGCGGTGCTGGGCCTGCTGGGGGTGGGCTGCTACAACGCGCTGCAGTACCTGGCACTGCAGACCTCGACGCCGATCAACGTGACGCTGGTCGGCTCCAGTATGCCGCTGTGGATGATGGCCACCGGCGCGCTGTTCTTCGGCCACCGCATCACGCGGCACGAACTGGCGGGCGCCGTGCTGTCGATGGCCGGCGTGGCGCTGGTCCTGAGCCGCGGCGACTGGCACCAGCTGCTCACGCTGCGCCTGGTGCGGGGCGACCTCTACATGCTGCTGGCAACCATCGCCTGGTCGGTGTACAGCTGGCTGCTCACGCGCACCGGCGAGCCGGCGGGCGTGCGGGGCGACTGGGCCGCCTTCCTGATGGCGCAGGTCGCCTTCGGCCTGGTGTGGTCGGCGCTGTTCTCGGTCGGCGAATGGGCCGTGGGCGACGGCTTCTTCGCGCTCGACTGGCGCGTGGCCGCCGCGTTGGCATTCATCGCCGTCGGACCGGCGGTGCTCGCCTTCCGCTGCTGGGCGGCGGGCGTGCAGCGCGCGGGGCCGAACGCCGCAGGCTTCTTCGTCAACCTCACGCCCCTCTTCGCGGCGATGCTCTCGGCGCTCTTCCTGGGCGAGATGCCGCAGGGCTATCACGCCCTGGCCTTCGGGCTGATCGTGGCGGGGATCGTGCTGTCGTCGCGGCGCTGAGTCTGGCGCGGAGCCCTTCACCCGCCGCTACAGGAAGGCGTCGAACACGCCGCGCGGCGCCTGCGCCGCAGGGGCGACCGGCTCCGGCGCGAACTCCACCCGGTAGCCACGTCGCTCGAAGAGCTGCAGCAGTTCGGGCTCGCCATATATCTGGCCGATCTGCGAGCGCGGCAGCACGTGGCGCAGCGTCGGCGGATCGATCGCGGAGAGATGCCGCAGCCTCGAGTGATGCCCGAAGAGCTGCAGCGCGTCATACCCCTGGTGGAGCAGCCCGGCATGCTCGATGGCGAAGCTGCGCGCCAACTCGACGGGCGCGAAGCGGATGCCCACCGCCTCCAGGGCCGGGCGCAGCACGCCGCTGAGCTGCACGTCCTCGAGAAGCACGTCAAACTGCCACTGCATGCGCAGCGGCTCGCCGCCCACCGCATCGGGCGGCGGCACCTCCACGCGGAGGAGCGGATGGTCCACCAGCGCCCGCATGAGGCGCTGGCTGCGCAGGCTGAAGCCCCCGTTCTGCACCGGCGTCGCGCCCCGCCCGAAAGGATGCTCGGCGGTCGACCAGGTGAACTGCCGGCTCCAGCGCGTGCCCTCGGGGCTCTCGATGCGAGCGAGGTGGATGGGCGCGCCGACGTAGTCGCAGGCCAGGTAGTCGTCGCGCCAATTGGCACCGTCGAGCACCCAGCCGTCTTCCTGCACCACCAGCGCGAACTCGGTCGGCACCACGCGCCACAGCGCGAAGAGCATGAACCAGCTGTACTCGTGGTAGTTGAGCGGCGCGATCGGCAGATGCTCGATGCCCGGCGCGAGGTCCGGCGGCCGCACTGGGCTGCACAGCAAGGCGCGGCAGTCGGGCAGTTGCCGCTTGCTGAAGGCCAGCGCGCGGGCCGCGCCCCGCGCATCGGCCAGGCCGGTGACCGAAACCAGGGTGATGCGGCGGGATGTGTCTGGGCTCAAGGACGTGCGGGCAGCGTGGCGTCGGCGGATTGTGCCGCGCCGCACGCGCAGGCCGGGAGCGGTGCCGGCCGCGCCGCGCCGCGCGTCAGTACGTCCCTGGGTATGCCCCGCCGTCCGCCAGCACGTTCTGGCCGGTGAGGTAGCCGGCCTGCTGGCTGCACAGGAAAGCGCAGATGGCGCCGAACTCCTCGGGCGTGCCGAAGCGGCGCGCCGGGATGGTCTTCTTGCGCGACTCCTGGATGGCCTCGATGGTCTGGCCCGTCTTCTGGGCTGCGCCGGCCGCGGTGTTGCGCAGGCGGTCGGTGTCGAAGGCGCCGGGCAGCAGGTTGTTGATCGTCACGCCCTGCGCGGCCAGGCCGCTGCGCGCCACGCCGGCCACGAAGCCGGTGAGCCCGCTGCGCGCGCCGTTGGACAGGCCGAGGATGTCGATCGGCGCCTTCACCGCGCTGGACGTGATGTTCACGATGCGGCCGAAGCCGCGCGCCGCCATGCCGTCGACCGTGGCCTTGATCAACTCGATGGGTGTGAGCATGTTGGCGTCCACGGCCTTGATCCACGCCTCGCGGTCCCAGCTGCGGAAATCACCCGGCGGCGGGCCGCCGGCGTTGGTGACGACGATGTCGTAATCGGCCTGCACCGCGAACACGGCGGCGCGCCCCTCGGGCGTCGTGATGTCGGCTGCCACATGCTTGACGAATGGGGCTGCAGCCCCCGTCCCACCTGCACGAGCAGCTATTAATTTGGTAGCAGCCGCCTCCAGCGCCTCGGCGCCCCGCGCCACGATGACGACGTTGACGCCTTCCTGCACCAGCGCCAGCGCGCAGCCGTAGCCGAGGCCCTTGCTCGCGCCGCACACCAGCGCGGTCTTTCCTGCGATGCCCAGATCCATGTTTTTGCTCCTTGTCAGGTCAGGGGATTGCGCGGCGGGTTCATCTGCCCGCGCGCGTGAAGACGAAGATGCCGGCGATCACCAGCGCCGTGCCGGCCGCGATCCAGGCGGTGAAGGGCTCGCCCAGGATCACGACGCCCATGAGAATGGTCGACATCGGGCCGATCATGCCGGTCTGCGCAGCCACGGCGGCGCCGATGCGCTCGATGGCCATCATCACCGCGAGCACCGGCACGGCGGTGCACAGCGTGGCGTTGAGCACCGACAGCCAGATCACCTGCGGCGCGAGCTCGAACACCGCGCCCACCGGCCGCAGCACCAGGTACTGGCCGATGCACAGCAGGCAGGCCACGCTGGTCGCCAGGCCCACCAGCCGCAGCGAGCCCAGGCGCTTGACGAACTCGCCGCTCCACACGAGGTAGATGGCATAGCTCACGGCGCTCAGGAAGACCAGCAGCGTGCCCCAGGCCGCCGCCCGGCTCTGGCCGATCTGCAACTCGTGGCCGAAGACCAGCATCACGCCCGCATAGCTGATGGCCATGCCCAGCAGCTGCCCGCCGCG
The DNA here is from genome assembly GCF_901875635.1 of Xylophilus ampelinus. GTDB lineage: Bacteria > Pseudomonadota > Gammaproteobacteria > Burkholderiales > Burkholderiaceae_C > Xenophilus. Next base: position 85,155 of record NZ_CABFMN010000011.1, on the reverse strand, counting down.
GATGCGCCGCCCGTACACCAGCCAGCCGAAGAGCAGGACCAGCGTGGGGTTGAGGTACAGGATCAGTCGCTCGAGGCTGGCCGTGATGTAGGCCAGGCCGGCGAAGTCGAGGAAGCTCGCGAGGTAGTAGCCGGTGACGCCCAGTCCCAGCACGCCCAGCCAGTCGCGTCGGGTGAGCGGCGGCTTGCCGCGGCCCGACCACCAGGCCATGACGGCGAACAGCGGCAGCGCGAAGAGCATGCGCAGCATGATCAGCGTCACGGCGTCGACGCCGTAGCGGTAGGCCAGCTTGACGATGATGGCCTTGCCGCTGAAGGCGATGGCGCCGAAGGAGGCCAGCGCCAGGCCAGGTGCTATGGATTTCGTAGCTGCTTGCGCAGGCAGGACGGGCGTTGCGGGCACTTTTTATTCTGAAAGTCAGCCCTGGATGTTCGCACGCATGGCGCGCGCGCGCCGACGCATCCGGCGATGCCCCCGCGCGCCGGTGGCGCGGGCCGGCCCCGCCGGGGATCAGTAACCGGCCGCCAGTCCGTCCCGCCGCGGGTCGCTGGCGATGACGTAGCCCTCCTCGGAGGGCTTGCCCTTCTCCTCGCCCACGCGCCAGATGAACTGGCCGGCGCCGAAGTCCTGGTAGGAGTCGTTGATCACCTCGACCTCGTGGCCCAGGTCCTTCAAGCCCTGCACGGTGGCCGGATTCATCGCCGCCTCGACGTTGATCGCGCGCCCGGCGTTGAAGCGCCAGCGCGGCGCGTCGCAGGCCGCCTGCGGGTTCTGGCCGTAGTCGAGCATGCGCACCAGAGTCTGCAGATGCCCTTGCGGCTGCATGTTGCCGCCCATCACGCCGAAGCTCATGATCGGCTGGCCCTTCTTGGTGAGGAAGCCCGGGATGATGGTGTGGAAAGGCCGCTTGCCCGGCGCCACGACATTCGGGCTGCCGTCCTTGAGGCTGAAGCCGTGACCGCGGTTCTGAAGGCTGATGCCGAAGGTCGGCTCCACACAGCCGGAGCCGAAGCCCATGTAGTTGCTCTGGATGAAGCTGACCATCATGCCGTTCTCGTCGGCCGCCGTGAGGTAGATGGTGCCGCCCTTGACTGGGTTGCCGGCCTGGAAGTCCTGCGCGCGGGTGGGGTCGATGAGCTTGGCGCGCGAGGCGAGGTAGGCGTCGCCCAGCATCTGTTCGGTCGTCACCTCCATCGCGCCGCGCTCGGCCACGTAGCGATACACGTCGGCAAAGGCCAGCTTCATGGCCTCGATCTGCAGGTGCTGCGACTGCACGGAATCGACCGGCAGGGCGGCGATGTCGAAGTGCGAGAGGATGCCCAGCGCGATCAGCGCCGCGATGCCCTGACCGTTGGGCGGGATCTCGTGCAGCGTGTAGCCGCGGTACTCGCGCTCGACCGGCGTGACCCATTCGGGCTTCCAGGCCGCGAGGTCGCTGGCCTTCAGGCTACCGCCATGCGCGGTCGAGAACTTCTCGAGCGCCGCGGCGATCTCGCCGCGGTAGAAGGATTCGCCCTTGCTGCCCGCGATGGACTTCAGCGCGCGCGCCGCCGCCGGAAACTTGAACAGCTCGCCCACCTTGGGCGAACGGCCCCAGGGCAGGAAGGCGTCGGCAAAGCCCGGCTGGTCCTTCAGGATCGGCGTGGCGGCATCCCACTTCTGCTGCACCACGGGCGGCACCAGGTAGCCGCGCTCGGCGATCTCGATGGCCGGCGCCATGAGGTCGGCGAAGGGAAGCTTGCCGAAGCGTTCGCTCATCGCGGCCCATGCGCCCACCGCGCCGGGCACGGTGACCGAGTCGATGCCGCGCATCGGCGGCGTGGCGGCGTCGGCACCGTACTTCTTGCGGAAGTAGTCCGGCGTCCAACCCGCCGGCGCGCTGCCCGAGCTGTTGAGGCCGTGCAGCTGCTGGCCGTCCCACAGGATGCAGAACGCGTCCGAGCCCAGGCCGTTGCTCACCGGCTCGACCAGCGTCATCGCGGCAGCGGCGGCGATGGCGGCGTCCACGGCGTTGCCGCCCTGCTGCAGCATGCGCAGGCCGGCCTGCGCCGCCAGCGGGTGCGAGGTCGAGACCACGTTGCGGGCGAACACCGGGATGCGGGTGGAGAGGTAGGGGTTGGCGTAGTCGAAGTGCTTCATGGCGACGAGGCGGGAACGGGATGTGGGCGGGGGCGGGTGGCGATCAGTCGCCGGTGATCTTGCGCTCGACGATGATCTTCTTCCATTTGGCGGCGTCCTGCGCCACCAGCTGGGCGAACTGCGCCGGCGTGCCAGTGGCGGGCTCGATGCCGAGCTTGGCCAGCTTCTCGCGCAGCTCCGGGTCGCTCATCGCCTGGTTGGCGGCGGCGTTGACGCGCGTCACCAGCTCCGGCGGCAGCCCCTTGGGGCCGTACAGGCCGAACCAGGTCGTCGACTCGAAGCCCGGCAGCGTGTCGGCCACCGGCGGCAGGTCGGGCGCGAGCGGGCTGCGCTTGGCCGAGGTGACGGCCAGCGCGCGCAGCCGCCCGTCACGCACGAAGGGCAGGCCGGTGGGCAGCGAGTCGAAGAGCACGTCGACCTTGCCGCTCATGAGGTCGGGCATGGCGAGCGCCGTGCCCTTGTAGGGAATGTGCGTGACGAACACGCCGGCCATCGCCTTGAAGAGCTCGGCCGTCAGCTGCACGATCGTGCCGTTGCCACTCGAGGCGTAGTTCAGCTTGCCGGGGTTCTTCTTCGCGTACTCGATCCACTCGCGCACCGTCTTCGCCGGCGAGTCGACGGGCACCAGCATGATGCTGGGCGCATCGCCCACGTGGCCGATGGGCGTGAAGTCGCGCACCGTGTCGTAGGGCAGCCTGGGGTTGATCGACGGGCCGATCGAATGCGTACTGGTGGTCGCCAACAACAGCGTGTAGCCATCGGGCGCCGCCTTGGCGGCGAGGTCCGAGCCGATGGCGCCGCCGGCGCCGGGCTTGTTGTCGACCACCAGGGTGGTGCCGAGCTTCTCGCCCATCTTCTGCGACAGCGTGCGCGCGAACAGGTCGGTGGCACCGCCGGCCGGGAAGGGCACGACCAGGCGGATCGGCCGGGCAGGCCAGGCCTGGGCCTGGGCGCCCGCGGCGGTGAGGGCGCCGGCCGCGGCGGCCAGCATCAGGTGTCTGCGTTGCATGGGAAGTTGCGCGAGAGGATTGGAGGCGCCAGAGTGGCAGGAACCCCCTGCACGCGCCGTACCGGCGCCGATTGGAGCGCGAACGCGGCCCGGAAGGAAATGGATTTATCTGATGAATCCATGATTTCAGCGCATCAATATCATGGGCCGCGCCCAAAGAAAAACGGCACCCGAAGGTGCCGTTTCGTTCAGTGGCCCGAGGCCTCGCTCATTCCTCGACGAAGGCCTCTTCGCGTTTGGACTTCACCGAAGGCAGCAGCACGATCACGATCAGCAGCGCCGCCGCGACCAGCAGGCCGGCCGAGATGGGCCGCGTGACCAGGACCGACCAGTCGCCGCGCGAAAGCAGCAGCGCGCGCCGCAGGTTCTCTTCCATCATCGGCCCCAGGATGAAGCCCAGCAGCAGCGGCGCCGGCTCGCATCCCAGCTTGATGAACATGTAGCCCACCACGCCGAAGATGCCCACCATCCACACGTCGAAGGTGTTGTTGTTGGTGGAGTACACGCCGATCGCGCAGAACAGCACGATGGACGGGAACAGCCACTTGTAGGGGATGGTCAGCAGCTTGATCCACATGCCGATCAACGGCAGGTTCAGCACGATCAGCATCAGGTTGCCGATCCACATCGAGGCGATCAGGCCCCAGAACAGCTCGGGGTTGCTGGTCATCACCTGCGGGCCGGGCTGGATGTTGTGGATGGTCATCGCACCGACCATCAGCGCCATCACCGGGTTGGGCGGAATGCCCAGCGTCAGCAGCGGGATGAAGGAGGTCTGCGCGCCGGCGTTGTTGGCCGACTCGGGACCTGCGACACCGCGGATGTTGCCCTTGCCGAACGGAATCTCGCCGGGCTTGAGCTTGAGCTTCTTCTCCATCGTGTACGAGGCGAAGGAGGACAGCAGTGCACCGCCGCCGGGCAGGATGCCCAGGGCCGAGCCCAGCGCCGTGCCGCGCAGCACGGCAGGCGTCATGTTCTTGAAGTCTTCCTTCGTGGGCCACAGGCCGTGCAGCTTGGCGATGTGGCCTTCGCGCTCTTCCTCGGGCTTGGACAGGTTGGCGATGATCTCGCCGTAGCCGAACACGCCCATGGCGATGGCGATGAAGCCGATGCCGTCGGTGAGTTCGGGGATGTCGAAGGAATAGCGTGCCACGCCGGAATTGACGTCGGTGCCCACCAGGCCCATCAGCAGGCCCAGCACGATCATGCAGATCGCCTTGAGCAGCGAGCCGGAGGCCAGCACCACGGCGCCGATCAGGCCCAGCACCATGAGGCTGAAGTACTCGGCCGGGCCGAACTTGAAGGCCAGTTCGGTGAGCGGCGGCGCGAAGGCGGCCAGGATCAGCGTGCCCACGCAGCCGGCGAAGAAGGAACCCAGGCCGGCGGCCGCAAGTGCCGCTCCTCCCCTGCCCTGCTTGGCCATCTGGTGGCCGTCGATCACCGTGACGACCGAGGCCGATTCGCCTGGCAGGTTGACCAGGATGGCGGTGGTCGAACCACCATACTGCGAGCCGTAGTAGATGCCGGCCAGCATGATGAGGGCGGCCACCGGCGGCAGCGCGTAAGTGGCCGGCAGCAGCATGGCGATGGTGGCGACCGGACCGATGCCCGGCAGCACGCCGATCAGCGTGCCCAGCAGACAGCCGACGAAGGCGTAGATCAGGTTCTGCAGCGTGAAGGCCGCACCGAACCCCAGGGAGAGATTGGCAATGAGATCCATGGTGAAGGTTCCGATCAGCCCGTGATGAAGGTGGGCCAGACCTGGAACTGAAGCTTCAGGCCGACGATGAAGGTGAGGTAGCTGCCGATCGCCAGGATGGTCCCCAGGATCAGTGACGCCTTCAGCGAGAAGTGCTGGCCGGCCGCCGAGGCGATGATGGTCAGCGCATAGATGGCGATCACCAGACCCATGGCCGGCAGGCCGATGCTGGGCAGGCCGCCGAGCAGCACGCCGAACATCAGGTTGGCCAGGATGATCATGACCAGCGGCCTCCAGGCGATCTTGCCGACGCGCTCGCCGTCTTCGGTCTCGACGACCAGCGAGCCCAGGATCACGCCGCCACCGAGGATGGCCAGCAGGATGCCCAGCACGAGCGGGAAGTACCCCGGCCCCATGCGCGCCCCTGTGCCCACGTTGTAGGTGGTCGCCCCCCAGGCGAAGCCGATGCCCACCAGCGTGAACATCAGGCCCGAGAAAAAGTCTTTCTGACTTTTGAGTTTCACGAACGGTCTCCTGATACGAAAACAGACCGGCGGATTGTTGGTCAGCCAACGGTCAGCTTCGATGTGGATTCCACCTAGCGGTGGATCAGGGAAAACCCTTCGGGAAACCCCAGGCTGCACCCGCGTGGTGCGGGTCGTGGGGCGGGCGATGCTAGTCGAGCGGCGGGGTGGCGCTCAGCACTTCGTCGAGCGTGGTCAGGCCCTCGGCCACGCGCAGCACGCCGGCCAGGCGCAGCGGGCGCATGCCGTCGGCCATGCCCTGGCGGCGCAGGGCGTCGATGCTGGGCGCCTTGTTCAGCAGGCCCTTGAAAGACTCGCTGACGGTAAGCAGCTCGTACAGCCCCATGCGGCCCCGAAAGCCCGTCATGCGGCAGTCGACGCAGCCCACCGGCTTGTAGGCGCTCACATGCCCGGTGATCTTCCAGGGCGCGACCACCTCGCCCAGCTGCTCGCGGGTGACGCTGTCGTCGGGCTGCTTGCACAGCGGGCACAGCGTGCGCACCAGCCGCTGCGCCAGCACGCCCAGCAGCGTGGCGTTGATGAGGTAGGCCGGCACGCCCAGCTCCATCAGGCGGGTGGTGGCACTGGGCGCGTCGTTGGTGTGCAGGGTGCTGAACACCAGGTGCCCGGTGAGCGCGGCCTGCACCGCCATCTCGGCGGTATCGAGGTCTCGGATTTCGCCCACCATGATCACGTCCGGGTCCTGCCGCATCAGCGCGCGCAGCCCTTCGGTGAAGCCGAAGTCCAGCTGCGGCTGCACCTGCGTCTGGTTGAAGGAAGGCTCGATCATCTCGATCGGGTCTTCCACCGTGCTGACGTTGACTTCCTCCGTCGCCACGCGCTTGAGGGTGGAGTACAGCGTGGTGGTCTTGCCCGATCCCGTCGGCCCCGTGACGAGCACGATGCCGTGCGGCCGCGTGACCAGCTGCTCCCAGCGCTGCGCGTCCTGCGGCGGGAAGCCCAGGGCGTCGAGGTCCTTCACGGCGGTGTCGGGATCGAAGATGCGCATCACCATCTTCTCGCCGAAGGCCGTGGGCAGGGTCGACAAGCGCATTTCGACTTCGTCGCCGCGCTGATTGCGGGTCTTGATGCGGCCGTCGAGCGGACGGCGCTTCTCGACCACGTCCATGCGGCCCAGGAGCTTGATGCGCGCGACCATCGCGCTCATCACGCCCAGGGGCATCTGGTAGGCCGGATGCAGCACGCCGTCGATGCGGAAGCGGATCACGCCCTGCTCGCGCCGCGGCTCCAGGTGGATGTCGGAGGCGCGCTGGTCGAAGGCGTACTGCCACAGCCAGTCCACCACCTGCACCACGCTCTGGTCGTTGGCGTCGAGCTGCTTGTTGCTCTTGCCCAGCTCGACGAGCTGTTCGAAGCTCGCGGCGTTGTTGCCGCCGCCGGCCTTCTGCGCCGCGCGCACCGACTTGGCCAGGGCGAAGAACTCGGCCGTGTAGCGCTGGATGTCGGTCGGGTTGGCGACCACGCGGCGCACGCTGCGGCGCGACTGGCGCTCCACCTCGGAGATCCAGTCGGTGAGGAAGGGCTCGGCGGTCGCCACGACGACTTCGGAGGCGGTCACCTGCACCGGCAGCACCTTGTGGCGCTCGGCGTAGGCGGCGCTCATGGTGTCGGCCACCTTGCCCACGTCGACCTTGAGTGGGTCGACGCGCAGGTAGGCCAGGCCCGCGCGGCCGGCCAGCCATTGCGTGAGCGCCTCCAGGTCCAGCGGTTTGCCGTCGGACTCGCGTGTCATCGCCACGTTGGCCAGGCGCACCAGCGGGTGCTGCCGGCTCTCGGCCTGCGCGCAGCGGGCGATGGTGCGCTGCGCCTCGGTGGGCGAGATCACGCCGTCGCGCGCCAGCCACTCGATCACGGCGCGCAGCTGCAGCGGGCCTTCGGGCTGCGGGGCAGATCGGCCGGCGGTGGTGGAAGCGGGAACAGCGCTCATTAAGATACCTTCGGCTTCGCCTGCGGTGCGAGCCCCTTCGGAGCGGCCGGGCGGGGGCTCATGAGGAAACCGGTTTGAAGACCCGCAGCCATTTGGGCGCAGGCAGACCCCAGCGAGTCTGGATGCTTTGGGCCTGCTCGGCAAGGCGCTCGCGTTTCGGGCGTTGTGCATTGCGCTGCGCCAGGACGACCGTGTTGCCCTCGCGGGTGGGCCTGAAGGCCCAGAGCGATTCGGTGCCGAAGGCGGCGCCGATCTTCTCCAGGCTGCGCTCGTAGCTCGACGAGCGGCCGAAGAGGTTGACCGTCATGCAGCCGTCCTCGGTGAGCAGGCGCCGGCAATCGGCGTAGAAATCCTCGCTGTCGAGCACGGGCGCCGCGGCCTCGTGGTCGTACAGGTCCACCTGCAGGGCGTCCACCGTGCCCTGCCATTCGGCGCGCCGGATTTCCTCGGCCGCGTCGGCGATCACCACCCGCAGCTTGGCGTCGTCCGGCGGCAGCTTGAACCAGCCGCGGCAGGCGGCCAGCACCTGCGGGTTGAGTTCGACGGCCGTGGTGCGCATGCGCAGCTGCTTGCGGCAGAACTTCGTCAGCGCCGCCGCGCCCAGGCCTAGCTGCATCGCATGGCGCTGCGCAACGCTGGCGGGCTCCACGAAGAGGAGCCAGGCCATCATGCGCTGCACGTACTCCAGCTCGATCTCGTAGGGCGCGTCCAGCCGCATCGAGCCCTGGATCCATTCGGTACCAAGGTGCAGGTAGCGGGTGTCGCCCCAGTCGGAGAAGTTGACCTCGGGCAGGTCGGGCGTGCGGCGCACCATCAGGCCAGCCCGTGCGCCGACATCACCGCGCGCCAGGCGTCGAGCTTGCGCGCGAAGGACCAAGCCGCGTTGGCCGGACTGGTGGAGGGCAGTTTGTACACGGGTACGCCCAGCGCCTGCGTGTGGCGCGCATGGCGATGGCTCTCGCCCCCGTTGTGGACGATGGCCGACAGGCGCGGCAGGTGCAGAGCGGCGATGTCGTTGACTTCGGCATCGCGGATCGCCGAATCCAGGCTGCCGGCACGGCGGCAGCGGGCGTACACGTCCCACAGGCCGAGCCCGCGTTCGAGCAGCCACTCGCTACGTTTTTGATAGCTGTCCGCGCCCGTGGGGAGCGGCTTGGCGGGCCAAATGGCTTGCAAGATTTTCCAGAACTGGTTTTGCGGGTGCGCATAATACTGCCGCGCCGCGAGGGAGCGGGCGCTGGGGAAGCTGCCGAGCACCAGCAGCGCCGTGCGCTCGCCGACCACCGGCGGCAGGCCTTCGAGCAGGGGCGTGTCGCCGGGGCCGGCTTCAGGGGATCGCGTCATCGCTTCGGAACAAGAAGAAGGGAAGCAGCATGGAACACGTCAATGCCGCCGCAGCCTGGGCCTTCGTCACGACCCAAGGTGTCGATTTTGGCCTCAAGGTCCTGGGCGCCATCGCCGCCTGGATCGTCGGCCGCTGGCTGATCCGCATGGCGCTGCGGATGGCGGCCACTGCGCTCCACCGGGGACGCTCGCTGGACCCGACGCTGACCAACTACCTGATGTCGATCCTGAGCGTGGCCCTGAACGTCGCGCTCATCCTCGCGCTGCTGGAGATGTTCGGCGTCAAGACCACCTCCTTCGCCGCCCTGCTGGCCGGCGCGGGCCTGGCCATCGGCACGGCCTGGGGCGGACTGCTGACGCACTTCGCCGCCGGCGTGTTCCTGCAGGTGCTGCGGCCCTACCAGGTGGGCGATTTCGTCACAGTGGCCGGCGTGAGCGGCACGGTGAAGGAACTGGGCCTGTTCGGCACCACGCTCATCCTGCCGGACAACGTCATCGCCACCATCGGCAACAACAGCGTGCTGTCGGGCACCATCCAGAACTTCAGCACGCTGGCGTATCGCCGTGTCGACACCACCGCGAAGGTGGCGAACAGCGTCGACGTGAAGGACGCGATCGCCCGCCTGAAGACCGCCGTGGCCGCGATCCCGAACGTGGCGACCACGCCGCCGCCGGACATCGAGATCCTCCAGTTCACACCCGAGGGCCCGCTGCTGGCCGTGCGCCCCTACACCCACACCGACCACTACTGGCAGGTGTACTTCGACACCCACAAGGCGATCGTCGACACCTTCGGCGCCGCCGGTTACCCGGTGCCCGAGACACCGACGGTGCAGCGCCAGCTGGCTTGAGCGCGGCCGGACCTCGTGCCCATGAAAAAACCCGCCGAGGCGGGTTTTTTCCATGGCGGTACGGCTTTACTGCTTCTTGGCAGCTTCGTTCTGGGCCGTGCCCGGGATCTTCTCGCCGATCTTGTTGCCGGTGCTGCGCATGCCATCGGCTGCGGCGTGGCCGGCGTTCTCGGTGGCATCGACGGCCTTGGTCGCGCCCTTCTTGGTCGCGTTGTAGGCCTTCTTGCTGGTGTTCTTGGTGGCGTTGTAGGCCTTCTTGGTGCCGCGCTCGGTGGCGTCCACGGCCCGCTCGGTGGTGTTCTTGGTCGCGCTCCAGGCCTTCTTGGCGCCGCGCTCGGTGGCGTCCACGGCTTCCTTGCCGGTTTCCTTGGCCCGTTCCGTCACCGTCGGCTCTGTGGTGGTGGTCGTCGTCGTTTGGGCGACTGCCGAGAGGCCTGCGGATGCGAAGGCCAGCGCCATCACGGCGGGGAGGATGCGAAGGGTCGAGTTGCTCATGGGTACTCCTTTGAAATCGTCGGAATTCGAAGTGGTTGAAGTGGTCCTGCCACTGTGCTCGAACGCCCGACCGAAACCCGAGGATGACATCAAAGAAGGCGCGAAAAGCGTCATCGCGACGTGTCGCGACCTCGGCCTACGGGCCGTGTCGGCGCTTCGACTACAGGGCAGCGGGGCCTGCGTTACCTGACGCGCCGTCGGTCCCCTCGGGGGCGCCGGCATCCGTGAGCAGGCGCGCCAGCCGGGGCATTGCCGCGCAGGCGTTGCGCGTGGTGGCTTCCGCCAGCGCCGGCAGCGCCATGCCCCGCAATTGCGCCACGACGGCAGCGATGCGCGGCAGTTCGGAAGGCTCGTTGCGGCCCTGCGGCTGCCCGGCATCGCGCTCGGCCTGGGTGCGGTAGAGCCAGTGGGGCGGGATGTCGGGCGCGTCGGTTTCCAGCACGATCGCTTCGAGCGGCATCGATTGCGCCAGCCGGCGCAGTTGCAGGGCACGATCGAAGGTGACGGCGCCGCCGAAGCCCAGCTTCAGCCCCAGGTCGATGCAGGCCTGCGCCTGCTGCTCGCTGCCGTTGAAGGCGTGCGCGATGCCGCGCCAGGGCCGGCCGCGGCCCACCTGGCGCAGGTGCTTGAGGACCTGGTCGACCGAGCGCCGGACATGGATGAGGACGGGCAGGTCGTGCGCCCGGGCCAGTTCGAGCTGGCGGTGGAAGACGCGGGCCTGCTTCGCCGCGTCCAGGTCCTTCACGAAGTGGTCGAGACCGATCTCGCCGACGGCTACCAGCCGGGGATCGGCCGCATGCGCGGACAGTTCGGCTTCGAGCCGCTCCAGGTCGGCGTCGCCGGCCTCGCGCGTGCACAACGGGTGCACGCCGAGCGCGTAGGCGTCGCGCTGGCGGTGCGCGAGTGCGCGCACGGTGTCGAAGTTGAAGGCGGCCACGGCCGGGATGACGCACAGGGCGACGCCGGCCGCACGCGTTCGGGCATGCACCGTGTCCGCCTGCGCACCGAATTCGGGCGCATCGAGGTGACAGTGTGTATCGACGAAGGCAGCCATGCGGTCATGATGCATCAAGGCATGCGCCTGGGAACAAAGCGTGCTACTGTGAAACCGTTCCCGCATGCTTTTCGCCGGAGGTGCATCCATGCGCAGGCCCGCCCGCTACAGCCGCTCGCCCCGAAGCTCGCCGCCGACCGAGGAGGTCGCCGATGACGCGAACGCGCCCGCATCCGGCCCGCCCGCGGGCGAGGCCCAGCCACCTGCAGCACCACGACGGCAGCCCGGCCGCGCCGCATTGGCGCTGATGCTCGTCGTGGCGATGGGCGCGGCGGCAGGCGCCGGCTACCTGTGGCCCCGCGCCGGCGGCCACACGTTGACGCAGAAGGACATCGACGCGGCCGTGCTGCGCACGCTGCAGACCAACACCCTGCCCTCTCCCGCCGCCAAGGCGGCCGACATCATCCGGCCCTCGGTGGTGCGCGTGGTCGGCTACGGCGAGGAAAAGAAGACCCCCGAGGCCAAGACCGAGAAGCGCGGCCGGAACATGGCCAAGGGCAAGCCGCCCGAGGCCGACGGCCCGCCCGGCGAGGTCGAGCGCGGCGTCGGCACCGGCGTGGTGATCGTCGACAAGGGCGTGATCCTCACCAACCTGCACGTGGTCGCAGGCGCCGACAAGATCCGGGTGACCTTCTTCGACGGCCTGGAATCGACCGCCACCATCACGGGCGTGCAGCCCGAGAACGACCTGGCGGTGCTGCAGGCGCAGAAGATCCCCGACGACCTGGTGGCTGCCACCATGCGCTCCACTGCCGACCTGCGGTCCGGCGACCAGGTGGCCGCCGTGGGTTTTCCCTTCGGCATCGGGCCCTCGGTCTCGGCGGGCGTGGTGTCGGGGCTCAAGCGCTCCTTCCGCTCGCCCGAAGGCAAGCAGGAACTGGGCAACCTGATCCAGTTCGACGCGGCCGCCAACCCCGGCAACTCGGGCGGCCCGCTGATCAACATGGATGGCGAAGTGCTCGGCGTGGTCACCGCCATCCTCAACCCGACGCAACAGCGCACCTTCATCGGCATCGGCTTTGCCGTGCCGATCGAGAACGCCGCCAGCGCCGCCGGCTCACCGCCCTTCTGACGACACACCGCCATCCTGCCTCTTGCCCCTGGAGAACGCCGCATGACCGACACGCCCATCCCCGACAACGGCCACACGCCCGCCGCCACGGCCGAGCTGATGGAGCAGATCCTGTATCAGGTCAAGCGCGTGGTCGTGGGCCAGGACCGCTTCCTCGAGCGCGTGATGGTGGCGATGCTCGCTGGCGGCCACCTGCTGGTCGAGGGCGTGCCCGGGCTGGCCAAGACGCTCACGGTGAAGACGCTGGCCGACACCGTGCGCGGCCAGTTCAAGCGCATCCAGTTCACGCCCGACCTGGTGCCGGCCGACCTGGTGGGTACGCGCATCTACAACCAGAAGACGGGCGACTTCTCCACCGCACTCGGCCCGGTGTTCGCCAACCTGCTGCTGGCCGACGAAATCAACCGCGCCCCGGCCAAGGTGCAGAGTGCGCTGCTGGAGGTGATGCAGGAGCGCCAGGTCACCATCGCGGGCGAGACGCACAAGGTGCCCAAGCCCTTCCTCGTCATGGCAACGCAGAACCCGATCGAGACCGAGGGCACCTACCCGCTGCCCGAGGCGCAGGTCGACCGCTTCATGATGAAGGTGCTGGTCGACTACCCGACCGACGAGGAAGAATTCGTCATCGTCCAGCGCGTGATCGGTGAGAAGCTCGAAGCCGCGCCCGTGGCCACCACCGACCAGCTCGCCGCACTGCAGGCCCAGGCGCGCCACGTGTACGTCGACCCGTCGCTGATCCAGTATGCGGTGAAGCTGGTGTCGGCCACGCGCACGCCCGAGAAGTTCGGGCTCAAGGACACGCGCCAGCTCATCACCTTCGGCGCCAGCCCGCGCGCCACCATCAACCTCACCGAAGGCGCACGGGCGCTGGCCATGCTGCGCGGGCGCACCTACGCGCTGCCCGAAGACATGACCGACCTGGTGCCCGACGTGCTGCGCCATCGCGTCACGCTGTCGTACGAAGGCCTGTCCGAAGGGCTCACGCCCGACATCCTGGTCGAGCGCATCATGCGGGCCGTTCCCGCGCCTCCGAAGCCCCTCGAGCATGAAAAGCTGGTGGCGTAGGAAATCGCTGCCGGCCGCGGCAGCCAACGACGCCCTGCCCGAGGGCGCAGCGGCCGAGCGCGCGCTGCGCAGGCTCGAATGGACCGTGATCCGCCGCCTCGACGGCCTGCTGCAGGGCAACTACCGCACCCTGATGCGCGGCACCGGCCTGGACCTGGCCGACCTGCGCGAGTACCAGCTGCACGACGACGTGCGCCACATCGACTGGAACGTGACGGCGCGGCTGCAGCAGCCACACGTGCGCGTGTTCACCGAGGACCGCGAGATGGCGGCCTGGTTCGTGCTCGACCTCAGCCGCTCGGTGGATTTCGGCTCCGGCACGCGGGCCAAGCGCGAAATCTCGCAGGGCTTCGTCGGCGTGCTGGCCCGCCTGCTCACGCGGCACGGCAACCGCGTCGGTGCACTGGTCTACGGCACCGACCTCGAACACGTGCTGCCGCCGCGCAGCGGCCGCCAACATGTGTTGCGCCTGCTGCACGCGATGGGACGCCGGGCGCCGGAAGTCAAAGCCGACAAGGCGCAGGGCATGACCCGCCTCTCGGACCTCTTGCGCTCGGCCGCGGTGATGATGCCGCGCCGTGCCACGGTGTTCGTGGTGTCCGACTTCCTGAGCGAGCCCGGCTGGGAGAAGCCGCTGGGCCAGCTCGCCCAGCGCCACGAGGTGATCGCGGTGCGCCTGTTCGATCCGCTGGAGCTGGAGCTTCCCGACCTGGGCCTGGTGCCGCTGCGCGATGCCGAGACGGGCGAGCAGCTGTGGGTCGACACGCACGACCGCGGGTTCCGCAAGCGCTTCGCGCGCATTGCCGCCGAACGCGAACAGACGCTGCGCGAGGCGTTGGCCCGTGCCGGCGTCGACGCCCTGGAACTCTCGACCGACGACGACCTGGTCGAGGCCATCGTGCGCTTCGCCGACATGCGCAAGCGCCGCGTGCGCGCCCTGCCGGCAGCCGGTGCGCGCGGGGCCGCCGCATGATGATCCAACCGATGACGAACTCACCCGGCCCTGCCGATCGCCCCGGAGCATCGCCATGACCTTCCTCTGGCCCCAATTCCTCTGGCTGTTGCTGGCCGTGCCCGTGCTGGTGCTGCTGTACGTGTGGCTGCTGCGCCGCAAGAAGAAGCTGGCGCTGCGCTACGCCAGCCTGTCGATCGTGCGCGAGGCGATGGGCGCGGGCCAGACGGTGCGCCGCCACATCCCGCCGCTGCTCTTCCTGCTGGCCATGGTGGCCATGCTGATCGCGGCGGCGCGGCCGATGGCGGTGGTGCTGCTGCCTTCGAACCAGCAGACCATCATCCTCGCGATGGACGTGTCGGGCAGCATGCGCGCCGAAGACGTCAAGCCCAACCGCCTGGTGGCCGCGCAGGACGCCGCGAAGGGTTTCATCAAGGACCTGCCGCGCAACGTGAAGGTGGGCGTGGTGGCCTTCGCGGGCAGCGCCAACGTGGCGCAGCTGCCGACGACCAACCGCGACGACCTGGTGGCCGCCATCGACTCCTTCCAGCTGCAACGCGCCACGGCCACGGGCAACGCCATCGTGGTGTCGCTGGCCACGCTGTTCCCCGACGCGGGCATCGACGTCGGCGACTTCGGCGCCCAGAGCCGGCGGCAGGGCGTCGCGATCGAGCAGGCGGGCAAGCAGAAGAAGGAGTTCACGCCCGTGGCGCCGGGCTCCTTCACCTCGGCCGCAGTCATCATGCTGACCGACGGCCAGCGCACCACGGGGGTCGACCCGCTCGACGCGGCCAAGGCCGCGGCCGACCGCGGAGTGCGCGTGTACACCGTGGGCATCGGCACCGTGGACGGCGAAACCATCGGTTTCGAGGGCTGGTCGATGCGGGTGCGGCTGGACGAGGAGACGCTCAAGGCCGTGGCCAAGCAGACCTCGGCCGAGTACTTCTACGCCGGCACGGCGCAGGACCTGAAGAAGGTGTACGACACGCTGAGCTCGCGCCTGACTGTGGAGAAGAAAGAGACCGAGATCTCGGCCCTCTTCGCCATGGGAGCTGCGCTGCTGGCTTTCCTGTCGGCGGCGTTGTCGCTGTTCTGGTTCAACCGGATACTTTGATTCGGTCAGCCACATGGCGCCATGCCGTTGGCGGCAGTTCCGCAGTGCCAAGCTCGGGTCCCACCGTTCGGGCTGAGCCTGTCGAAGCCTTGCGCGGCGCTTCGACAGGCTCAGCGTGAACGGGTTCGGGCCGGCTTCGTGTAGCGGAAAATTTGAATCAAATCGGCTCGCAACGCCCGCCAGGCGGGCGCAACCAGCTATTCTTTTCGTAGCAGAAAGCAAGGAGTCAGATCGGATGTTCGATCTCGCAGGCAAGGTCGCGCTCGTCACGGGCGGCAACGGGGGCATCGGCCTGGGCATGGCCCTGGGGCTGGCGCAGGCTGGTGCGCGCGTGGTGGTGGCCGCACGCAACGCGCAGAAGTCGGAAGACGCCGCGGCACAGCTGCGGGCCGCCGGCAGCGACAGCTTCGCCATCTCCGCTGATGTGACCGACGAGGCCTCGGTGCAGGCGCTCTTCGACACCGTGGGCGAACGCTGCGGCCGGCTCGACATCCTGGTCAACAACGCGGGCACCACGGTGCGCAAGCCGGTCGACCAGCTGCAACTGGCCGAGTGGCACCAGGTGATGGACACCAACCTCACGAGCGCCTTTCTCTGCAGCCGCGCGGCCCACCCGCTCATGAAGCGCGCCGGTGGCGGCAAGATCATCAACATCGGTTCGATGATGTCGATCTTCGGCGCGCCCTACGCGCCAGCGTATGGGGCAAGCAAGGGTGGCATCGTGCAGTTGACCAAGGCGACGGCGGCCTCGTGGGCGGCGGACGGCATCCAGGTCAACGCCATCCTGCCAGGCTGGATCACAACCGATTTGACCGACGGCGCCCGCGCCCAGGTGCCGGGGCTCAACGAGCGCGTGGTCGCGCGCACGGCGGCCGGCCGCTGGGGCCAGCCGAAGGACCTGGCCGGCACGGCGGTGTTCCTGGCCAGCGCGGCGTCGGACTTCGTCACCGGCGCGGCGATCCCGGTGGATGGCGGCTATTCGATTGCGGCCTGATTTTTTTTGAGCCAAATCGGCCCGCAGCGCCCGCTGGACGGGCGCAGGCAGCTATCAATTCGATAGCGGTGAAGGCAGGCCGCGTTCCTCGGCCAGCCAGGCCAGCGCCGGCATGGCGCCGGGCAGCACGGGTTCCACATCGAGTGGCAACTGCTGCCAGCACATGCGCTGGCCTTCGCGCATCTCGAACTCGCCGCTCCAGGCCGTGACCTTGCACCAGTGCAGGCGCACCAGCGCATGCGGGTAGTCGTGCTCGGTCACGCGCCAGACCTCGGCCGTGGCGATGGTGATGCCCAGTTCCTCTTCCAGCTCGCGCCGCAGGGCCTGCTCCACCGTCTCGCCCGCCTCGATCTTGCCGCCCGGGAACTCCCAGTAGCCGGCGTAGGGCTTGCCTTCCGGCCGGGTGCTGAGCAGCAGAGTGCCGTCGGGCGCGATGAGGATGCCGACCGCGACTTCGGTGTGCTTGCGGGGCGCGGGAGTCGCGTTCATGCAACGGCCCGTCCTGCATAGTCGCGGGCGAACTGGTAGGCCACCCGCCCGCTGCGCGAGCCGCGCTCCAGCGCCCAGACCAGCGCCTCGGGCTTCGCCGCCTCGATGGCCGCGGCATCGACGCCGAAGGACGACAGCCACTGCGCGACGATGGCGAGGTACTCGGCCTGGTTGAAGGGGTAGAAGCTGACCCACAGCCCGAAGCGCTCCGACAGCGAGATCTTCTCCTCCACCACCTCGCCGGGATGAACTTCGCCATCGTCGGTGTGGGTGTAGCTGAGGTTCTCCTTCATGTACTCGGGCAGCAGATGGCGCCGGTTGCTGGTCGCGTAGATCAGCATGTTGGCCGTCGATGCGGCCACCGAGCCGTCGAGGATGGACTTGAGCGCCTTGTAGCCCGGCTCGCCCTCGTCGAAGCTCAGGTCGTCGCTGAAGACGATGAACTTCTCGGGCCGGCCGGCGACGACCTCGACGATGTCCGGCAGGTCGACCAGGTCGGCCTTGTCGACCTCGATCAGCCGCAGCCCCTGGGGCGCGAAGGCATGCAGGCAGGCGCGCACCAGCGAGGACTTGCCCGTGCCGCGCGCCCCGGTCAGCAGCACGTTGTTGGCCGGCTTGCCCTCGACGAACTGCCGTGTGTTGCGCTCGATCTTCTCCTTCTGGACGTCGATCTCCTTGAGCGCCTCGAGCGACATGGCCGCGACATGGCGCACCGGCTCCAGCGTGCCGTGGCCCGAGCTTCGGCGTCGGTAGCGCCAGGCGATGGACGCGCTCCAGTCGGCGGGCGCAGCCAGGGGCTGGGGCAGCACGGATTCGATGCGGGCCATGAGCGCCTCGGCGCGCTCGATCAGACGCTCAAATTTCTCGTTCACGACGGTCGTCTCGAAGGGAAGGAAAAGCGCCTGCATGCAGCGGGCGATGCAGGGCCTGCCGGCGACATGCGCGCCGCTCAGCTTCTGTAATCGGCGTTGATCGACACGTAGTCGTGGCTGAAGTCGCAGGTCCAGACCGTGTCGCTCGCGCTGCCGCGGCCCAGGCCGACGCGCACGGTGATCTCGCTCTGTTTCATCACGCGCTGGCCGTCTTCCTCGCGGTACGTGGGATTGCGGCCGCCCTGGGTGGCCACGTGCACGTCGTCCAGGTGCAGCTCGATGCCGGTCTGGTCGAGGTCGGCGATGCCGGCGTACCCGACGGCCGCGAGGATGCGGCCCAGGTTCGGGTCGCTGGCATAGAAGGCGGTCTTGACCAGCGGCGAATGCGCGATCGCGTAGGCGACCTGGCGGCACTCGGCGGCGTCACGCCCACCTTCCACACGCACGGTGATGAACTTGGTGGCGCCTTCGCCGTCGCGCACGATGGCCTGGGCCAGGTCGCGGGCCACGGCTTCCATGGCCGCGACCAACTGCCGGCCCTCGTCGCTGTCGAGCGAATCGATGGCCGCGTTCGCGGCCTTCTGGGTGGCGATGACCACGAAGGAATCGTTGGTCGAGGTGTCGCCGTCGATGGTCACGCGGTTGAAGGAGCCTTCGGCCAGGCGCAGCGCCAGCGGCTGCATCAGCGCCGGGGCGATGCGCGCGTCGGTGGCCAGGAAGCCCAGCATCGTGGCCATGTTCGGGCGGATCATGCCGGCGCCCTTGCTGATGCCGGTGATGGTGACCGTGGCACCGCCCAGTTGCACCTGCCGGCTGAAGGCCTTGGGCACGGTGTCGGTGGTCATGATGCCTTCGGCGGCACGCGCCCAGTGGTCGGGCGCCGCATCGGCCAGGGCCGCGGGCAGCGCCGCCTCGATGCGGTCGGTGGGCAGCGGCTCCATGATCACGCCGGTCGAGAAGGGCAGGATCTGCTCGGGCGCCACCTCGAGCTTGCGCGCCAGCGCGATGCAGGTGGAACGCGCGCGGGCCAGGCCATCGGCACCGGTGCCCGCGTTGGCATTGCCGGTGTTGATGACGATGGCGCGGATGCCGAAGTCGCGTGCCAGGTGGTCGCGGCAGACCTGCACCGGCGCGGCGCAGAAACGGTTCTGGGTGAACACGCCACCCACGGCCGCGCCCTCGTCGAGCAGCATCACCGTGAGGTCCTTGCGGTTGGCCTTGCGCACGCCGGCCTCGGCGACGCCGATGCGCACGCCGGCGACGGGATGGAGGCTGGCGGGATCCGGGGGCGAGAGATGAACGGGCATGGTCGTCGTCGGCCTGGGAAGAATGGAGGAAGGTCGGTTCAGGTCAGCTTGCCGTGGCACTGCTTGTACTTCTTGCCACTGCCGCACGGGCACGGGTCGTTGCGGCCCACGCGCGCGAAGGCCGCGGCGCCGGCCGGCAGCGCCGCGGCGGCGATGCGGCGCTCGCTGTCCTCGTCTCTGCGCACCTCGGCCTCGCCGGTCTCGGTCGGCGCGGTGTAGGTGATGTTGGAGATGTTCTCGCCGCGGCTTTCCATGGCGTCTGCGGCCTGCTCGAGCTGCTCGCTGGATTGCACGCGCACGTTCATGAGCTGGCGCGTCACCTCGTTCTTCACCGAGTCGAGCAGCTGGCCGAAGAGCTCGAAGGCTTCGCGCTTGTACTCCTGCTTGGGCTGCTTCTGCGCGTAGCCGCGCAGATGGATGCCCTGGCGCAGGTAGTCCAGCGCGGCCAGGTGTTCGCGCCAATGGGTGTCGATGCTCTGCAGCAGCACCATGCGTTCGAACTGGGTGAAGTTCTCCTGGCCGACCGACGCGACCTTGGCGTCGTAGGCGGCATTGGCGGCGGCGAGGACCTTCTCGACCACGTCCTCGTCCGACACGGCGCTGGAGGCCTCGACCTCCTTGACCAGCGGCAGCTCGATACCCCAGTCGTTGGCCAGCGCCTGCTCCAGGCCCGGCAGGTCCCACTGCTCCTCGACCGACTCGGCCGGCACGTACTGGCGTGTCAGGTCGGTGAAGCAGCCTTCGCGCAGCGCCGCGATCTGGGCCGCGAGGGCCGCCGCGTCGAGGATCTCGTTGCGCTGCTGGTAGATGACCTTGCGCTGGTCGTTGGCGACGTCGTCGTACTCGAGCAGCTGCTTGCGCACGTCGAAGTTGCGCGCCTCGACCTTGCGCTGTGCGCTTTCGATGCTGCGGGTGACGATGCCGGCCTCGATGGCCTCGCCGTCGGGCATCTTGAGGCGCTCCATGATGGCGCGGACACGGTCGCCCGCGAAGATGCGCATCAGCGGATCGTCCAGGCTCAGGTAGAAGCGCGAGGAACCCGGGTCGCCCTGGCGGCCCGACCGGCCGCGCAGCTGGTTGTCGATGCGGCGCGACTCGTGGCGCTCGGTGGCGATGATGCGCAGGCCGCCCAGCGAGGTGACGAACTCGTGGTCTTTCTGCCAGTTGGCGCGCAGGTCGGCGATCTCCGCCTGCTTGGCTGCCTCGTCCTTGCTCTCGTCGGCCTCGATCGCCTCGACGATCTTCTCGACGTTGCCGCCCAGCACGATGTCGGTGCCGCGGCCCGCCATGTTGGTGGCGATGGTGATCATCTTCGGCCGCCCGGCCTGGGCGACGATGTCCGCCTCGCGCGCGTGCTGCTTGGCATTGAGCACCTGGTGCGGCAGGTCGGCCTGGGTCAGCAGGCCGTCGATGATCTCGGAGTTCTCGATCGACGAGGTGCCCACCAGCACCGGCTGGCCACGCTCGTAGCACTCGCGGATGTCCTGGATCGCTGCGTCGTACTTCTCCTTGGTGGTCTTGTAGACGCGGTCGAGCTGGTCGTCGCGCTTGCTCGGGCGGTTGGGCGGGATGATGACCGTCTCGAGGCCGTAGATCTCCTGGAACTCGTAGGCCTCGGTATCGGCCGTGCCGGTCATGCCGGCCAGCTTGTTGTACAGCCGGAAGTAGTTCTGGAAGGTGATCGAGGCGAGGGTCTGGTTCTCGGCCTGGATGTCCACGCCTTCCTTGGCCTCCACGGCCTGGTGCAGGCCGTCGCTCCAACGGCGGCCACTCATCAGGCGGCCGGTGAACTCGTCCACGATCACCACCTCGCCGTTCTGCACCACGTAGTGCTGGTCGCGGTGGTACAGGTGCCGTGCACGCAGCGCGGCATTGAGGTGGTGCATCAGCGTGATGTTCGCCGGGTCGTACAGCGATGCGCCTTCTGGCAGCAGCTTGAACTCGGCGAGGATCTGCTCGGCCTTCTCGTGGCCGTCCTCGGTGAGGAAGACCTGGTGCGACTTCTCGTCGACCGTGAAGTCGCCCGGCGTGATGACGCCTTCACCGGTACGCGGATCGGCCTCGCCTTCCTGACGCTTGAGCAGCGGGACCACCTTGTTGATGGCCAGGTACAGCTCGGTGTGGTCCTCGGCCTGGCCGCTGATGATCAGCGGCGTTCGGGCCTCGTCGATCAGGATCGAGTCCACCTCGTCGACGATCGCGAAGTTCAGGCCGCGCTGCACGCGGTCGGCCGACTCGTAGACCATGTTGTCGCGCAGGTAGTCGAAGCCGTACTCGTTGTTGGTGCCGTAGGTGATGTCGGAACCGTAGGCGGCCTGCTTCTCCTCGCGCGGCATGTTGGGCAGGTTGATGCCCACCGACAGGCCGAGGAAGTTGTACAGGCGTCCCATCCAGGTCGCGTCGCGGCTGGCGAGGTAGTCGTTCACCGTGACCACGTGCACCCCCTGGCCCGTGAGCGCGTTCAGGTAGACCGGCAGCGTGGCGGTCAGCGTCTTGCCCTCGCCGGTGCGCATTTCCGAGATCTTGCCGTGGTGCAGGGCCATGCCGCCGAGCATCTGCACATCGAAGTGGCGCATCTTCATGACGCGCTTGGAGCCCTCGCGCACGGTGGCGAAGGCCTCGGGCAGGATGTCGTCGAGCGATTCGCCGCGGCCGATGCGCTCCTTGAACTCCTGCGTCTTGGCGCGCAGTGCATCGTCGCTCAGCTGCTCGAACTGGGGCTCGAGCGCGTTGATGCGCTCGACTGTCTTGCGATACTGCTTGAGGAGACGGTCGTTGCGACTGCCGAACAGTCGGGTCAGGAAGTTGGTGGCCATGGATGCGGGATCGGCACAAGCTTGCGGATGCAGGCCAGGCAGGTCGAAGAGCCTAAGATAAGGTGAATGAGTTGGGCACGCCAGCCGCCGATGCAAGGGCACCGGCCCGGACGCACCGAAGCGGGTTCGGCACATCCCGGGCGTCGACCAGGCAGGCCCCACCGGCGCCTTCGCCGATGAATCGACCATTTTAGACCGCCTCGCCTTCGCCCTTCAGAGCCCCATGACCCGCCGCTCCCAAGCTTTCACCCTGCAGCAGGCCAGCGAGGAATCGCCCACGCTGGCCAGCCTGATGGCGCGCGCGCGGGACGGGCAGATGCGCCTGCAGGCCATCCTGCCGCTGCTGCCGGCTGAGATGCGAGGGGCCCTGCAGGCCGGCCCCAGCGAGGACGGCAGCTGGTGCGTCCTCGTCAAGGGCAACGCGGTCGCGGCCAAGCTGCGCCAGATGAGCCCGATGCTGCTGGCGCACCTGCGGACGACGGGGTGGGAGGTGACGGCCATCCGCATCAAGGTGCAGGGCCGGACCTGAGGAGTGCCGATGGGGCGGGAGATGGTGCCGCTTGTCGGAATCGAACTGACGACCTACCGCTTACAAGGCGGGTGCTCTACCAACTGAGCTAAAGCGGCGCGATGCGGATTCTAGCCAGCGGCCGTTGACCATCCACTTCAAGGAGGCGCGGCTACTTGACGCGCTTGAGCGCGGGGCGCGAGCCGCCGCCCGACGGACGTGGCGGCTCGTCGTCTGGCGCTCCGGACGGGGCATCGACGGCCGCGGTCTCCTCGCCGTCGGTGACGAGGTGCACGACGCGGGCCTCGCCATCGCTGTTGCCGCGCAAGGCATCCCGCAGCGGCGATGCCTTGGCCGCAGTGGTCGCCTCGGCCGGCACCGGCGCGGAAAAGGCCATGCCCTGCCCGCTCTCGCGCGCATAGATGGCCACCACGCGGCCCACGGGCACGAGGATGTCGCGCGCCGTGCCCGCGAAGCGGGCCTTGAACTCGATGAACTCGTTGCCCAGCTTCAACGCACTGGTGGCGTCGTAGCTGATGTTGAGCACGATCTCGCCGTTCTTGACGTACTCGCGCGGTACCTGCACCGACTCGTCGACCTGCACCGCCACGTAGGGCGTGAACCCGTGATCGGTGCACCATTCGTACAGGGCACGGATGAGGTAGGGCCGCAGCGAAGACGACTCGAGTGCGTTGATCATGGTGGCAGCGAAGACGGCTCGATCGGACGGATTACTTGCGCATCACCTTTTCGGAAGGCGTCAGCGCCTCGATGTACGCGGGGCGCGAGAAGATGCGCTCGGCGTACTTCAGCAGCGGGGCAGCGTTCTTGCTCAGGTCGATGCCGTAGTAGTCGAGGCGCCACAGCAGCGGCGCGATCGCGACGTCGAGCATCGAGAAGTTTTCGCCCAGCATGTACTTGTTCTTGAGGAACACCGGCGCCAGCTGCGTCAGGCGGTCGCGGATGTGCGAGCGAGCTTTTTCGAGCGCCTTGTCGTTGCCCTTGGCACTGCGGTTCTCCAGCGTCGACACGTGGACGAAGAGCTCCTTCTCGAAGTTGAGCAGGAACAGGCGCACGCGCGCACGGTCGACCGGGTCGCCGGGCATGAGCTGCGGGTGCGGGAAGCGCTCGTCGATGTACTCGTTGATGATGTTCGACTCGTACAGGATCAGGTCGCGCTCGACCAGGATCGGCACCTGGCCGTACGGGTTCATCACGCTGATGTCTTCAGGCTTGTTGTACAGGTCGACATCGCGGATCTCGAAGTCCATGCCCTTCTCGAACAGCACGAAGCGGCATCGGTGGGAGAAGGGACAGGTCGTTCCGGAATACAGCACCATCATGGCGAAAGGCTCCTAAAAATCAAAAAGAGTGGGATGCATGGATGGCATCCCACTCCCGAGGAAGGACGCGGGTCCGGCCAGCGGACCGCGCTCGCATCTATTTCACTTCTTTCCAATACGCCGCATTCAGGCGCCAGACGAACACCAGGGCCATCGCCAGGAACAGCAGCACCCACACGCCCACGCGGATGCGCGTGTTCTGTGCCGGCTCGGCCATCCATTGCATGTAGTTCACCAGGTCACCGACGGCCTGGTCGAACTGCAGCGGCGTCATCGTGCCGGGCGTCACTTGCTCCCAGCCTTTGAGCACCTCGGTCTCGTGGCCGTGCTGCTCCACCTTGTCGTACACCGGGCGGCGGTCGCCCTGCAACTCCCACAGCACGTTGGGCATGGCCACGCTGGGGAACGCGAGGTTGTTCCAGCCTGTGGCCTTGGTGTCGTCGCGATAGAAGGTGCGCAAGTAGGTGTAGAGGTAGTCGGCGCCCGTGCCGCCGTGGCCGGCGCGCGAACGCGCCACCAGGGTCAGGTCGGGCGGCACGCCGCCGAACCATTCCTTGGCCTGGCGCGGCTCGATGTTCGCCTTCATGGTCTCGCCGACCTTGTCGGTCGTGAACAGAAGGTTGTCCTTGATCTGCTGCTCGGTCAGGCCGATGTCCTGCAGCCGGTTGTAGCGCATGAACGCCGCAGAGTGGCAGTTGAGGCAGTAGTTGACGAACAGCTTGGCACCGTTCTGCAGCGACGCCAGGTCGTTCGTGCGGTTGGGCGCCTTGTCCCAGGCGATACCGCCTTCGGCCGCCTGCGCACCCGTGACGATGCCGAGCGCCGCGATCAACGTGAGGATCAGTTTTTTCATTGTGGTCGGCTCCCGGATCAGTGCGCGGCGAAGGTCACGCGTTCGGGAACGGGCTTGGGCTCGCCCAGACGGCTCCACCAGGGCATCAGCAGGAAGAAGCCGAAGTAGAAGAGCGTCCCGACCTGCGACACGCGCTCGCCGATCGGCGACGGCGGCTGCACGCCGAGGTAGGCCAGCACCACGAAGTTGATCACGAAGATGCCGTAGAGGTACTTGTGCCAGCCCGGACGGTAACGGATCGACTTCACCGGGCTGTGGTCCAGCCAGGGCAGGAAGAACAGGATGATCACAGCGCCGCCCATGACGACCACGCCCCAGAACTTGGCGTCGATCGACAGCATCATCGCCGCAACGCCCACGGCCACGACCACGACGACCGCCTTCAGGAAGCTCGGCAGGCGCGTCTTGATCACCGCGAAGGCGGCAGCGCCGACCACGCAGGCGATGAGCACGTACATCATCTCGGTCGTGATGGCGCGCAGCATCGAGTAGAAGGGCGTGAAGTACCACACCGGGGCGATGTGGTTGGGCGTCTTCAGCGAGTCGGCCGGAATGAAGTTGTTGTACTCCAGGAAGTAGCCGCCGGCCTCGGGCGCGAAGAAGATCACGGCCGAGAAGATGGTGAGGAACACCACCACGCCGAAGATGTCGTGCACCGTGTAGTACGGGTGCGAGGGAATGCCGTCCAGCGGGTGGCCGTCGGGGCCGCGGTTGGCCTTGATCTCGATGCCGTCGGGGTTGTTCGAACCCACTTCGTGCAGCGCGATCAGGTGGGCCACCACCAAGCCGAGCAGCACCAGCGGCACGGCGATGACGTGGAAGCTGAAGAAGCGGTTCAGCGTCGCATCGCTCACGACGTAGTCACCACGAATCAGCAGGGCCAGATCGGGGCCGACGAAGGGAATGGCAGAGAACAGGTTCACGATCACCTGTGCGCCCCAGTACGACATCTGGCCCCAGGGCAGCAGGTAGCCCATGAAGGCTTCGGCCATGAGGCACAGGAAGATCGCGCAGCCGAAGATCCAGATCAGCTCGCGCGGCTTGCGGTAGCTGCCGTAGATGAGGCCGCGGAACATGTGCAGGTAAACGACGACGAAGAAGGCCGAGGCGCCCGTCGAGTGCATGTACCGGATGAGCCAGCCCCACGGCACGTCGCGCATGATGTACTCGACCGAGGCGAAGGCGAGCTGCGCGTCGGGCTTGTAATGCATCACGAGGAAGATGCCGGTGACGATCTGGATGACCAGCACCAGCATCGCCAGCGAGCCGAAGATGTACCAGAAGTTGAAGTTCTTCGGCGCGTAGTACTTGCCCCACTGATCGTTCCACAGCTTGGTCAGCGGGAAGCGGTTGTCGACCCAATTCAGCAGCTTCTCGCCGGTGGGTGCGTTGGGGGAGATTTCCTTGAATTCAGCCATCTGCGCGCTCCCCTCAGGCGTTGCCGTCTTCGCCGATCAGCAGGCGCGTGTCGGACAGGTACTTGTGAGGGGGCACCGGCAGGTTGTCCGGTGCGGGCTTGTTCTTGAACACGCGGCCGGCCAGGTCGAAGGTCGAGCCGTGGCAGGGGCACAGGAAGCCGCCCTTCCAGTCATCGGGCAGCGAGGGCTGCGGACCGGCCTGCAGCTTGTCGGTGGGCGAGCAGCCCAGGTGCGTGCAGATGCCGACGACGACCAGCACCTCGGGCTTGATCGAGCGGTTCTCGTTCTGGGCGTACTTGGGAGTGAACTCGGCCGGATTGCGCTTGGACTCGGGATCGGCCAGTTGCGGGTCCAGCTTGGGCAGCTCGGCGATCTGCGCGGGCGAACGCTTCAGGATCCACACCGGCTTGCCACGCCATTCGACGGTGAGCTTCTCGCCGACCTGCAGGCCGCCGATGTCCACCTCGACCGGAGCGCCCGCTGCCTTGGCGCGCTCCGAAGGCTCGAAGGTACTCACGAAGGGAATGGCCGTTGCCACACCCCCCACAGCCCCGGCACAGCCGGATGCGATCAACCATGTCCGCTTGCTGCTATCGATCCTTTGCGGGCCGACCGGGATGTCACTCATGGGGTTCCTCGAAGTACTTATGGCTTGCAGGGTCAACCCAAGATTGTAGCGGAGCGTATTCGGCGACTTCAACGCGACACGCCCCTGCGCGACAGCCCGGTCGACCCAGGGTCGACCCCTATACTCACGCCCACTTCCGACGCACCGCACGAGGCATTCGAATGAGCTTTTTCAAGGAATTTCGCGAATTCGCCGTCAAGGGCAACGTGGTCGACCTGGCCGTCGGCGTGATCATCGGCGGCGCCTTCGGCAAGATCGTCGATTCGCTGGTCGCCGACATCATCATGCCTATCGTCGGCCTGGTGTTCGGCAAGCTGGACTTCTCCAACCTCTACATCGTGCTGGGCTCGATCCCGGCCGGCGTGGCCAACAACCTGGCCGATCTCAAGAAGGCCGGCGTGCCCGTGCTGGCCTACGGCAACTTCATCACCATCCTGGTGAACTTCATCATCCTGGCGTTCGTGATCTTCCTGATGATCAAGCAGATCAACCGCCTGCGCCGTACCGAGGAAGCCGCGCCGGCGCCGGCCGCGCCGCCGGAAGACATCGTGCTGCTGCGCGAGATCCGCGACAGCCTCAAGCGCCCCTGATTCAGCCCGCGTGCGCCGAGAGCGCACGCGCCATGCGCACCGCCGCGAGCAGGCTGCTCGCATCGGCAACGCCCTGTCCGGCGATGTCGAAGGCGGTGCCGTGATCGGGGCTGGTGCGCACCAGCGGCAGCCCCAGCGTCACGTTGACGCCCTGCTCCACCCCGAGGTATTTGACGGGGATCAATCCCTGGTCGTGGTACATCGCGATCACCACGTCGAACTCGCCCGGCCGGCCCCCGCGCGCCCGGGCCCGCATGAACACGGTGTCGGGCGCATGCGGCCCGTCGGCCCGGATGCCCTCGGCCCGCGCGGCCGCAATGGCCGGGGCGATGATGTCCAGGTCCTCGCGGCCGAAGAGGCCGCCCTCGCCCGCATGCGGGTTCAGGCCCGCCACGCCGATGCGCGGCGGCGCGCCGAGCATGGCCGACAGCGCCTGGTGGGCGATGCGGAGGGTCTGCAGCACGCCCGAGGTGTCCAGCGTGTCGATGGCCTGCCGCAAGCCCATGTGGATGCTGACGAGCACGGTGCGCAACTCGTCGTTGGCCAGCATCATGCGCACCGGTACGTCGGCCACCGCACGGCCGAGATGCGCCGCGGCTTCGGCCTGCAACAGTTCGGTGTGGCCAGGGTACGGAAAACCGGCCGCAGCCAGGGCCTCCTTGTGCAGCGGGGCGGTCACCAGCGCGGCGATCTCGGCGCGCAAGGCCGCGCGGGCGGCCCAGACGACCGCGTCGCCGGCCACGCGTCCGGCCGCAGCACTCACGCGGCCGATCTCCAGCTCGTCCGGCGCCTCCACCACCTGGAGCACCGGCACGCAACGCGGCGGCACATCCCAGGCCTGGGCAGCAGCCTCGAGCACCGCCACCGGCATGGCCAACGAGCCCGGGGCGACCAAGGCCTGTGCGGCCCGGCGCATCGTGCCGACATCGCCGGCGACGAAGCAGCCGCGCATCAGTTCGGGCGCGTCGCGCCAGGCCTTGGCGATGATCTCCGGCCCGATGCCGGCCGGGTCGCCGATCGTGACGGCGATGGGCAGGCGCTCGAGGTTCACGGATGGAGCCGTCACGCCGGGTTGTCGATGTCGATGAACTCGTGCACCAGCCCGAGTTGCGCCGCCACATGGCCGGCCACGGCGGGTGCGCCGTAGCGCTCGGTCGCATGGTGCCCGCAGGCGAGGAAGGCCACGCCCATCTCACGCGCGTAATGGGCCTGGGGTTCGGAGATCTCTCCCGTGAGGAAAGCATCCGCCCCTGCCGCGATGGCGGCTTCGAAGTAGCCTTGCGCGCCGCCCGTGCACCACGCTATCTTTTTTATAGCACCTTGCGCAGGCCCCACAAGCGTTACAGGCCGTTTCAGCACTTGTTCGACGTGCGCGGCCAACGCACCCGCGCTGGAAAAGGGCGCGCCGTCCGCCCGCCTGCCGATGAAGCCCAGCGACTGCTCGCCGAAGCGCCCTTCGGCCCCCGATTCGGCCACCAGGCCCAGTTGCAGGCCCAACTGTGCGTTGTTGCCCAGCTCAGGGTGCGCGTCCAGCGGCAGGTGGTACGCGAAGAGGTTCACGTCGTCGCCCAGCAGGAGGCCCAGGCGCTGCCTCATCCAACCGGTGACGCGGCCGTCCTGGCCGCGCCAGAAGAGGCCGTGGTGCACGAAGATGGCGTCGGCCTCGGCGCGGATCGCCGCCTCGATCAGCGCCCGGCTTGCGGTCACGCCGGAGACGATCTTGCGCACCGTGGTGCGGCCCTCGACCTGTAGGCCGTTGGGGCCGTAATCGCGAAAGCGCTCGGGCGCCAGCAGCAGGTCGAAGGCGTGCAGCAGCTCGTGGCGCGTGGTGCTCATGCGACGATTGTCGTTCCCGTGGCGCCGCTGCGCATCGCATGGCCGCGCGCCGCCAGGGGCGACAGGGCCAGCAGGAAACCCAGCACCGACAGGGCTGCGACGTAGTGGGCCGGGGCCATTGTGTCGTGCTGCAGCCAGAGCGTGAGGATCACCGGCGTCAGCCCGCCGAACACCGCATAGGACATGTTGTAGGCGAAGGACAGGCCCGAGAAGCGCACCGGCGCCGGGAAGGCCCGCACGCCGGCGATCGGCACCGTGGCGATGGTGCCGACGAACAGCCCGACCAGACCGTAGTGCCAGAACAGCGACTGCGGCGTGCCGGGCAGCCCGCGGTAGAACAGGTAGGCGGTGACCAACAGACCGGCCCAGCCGATCAGCATGGTGGCGCGCGTGCCGATGCGGTCGCAGGCCCAGCCCACGATCACGCAGCCGATGGTCAGCGTGAGCGTGGCCAGCGCATTGGCCTCCAGCGCCAGCGCGGCCGGAACGTGGTGCACCTTCTGCAGGTAGGTGGGCGTGTACAGCACCACCACGACGATGGCGGCCGAGAGCACCCAGGTCAGCAGCGCCACGAAGACGCTGGGGCCGCGGTGCTCGCGCAGGATGGTCTTGAGCGGCAGTTCGCGCGCGACGCTGCGGCGGTCGGCCAGTTCGCGAAACACCGGCGTCTCGTGCAGGAAGCGGCGCAGGTAGACCGACACCAGGCCGAAGACGCCGCCCAGGATGAAGGGAATGCGCCAGGCGAAGTCGCCCACCTGCACCGGCGTGTAGTGCGTGTTGATGGCCACGGCCACCAGCGAGCCCAGCAGGATGCCGCCGGTGATGCCCGAGGTGAGCGTGCCGACGCCGAAGCCGTAGCGGTGCGGCGGCACGTGCTCGCCCACGAACACCCAGGCGCCGGGCATCTCGCCGCCGATGGCCGCGCCCTGCAGCACCCGCATGGCCAGCAGCAGCAGCGGCGCCGCCACGCCGATGGTGGCGTAGGTCGGCAGCAGCCCGATCACCAGCGTCGGCAGCGCCATCAGGAAGATCGACAGCGTGAACATGCGCTTGCGGCCCAGCAGGTCGCCAAAGTGGGCGATGACGATGCCGCCCACCGGCCGCGCCAGGTAGCCGGCGGCGAAGATGCCGAAGGTCTGTAGCTGGCGCAGCCAATCGGGCATGTCGGCCGGGAAGAACAGGCCGCCCAGCACCGCGGCGAAGAAGACGTAGATGACGAAGTCGTAGAACTCGAGCGTGCCGCCGAGGGCCGACAGGGCGAGGGTCTTGTAGTCGCGCGAATTGAGCGTGCGGGCGGACGTCGCGTCGGCGCCGCCCGGCGTGGAGGGGGACGAAGTCATGAGGGGCGTTCTGAAAGGGTGCGCAAACCGCGTGCCGGGCGGCTGCGGTGCGGATCGGTGCGCCTCGAAAGGCCGCGCAGCCGGGTGGGCCGCGCCGGACGAGCGCGTGGGACCGGGTCGGTCCGAACCGCGCATGCTAAGGGTTTGCACCAGTGTGCGCTGGCCGGGCACGCGAATCTCGATCCGCCCACGCGGTCTCTGGGGTCGGGGCTTGAGGGACAATCCGGCCCTCCCCGCGCCGCGGGAATCCCCTGTCCTGACCCCATACCCCCAATGAAGCGCATCTGGCTGCTGTTCGCCCAAGCCGTCACCGTCCTGCTCGCCGCCTATTTCGTGGTCGCGACCCTCAAGCCCCAATGGTTCCAGCGCGGCAGCAGTTCCCTGGGCGGCGTGGTCTCGATCATCGAGGCACCCGTGAACAGTGGGCCGGCCACCGCCGCCCCGGGCAGCTTCAGTGCCGCCGCGAAGAAGGCCGCACCGGCCGTGGTCAGCATCAACACCAGCAAGGCGGCGCGCCGCAGCCCGCGGAGCAACGACCCCTGGTTCCGCTTCTTCTTCGGCGACCAGGACGAGTCGCAGCCGCAGGTCGGCCTGGGCAGCGGGGTGATCGTGAGCGCCGACGGCTACATCCTGACCAACAACCACGTGGTCGAGGGCGCGGATGAGATCGAGGTCACTCTCAACGACGGCCGCCACGCCAGCGGCAAGCTCATCGGCACCGATCCCGACACCGACCTGGCCGTGATCCGCATCCAGCTCGACAAGCTGCCGGTGATCGTGCTGGGCAACTCCGACGCGCTGCAGGTCGGCGACCAGGTGCTGGCCATCGGCAACCCCTTCGGCGTCGGCCAGACCGTGACCAGCGGCATCGTGTCGGCGCTGGGCCGCAACCAGCTGGGCATCAACACCTTCGAGAACTTCATCCAGACCGACGCCGCCATCAACCCGGGCAATTCGGGCGGCGCGCTGATCGACATCAACGGCAACCTCGAAGGCATCAACACCGCGATCTACTCGCGTTCGGGTGGCAGCATGGGCATCGGCTTCGCCATCCCGGTGTCGACCGCCAAGCAGGTGCTCGAGGGCATCGTGAAGGACGGCCAGGTCACGCGCGGCTGGATCGGGGTGGAGCCCAACGACCTGTCGCCCGAACTGGCCGAGACCTTCGGCGTGAAGGCTTCGCAGGGCGTGATCGTGACCGGCGTGTTGCAGAACGGCCCCGCGGCGCAGGCCGGCATCCGCCCCGGCGACGTGATCACCGGCGTGGGCGACAAGCAGGTGGGCAACCAGCAGGAGCTGCTCACCGCCGTCGCGGGCCTCAAGCCGGGCACCGGCGCGCTGTTCAAGCTGCAGCGTGGCAGCGACAAGATGGAACTGGAAGTCACGCCCGGCACCCGGCCGCGCACGCCGGTGCGGCGCATGCCGAACGCGAACGAGTAGGGCCCGGCGCGTCGTCGCCGAAAAAGAAAAGCCCCGCGATGCGGGGCTTTCTTCATGGGCGTTCGCCAGCCAGGTGAGCGGCGCTCAGGAGGGCGTCGAATCCGCGCCTTCGGCCTCGCCGTCCGGCCGCTTGGTCGCCCGCACGAAGTACTGCGCGCCGACGATGCCGACCTCGTACAGCAGGCACATCGGCACGGCCAGCGCCAGCTGCGACACCACGTCGGGCGGCGTGAGCACCGCGGCCACGACGAAGGCCACGACGATGAAGTAGCCGCGGAAGGAGCGCAGCTTCTCGACGGTGACCATATCGAAGCGCACCAGCAGCATCACCACGATCGGCACCTGGAAAGCGACGCCGAAGGCCAGGTAGAGGGAGAGGATCGCCTCGACGTAGGACGAAATGTCCGGCGTGGCCGCCACCGAATCGGGCGTGAAGTGCTGGATGAACCCGAACATCCGCTCCAGCACGAAGAACTGCACGAACGCAATGCCTGCATAGGCCAGCAAGCTGCCGAAGATGATGAGCGGCAGCGCGAACTTCTTCTCGTGACTGTAGAGGCCGGGCGCGACAAACATCCAGACTTGGTACATGAGCCAGGGCAAGGCCATCAGCACCGCAGTCATCATGAGCACCTTCAGCGGCACGAAGAAGGGCGAGAACACGCCGACGGCAATCAGCTTGGCATCCGGCGGCATGTGGTGCCGGATGGGCAATGCGATCCAGTCGATCAATCCGCTCGGCTTCGGCCAGAAGGCCAACAGGATGGCGCAGATGGCGATGCCGTAGATGCAGTAGAGCAGCCGGTCGCGCAGCTCCATGAGGTGCGCGACGAAGGGCTGCTCGGTGCCGGCCAGCTCGTCTTCTTTGTTGGGGGGGTCGGAATCAGCCATCGAGGGGAAATGCCGCAGGGCCGAGGAGGTCCGGGGCGGGTGTGAGGATCGCCGGCAGCCGGTGCGCGGCAGGCGCTAGTTGAACTTGTGCGGACGGTAGCGGGCGACGCGCGCGGCGCCGGACAGCGCGCGCGTGCGCACGCCGTTGCGCGCCTTGTACCAATGGGGGACCGCGCCCTGCTTGAGGCGCCAGTTCTTGCGCGGGTGCTTGTACTCGGGGTAGACCGGGGCGGCCTCGATGCCGGCCACGGTGGACGCGGCCGTGTCGGTGTCCAGGCCCGAGAGGTGCTGCTCGACCTCGTGGGCGTTGCTGCGGATGGTCTGTTCCACGTCGCGGGCTGCCCCCTCGACCGTGTCCTTCATCTTGCGCAGCTCGTCCAGTTCCATCGAGCGGTTGACCTCGGCCTTGACGTCGTTGACGTAGCGCTGCGCCTTGCCCAGCAGCGTGCCCACGGTGCGGGCCACGCGCGGCAGCTTCTCGGGGCCGATGACGATCAGCGCCACCGCGCCGATCAGCGCCATCTTGGAAATGCCGAGGTCGATCACGGGTGCGCGGACTCAGGCCGGAGGGATCAGGACTTCTGACGGGCTTCGACGTCGATGGTCGACTTGTCGGCGGCCGGGTTGCCGGTCACCTGCTGGGGCGGCGTGGCGGGCGTGTCGGACTGGCCGTCCTTCATGCCGTCCTTGAAGCCCTTGACGGCGCCGCCCAGATCGGAGCCCATGTTCTTGAGCTTCTTGGTGCCGAACACCATGACGACGATGAGCAGCACGATCAACCAGTGCCAGATGGAAAAGGAACCCATGGATTTCTCCTGAAGAATCGGTCGATTTTAGTCGGGGGGTGCGGTGCGCGGGCCCAATGCCCTGCAATCAGCCCCGGGCCCAGGGGCGGGGGCCGCCCATGACATGAACATGGAGATGGTGCACCTCCTGCCCGCCCTCGGCGCCGGTGTTGACCACCACGCGGAAGCCGCCGTCCGGATAGGGGTTGCAGCCCTGCTCGAGCGCGAGCTTCGGAGCCAGCGTCATGATGCGGCCCATGAGGCCTGCATCCTCGGGGGTGAGCTGCGCCATCGACGGGATGTGGCGCTTGGGCACCAGCATGAAGTGCACCGGCGCCCAGGGCGCGATGTCGTGAAAACCGAAGACTTCCTCGTCTTCGTACACCTTCTTCGAAGGAATCTTGCCTTCGATGATCTTGCAGAAGATGCAGTTCGGGTCGGATGCCAAGTGGGTGTCTCCAGGGTTTCGACGGGACTGTTCAGGCGTCCATGGGGCGGTTCGCGTTCATGCGGACCATGCCCTTGACGATGCGGTAGAGGAACCAGAGCGAGATCAGGCTCCAGGCGATCCAGCCCGGCACGAGCAGCAGCAGCCACAGCCAGGACGTGACCAGGTACAGCACGCCGGCCCACAGCACCGAGCGGATGCGCCAGCTGAAATGCGAGGCCTGCCAGGTGCCGGCCGCGTCGTCGCGCTTGACGAAGTCGATCAGCAGCGCCACCAGCAGCAGCAGGATCGAGACCTGCGCTCCCGGCACCACGGCCGCGATGGCGACGACCAGGTGCAGGATGTAGCTGACCCAGCCGATGGTCTTGAGCGAGTCGTTGTCGGGAACGGTGACGATGTCGTTGGCCATGGCGATCTCCTTTCCGTGTCGTTGGGTGGGAATGGGCAGGTTCAGTCCTGCGCCGCTTCGCGCGCCTGCGCCTTGCGCAAGGCCTTTTCCTCGATGCCGCTGGTGCCCTCGCGGCGCGCCAGTTCGGCCGCCACGTCGCGCGGCGCCAGGCCGTAGTGCGCCAGCGCCACCATGCTGTGGAACCACAGGTCGGCCACTTCGTTCACTATTTTTTCCCGCTCGCCGCCGTGGTCGGCGTCCTTGGCGGCCATCACGACCTCGGTGGCTTCCTCGCCGATCTTCTTCAGGAAGGCGTCGGGGCCCTTGTGCAACAGCCGTGCCACGTAGCTGGCCTCGGGGTCGCCGCCGCGCGCGGGCAGGCGGGACTCGATCACGGCCGCCAGGCGGTCGAGGATGTCGGTGGTGCTCGGGGTGGCGCTCATCGGGGCCCTATTTGTAGATGGATTCCGGGTCCTTCAAGACCGGCTCGACGGCATACCAGGCGCCATCCTGGTATTTCTGGAAGAAGCAGCTGTGACGGCCGGTGTGGCAGGCGATGCCGGGTTCGTGGCCGAGCTGCGTGACTTCGAGCAGCACCACGTCGTTGTCGCAGTCGAGCCGGATGCCGTGCACCGTCTGCACATGGCCCGATTCCTCGCCCTTGAACCACAGCTTTCCGCGCGAGCGGCTGAAGTACACGGCGCGGCCCAACTCCGCCGTCTTGGCGAGCGCCTCGCGGTTCATCCAGGCGAACATGAGCACGTCCTTGCTGCCGCGCTCCTGGGCGATCACCGGCACCAGGCCGGCCGCGTCCCACTTCACTTCGTCGAGCCAATCCATGGGTGCCATTGTCAGCGAAGTGTCCACCCCGCCCGATGCGCCCGGGCATGGCCTGAATTGCTATCGAATCGATAGCTGGTTGCGCAGGCAGGACGGGCGCTGGAGCTCGATTTGGCTTGTAAGAATCGCCCACGGCTCACAGGCGCACGGGGATGCCGCGCCCGGCCATGCAGGCTTTCGCTTCGCCCACCGTGTGCTCGCCGTAGTGGAAGATGCTCGCGGCCAGCACCGCGTCGGCGCCGCCCTGCTGCACGCCGTCGGCGAGGTCGTCCAGCTTGCCGACGCCGCCCGAGGCGATCACCGGCACCGTGACCGCGTCGCTCACGGCGCGCGTGAGTTCGAGGTCAAAGCCGCTCTTCGTGCCGTCGCGGTCCATGCTGGTCAGCAGGATCTCGCCGGCGCCGCGGCGCGCCATCTCGACGGCCCACTGCACCGCGTCCAGGCCGGTGTTCTTGCGGCCGCCGTGGCTGTACACGTCCCAGCCCGGGCCGCGCGCGGCCGCCTCTTCGGGCGTGCGGCGCTTGGCGTCGATGGCCACCACGATGCATTGCGCGCCGTACTTGGCCGAGGCGTCCGTGATCACCTGCGGGTTGGCGATGGCCGCCGAGTTGAAGCTGGTCTTGTCGGCCCCGGCGTTGAGCAGGCGCCGCACGTCGTCCACGGTGCGCACGCCGCCGCCCACGGTGAGCGGGATGAAGACCTGCGAGGCGACCGACTCGATGATCGGCAGGATCAGGTCGCGGTCGTCGCTGGTGGCGGTGATGTCGAGGAAGGTCAGCTCGTCGGCGCCCTGCGCGTTGTAGCGCGCGGCGATCTCGACCGGGTCGCCGGCATCGCGCAGTTCGACGAAGTTGACGCCCTTGACGACACGGCCGCCGGTGACGTCGAGGCAGGGAATGATGCGTTTGGCCAGCATGGGAGCGCGATTGTAGGAAGCGCCCGTTCAGGCCGTGGGCAGCACCCGCAGTTCCTGCCAGCCTTCCCACTGGCCGCCCGGCGCCAGCGCGACGGGCGCATCGATGCTCGCCGCCTCGACGCAGAGCATGTGGCGCCAGCCGTCGTCGGGCATGTCGGCCAGCCGTTCGCTCAGCGCCGGGCCGGGGTTCCACACCACGGTCTCGGGGCAGGTCTCGCTCTGGGCGATGGCCAGGCGCCCGGCGGGCTGCACCAGCGTCAGCGGCGCGCCGGGGGCCGTGGTGAAGACGCTGTCGAACTCTTCGCCGAAACCCAGCGCAGGAGACGCTTCGACGAAACGCTCGCCGCGCACCGCATCCCAGCGCGGGCGGCCTTGCAGGCCTTCGAGGCGGGCCTGCGTGGCATCGTCCACCCGCAGGTAGGTGTGCAGCGCGGCGGTGAAGGACCAGTCGGCCTCGCCGGTGTTGCGTACCTGCAGCGCCACGCGCAGCCGCCCCGGCGCCAGCGTGGCGCGCAGGACGGCCTCGAAGCCGGCCGGCCAGACGCGGCGCGTGGCCTCGTCGTCCACCCGACGCAGCACCAGCGTGTCGTCGCCCTCTTGCGGCGCCAGCTGCCAGGGGATGTTGCGCACGAAACCGTGCTTGGGCAGCGGCCCGCGCTGGTTGAACTGAGGAAAGCACAGCGGCACGCCGCCGCGAATCGCGGCCTGGCCGTCGAACACGGCGCGCGGGCTCAGGTACAGCCGCTCGACGCCATCGGTCGTGCACCAGGACAGCACATGGCCGCCGTGCAGCGCCGCCACCACGCGGTCGCCGGAGGGCAAACGAAGTTCGGCCGCAGGCTGGCCGTGGAAGTCGAGGCGTTGAACCGGCATGCGCGCGATTCTAGGGAGCGGTGTGCCGCCTCAGGCACGGCGTGCATGGCCGCAGGCCGGATCGGCATGGCCGCTCCCCTTCACAGGCATGCAACTCGCATCGACCATGGCGGCCGCGCGCCTCCCAAAAACCATCCACAACAGACAAGGGGATTTCCATGAAAAAGCTACCCATGGCCGCATGGATCCTGATCGCCATGGTGATCGGGATCCTGATCGGCTGGATGATCTTCGCCAGCTTTCCGGACAAGAAGACGGCGAGCGAGATCGCAGGCTACATCTCGATCATGTCGGACGTGTTCCTGCGGCTGATCAAGATGCTGATCGGCCCGCTGGTGTTCTCCACCCTCGTGGTGGGCATCGCGCACATGGGCGACGCGGCCTCGGTGGGGCGGGTGTTCGCCAAGGCGATGGGCTGGTTCGTCACCGCCTCGCTGGTGTCGCTGATCCTGGGCCTGATCCTGGCCAACCTGCTGCAGCCGGGCCACAACCTGGGCCTGCCGCTGCCGGACATCGGCGCCTCGGCCAACCTCGCGACCTCGAAGTTCACGCTCAAGGACTTCGTCAGCCATCTGATCCCCAAGTCCTTCGCCGAGTCGATGGCCAACAACGAGATCCTGCAGATCGTGGTGTTCTCGATGTTCTTCGGCGTGGCGCTCGCCGCGCTCGGCGACAAGGGCAAGACGCTGGTCGCCGCCATCGACGAGCTCTCGCACGTCATGCTCAAGATCACCGGCTATGTCATGAAGCTGGCCCCGCTGGCCGTGCTGGCTGCGATGGCCGCCACCGTGGCCGTGAACGGGCTGGGCATCCTGCTGAAGTTCGCCGTGTTCATGGGCGACTTCTACCTTGGCCTCTTCGTGCTGTGGGCGGTGCTGGTGGGTGCGGGCTTCCTGTTCCTGGGCCCGCGCATCCTCAAGCTGCTGGTGCTCATCAAGGAAGCCTTCATGCTCTCCTTCGCCACCGCGAGTTCCGAAGCGGCCTACCCCAAGATCCTGGACGCGCTCGACCGCTTCGGCATCAAGCGCAAGATCTCCAGCTTCGTCATGCCGATGGGCTATTCGTTCAACCTCGACGGCTCGATGATGTACTGCACCTTCGCGGTGCTCTTCATCGCGCAGGCCTACAACATCCACCTGTCGATCGGCACGCAGGTCACGATGCTGCTGATCCTGATGCTCACCTCCAAGGGCATGGCCGGCGTGCCGCGTGCCTCGCTGGTGGTGATCGCCGCAACGCTCAACCAGTTCAACATCCCCGAAGCGGGCCTGCTGCTGATCCTGGGCGTGGACACCTTCCTCGACATGGGCCGCTCGGCCACCAATGCGGTGGGCAACTCCATCGCCAGCGCCGTGGTCGCCAAGTGGGAGGGCGAGCTGCTGCCCGAGGGCGAAGCCGCGGACAACGCGCGCCGTCTCGATGGCGAGGCCGCGACCACCATGGCCCATCCGGCCCATGCCTGAAATGAAGCACCCCCCAAGCGACTTTGCCGCTCCCCCCTCTCCCGCGGGTGGGGGGCGCACCCAGCGGCCTTGCGAAGCCAGTTCCGCGGGTGCCCTGAAGGCGTCGCTGCGTTCGCCGGCTCAAAGGACCTTCGTTCGCTGGCTGCGCAGAGCGGCTTTGTGTGCGTCGGCAGGCCTGTGCCTGGTGGCTGGCGCCCAGGAAGCGTCGCCCGCACCTGCCGCGCTCACCGGCACGCTCGCCAAGGTGCGCCAGTCGGGCACCATCGCGCTGGGCTACCGCGAGTCCTCGGTGCCCTTCTCGTACGTCGGCCCGCGCAAGGAGCCGATCGGCTACTCGGTCGAGCTGTGCAAGGCGCTGGTCAGCGCCATCGAGGACGCGGTCAACCGCAGCCTCACGGTCCGCTGGGAGCCGGTCACCTCGGACAACCGCATCGACGCCGTGACCAGCGGCCGCGTCGACCTGGAATGCGGCTCCACCACCAGCAACGTCGAACGGCAGAAGCGCGTCGCCTTCTCGCCCATCGTGTTCGTGGCCGGCACCAAGGTGATGGTCAAGAAGGGCTCGCCGATCCGCGACTTCCGCGACCTGGCCGGCAGGAAGGTCGACGTGACGGCCGGCACGACCAACGAGAAGGCCATGCGCGAGCTCTCTGAGAAGTTCAAGCTGGGCATCCAGTTCGTCGTGTCGAAGGACCACGCCGAGGGCTTCGCCAAGGTGGCCGGCGGCGAGGTGGACGCCTTCGCGACCGACGACGTGCTGCTCTACGGCCTGATCGCCGAAAACGCGAACAAGCCCGGCGGCCCCTTCGTCGTGGTGGGCGACTTCCTCTCCTACGACCCTTACGGGATCATGTTCCGCAAGGACGACCCGCAGTTGGCCAAGGTGGTGAAGGACGCCTTCCAGGTGCTGGCCGAGGACGGCGAGATCGAGCGCCAGTACAAGCGCTGGTTCCTGCGCAAGCTGCCCTCGGGCACGAGCCTGAATCTGCCGATGAGCGCGCAGCTGGAAACCATCATCCAGACCATGGCGGTGAAGCCGGAATAGGCATCGAATCGGCCTGCAGCGCCCGTGGGACGGGCGCGAGCAGCTATGAATTCGATAGCAAACGGGCCTGCCGAACATCTTGCCGGCGGGCCCTTCCTTTTCCCGCGGCCGTCAGCGCGTGGGCCAGTGCCAGGCCGGAATCTCGTCCAGGTCCAGGTTGGCGATGCGCGTCTCACCGAAATCCTTCTCCAGGGCGATGGACTGCAGCGCGCCGGCCTCGGCCGCCGCATCGAGTGAAGCGATGAGGCGGTTGGCGTGCGAGACCACGATCACCTGCGTGTCGCGCGCGGCGCGCACGATCAGCCGGCCCAGCGCCGGCAGCAGGTCCGGGTGCAGGCTGGTCTCGGGTTCGTTGAGCACCAGCAGCGGCGGCGGTCGCGGCGACAGCAAGGCTGCAGTCCACAGCAGGTAGCGCAGCGTGCCGTCGGAGAGCTCGGCCGTCGCCAGCGGCCGCAGCAGGCCGTGCTGGCGCATCTGCAGGGCGAAGCGGCCATCGCCGCTGCACTGCACCTCGACCCGGGCGCCGGGAAAGGCGTCGTCCACCGCAGCCTGCAGCGCGGCGCCGTCGCCGATCTCGAAGATGGTCTGCACGGCCGCCGCCAGGTCGGCGCCGTCGGCCGACAGCACCGGCGTGCGCGTGCCAAGCTGCGGCTGGCGCGCCGGGGCGTCCGCGTCGGTGCGGAAGTGGTCGTAGAAGCGCCAGCCGCGCACCTGCTCGCGCAACGCCAGCATCTCGGGCGCGCTGCGCGGGTCGGCGAACTCGATGAGCATGCTGGCCCAGGCCGGCACCGGGCGGCCGACCGCCTGCCAGCCGCCGCCGTCGCCGCGAGCACGCAAGGCGGCGCCCCTGCGCTCGACCAGCAGTGCCGCCGGCCGCAGCACCGGGCCGTTCCAGATCACCTCGTGCTTGATCTCGGGATCGAGCGAGAAGGCCGTGGACGGGATCGGCGGCGGCAGGCCGATGTCGATGGCGTAGCCGAAGCCCGCGTCGTCGGCGCTGCTGAACCCCAGGCGCAGCGCCACCGGATCGCGCCCGCTCTTCGTGCCCTCGACCGGCACCTCCCCACGCCGCATGGCGGCCGAGATCCGTTCCGGCCCGGCCCACAGCGTGGAGCCCAGCCCGCCCTCGCGCGCCAGCGAGCGCACCACGCCGCCCTGCGCCACATCGGCCAGCAGCCGCATCGCGCGGTACACGCTCGATTTGCCGCTCCCGTTCGGCCCGGTGATGACCGTGAGCCGCGCCAGCGGCACCGTCAGCTGGCGCAGCGAGCGGTAGTTGGCGAAGGCGAGGGTGGAGAGCATGGGCAGCGTCTTGAATGCGGGATCGGGAACCGTTGAACGCAGAGGGCGCAGAGGTCTCGCAAAGGGCGCAGAAGAAATCCTAAAAAGGTTTTTTCTGCGTCTTCTGCGAGACCTCTGCGCCCTCTGCGTTCGGCTGCCCGTTTTCGACAGCGCCCGCCAGCCTCACTCGGCCAGTTCGTCCGCCCTCGCCTGCGCCGCCGCGAAGTCCAGGTCGCCCGAGTAGATCGCACGCCCGCAAATCACGCCCTCGATGCCTTCGCCCTCGACGGCGCAGAGCTTCTCGATGTCGGCCATGTTCGACAGGCCGCCAGAGGCGATCACGGGAATGGTCAGCGCCTGCGCGAGCTTCACGGTCGCGTCGATGTTGATGCCCGACAGCATGCCGTCGCGGCCGATGTCGGTGTAGATGATGGACTCGACGCCGTAGTCCTCGAACTTCTTGCCCAGGTCGGCGACCTCGTGGCCCGTGAGCTTGCTCCAGCCGTCGGTGGCGACCTTGCCGTCCTTGGCGTCCAGGCCCACGATGATGTGGCCGCCGAAAGCGCTGCAGGCGTCCTTGAGGAAGCCGGGGTTCTTCACCGCGGCCGTGCCGATGATGACGTAGCGCAGGCCGTCGTCGATGTAGCGCTCGATGGTGTCCAGGTCGCGGATGCCGCCGCCGAGCTGCACCGGGATGTCCTCGCCCACCTCGCGCAGGATCGCCTTGATGGCGGCGTGGTTCTGCGGCTTGCCGGCGAAGGCGCCATTCAGGTCGACCAGGTGCAGCCGGCGCGCGCCGGCCTCCACCCATTTGCGCGCCATGGCGGCCGGGTCTTCGCTGAAGACGGTCGACTGGTCCATGTCGCCCTGCTTCAGTCGAACGCAGTGGCCATCCTTGAGGTCGATCGCGGGAATCAGAAGCATGGTGGGACGCGGAAAAACGGACGCTGGAGGAAGGAAGGGAAGGAGAAGGACGACGCCGGCAGGACGGGCGTGCGCGGGCCCGGAGGCAGCCGCGCGGACGGCAGGTTCAGGACGTCAGGGATTCCAGTGGAGGAAGTTTCGGTACAGCTGCAACCCGTGGTCCGCACTCTTCTCGGGGTGGAACTGGGTCGCAAAAATGTTATCGCGTGCCACCGCGGCGGTAAAGCGCGCACCGTAATCCGCCTCACCCACACTGTGCGCCGCATCGCGCGGCCGCGCGTAGAAGCTGTGGACGAAATAGAAGTACGCCCCGTCGGGCACGCCCGCCCACACGGGGTGCGGCCGCGCCTGGAACACCTGGTTCCAGCCCATCTGCGGCACCTTGTAGAGGCTGCCGTCGGGCTGGCGCTGGCCTTCGAGCTGGAAGCGCACCACCTCGCCGGGGATCAGGTCCAGCCCGGGCGTAGGACCCTCGTCGCTGTGCGACAGCGTCATCTGCATGCCCACGCAGACGCCGAAGAGCGGCTTGGTCGCTGCGGCTTCGAGCACCGACTGCTGCAATCCCGAATCGCGCAACTCGCGCATGCAGTCGGGCATGGCGCCCTGCCCCGGCAGCACCACGCGGGTGGCCTTGCGCACCACCTCGGGGTCGGAGGTGACGAAGACCTCGACACCCGCCGCATCGGCCGCGTGGCGCACCGCCTGCGAGACCGACCAGAGGTTGCCCATGCCGTAGTCGACGACGGCGACGCTGTTCATAGAAAGTCGATTGCTACTGAATTGATAGCTGCTCGCGCAGGCGGGACGGGCGCTGCAGCCCGATTTCGTTCAAAAATTAGAGCGAACCCTTGGTCGAGGGGATGACACCGGCCGAACGCGGGTCGAGCTCCAGCGCGGCGCGCACCGCGCGCGCGAAGGCCTTGAACACCGTCTCGCACTGGTGGTGCGCGTTCACGCCCTTGAGGTTGTCGATGTGCAGCGTCACGCCCGCATGGTTCACGAAACCCTGAAAGAACTCGTAGGTGAGCTGCGTGTCGAAGGCGCCGACCATGCCGCTGGTGAAGGGCACGTCCATCACCAGGCCGGGCCGGCCCGAGAAGTCGATCACCACGCGCGACAGCGCTTCATCGAGCGGCACGTAGGCATGCCCGTAGCGGCGGATGCCCTTCTTGTCGCCCACGGCCCTGGCCACCGCCTGGCCGAGGGTGATGCCCACGTCTTCCACCGTGTGGTGGCCGTCGATGTGCAGGTCGCCCTCACACTCGATCTCGAGGTCGATCAGGCCATGGCGGGCGATCTGGTCGAGCATGTGGTCGAAGAAGCCGATGCCGGTGGCGAGCTTGGCCCGGCCGGTGCCGTCGAGGTCGACGCGCACGCGGATCTTCGTCTCGGCGGTGTTGCGGGTGACCTCCGCAACGCGGGCCGCGCTCGTCGCCTCGGGGGCCGTGGGGGTATTCATAGGGAGCCTTCGAGTGCCGCGAACATGCGCGCGTTCTCGTCGGGGGTGCCGACCGTCAGGCGCAGGCAGTTCGCCAGCAGAGGGTGCATTCTAGAAACGTTCTTCACCAGCACCCCGTGCGCTTTCATGCCCGCGAAGGCCTTGTCGGCATCGGGAACGCGCACCAGCACCATGTTGGCGTCGCTGGGCCAGACGCGAACGCCGGGCAGCTCGGCCAGGCGCGCGACGAGGCCGGTGCGCTCGCGGCGGATCGCGTCGGCTTGGCTTGCGAACACGCCGGCGTGCTCGAGCGCGAAGAGCGCGCACTCGCAGTTGAGCACGCTGATGTTGTAGGGCGGCCGCACCTTGTCGACCTCGGCCACCAGCGCGGCCGGGCCGATGAGGTAGCCCAGGCGCACGCCCGCGAGGCCGAACTTGCTCAGGGTGCGCATCAGCAGCACATGGCCGTGGCGCGCCGGGTCGCGGCGGATGACGTCGAGCCAGCTGCGGCCGGCGAAGGGCTGGTAGGCCTCGTCGATGACGACCAGGCCGCCCTGGGCGCCCTGGGCGTCGACGAGGCGCTGCATCGCGTCGGCATCCCAGAGGTTGGCCGTCGGGTTGTTGGGGTAGGCCAGGTACAGGATGGCCGGCCGCTCGCGCTCGATGGCGGCGAGCATGGCGGCCGCATCGAGCTCGAAGTCCTCGGTCAGCGGCACGCCGACGAACTTCAGGCCCTGCAGTTGCGCGCTCATCGCGTACATGACGAAGCCCGGCACCGGCGCGACGATGGTCGCGCCCGGCAGGTCGCAGGCCATGGCCAGCAGCGAGATCAGCTCGTCGGAGCCGTTGCCCAGCATGAGGCCGAAGCCGTCGGGCACCTGCGCGTAGGCCGCCAGCGCCTGCTGCAGGTCGGCCCCGCGCTCGCCCGGGTAGCGGTTCAGCGCCAGCGCCCCCAGCCGCGCCCCCAGCTCGGCTTGAAGCTCGGCGGGCAGCGTGTACGGGTTCTCCATCGCGTCGAGCTTGAGCAGGCCGCGCGCGTCCTGCACGGCGTAGGCATGCATGGACTGCACGTCGGGGCGCAGGCGCGCCAGGGCGCGGCGGGTGAGGTCGGACATCGGAGCGGTCATGGCGGAATCAGGGACTGCAGCGGTAACTGTTCTGCAGCGCCGCGGAAAGAACGAGTTGCACGGGCATGTCGGCCTCGTACTGGTCGGCATGGCGCGTGAGTTCGCCCTGGTAGAGCGAGCGCGCCATCGAGGGTTCGAGCCGCCGGCCGTTGATGCAGAAGGGCGGCTTCTGGCCGCTGCGCTGCGCCGTGTCGGCCGCCTCGCGCAGCCCCTCGACCACGCCCACGAGGTAGTAGCCGGCGTAGGCCCGGCCGTCCTTCTCGTTGGCCTCGAGGGTGCGCAGTTCGCGGATGCTCATCGCCTGCGCCGAGCCGGCGGCCAGCAGCGCGCACAGCAGCAGCGAACGCATGGCGGACCGCATGGCGCTCAGCCGGCGCGGCGCAGCCGCATCTCGGCCGCCTGCGCGTGCGCCTGCAGCCCCTCGCCATAGGCCAGCTCGGCAGCGATCGGGCCCAGCACCTGCGCGCCCTGCTCGCTCACCTCGATCAGGCTGCTGCGCTTCTGGAAGTCGTACACGCCCAGCGGCGACGAGAAGCGCGCGGTGCCGCTGGTGGGCAGCACGTGGTTGGGGCCGGCGCAGTAGTCGCCCAGCGACTCGCTGGTGAAGGCGCCGAGGAAGATCGCGCCGGCGTGCTTGAGCAGCGGCTCCCACCGGTGCGGGTCGCGGCTGCTCACCTCCAGATGCTCGGGCGCGATGCGGTTGCTGATGGCGCAGGCCTCTTCCATGTCGCGCGTGTGGATCAGCGCGCCGCGGCCGTTCAGGCTGGCGGCGATGATCTGCGCGCGCGGCATGGTGGGCAGCAGGCGGTCGATCTC
The DNA here is from genome assembly GCF_901875635.1 of Xylophilus ampelinus. Classification (GTDB taxonomy): domain Bacteria; phylum Pseudomonadota; class Gammaproteobacteria; order Burkholderiales; family Burkholderiaceae_C; genus Xenophilus. The sequence goes on along the minus strand of NZ_CABFMN010000011.1, from coordinate 40,220 downwards.
GCGCTGCACGGCGTCGATGTAGGCCGCGTCGGGGCACAGCAGGATGCTCTGCGCCAGCTCGTCGTGCTCGGCCTGGCTGAACAGGTCCATCGCCACCCAGTCGGGCGGCGTCGTGCCGTCGGCCAGCACGAGGATCTCGCTCGGGCCGGCGATCATGTCGATGCCCACGGTGCCGAACACGCGGCGCTTGGCCGCGGCCACGTAGGCATTGCCCGGGCCGGTGATCTTGTCCACGGCCGGCACGGTGGCCGTGCCGTAGGCCAGCGCCGCCACGGCCTGCGCGCCGCCGATGGTGAAGGCGCGCGTAACGCCGGCCACGTAGGCCGCGGCCAGCACGAGCACGTTGCGCTCGCCCTGCGTGGTGGGTTTTGCACCCGAGCCGCCCGTGGCGACGCTGCCCTTGGCCGGCGTCGGCACCACCATGACGATCTCGCCCACGCCGGCCACGTGCGCCGGGATGGCGTTCATCAGCAGGCTCGACGGATACGCCGCCTTGCCGCCGGGCACGTAGATGCCCACGCGGTCGAGCGGCGTGACCTTCTGGCCCAGCAGCGTGCCGTCGGCATCGCGATAGTTCCAGCTTTCGCCCGAGGCCTTCTTCTGCGCCTCGTGGTAGCTGCGCACCCGGTCGGCGGCGGCACGCAGCGCGTCGCGCTGGGCGGCGGGCAGCGAGTCGAAAGCCTGCTTGAAGTCCGCCTGCGTCAGCTCGAGCTGCGCCATCGATTCGGCGGTCAGGCCGTCGAAGCGACGCGTGTACTCCAGCACGGCCGCGTCGCCGCGCTGGCGCACGTCGGTCAGGATGTCGGCCACGCGCTGCTCGATGGCCGCGTCGGTGTCGGCGGACCAATGCAGCCGCGCCTTGAATTCAGCGTCAAAAGTGGCTGAAACCGTTGACAGGCGGGCGGGAGCAGCTATTAATTTCATAGCATCAACGTGGCGGAATGGCGCCCGCGAAGGCGTCGATGATGTGGCGGATCGGCTCGCGCTTGAGCTTGAGCGCGGCCTGGTTGACGACCAGGCGGGCGCTGATGTCCATGATGCGTTCGACCTCGACCAGCTGGTTGGCCTTGAGCGTGTTGCCGGTGGAGACGAGGTCGACGATGGCATCGGCCAAACCGGTGAGCGGCGCCAGCTCCATGCTGCCGTAGAGTTTGATCAGGTCGACGTGCACGCCCTTGCGGGCGAAGAAGTCGCGCGCCAGGCCGACGTACTTGGTCGCGACTTTCAGGCGCGAGCCCTGCCGCACGGCACTGGCGTAGTCGTAGTCGGCGCGCACGGCCACGCTGAGGCGGCAGGCCGCGATGCGAAGGTCCAGCGGCTGGTACAGGCCCTGGTTGCCGTGCTCGAGCAGCACGTCGAGGCCGGTGACGCCCAGGTCGGCGCCGCCGTACTGCACGTAGGTCGGCACATCGGAGGCGCGCACCAGCACGACACGCACGTCGGGCCGGGTCGTGGGCAGGATCAGCTTGCGCGACTTCTCGGGGTCCTCGGTGACCTCGATGCCGGCGGCGGCCAGGAGCGGCAGCGTCTCCTCGAAGATGCGGCCCTTGGACAAAGCCAGCGTGATCATGCGGCGGCTCCCGATACGCGCTCGATGTCGGCGCCGATGGCCCGCAGCTTGGCCTCCATGCGGTCGTAGCCCCGGTCGAGGTGGTAGATGCGGTCGACCAGCGTCTCGCCCTCGGCCACCAGGCCAGAAATGACCAGGCTGGCCGAGGCGCGCAGGTCGGTCGCCATCACCGTGGCGCCCGAGAGCTGCGGCACGCCTTCGATCACGGCCACCTTGCCGTCGGTCTGGATACGCGCACCCAGGCGCAGCATCTCGTCGACGTGCATGAAGCGGTTCTCGAAGATGGTCTCGGTGACGGTGGAGGTGCCTTCGGCGATGACGTTGAGCGCCATGAACTGCGCCTGCATGTCGGTCGGGAAGCCGGGGTATTCGGTGGTACGGAAGCTCTGCGCCTTGAGCCGGCCGCTGGCCCGCACGCGGATGCCACCTGCTGCCGCCTCGATGGAGGCGCCGGCTTCGCGCAGCTTCTCGATCACGGCATCGAGGTGGTCGGCGCGGGCGTGGCGCAGCAGCACGTCGCCGCCGGCGGCGGCCACGGCGCACAGGAAGGTGCCGGCCTCGATGCGGTCGGCCACCACGGTGTGCGTGCCGCCGTGCAGTTGCTCGACACCCTGGATGCGGATGCGGCTGGTGCCGTGGCCCTCGATCTGCGCGCCCATGGCGATGAGCATCTCGGCCAGGTCGGGGATCTCGGGCTCTTGGGCGGCGTTCTCCAGTACCGTCTCGCCCTCGGCCAGCGCAGCGGCCATCAGGAAGTTCTCGGTGCCGGTGACGGTGACCATGTCGGTGGTGATGCGCGCGCCGCGCAGGCGCGTGAGGCCGGGCTGCAGCTTCGCGACCATGTAGCCGTGCTCGACGCTGATGTCGGCGCCCATGGCCGTCAGGCCCTTGATGTGCTGGTCGACCGGTCGCGAACCGATGGCACAGCCGCCGGGCAGCGACACCTTCGCGTGTCCGAAGCGCGCCAGCAGCGGGCCCAGCGCGAGCACCGAGGCGCGCATGGTCTTGACCAGCTCGTAGGGCGCTTCGGGCTTCGTCAGGTCGCCGGCGTTGAGGCTCACCGTGCCCTCTTCGGCCTTGTCCGCGTCGCGCTCGGCCGTCACGCCCATGTTGCGCACCAGCTGCAGCATGGTCGCCACGTCCTGCAGGCGCGGCACGTTGTGCAGCGTGACCGGCTCGGCCGTGAGCAGGGCCGCGCACAGTTCGGGCAGCGCGGCGTTCTTGGCGCCGGAAATCGGCACCTCGCCACGGAGCGTGCGCCCGCCGCGAATCAGGAGTTTGTCCATCGGGAGTCCAGCGAGATCAGGGAGCCGGCGCCGTGCGCCGACGAAAAATTTCAGTGCCCCTGCGCGGCCCACTCGGCCGGCGTGAAGGTCTTCATCGACAGCGCATGCACTTCGTCGGTATGCATTTTCGCACCCAGGGTTGCATAGACCCGCTGGTGCCGCTGGATGGCGCGCTTGCCCTCGAACTCGGGCGACACGATGGTGGCGTACCAGTGCCGACCGTCGCCCTCGAGCGCGATGTGCTCGCAGGCCAGGCCCGACTGGATGATGGATTGGAGTTCTTCGGCCGTCATGATCTCAACTTGTAGCCAATGCGCAGCAGGTGGATGGCCACCGCACTCACCACCAGCCAGGCGCTGCCCACGATGCCCAGGCTCAGCCAGGGCGACACGTCGGACACGCCGAAGAAGCCGTAGCGGAAGCCGTCGATCATGTAGAAGAACGGGTTGACGTGGCTCACGCCCTGCCAGAAGGCCGGCAGCGAATGGATCGAATAGAACACGCCCGACAGGAAGGTCATGGGCATGATCAGGAAATTCTGGAACACGGCCATCTGGTCGAACTTCTCGGCCCAGAGCCCCGCGATGAGGCCCAGGGTGCCGAGCAGTGCCGCGCCCAGCAGCGCAAAGACCACGATCCACAGCGGCTGCGCGAAGGGCGGCACCGCGAAGAAGAGCGTGACCACCAGCACGCCCAGCCCCACCACCAGCCCGCGGATCACCGAGGAGCCCACGTAGGCCAGGAACCAGCCCCAGTGCGACAGCGGCGTGAGCAGCACGAAGACCAGGTTGCCCATGATCTTGCTCTGGATCAGCGACGAGGAGCTGTTGGCGAAGGCGTTCTGCAGCACGCTCATCATCACCAGGCCGGGGATGAGGAATGCGGTGTAGCTCACGGTGCCGTAGACCTTCACGTGGTCTTCCAGCACATGGCCGAAGACCATCAGGTACAGCACCGCCGTGAGCACCGGCGCGCCCACAGTCTGCAGGCCGACCTTCCAGAAGCGCAGCACCTCCTTGTACAGGAGTGCGCGCCAGCCGAGGGCGGTGATCATCATGTGCGCGCCCTCCCCTGCGTGAAGCGCGTCATCGCGCCACCTCCAGCGGCGTCTGCTCGCCGGCCATCAGGTCGATGAAGACGTCTTCCAGGTCGGGCTTGCGCATCTCCACGTCCTCCACCGCCACACCGGCCTCGCGCAGCGCGGCCAGCACCTGTTCCACCTCGCGCGCATCGTGCGCCGGCAACTGGACGATGCGGCCGGTGATGCGCGCATGCTGTGCCAGCGCCCAGGGCAGGTTGGCGTCCGTCTTGAAGCGCAGCACGTTGCTGGCCGAGGACTTGAGCAGGGCGCTGGTGCTGTCGAGCGCGATCACCCGCCCCTTCTTGAGCATGGCGATGCGGTTGCACAGGGCCTCGGCCTCTTCCAGGTAATGGGTGGTGAGCAGCACGGTGCTGCCCTGCTTGTTCAGGCGGGCGACGAACTGCCAGAGCGTCTGGCGCAGTTCGACGTCGACGCCGGCCGTGGGCTCGTCGAGCACGATCACCGGCGGCTTGTGCACCAGGGCCTGCGCCACCAGCACGCGGCGCTTCATGCCGCCCGAGAGCTGGCGCATGTTGGCCGTCGCCTTGTCGGCCAGGCCGAGGCTGCTCAGCAGTTCGTCGATCCAGTCGTCGTTCTTCGCGATGCCGAAGTAGCCCGACTGGATGCGCAGCGTCTCGCGCACGTTGAAGAAGGGGTCGAAAACCAGCTCCTGCGGCACGATGCCGAGCTGGCGGCGTGCCTCGGCGTAGTGCGTCTGCACGTCGAAGCCCCGCACGCTCACACTGCCGGCGGTCGGGCGCGACAGGCCGGCCAGGATGCTGATCAGGGAGGTCTTGCCCGCGCCGTTGGGCCCCAGCAGGCCGAAGAACTCGCCCTCCTGGATCTCGAAGCTGACGTCGTCCAGCGCACGCAGCCCCAACTGTCCATGGGCGCGTTGCTGGCGTGAGAGGGGGTAGGTCTTGGAGACCGACTGGAACGAGATCGCGGGCATGGGAGGCGGGATTTTAGGCGGCCCGCCTGCGCCACGCTGGTGCGTGGCTTTGCGCGTGCTCAGGGCGCCGCAGGCAGCAGGCCGGCGATGCCGTAGAGCATGGCCAGTTCGCGAAGGCGCTGCGGCAGCCCCTTGACGGCGAAGCCGCGACCCAGGGCACTGGCCTCGCGCCGGCATTCGAGCAGCACGGCCAAGGCCGAGGAATCGAACTGCGCCAGCGCACTGGCATCGATCACGGCCGCCGAGCCCTGCTGGCCCGCCAGCCCCTGCTGCAGCATGCGCATGCAGTCGGGAGCTTCGTCATGGGTGAGCCGCGTGGGCAGCACCAGCATGTGGGCGTCGGAGGCAGCCATGGGCTTGCGATTCGCCGCTCAGCCCTTGGCGTTGGCCTTGTTGCGCGCCGCCAGGGCGGCGATCAGGCCATCGATGCCCTTGCTGTTGATTTCCTGGGCGAACTGGGTGCGGTACGTGTCGACCAGCCAGACACCCATCACATTGAAGTTGTAGACCTTCCAGCCGTAGCCCTGGCCAGGCGTCTTTTCCAGGCGATAGTCGAGCTGCACCGGGTCGCCGCGGCCGCGGATCTCGGTACGCACCAGCACTTCCTTGTCCTCTGCCGACCCGCGGAAGGGCTTGATCGTCACCGTCTGGTCGCTCACCTGGTCGAGCGCACCGGCATACGTGCGCACCAGGAGAGCCTTGAACTCGTCCTGCAGGCGCTTCTGCTGCTCGGGCGTGGCCTGGCGCCAGGCCGGGCCGACGGCAGAGGCGGTCATGCGCTGGAAGTTCACGTTGGGCATGATCTTGGTGTCGACCAGGCCCATGATCTTGTTGACGTCGCCGGCCTTGATCGAGCTGTCGGCCTTGATGGTGTCGAGCACCTCGGTCGACAGGCGCTTCACGAGAACGTCGGGCGCCTCGTCGGCCGCGAAGGCCGGCTTCATGGCGCCGGCTGCAGTCCCGAGCACGAGGGCGCCGGCCAATGCCCAGCGGCCGAGCGTGCGACGTTGCAGGAGGGTGTTCATGGGGTCAATCCTTCTTGGAAACGGTCCCGCGACCGGAACGCGTTGGAGAGCGGGGCCGTCGACGGGTTCCCCCGCCACGCGGCAGGGTGCAACCATCTGCAAGCGGCCGAATGCGAAAAATTACTTGCTTTCGTCCGGCTCGTTGCCGTCGTTGCCGTCGCGGATGTCGCTGCGGCGCTTTTGCAAGAACGCGTCTCGGGTGAAGCTGTACGGATCGAGCGCGGCATCCTGGATCAGCGTGCTCGCCCTCAGCAGGCCGGTGCGCGTGTCGACGAGGCGCAGCATCACGAGCGAGTTACGCACAGGGATGTCGCTGAAGTGCGCCAGCGAGTCACCGTAGTAGTCGACCGGCAGCGCCGCCGTGTCGCGCACGGTGGAAGGCCCCAGGATGGGCAGCACGAGGTACGGCCCCGACGGAACGCCCCAGTGCCCCAGGGTCTGGCCGAAATCCTCGGCGTGGCGCTCGATGCCCGCTTCGGACGCAATGTCGAGCAGTCCGCCGAGGCCGAAGAAGGTGTTGACGTTCAGGCGCATGAAGGTCTCGGCGCTGTTCTGCAGCTTGAGCTGCATCACGTTGTTCGCCAGGTTCCATACGTCGCCGAGGTTGCCGAAGAAGTTGGTGACGCCTTGCCGCACGAGCGAGGGCACCGCGTTGCGGTAGGCGGTGGCGACCGGTCGGAGCACGGCCCGGTCGACACCATCGTTGAATCGGTAGACGCCGCGGTTGAACGGTTCAAAGGGATCGTTGCCGATCGGGGCGGCGCCCTGCGCGGCGGCCAAGCCGCTCACAAGGGAAAAAGTGGCCACAACGCCCGTCCAGCGGGCGACGGAAGCTATCTTTTTCATAGCATTCATGGCATCTGATGGTCGATTCATTTCTTGTTGGCCGTCCCTTGTTGCGGCGTCCCACTGTCAGCGGCCTTGCTGTAGAGGAACTGACTGATCAGGTTCTCCAGCACCACGGCCGACTGCGTGGCGGTGATCGTGTCACCGGGTTGCAGGTTCTTCTCCTCGGCGCCCGCTTCGATGCCAATGTATTGCTCCCCCAGCAAACCACTGGTCAGGATCTTGAGCGAGCTGTCCTTGGGGAAACTGTAACGACTTTGCAACGAGAGCGTGACGTCGGCCTGGAAAGTCTTGTCGTTGAACGTGATGGACTGGACACGGCCGACCACCACGCCCGCGCTTTTCACGGCCGTCTGGGGCTTCAGGCCGCCGATGTTGTCGAAGCGTGCCGTCACCTCGTAGCTGCGCTGGAAGTTCAGGCTCAGCAGGTTGGCCGATTGCAGGGCCAGGAACAGCAGCGCCGCAGCGCCGATGAGCACGAACAGGCCGACCCAGATGTCGTTGTTGGAACGTTGCATGGTTAAGCCTCCTGTCGAGCCGCCCCGAGGGAGGCTAGCGCCCCCTCGGGGGGCAGCGAATTCACGAAGTGATGAGCGTGGGGGCACATAAGCCGTTCTCTAGATACTGAACATCATGGCAGTCAGCAGGAAATCGAGTCCGAGCACGGCCAGCGAGGCGACCACCACGGTGCGGGTGGTGGCACGAGACACGCCCTCCGGCGTGGGCATCGCCTCGTAGCCCTGCAGCAGCGCGACGAAGGTCACGGTGAAGCCGAAGACGATGCTCTTGATGACCCCATTGCCGACGTCGCGCCAGACGTCGACGCCGCCCTGCATCTGGCTCCAGAAGGCACCCGAATCGATGCCGAGCATGAGCACGCCCACCACGTAGCCGCCGATCACGCCCACGGCGCTGAACACGGCTGCCAGCAGCGGCAGCGTGATAACGCCAGCCCAGAAGCGCGGCGCCAGCACGCGCCGCACGGGATCGACCGCCATCATCTCCATCGCGCTGAGCTGCTCGCCAGCCTTCATGAGGCCGATCTCGGCCGTCAGCGACGTGCCGGCCCGGCCCGCGAACAGCAGCGCCGCCACCACCGGCCCGAGTTCGCGCACCAGCGACAGCGCCACCAGCAGGCCCAGCGCCTCGGAAGAGCCGTAGCGCTGCAGCGTGTAGTAACCCTGCAGCCCGAGCACGAAGCCGACGAAGAGGCCCGAGACGGCAATGATCGCCAGCGAGTAGTTGCCCAGGAAGTGGATCTGGTCGCGCACCAGCCCGAAGCGGCGCAGACAGGCGCCGGCCTGTGCCAGCAGCCGCACGAACAGGCGCGCACCCAGGCCCAGGTCGGCCAGCTTGTGGCGCACGGCGAAGCCGACGTCGGCGGGGCGGTACCAGCTCATGGCATCCACCGTGCAGCAAAGGGCGCGCAGATCAACGCCGCCACGGGGTGGCGAGATTGCACGCGGCGGGTTGGCAGGAAATTCATCGGCGGCCTCCACCGTTGGCGGCGAAGTCGGCTTCCACGCTGCTGCCGGGGTAGTGGAAGCGCACCGGTCCGTCGGCCAGGGCGTTGACGAACTGGTGCACCAGCGGATCGGTGCTGTGCCGCACCTCCTCGGGCGTGCCCTGCGCCGCCACGCCGCCGTTGGCCAGCACGATCACATGGTCGGCGATGCGAAAGGTTTCCTCCAGATCGTGCGAGACGATGAGGCTGGTCAGCCCCAGGGCGTCGTTCAGCTGGCGGATGAGGCGGGCCGCCGTGCCCAGGGAGATCGGGTCGAGCCCCGCGAAGGGCTCGTCGTACATGACGAGTTCGGGGTCGAGCGCGATGGCCCGCGCCAGTGCCACGCGCCGCGCCATGCCGCCGGAGATCTCACTGGGCATGAGGTCGCGCGCATTGCGCAGGCCCACGGCTTCGAGCTTCATGAGCACGATGTCGCGCAGCAGCGGCTCCGGCAGCCGCGTGTGTTCGCGCAGCGGGAAGACCACGTTCTCGAACACGCTCATGTCGGTGAACAGCGCACCGAACTGGAACAACATGCCCATGCGGCGCCGCGCCGCGTAGAGTGCATCGCTGGAGAGCTGCCCCACGTTCTGCCCGTCGAACAGCACTTCGCCGCGCTGTGCACGCGCCTGTCCACCGATGAGGCGAAGCACCGTCGTCTTGCCGCCGCCCGACGCGCCCATGAGCGCCGTCACCTTGCCACGCGGCACGCTGAACGACACGCCATCGAGGATGGCGCGCTCGCCGTAGCCGAAGCGGACGTCGCGGAATTCGATCAGGGGCGTGGACAAGGGCGGTGATCCATCCAATGAAAAAGCCGGGTCACCTTTCAGGCGGTCCCGGCTTGGCGGTGCGCTGATGATAAGGGATGCCTGCCCAGGCAGACATTCCCCTCTCCACTCATCGGGGCAGGTCGCTGAAACCCATCAGGAACTCGTCCACCGAGCGCGCTGCCTGGCGACCCTCGCGGATCGCCCAGACGACGAGGGATTGGCCACGCCGCATGTCGCCGGCCGCGAAGACCTTGGGCACATTGGTGGCGTAGCCGCCGACAAAGTCCATGCTGGCCTTGGCGTTGCCTCGGGCGTCCTTTTCGATGCCGAAGGCGTCGAGCACCGATGCGACCGGGCTGACGAAGCCCATGGCCAGCAGCACCAGGTCGGCCTTGAGGACCTGCTCGCTGCCGGGCACTTCGACCATCTTGCCGTCCTTCCACTCGACGCGCACGGTCTTCAGGCCCGTGACCTTGCCCTTCTCGCCGATGAATTCCTTGGTCGAGATGGCAAATTCGCGTTCGCAGCCTTCCTCGTGGCTGGAGCTGGTGCGCAGCTTGTAAGGCCAGTACGGCCAGGTCAGCGGGCGGTTCTCCTCTTCGGGCGGCTGGGGCATCAGCTCGAACTGGGTGACGCTCACGGCACCGTGGCGGTTGCTGGTGCCGACGCAGTCGGAACCGGTGTCGCCGCCGCCGATGACGATGACGTGCTTGCCGTCGGCGCGCAACTGGCCCTTGACCTTGTCGCCGGCATTCACACGGTTCTGCTGCGGCAGGAACTCCATCGCGAAATGGATGCCGTCCAGGTCGCGGCCGGGCACGGGCAGGTCGCGCGACTGCTCGGCGCCGCCGGTCAGCAGCACGGCGTCGAATTCCTTCTGCAGCTGTTCGGGCGTGACGGTCTCCTTGGCCAGGTTGGTGACCTTGGAGCCCTTGCCCAGCGCGTCCTTCGCGGCGCCGACCACGACACCGGTACGGAAGACCACACCCTCGGCCTTCATCTGCTCGACGCGGCGGTCGATGTGCGACTTCTCCATCTTGAAGTCGGGGATGCCGTAGCGTAGAAGGCCGCCGATGCGGTCGTTCTTCTCGAAGAGCGTGACGTCGTGGCCGGCGCGCGCCAGCTGCTGGGCGGCTGCCATGCCGGCCGGGCCGGAACCGACCACCGCGACCTTCTTGCCCGTCTTGTGCGCCGCAGGCCGCGGCTTCACCCAGCCCTCGTCCCATGCACGGTCGATGATCGCGTGCTCGATCGACTTGATCCCCACCGCGTCGTCGTTCACGTTCAGCACGCAGGCCGCCTCGCAGGGCGCAGGGCAGATGCGGCCGGTGAACTCAGGGAAGTTGTTGGTGCTGTGCAGCACCTCGATCGCGTTCGCCCAGTCGTTGCGATAGACCAGGTCGTTGAAGTCCGGAATGATGTTGTTGACCGGACAGCCGCTGTTGCAGAAGGGCGTACCGCAGTCCATGCAGCGCGCACCCTGCACCTTGGCCTGCTTCTCATCGAGGCCGACGACGAATTCCTTGTAGTGCTTCAGGCGCTCGGAGGCGGGGCGGTAGCCCTCCTCGAGACGCTCGTACTCCATGAAGCCGGTGATCTTTCCCATCGTGTGATCCTGTTCTTGGTCGGTCGTGCTGCGTTCAGACGGCGGCGGTGGACTTCACGGCATGCGGCTCGAGGCCGGCGTGCGCGTTGTTGCCGCTGCTGGTGAGTTCGACCTTGCGGTCGTGGATCTCGGCCAGGGCGCGCTTGTATTCGTTCGGGAACACCTTCACGAACTTCGTGCGCGCGACGGCCCAGTTGTCCAGCAGGTCGCGTGCGCGCTTGCTGCCGGTCCAGCGGTGGTGTTCCTCGAGCAGCTTCTTGAGCTGCGCCTCGTCGGTCTCGCCGCCGTGCCACACCTTGCGGTGGATGCTGGCGGTCTGCTCGGCGCTGGTGAGCACCTTGTCCAGCGACACCATCGCCAGGTTGCAGCGCGTGGCGAACTGGCCGTCCTCGTCGTAGACGAAGGCCACGCCGCCGCTCATGCCGGCCGCGAAGTTGCGGCCGGTCTTGCCGAGCACGACGACGGTGCCGCCGGTCATGTACTCGCAGCCGTGGTCGCCGGTGCCCTCGACCACCGCGGTGGCGCCCGACAGGCGCACCGCGAAGCGTTCGCCCGCCACGCCGGCCAGGAAGGCCTCGCCGGTGGTGGCGCCGTACAGCGCGGTGTTGCCCACGATGATGTTGCGCACGGCTTCGCCGCGGAAGTCCAGGCTCGGACGCACCACCACGCGGCCGCCCGACAGGCCCTTGCCGGTGTAGTCGTTGGCTTCGCCGATCAGGTACAGCGTGATGCCGCGCGCCAGGAAGGCGCCGAAGGACTGGCCGCCCGTGCCCTCGAGCTGGATGCGGATGGAATCGTCGGGCAGGCCCTCCGGGTGCACCTTGGTCAGCGCACCGGAAAGCATCGCGCCCACCGTGCGGTTCACGTTGCGCACCGTCTCGATGAACTGCACCTTCTCGCCCTTCTCGATGGCGGGACGCGACTTCTCGATGAGCTTGTTGTCCAGCGCCTTCTGGAGGCCATGGTCCTGGCTCTCGACATGGAAGCGCGGCACGTCGGCCGGCACCTGGGGCTGGGCGAACAGGCGCGTGAAGTCCAGGCCACGCGCCTTCCAGTGCTCGATGCCCTTGCGGGTGTCGAGCAGGTCGGCGCGGCCGATCAGGTCGTCGAACTTGCGCACACCCAGCTGGGCCATGAGCTGGCGCACCTCTTCGGCGATGAAGAAGAAGTAGTTGACGACGTGCTCGGGCTTGCCGGCGAACTTCTTGCGCAGCTTGGGGTCCTGCGTGGCCACGCCCACCGGGCAGGTGTTGAGGTGGCACTTGCGCATCATGATGCAGCCCTCGACCACCAGCGGCGCGGTGGCGAAGCCGAACTCGTCGGCGCCCAGCAGCGCGCCGATCACGACGTCGCGGCCGGTCTTCATCTGGCCGTCGGCCTGCACGCGGATGCGGCTGCGCAGGCGGTTGAGCACCAGCGTCTGCTGCGTCTCGGCCAGGCCGATCTCCCACGGGCTGCCCGCGTGCTTGATGGACGACCAGGGCGAGGCGCCCGTGCCGCCATCGTGGCCGGCGATCACCACATGGTCGGCCTTGCACTTGGCAACGCCGGCGGCGATGGTGCCCACGCCCACTTCGCTGACCAGCTTGACGCTGATCGATGCGTGCGTGGCGACGTTCTTCAGGTCGTGGATCAGCTGCGCCAGGTCCTCGATCGAGTAGATGTCGTGGTGCGGCGGCGGGCTGATCAGGCCCACGCCGGGCACCGAGTAGCGCTGCTTGCCGATGTAGTCGGTGACCTTGCCGCCGGGCAACTGGCCGCCCTCGCCCGGCTTGGCGCCCTGCGCCATCTTGATCTGCACCTGGTCGGCCGACGCGAGGTACTCGGCCGTGACGCCGAAGCGGCCCGAAGCCACCTGCTTGATGCGCGAGCGCAGCGAGTCGCCTTCCATGAGCGGCAGGTCGACCTCGACGTTCTCGGCGCCGATCTCGCTCTTGAGCGTGGCGCCTTGCTTGATCGGGATGCCCTTGAGCTCGTTGCGGTAGCGGGCCGGGTCTTCGCCGCCCTCGCCGGTGTTGCTCTTGCCGCCGATGCGGTTCATCGCGATGGCCAGCGTCGAGTGCGCCTCGGTGCTGATGGAACCGAGCGACATGGCGCCGGTGGCGAAGCGCTTGACGATCTCCGACGCCGGCTCGACCTCGTCGACCGGGATGGCCTTGCTCGGGTCGAACTTGAACTCGAACAGGCCGCGCAGCGTGAGGTGGCGCCGGCTCTGGTCGTTGATGATCTGCGCGTATTCCTTGTAGGTGCTGAAGTTGTTGGCACGCGTGGAGTGCTGCAGCTTGGCGATGGCGTCGGGCGTCCACATGTGGTCTTCGCCGCGCGTCCGCCAGGCGTACTCGCCGCCGGCATCGAGCATGTTGGCCAGCACCGGGTCGCTGCCGAACGCGGCCTTGTGCATGCGGATGGCTTCCTGCGCGATCTCGAACACGCCGATGCCCTCGACGCGGCTGGCGGTACCGGTGAAGTACTTGGCCACCGTCTCGCTGTTCAGGCCGATGGCCTCGAAAAGCTGCGCGCCGCAGTAGCTCATGTATGTCGACACGCCCATCTTGGACATGATCTTCGACAGGCCCTTGCCGATCGCCTTGACGTAGTTGTAGATCGCCTTCTCGGCCGACAGGTCGCCCGGCAGGTCGGCGTGCATGGCCGCCAGGGTTTCCATGGCCAGGTAGGGGTGCACGGCCTCGGCGCCGTAGCCGGCCAGCACGCCGAAGTGATGCACCTCGCGCGCCGAGCCGGTTTCCACGACCAGGCCGGCCGTGGTGCGCAGTCCTTCGCGCACCAGGTGCTGGTGCACTGCCGACAGCGCCAGCAGCGCCGGGATGGCGAGCTGGGTGGCGCTCACGGCGCGGTCGCTCACGATCAGGATGTTGTGGCCGCCCTTGATAGCGTCCACCGCCTCGGCGCACAGCGACGCGAGCTTGGCCTCGACGCCCTCCTCGCCCCACGACAGCGGATAGGTGATGTCGAGCGTGTGGCTCTTGAACTTGCCTTGCGTGAAGGTGCCGATGTCGCGCAGCTTCGCCATGTCGTTGAAGTCGAGGATCGGCTGGCTGACCTCGAGGCGCATGGGCGGGTTGACCTGGTTGATGTCCAGCAGGTTCGGCTTGGGGCCGACGAAGGACACCAGCGACATGACGATGGCCTCGCGGATCGGGTCGATCGGCGGGTTGGTCACCTGGGCGAACAGCTGCTTGAAATAGTTGTACAGCGGCTTGTTCTTGTTGGAGAGCACGGCCAGCGGGCTGTCGTTGCCCATGGAGCCGATGCCCTCTTCGCCTGCCTGAGCCATGGGGCTCATCAGGAACTTGATGTCTTCCTGCGTGTAGCCGAAAGCCTGCTGGCGGTCCAGCAGCGAGACGGCGGAAGCCGGTGCCTCGCCCGCACCCTCGACGTCGTCGAGCTTGATGCGCAGGTTCTCGATCCACTGCTTGTAGGGCTTGCTGTTGGCCAGCGTCGCCTTGACCTCCTCGTCGTCGATCATGCGGCCCTGTTCAAGGTCGATCAGGAACATCTTGCCGGGCTGCAGGCGCCACTTGCGCACGATCTTCGCCTCGGGGATGGGCAGCACGCCGGCTTCCGAACCCATGATGACGAAGTCGTCGTCGGTCACGCAGTAGCGCGAGGGGCGCAGGCCGTTGCGGTCCAGCGTGGCGCCGATCTGGCGGCCGTCAGTGAACACGATCGAGGCCGGGCCGTCCCAGGGCTCGAGCATGGCGGCGTGGTACTCGTAGAAGGCCCGGCGGCGCGGGTCCATCGTCGCGTGCTGCTCCCAGGGCTCGGGGATCATCATCATCACGGCCTGGCTGATCGGGTAGCCGGCCATGGTGAGCAGTTCGAGGCAGTTGTCGAAGGTCGCGGTGTCCGACTGGCCGGCGAAGCTGATGGGGTACAGCTTGGCGAGGTCCGGGCCCAGCACGGGCGAGCTCATCACGCCCTCGCGTGCCTTCATCCAGTTGTAGTTGCCCTTGACCGTGTTGATCTCGCCGTTGTGGGCGACGTAGCGGTACGGGTGGGCCAGCGGCCACTCGGGGAAGGTGTTGGTCGAGAAGCGCTGGTGCACCAGGCCCAGGGCGGAAATGCAGCGCTTGTCTTGCAGGTCCAGGTAGTAGGTGCCCACCTGGTCGGCCAGCAGCAGGCCCTTGTAGACCACGGTGCGGCTGGACATGCTGGGGACGTAGTACTCCTTGCTGTGCTTGAGCTTCAGGCGCTGGATGCTGGCGCTGGCCGTCTTGCGGATCACGTACAGCTTGCGTTCCAGCGCGTCCTGCACGATCACGTCGGGGCCGCGGCCGATGAAGACCTGGCGCAGGATCGGCTCCTTCTCGCGCACGGTGGGCGACATCGGCATCTCGCGGTTCACCGGCACGTCGCGCCAGCCCAGCAGCACCTGACCCTCGGCCTTGATCGCGCGCTCCATCTCCTGCTCGCAGGCCAGGCGCGAGGCGTGTTCCTTGGGCAGGAAGATCATGCCCACGCCGTACTCGCCAGGGGGCGGCAGCGTGATGCCCTGCTTGGCCATTTCCTCGCGGTAGAGGTGGTCGGGCACCTGGATCAGGATGCCGGCCCCGTCGCCCATGAGCTTGTCGGCACCGACGGCGCCGCGGTGGTCGAGGTTCTCGAGGATCTTGAGCGCCTGGGTGACGATGGCGTGGCTCTTCTCGCCCTTGATGTGCGCCACGAAGCCGACACCGCAGGCATCGTGTTCGTCGGCGGCGGAATACAGGCCGTGTTGTTGGAGGTGCTCGATCTCGGCAGCCGTCGTCATGGGTGCGCTCCTAGGGTTTTCGCGGGGAAGCAGAGGATAGTGCGTTGCACAAACAATGCCAAACGCTTTAATCGGGGTCAGAATCCATTTAATTTCCGACCGAATCAATCGGAACTTAAATGGGGACACATCAAAATTGATAGCTGCCGGCGAACAATTGGCGGGCGCTGGAGGCCAATTTGGTTGTTAATCCCGTGCCGCGATCGGGCGTCGGCCCGCCTTGGAGGGGGTCAGGCGCCGCGGCGTATCACTTTGCATCTTCGCGACAAAGTCGGCGTCGCCGGCCACCCAGCCCTTGAACACGGACTCGGTCAGCAACTTCTGGTCGGCCGCGCTGATGCCGGCACGCACCAAGTCGGCATAGGCCGCTTCGCGGTCGAAGGGGGTGTTGCCCAGGGCCCAGTACAGCGCATGCGGCGTGACGATCCTGTCGTGCCGCCGGCCCACGTAATGCGCATGGCTCGACCAGGGGTGCTGCAGCGACTCGGCCACCAGGCCCGCACGCACCGGGTTGAGGTCGATGTAGGCCATGCAGGGCAGGAGGTAGCGCTCGGCCTGGACCAGGGTGGAGCGGTAGCGCCCTTCCCACAGCGTGCCGCTGCGGCCATGCCGGTCGTTGAAGTGACGCACGTAGGCGCGGCCCACCGCCTGCATCCACTGCGGCAACGCGTCGCCCGTTGCCGGCGTGGCCAGCAGGTGGAAGTGGTTGTCCATCAGCACGTAGGCATGCAGGGCGACACCGAAGCGCGCGGCGCCCTCCCCCACCAGCGCCAGGAAGCGTTCGCGGTCGGCCGCGTCCACGAAGATCCGCTGGCGGTTGTTGCCGCGCTGCACCACATGGTGCGGCTGCTGGGCGATGGACAGGCGCGCGAGTCGGGCCATGGCGCAGCCGCTTCAGGCCAGCTTGAAGCGCGTGGCCTCCAGGCTTTCGAGCCCGAATTCCGCCAGCAGCGCGCGCAGGCGCTGGGCGGCGCTCGCCTTGCGTTGGCCGGCGTGGCGCGCCAGGATCAGCTCGTTCTTCATGCTGTGCTCCCAGCCCACCAGTTCCGTGACCGTGACCTGGTAGCCGCTGGCCTCCAGGTACAGGCAGCGCAGCACGTTGGTGAGCTGGCTGCCGATCTCGCGCGTGTGCAGCGGATGGCGCCACAGCTCGGCCAGCGGCGTGCGCGACAGCGCCAGCGCCTTGGTCTGGCGCAGGCAGGCGGCCACCTCGGCCTGGCAGCAGGGCACCAGCACCATCGCCTGCGCCTGCTTGGCCAAGCCGAAGGCGATGGCGTCGTCGGTGGCCGTGTCGCAGGCGTGCAGCGCCGTGACGACATCGATGCGGGCCGGCAGCTCGCTCGACTGCGCGGATTCGGCCACGGAGAGCGGCAGGAAGCGCATGCGCTCGAACCCGAGCCGCGCCGCCAGCGTACGCGAGCGCTCGACCAGTTCGGTGCGCGTCTCGATGCCGTAGATGACGCCATCGCCGCGCGACTTGAAGAACAGGTCGTAGAGGATGAAGCCCAGGTAGGACTTGCCGGCGCCGTGGTCGGCCAGCGTGGCATGGGCGCCTTCGCCCGGCAGTTCGAGCAGCAGCTTCTCGATGAACTGGTACAGGTGGTGCACCTGCTTGAGCTTGCGGCGTGAGTCCTGGTTGAGCCTGCCCTCGCGGGTGAGGATGTGCAGCTCCTTCAGCAGTTCGACGGACTGGCCCGGGCGCAGCTCCTGCGCGAGCGCCTCGTCGGCGGCGGTGGACTTGGACGGTCGGCTCATGGGCAATCAATCCTTGGCGTCGTGCGGGCCCACATCCAGCGCCTGCCAGCCGTCGGCGCCCAGCGCCTCCAGCGTGTCGATGTTGCGCTCGAAGATCTCGGCCGCCTCGGGAAAGGCCTCGACCGCGCGGGCCACGCTGTCTTCGCGCAGCAGGTGCAGCGTGGGGTATGGCGAACGGTTGGTGGCATTGCCGATGTCGTCGGCCTCGGTGCCGGCAAACTGGAACTGCGGGTGGAAGCTCGCGAGCTGAAGCACCCCCTCGTGGCCGGCACGGCGCAGGCGCTTGTCGGCCCGGCCCACCCAGTCGTTGAAGTCGAGGAAGTCGTGCAGCGCATCGGGAACAACCAGCAGCGTGGTGTCCCGCTCGGCCGGGTCGGTGTCGACCAGCGCCTGCGCCTCGGCCAGCAGCCGCGTCATCAACGCGTCGAGATCGTCACCGCCGAACACTCCGAGGTGGACTTGCCTCTTCACGTGGACGGCCTTGGCGAAGGGACACAGGTTGAGACCGATGACCGCGCGCTCCAACCAGCGCAGCGTGTCGGCGATGGACTGACCCAGATCGATGGCGGACCCGTTCATGCCGGAGCCCTCCTCGACGAAGCCAGTGCCGTGCCGACCGCGATGCCGGCGAGCGAACAGGCCAGCGTGCAGGCCCAGGTCCATTGCCAGCCGCCGGCGCGGTGCGCTACCCACGCCACCACCGGCGGCGCGACGAACTGGCCCAGCGACGAGGCCTGTTGCATCAGGCCCACCGTGGTCGACACCGTCGAGGGCGTGGGCGCCACGCGCACCGCCAGCATGAAGAGCGTGGCCGGCACCATGCCACCGCAGAGCGAGAACAGGCAGATGGCCACATAGCGCGGCAGCAGCGACAGCGCGCCCGCGGGCGCGCCGTTCCAGCCGGCGAAGGCCGCCACGGCAGCGACGCCCATCGCCGCAAAGCCGAGCCGCAGCAGGTGAACCGGCGCCCAGCCACGCTGCAGCAGCCGCCCGCCGACGACATTGCCCACCATGTTGAGCGCCGCCGCCAGAGCCGTGAGACCGGACGTCGCGCCGGCGCCGAGGCCCGCTGCGACGCAGATGGTGGGCAGGAAGCCGATGACGGCGATCCACTGCGCCGCGTACAGGCCGAAGGCCGCCGCGGCGCCCCAGCCGCGTGGCGTGCGCACGGTGAGCGCGAGGCGCTGCGGCCAGGACTCGGTGCCACGGTCGCCGGTGAACCGTCGGCTGGGGTCGGGCGCAACCGCGCGCCACAGGACGAATGCCGCCAACCCGGACGCCGCCGCCAGGCCCTGCCACCACAGCGCCCAGCCGCCGCGCGCAATGACTGTCGGGCCCAGCAGCAGCGCGAGTGCCACGCCGACCGGCATGTAGGCACCCCACAGTCCCATCGCCGCCTTGTCGGCGCCCGCGGGCGCGAGGCGACGGATGAGTCCCGGCCCGGGCATCACCGCCAGCAGGAAGCCCAGGCCTTCGACGCCGCGCCAGCCCAGCAGCCACGCCACCGGCGCGGCGACGTGGCCCGCGAGGCTGCCGGCGGCGCTGGCGGCGCTGAGCAGCAGCAGTCCCGCCAGCATGCTGCGGCGCAGGCCGATGGAGTCGGCCGCCAGGCCCGCGACCATGCCCAGCAACATGCCCGCCACCTGCACCAACGACAGCAGGAAGCCCGCCTCGAGCAGGCTCACCTGCAACTGCGCCTGCAACGCCGGGAGCGCAGGCGGCAGCTTGCCAACATGCAGCGAGGCAGCGACGCCGGCGGCCACGACAACCAGTGCCGCCGGCGGAACGCGTGTACTGCTGCTCATGCCACCCATCGGGCGCCGGTCAGGCGTTCGTGCTCGCGCATGGCGAAGCGATCGGTCATGCCGGCGATGTAGTCGGCCACGGCGCGCGGCCGGTCGGGTCTTGCGGCGTACGAATCGGGCATGGCGGCAGCATCGTCGACATAGGCTGCAAACAAGTCACGCACCGCCTGCTGGGCCTGCCGCGTGGTCTGCGTCACCTGCGGATGTCGATAGAGGTTGGTGAACAGGAAGCGCTTGAGCGCCGTGGACTGCGCATGCATGCCAGCGCTGAACTGCACCAGCGGCGGCGCGGCCCGCACGGCCTCGGCGTCGGCCGGGGCGTGCGCGAGGAGCGCTGCGCGGGTGGCGTCGATCACGTCGTACACCTGCGCGCTCAGCATGCGGCGGATGGTCTCGTAGAGCAGCCGCCGCCCGGCCAGGCCGGGGTGTTCGGCGGCGGCTTCGCACCGATGGCGCTCGACGAGCTCGACTTCGGCCAGATCTTCGATGCGCAGCAGCCCCGAGCGCACGCCATCGTCGATGTCGTGGGCGTTGTAGGCGATCTGGTCGGCGAGGTTGCACAGCTGCGCCTCCAGGCTCGGCTGGCCGCCGTGCAGGAAGCGGCGGGCGACGCCGCCCGGCTCCTGCGCCTCCAGACGTTGGGCATTGGCGCGCGAGCAGTGCTTGAGGATGCCCTCGCGCGTCTCGAAGCACAGGTTCAGGCCGTCGAACTGCGGGTAGCGGCGCTCCAGCGAGTCGACGACGCGCAGGCTCTGCAGGTTGTGCTCGAAGCCGCCATGCGCGGCCATGCAGTCGTTCAGCGCGTCCTGGCCAGCATGGCCGAAGGGCGTGTGGCCCAGGTCGTGCGCCAGCGCGATCGCCTCGACCAGGTCCTCGTTCAGGCCCAGCGGCCGCGCGATCGAGCGAGCGAGCTGCGCCACTTCGAGCGAGTGCGTGAGCCGAGTGCGGAACAGGTCGCCCTCGTGGTTGAGGAAGACCTGGGTCTTGTAGACCAGCCGCCGGAAGGCCGTGGAATGGACGATGCGGTCGCGGTCGCGCTGGAAGTCGTCGCGCGTGGGGGCGGCCGGCTCCGGGTGACGGCGCCCGCGCGAAAGGGCCGGCTGGCTGGCCCAGGGTGGTGGTGAGGCGATGTCGGTGAGCGGCGCAGGATTGGGCATCAAATCAGGCTCCATCGCCCGTCCTGCTTTCGGGAGCAGCTATCGATTTCGTAGCAACCAGACGTTCACGCACAGCATTCGGCCAGCACCTCGCGCACGAGGGCATCGGGCGCCGGGCGCATCACGGCCGAGCCGGGCCGGTCGATGACCACGAAGCGGATCTCGCCGGCCTCGGACTTCTTGTCGACCTGCATGAGCGACAGGTAGCGCTCCGCGCCCAGGTCCGGGGCGCGCACCGGCAGTCCGGCGCGCTCGATCAGCACCGTCAGCCGGCGCACGAAGGCGGCATCGACGCCGCCCAGCTTTTCGGACAGGTGCGCCGCCATGACCATGCCGCAACCCACGGCCTCGCCGTGCAGCCACTCGCCATAGCCCAGGCCGGATTCGATCGCATGGCCGAAGGTATGGCCGAAGTTGAGGATGGCGCGCAGCCCCGCTTCGCGCTCGTCCTGTCCCACGACCGCCGCCTTGATCTCGCAGCTGCGTCGCACCGCGTAGGCCAGGGCCGGGGCATCGCGCGCCACCAGGGCGTCGATGTTCGCCTCGATCCAGTCGAGGAAAGCCATGTCGGCGATGGGGCCGTACTTGATGATCTCGGCCAGGCCGGCCGCGATCTCGCGCTGCGGCAGCGTCTGCAGCGTGTCGAGGTCGCACAGCACCAGCTGCGGCTGGTAGAAGGCGCCGATCATGTTCTTGCCCAGCGGATGGTTGATCGCCGTCTTGCCGCCCACCGAGGAATCCACCTGCGCCAGCAGCGTCGTGGGCAGCTGCACGAAGGGCACGCCGCGCATGTAGCTGGCGGCGGCGAAACCCGTCATGTCACCCACCACGCCTCCACCGAGGGCGAACAGCACCGTCTTGCGGTCGGCGCCATGGGCCAGCAGCGAGTCGAAGACGAGGTTCAGGGTCTCCCAGTTCTTATGTGCTTCGCCATCGGGCAATTCGAGCACCCGCACGGCACGGAAGCGCTGCGCGAGCGCGTCGCGCACGGCCTGCGCATAGAGCGGCGCGACCGTGGTGTTGGTCACGACCAGGGCCGTCGCCGAGGCCGGCAGATCGGTATAGCTCGCAGGGTCCGCGATCAGGCCGGGGCCGATCACGATCGGGTAGCTGCGCTCGCCCAGGTCGATGCCGACGCGCTCGGGCGCGGCGATGGAGACGGAAGACATGGCGGGAAGTGTAGTGGCGGGCGCATCGACCCTTGCGGGCACGGGCCAAGTCGGCGCACCCCGGCGAGGGCGGCTTCAGCCGGGCGCGGCGGGCGAAGCGGGCGCCACGCTCAGGCCCGAGCCTTCGAGCGTGGTCACGATGGCCTGCACCAGCGCCCCGACGGACGGTTTGCCGGTCTCGACGACGCGGTGCGCCGTCTCGCGGTAGAGCGGGTCCCGCGCGGCGTGCAATTCGCGCAGCCGCCCGAGCGGATCGGCCACCTGCAAAAGCGGCCGCTTGACGTCGTGCCGCAGGCGCCGGTAGAGGTCTTCGGGCGCGGACTGCAGGTAAATCACATGGAAATGGGCGCGCAGGCTGTCGCGGTTAGCCGGCCGCAGCACCGCGCCGCCGCCCGTGGCCACCACGCCGGCCGCAGCGCGGCCGAGCTCGGCAATCACCTGGGCTTCGAGGTCGCGGAAGCGCCCTTCGCCTTCGCGCTCGAAGAATTCACGGATGGAGCAGCCAATGCGCTGCTCGATGACCTGGTCGCTGTCGACGAAGGGAACGTCGAGCCGCTGCGCCAGCCGACGGCCGACCGCCGACTTGCCCGAACCGGGCAACCCCACCAGAGCGAGTGCCGTCACACGCGCGGGGGCACGCGGCGCATTCAGCGCGCCGCGTTGCGGTCGGTGATCATCTTCGGCGTGATAAAGACGAGCATTTCGGTCTTGTTGGCAACGCGCTCGCGATTGCGGAACAGTGCGCCAATGATGGGCGCCTCACCCAGCACCGGAATCCGCGATTCGTCGTTGGTTTCGGTGAGTTCGAAGATACCACCGATCACCACCGTGCCGCCGTTCTCGACCAGCACCTCGGTCTGCACGTGCTTGGTGTTGATGGCCGGGCCGGCCGTCGTGTTCACGCCTCGGGCATCCTTGCTCACGTCCAGCGTCAGGATGATGTTGCCCTCGGGCGTGATCTGCGGCGTGACTTCGAGCTTCAGCACGGCCTTGCGGAACGAGATCGAGGTCGCACCGCTGGAGGTGGCCTGCTGATAGGGGATTTCCTCGCCCTGCTCGATCAGCGCCTTCGTCTGGTCGGCCGTGATGACGCGGGGGCTGGAGATCAGCTTGCCCTTGCCGTCGGCTTCGAGCGCGGAGATCTCGAGGTTCAGCATGCGCGAGAAGCTCGAGTTGAACAGCGCCAGGGTGAAGGCCCCGGCCGCGTTGCCGGTGCCGCCGGCATCACCCGCCGGCAGATTGATCAGGTTGCTCAGCGTCGGCGACGCGAAGTTCACCGTCGGGCTCGTCGTGGTCGACGTGGTCACGCCGTTGGTCGTGGTCGAGGTGGTGCCGCCACCGGTGACCGACGGCCAGGTGCCGATGGAGTTGCGGCGGTTGATCGCGCCGCCCCCCAGGCGGGCGCCAAGCGACTTGCCGAAGGTGTCGGACGCCTCGACGATGCGCGCCTCGATCATGACCTGGCGCACGGGAACGTCCAGTTTCTGGATCAGCTCGGCCACTTGGGCGAGCTTGGACGGGATGTCGGACACGAAAAGCTGGTTGGTGCGCGACTCGGCGATGACGCTGCCACGTGGGCTCAGGATGCGGGTGGTCGTGCCGGAGCCGCCACCGCCGCCGGAGCCTTGCCCGGTGCCGGTGAGACCCTGCGCGATGGCGATCGCCTTGGTGTAGTTGAGCTGGAAGGACTGCGTCCGCAGGGGTTCGAGATTTTCGATGGCCGCACGGGCCTCGAACTCCATCTTCTCCTTGGCGTTGATCTCGTCCTTGGGCGCAATCCACAGCACCGTACCGTTCTTGCGCATGCCCAGGTTCTTGGCCTGCATGATGATGTCCAGGGCCTGGTCCCAAGGCACATCCTTCAGGCGCAGCGTGAGCGAGCCGGTGACCGAGTCGGAGGTCACGATGTTGAAGTTCGTGAAGTCCGCGATGACCTGCAGCAGCGAGCGGATCTCGATGTTCTGGAAGTTCAGCGACAGCTTTTCGCCGCTGTAGCCCACGCCCTGCGTCAGCTTGGTCGGGTCGACCTTGCGTGGGCGCACCTCGACGACGAACTGGTTGTCGCTCTGGTAGGCGCTGTGCTCCCAATCGCCACGTGGCTCGATGGTCATGCGCACCCGATCGCCCACCTGCTGCGTGTTGATGAATTGCACCGGAGTGTTGAAGTCCGCTACATCCAGACGACGGCGCAGCCCTTCGGACAGGGTCGACTTGGTGAACTCGACCACGAGATTGCGACCTTGCGGACGCACGTCGACGCCGACCTGGTTGTTCGGCAGGTCGACGATCACGCGACCCGTGTTGTCGGGGCCCAGACGGAAATCGATGTCCTTGAGCGGCAGGCTGTCTCGGTTGCGCGTCTCGGCAAAGCTCGACTGCGCCGAAGCGACCAGTGCTGCACCCGGCGCTGGCTCCAGCACCACCAGCAGCGACTTGCCCTGGATCTCGGTGCGATAGGCCGCTGCCTGCTTCAGATTGAGGACGAGCCGCGTGCGCTCACCGGCCTGAACCACATTGACCGAGCGCAGGTTGCCCTGGTTCATGTCGAGCGCCGAGCGCCCGATCGCGTTGGTCACACCCGGGAAATCGAGCGCGATGCGTGCGGGGTTCTGGACCGCGAAGCCAGCAGGCACTGCCGCCAGCGGCTGCGCGAGATCGATGCGGACCACCTCGGCGCCCGATTGCATCGAACTGGTGACCGCCTCGATGGCGTTCTGCGCGTGGGCCGCGACCGCAGCGCCAAGGGCCAGAACACAGAGGCCGGCTGCACGCAACCATTTGACATTGCGCATATTCTTCTTTGCTTGGGGATTCATTTCGACCTCTCTTGCAGTTGCAGCGTGGCCGTACGCTCGATCCATTCGCCGGCAGCGTCCTGCACGATTTCACGCAAGCCGAGTTCGGTTTCGTCGATGTGGGTGACCCGCCCGTAGTTCAGGCCCAGATGGTTGCCGACACGCACCTGGTAGAGCAGTTTGTCCACGCTGACCAGAGCCACACGCTGTCCGTTGCGGTTGAGGCTGCCGACCATGGCCATCGAGTCGAGGGGGAAGGCCTCGAGCGCTTCCTTGCGCCGTGACAGCTCGGGCGCGATCAGATCGGAATTGCCCGGCTGGCTCGAGTCGCGTCGCAGTGCCTGCGTCAGCTTGACGCTGTTGAAGGGCTCTACCGCGGCTCCTTCGGTGTAGGGCTGCGGCGTGAACTTGGTGGGCTCGGGGATGGGA
Source organism: Xylophilus ampelinus (assembly GCF_901875635.1). Taxonomy (GTDB): domain Bacteria; phylum Pseudomonadota; class Gammaproteobacteria; order Burkholderiales; family Burkholderiaceae_C; genus Xenophilus. The sequence goes on along the minus strand of NZ_CABFMN010000011.1, from coordinate 15,696 downwards.
GTCACGCGTGGCTTGACCTGGGCACGCTGTTCGCGCATCCAGGTGCGCAGATCGTCCTGATCCGACCCGAAGCAACCGCCCAGCGTCGCGGTCACGAGGACCCACAAAGGTAAGTACCGGACCTTCATTTCTTGTTCGCCTGAGCCGTCGCCCTCTTCTGCGCGGCCTGTTCCTCGGCGTCCAGGTAACGGTAGGTGCGCGCGGTGGCGTCCATCGTCAGGCCGCCACCGTCCTTCTGTGGCTCGATCGAAAGGTTGTTGAGCGTCACGATGCGCGAGAGGTTGGCAACGTCCGCCACGAAGGCACCCATGTCGTGGTAACGGCCTGCAACCTTCACCGCGATGGGCAGCTCGGCGTAGTAATCGCGCACCACGACCTGACCTGGACGGAAGAGCTCGAACTGCAGGCTGCGCCCCAGGCCCGCCTGGTTGATGTCCGAGAGCAGGGCGTCCATTTCCGCCTTGCTGGGCAACTGCTTCTCGAGCAGCGTCACGTACTGCTGGACCTGCTCACGCTGCTTTTTCAGCATGTCGAGATTCACCGCCTGCGCCACCTTCTTCTGAAAATCGGCGCGCAAGGCCGTTTCCTTGCCACGCTCGGCTTCGAGCTCGTCGTTGACGCCGTTCAGCCAGACAAACCACAGGGCAACGACGACGAGGGCCGCAACGGCTGCGCACAGCACATAACGCGGTACCGGCGGCCAGCTGGCCGGATCGTTGGCGTTGAGTCCGCGGAACTGGTTGGCCGTGCGCTGGAGCGTCGCGGCAATGTCCACCTTCGAGGGAGTGCGTCGCGTGGCCATGCTCAACCCTTCGCGCCCGGCTGGGCAGCGGCACCGGCTCCCGCGGGCTTCTTGTCGTCGGTCGGACGCTTCACGCCGACACGCACCGTGAAGTTCGCCACACGACGCTGGTCGCGCTGCGAAAGCGCCACCGTCGCGGCGGTGATCTCCACGAGTTCCGGCTTCACCAGCCAGGGACTGCTGTTGCCCAGGTTGCGCAGCAGTTCGGACACTCGCTCGTTGGACTGCGCCATCCCCTGCAGGGTGACGATGCGGTTGTCCTGCTTCATGCTGGTCAGATAGACGCCGTCGGGCAGTTGACGCACCAGTTCATTGAGAAGGTGCACCGGCAGATTGCGATCGCCCTGCAGGTCTTCGACCGCCTGCTGGCGTGCGCCCAGGGCGGTGATTTCGGCCTGGAGCGTTGAGATTTCCTTGATCTCGTCGTCGAGCTTCTTGATTTCGGCCTGCAGGAGGCCGTTCTTGGACTGCTGCTCGGTGATCTGGGTCTGAAGCCACACGTAGCCGGCACCCGCGAGCAGGCCACCGATCAACGCGGCAGCGCCAAGGGATGCGTAGAAGTTCTCGCGCCGGCGCTTGCGTGCCGCTTCGCGGTGCGGCAACAGGTTGATGAGGATCACTGCAGGAACCTCCGCATGGCGAGGCCGCAGGACGTGAGGTATGAAGGCGCTTCACGGCGCACCTTCTTCTCGCGCACGCCGGCGCCGAACGCCATGCCTTCGAAGGGATTGACCAGCGAACAGGCGAAGGACGTCTGGCGCGTCACGGCGCTGGTCAATCCGGGCAGGGATGCCGAGCCGCCAGCCAGCAGTACGTAGTCCACACGGTTGTGCGGCGTGCTCGTGAAGAAGAACTGCAGGGCACGGGCGATTTCCTGCGCAATGCTGGCGACGAACGGCTTCAGCACGCCGGCGGCGTAGTCCGCCGGCAGTTCGCCGCTGCGCTTCTTCGATTCCGCCTCTTCGGCGGAAAAACCATACTGGCGAACGATGAGCTGGGTCAGCTGTGCCCCGCCGAAGGCCTGGTCACGGTCGTAGAGCACTTCCTGGTTGCGCAACACCTGCATGCTGGTGGTGAAAGCACCCACTTCGAACAGCGCCACCACGGCGTCTTGGCCTTGGCCGGGCAACTGCTCGATCAGGCGCGAGGTCGCGAGGCGCGACGCGAAGGACTCCACATCCAGGATCGACGCCTTGAGTCCCGCCGCCTCCGCCAGGCCTTGACGGTCCTGCACCTTTTCCTTGCGCGACGCGGCGATGAGGACCTCGACGTCTTCCGAAGAGCCCGCACTGGGCCCGACGACACAGAAGTCCAGGCTCACTTCGTCGAGCGAGAAGGGAATGTACTGGTTTGCTTCCGACTCGACCTGCAATTCGAGTTCCTGCTCGCTCATGCCCCCGGGCAGGATGATCTTCTTGGTGATGACCGCCGAGGGCGGCAATGCCAGGGCCGCGTTCTTGGTGCGCGTGCCGCTCTTGCGGACCACCCGCCGGACGGCCTCGGCCACCTCGTCGAATTTCTCGACATTGCCATCGGTGATCCAGCCGCGCTCCAGCGGCTCGATCGCGCAGCGCTCAAGCACGAGCTTCCCGCCCGCGTCGCGCGCCAACTCGACCAGCTTGACGCTGGAGGAACTGACGTCGAGGCCCAGCAGGGGCGCCGGCTGGCGACGAAACAAGGAACCCAAGGCAACCAAGAGCTATCCCGCCTGTTTGTAACGAATGGCAAAAATTGCGTGTGGTTGCATGCTATCAGCAGCGCGCGCGCAAAACCAAGCCCTGTGGGACGGCGACCACGGCAATCGTTGTCAAAAGCTGACGGCTTTCCCTGGCGATTGCCACTTTGGTCACAATTTGACGCCGTTAGCCCCAACCGGGAGCGGAGGCGGTTTGTACAAGCCCGCTTTTTATAATGACCGGCCACTCCTCCCTCCCTCCATGCCCGACACACCGCGCGCCTCCGGGCCTGCAAAGACCCCCCCTCCCCCGAAGCGCGCGACCCTGCTGACCTGGCTCCTGCGCTTCTTCGCCTGGACGACCGGGATTCTGCTGGCAGGGCTGGCGTCGGCACTGACCGTGGTCGCGGTGGCGCTGGCGGTGGCCTATCCGAACCTCCCTGATGTGTCCGATCTGGCGGACTACCGTCCCAAGCTGCCGCTTCGGGTGTTCACCTCCGACGGCGTGCTGATGGGCGAGTTCGGCGAGGAACGCCGCAACCTCACCCCCATCTCGACCATCCCAAAGGTGATGAAGGACGCCGTGCTGGCCGCGGAGGACGCTCGCTTCTACACGCACGGCGGGGTGGACTACAAGGGCGTGGTCCGCGCTGGCCTGGCCAACCTCAACCGCATCAAGAGCCAGGGTGCGTCGACCATCTCGATGCAGGTAGCCCGCAACGTCTACCTGAGCTCCGAGAAGACCCTCACCCGCAAGATCTACGAGATCCTGCTCACCTTCAAGCTCGAGCACCAACTCACGAAGGACCAGATCTTCGAGATCTACCTCAACCAGATCTACTTGGGCAACCGCGCCTACGGCTTTGCCGCAGCATCGGAGGCCTACTTCGGCAAGCCGCTGAAGGACATCACCATCGCACAGGCCGCCATGCTCGCGGGCCTGCCCAAGGCACCGGGCGCCAACAACCCGGTCAACAACCCGTCGCGCGCGCGCGGACGCCAGCTCTACGTCATCGACCGCATGGTCGAGGCCGGCTTCATCACCGAGCAGGAGGCTGAAGTCGCCCGCAAGGAAGAACTCCACCTGCGCGACGGCCAGGAGCCGGGCCGCCTGCATGCCGAGTACATCGCCGAGACGGTGCGCCAGCTGATGTACGCCCAGTACGGCGACAGCACCTACACCCGCGGCCTGAAGGTCTACACCTCGATCGTCGCGGCCGACCAGACGGCGGCCTACACGGCCCTGCGCAAGGGCATCATGGACTACGAGCGCCGGCAGATCTATCGCGGCCCCGAGAAGTTCATCGACCTGCCCAATGACCCCAAGGATCTCGACGATGCCGTCGACGACGTACTGGCCGAACACCCTGACAACGGCGACGTGATGTCGGCCGTGGTGCTCAAGGCCACCGCCAAGCAGATCGACGCCGTGCGCGCCAATGGTGATGCGGTGCAGATCACGGGAGAAGGCCTGCGCCCCGCGCAGTCCGGCCTGTCCGACAAGGCGCCGCCGAACATCAAGATCCGCCGCGGCGCCGTGATCCGCGTGGTCAAGACGCCGAAGAACACCTGGGAGATCACCCAACTGCCCGAGGTGGAAGGCGCCTTCGTCGCGCTCGACCCGCGCGACGGTGCCGTGAAGGCGCTGGTCGGCGGCTTCGACTTCGGCAAGAACAAGTTCAACCACGTCACGCAGGCCTGGCGCCAGCCGGGCTCGAGCTTCAAGCCCTTCATCTACTCGGCCGCACTCGAGAAGGGCTTCATGCCCAGCACCGTGGTAAATGACGGCCCCCTGTTCTTCGACGCCGGCACCACAGGCGGCCAGCCGTGGGAACCCAAGAACTACGACGGCACCTTCGAAGGCCCCATGTCGCTGCGCCGGGCGCTGATGAAGTCGAAGAACATGGTGTCGATCCGTATCCTGCAATCGATCGGTACGCGCTATGCGCAGGACTGGATCGGCAATTTTGGCTTCGAACGCGAGAAGCATCCGGCCTACCTGCCCATGGCCCTGGGCGCGGGCTCGGTCACGCCCATGCAGATGGCCACCGCCTATTCGGTGTTCGCCAACGGCGGCTACCGCGTCAATCCCTACCTCATCACCAAGATCACCGACCACAAGGACAAGGTGCTGGTCGACGTGCAGCCCCCGCTGCTCAACGAGTCGATGCGCGCCATCCCGCAGCGCAACGCCTTCATCATGGACAGCCTGCTGCAGTCCGTCGCCAGTGGGGGCACGGCGGCGAAGGCTCAGGCCACGCTCAAGCGCACCGACCTGTACGGCAAGACGGGCACGACCAACGATTCGCTCGATGCCTGGTTCGCCGGCTTCCAGCCGACGATCGCCGCGGTCGTGTGGATGGGCTATGACACGCCGCGCAAGCTGGGCGACCGCGAAACCGGCGGCGGGCTGAGCCTGCCGATCTGGATCAGCTTCATGCAGACCGCGCTCAAGGGCGTGCCGGTGGCCGAACTGCCGCCGCCCCCGGGCGTGGTGCAGGTCGGCGGCGAGTGGTACTTCGACGACTACACGCCGGGCCGCGCCGTGTCGACGCTGGGCGTGGAGGCCGCAGCGCCGGCCACGGCCGATCCGAATGCCGCGCCGGCCGGCGGTGGTGGGGGCACCGAGGAGCGCAACCGCATCCTCGACATGTTCCGCAACTGAAGACCGGCGCCCGCGCGCGCCCCCGACCGCCGCTCAGGCCGCGGTGAAGCGCAGCGGCAGGCCGGCCTGCAAGGTCGCTTCGCGCGACAGGTTCTCGAACAGTTCCTCGCCCGTCTTCGTATCCAGCCACTGTCGGCCGTCGTGGCGGTAGTGGTAGCCGCCGGTGCGCGCAGCCAGCCAGATCTCGTGCAGCGGAGGCTGCAAGTTGATCACGAGCTGGCTGCGATTGGCGAAGGTCAGCGTGATCATGCCGCCCACGCGCTGGTTGTCGATGTCCGCGTCGGTCGCCTCATTGATGCGGTCGCAGCCCTGTTCGATGGCCGCCAGTGCGGCTTCGGCAAGGTCGAGGTACTCGGGGTCGGTCATGACTAGAGTTTTTGAATCTTGCTGCTCAGGCGCTTGAGCAGGGTTCTTTTCGTCGCAGTGTCGGGCTCGGCTTCGAGTGCTGCGACCGATATCCACGCTGCCGGGTCTTCGCCCAGCTCGGCTGCCATGGCTCCCGCAATCGTGGGGCTCAACCGTCCGCGCTTCTTCGCCTGCGACAACGTTGCGTCGGAGAGGTCGAGCGCGTCCGCCCACCGCGCTTGATTCTGGACGGCGAGTGCGCGCTGGAGGAGGTGCATCGTGGTCTGCATGGTGGGCTCCGAGTGGATGTAGGAATTTAATCACAGGCTGTCAGGAAACGACTTGACAGCCTGTAAGGTCGGCAGGCATGCTCCGCGCACCTAACAACCTGTTAGGACTTTTACAGGAGCCACCTCATGATCCGTGTCACCGTCAGCAGCACCGCTGTGCGTGAACAGTCCGGCAACGCCAAGGCGACCGGCAAGCCCTACCACCTCTCGTTCCAGACCGTCTGGATGCACCTGACGGACCGCGACGGCAACGCCGACCCGTATCCCACGAAGGTCGAAATCATCCTTCCCCGCGACAAGAACGACGGCGCCGCCATCTTCTACCCGGTGGGCGAGTACCAGTTGGCCCCCTCCAGCATTTACGTGGACCCGCGCGGCAACGTTGCGGTGGCTCCGCGTCTCGTCGCGCTCCGCGCCACGCCGAAGGCTGTCTGAGGGGGCCACCATGTCCCATTCGCCCGAGGCACTGAGCCACGCGCGACTCGCGAACCTCGAAGGGTCGCTGCTCGCGTTGCTCCGGGAGTACGAAGACATGCAGGTCGATGGCCTCTCCGTGAGTGCCACCGTCGAGCATGGGCAGGTCGCCATCGATCTGCAGTTCATGGCGAACGGCATTCCGCTGTTCGGCGAGTCGCTATGAGCCGCACCGCCCGCGAGTTCCTGCGCCTGATGCACTGGTGCAACTGGCAGGACGAAATCAGCGCGGCCGGTGGCCCTGCCCATCCCGCGTTCGCTGAGCAGGACGCCAAGCTGCGCCGTGACGCGGCCTACCTCATCGGGTACATGGCATGAGGCACTTTGCGCATGTCACCTTTCCCGATGGGTCCACCGCTGAGGGCTTCGTCGTCTACGAGGTCTGGTGCGTTTTCATCGAGGACATGGCGAACAACGGCTGGCAAGTCCGCATCGAGGACGTTGCAGCATGATCGCCAGCATCGCCCAGTTCGAAGCTTTGCGCCAGCAATCGCAAGCGCGATTCGCTGCCGCGTGGTCAGAGCAGGAAGCGCGCGCAGCGCGCGGGCTTGTCTCAGAATCAACAAGTGGTTTTGCATTGAAGCGTTCGGTCCCGACGGCGGTAGCCTGGGCCGAACGCTGCATCACCATTGACCGCGCCCAGGCGCGTATCACCCGGCTGCGCAAGGCAGTTGGCATCGGTTCGAAGTGCCTGTTGAACCTGTCGCACACGCCGGCAGAGAACAACGTGATGGTCACCCTCACGTATCGCGGCACCAATGCCGATTGGCGCCCGCGGCATATCAGCGACTACATCCGTCACGTGCGGGCATGGTTCAAGGAACGCTGCCCTGGCGAGAAGCTGCGCTACGTGTGGGTCGGTGAGCTCCAAGACGGCAAGCGGCGTGAAGACGGCGAGGGGCGGGGCGTCATCCACTACCACGCCATCTTCTTCCTCCCGGCCGGTGTGTCGATGCCACAGGCAGACCGCAAAGGCTGGTGGCCGCACGGCTTCACCAACACCGAGAAGGGCCGCGCTCCGGTGGCCTACCTCATGAGCTACGCCAAGAAGGCGGATAGCAAGAACGTAAGGGGGTTCCCCCGTGGTGCACGAATTCACGGCGTCGGCGGCCTTTGCGCTGTGGGCGCTGCTATCAAGCGTTGGGCTCTTTGGCCTGCTTATGTGCAGGGCAACGCTTCGATCAACGACCCCTTCAAGCCTGCGAAGGGAGGCGGCTACCTCAATGCTCAGACAGGCGAGTTTGTCCAGTCTGAATGGGCACCAACGGGCGGCGGTTACAGCAGCTTTACTCGCGTGCGCGTACAGCCGCGAGCCATCGAGGCGGCCGGTCCCTTCTCGTGGGTGCGCCCACACGGTGTGACTGTGCACTGATGTGGCGCTACTTCTTCCGCCGCTTCGTCGGCTCCATCGCAAGCCGCCTCGTCGGCCTGCTCTTTCAACTGTTCAGGAGGTAGTCATGGAAAACGATGTGGCCGATGCCGATTGCCCCGACTGTGGCAACACCGTCGGCTATGACGAATGGGCGTCGTTCTTCGGTGGGCAGGACGAGCACATTCACTGCCCGTATTGCGGGTCGCAGTTCGAGGTGGATGACATCTACCCGCTTGCCTGATGCGCTACCTCGTCTGCACCGTTGAAGCGAACCCCTGCCCGCCTGAAAGCGTGCAGGCCGTCACGTTCGCCGAAACCATCGACCTGCCCGGCATGGGTGTGACACCCGCCACCTTCACGAAGGTCTACGCGATGGGCTTCGGCGCTGTCCTGACCGCCTTCATGTTGGGCTACGTCCTGGGCATCGCACTCGGGCTCATCCGCAAAGCGTAGTGGTTCCAGCCGGTAGCCCATGCAGTGGGCCTCCGGGTGCAACCCCGAATGTCTCGGGACACCGCTTCTCCAACTTCACTCGAAAGGAATCTTCATGAACAAGATCAAGGCCCTCGCCGCACGTGGCTACACCAAGGCCGTGCTCGTGCCCGCAACGCTGATGGTCGCAGCCGCTTCGGCGTCCGCGCAGACCACCAGCTCGTGGGATCAGTTCTTCGACGCCGTGGACTTCTCGGGCGTCAGCGCGAAGGTCGTGGCCGGCGGGCTGCTGATCATCGGCATCGCCGTCGCCTTCAAGGGTCCCGACCTGGCCAAGCGTCTCGTGCGCAAGGCCTAAAGGGGTCAGCGATGCTCTCAGGTGCGCTCGTGCTCGCGTTCTGGACAGGTGCCCTCGTGCTGGGCGCCCTGAGTGGCATCGCGTTCGTTCTCGGTGTGAGGGCGAACCAATGAATCCGCTTCATTGGCTCGCGCTCCCGCTCGCCGTCGCCGCTGCGCTGGTCGGCTCGCCGGCCCGGGCTGCTGGCGGCACCAATCATGCCGTAGGCCAGGCTATCTGGAACGCGGCCACGAAGGGCAAGACTACGACCATTGCGCCTGGTGGGAAGATCACCACCATCGCGCCTGCGGGCGGTGGCGGCAGTCCCATCGCGCAGGTTGCGACGGCCGGCAACACCGCTAGCGGGGGCGTCGCGATCACTGGCACCGGTACGGCTCCAGTGAACGGTAAGGGCGTCCCGGTCACTGCCACCGGCACGATCGACAAGACGGCTGTTGCCTCTGGCGTTGCGGCGGTCGTCTGCGCTGTCGGCACGGGCGGGGCTTGCGCCGTAGCCGCTGCTGCTGCCGTCGCAATGCCGCTTGCCCTGAATTGGATTGCGAATGCAGGCGTGACAAGGAATCCGACCACTGGGGCACTCGAGGTGCAGGACACCGCTAATGCCTTTCCTTCGGACGGCTACAAATATTCTGCCTCTGCGTTGCCAAGCGGGACACCCATCGAAAAGCTCACATGGCCGGAGGTCTGCATTCGCGCTATCGAGCTATGGCAGGCGTCCAACGCGGGCGTGTCTGGGTCGCCGACGATCACTTACAGCGGTGGGGCTTCGTGGAACCAGGGCGATCCGACATGCCCGAACAGCGTGACGCGGTTTGGTCAACCATGGCTCACGAATACGGCCGTGTTCAACAATCCCGGCCGTTCTGTCTCGACCTGTCCCGCAGGTTATTACTCGACGCCCGCCGGCTGCTACAGCGCGTCCAATCTGCCAAAGGTTGCAGTCGATGGCGGCAAGCTGGTTGATCTGCTGGTAAGCAAGGGCGGCACGCCTGACCCCGGCATCGTTCCGGAAGTCACATCGCAAGGCGGCACGCTCACCGCCGGGGACATATCCGTGAGCGGACCGACCGCGATCCCCGGGCCGACCACGATCAATATCAGCAATACGTCCAATGGCCCGGTGACCACGACCACCACGACGACGAATAACTACACCTATAACGGCAACTCCGTCACGAACAGCGGCACCAAGACCACTACCGAGACTAAGCAACCGGACGGCACGACCAGCACCACGACCGAAGAGACTGTGAGTCCTGGCGATGAGCAGGAAGCGCCAGAGCCGAGTCCCGTGGACACCCCGCTCGGCGAGCTGCCGAAGCTGTACGAGCGCAAGTACCCCGACGGCATCGTAGGCATCTGGAACGACAAGCGGCAGCAGCTGAACCAGACCCAGCTTTTCCAGCTCCCGCAGCAGCTCATGCCAACTGGGATCGGGGGTGGGTCATGCCCGAGCTTCAAGATTCCGTTGGACTTCGCTGCCTTCGGTGACTACGGCGAGGCCGACGTATCGCCGCCTTGCTGGGTGTATGACGTCATCAAGGTCATCGTACTGATCGGTGCCGCCATCCTGGCGCGTGCCCTCATCTTCGGAGGCTGACATGGCCGCTGGTTTCACCATGCTGCTGGCGAAGCTGGCGGCCATCGTTGCGTGGTTTGGCAAGCTCGCCGTTGCAGTGTTCGTCGCTGGTTGGGACTTCATCCGTGACGCAGCGTGCTGGGCCTTCGAGCAGGTCATGGAAGTGGTGGTCAGCGCGGTGGGCGCGGTCGACCTGTCGTCGGTCACCGGCAATCTGCAGAGCTGGGGTTCGCTCCCCGGCGAGATCCTCAACATCCTGGGCCTGCTGGGGGTCTCGCAGGCGGCCGGCATCATCGTCGCGGCCATCGTCATCCGGCTCGGGCTGCAACTCATCCCCTTCACGAGACTGGGTTCATGATCAACGGTATCGAAGGAATCCCCGGTGGCGGCAAGAGCTACGAGGCCACGCGCTATCACATCCTCGCTGCCCTTGAGGGCGGCCGGAAGGTCATCACCAACCTTCCGCTGGTGCTGGACGCCTTCGCGGCGATCAATCCTGAGTGGCGTGCGCTGATCGAGATTCGCACGGCCCCGCGGCCGGTGCGCGGGACATGGGATGCGGAGCGGAAGAACGCTTTCGAGCTGTTCGAGGACGGCCACGTTGAGCCGCTCGCGAAGGGAACGCGCATCTTCGGCCACGTGTGGGACTACTACGACGAGTGGCGCCACCCCGAGACGGGCATAGGCGCCCTGTTCGTTATTGACGAGTGCCACGTCGCCATGCCGCGTAAGCTGCCCGGCACGCCGGCCGAGGTGGTTCAGTTCTACAAGCTGCACCGGCACTTCAATCAGGACGTGCTGCTGTTGACGCAGAGCTTTCGCGACCTGGCCGAAGAAATCGCCGGGCTCGTTCACTTCCTTCATCGCGTCAGGCAGGCCGACATTGTTGGGAAGCCTGGCTACATCAAGAAGGTGCACGCCGGCTATCGCGGTGGTCTGGTCAGCACGCAGGAGCGCCAATACGATCCTCAGTACTTCGGCCTCTACAAGAGCCACACGCAGGGCAACGCCGTGTCTGGCGCCAGCGCCTCGGACGTCAAGTCCTCGCTTGTGGCGTGGCGCCGTGGGTCGTATGCGTTGTACGTCGCCATTGCCCTTGTGACGCTCTGGGCGTGGTGGCCGTCGAGCAAGGCCAAGGAGGCGAAGCTCGCCGACGGTCGGACCATCAAGGAGGTCGTTGTGCCGAAGGGCGCCGTCATTGGGCCGTGCGTTGATGGTGCGTACATGCGCGATGGTGAGTGCGTCAAGGTGACCCGGGAGACGACAGTGCCTGTGAAGGCGGCCCCAATCGTGCCCGCCGCCGAGACGCAGCCTGATGCATCCCCCGACAACAACGTCGAGCCGTTGAAGGGCAAGAAGGTGCACCTCACCGGCACCATGCGCATGGGAAAGCGGACCCTGTACACCTTCTCCGTCAGCGACGGCGGCCGGCGCTTTGTCGACCTCACCAGCGATGAGCTTGAAGCTGCCGGCTACCGGTTTCATGCGCTCGGGGCGTGCATGGGCCGGCTCCAGTACCAAAAGAGCTATTACCCGGTGACCTGCGACGCGCCGCAGCTCGCCGCAGGGACCGAAAAGGCGCCTGTGGTGGTCCCGGTGCCAGGGATGCAGCCAAAAGCGCCTGTAGGCCCGATTGGCAAGTCGTAGGGGCCTCGGGAAGTGGGAAGGGGCCCCGCCCCGCGGGGAAGGGCCCCACGCCCCCGAGGACTTCATTGCTAAGCCAGGGGGACCCGCTTGCGGGGCTGGGGGTATGGGGGTGCAGACCCCCCATGGAAGCCGTCGTGCTACCTGTGCCTCTCGAGTAGGTAGTAGGTCACGCTGTACAGCAGGACGCAGAAGCACACCAGCACGAACCAATCGAGCCAGGTCGCCTGCCTCTGCGGCTTGCTCGGCGTTCTTTCCTCTGCCGCCGACCGCATCTTGGCCGGTCGCTCTCGTTCTTCCTCCATCCGTAGCCGCTCATGGTGCTCCCGGTAGTAGTCCCTGTCCTGAATCCCCATAATCGTCTTTCCAGTTACTAGGCGTTACATTTTAGTGCGATGCTCATCGGATATGCGCGCGTTTCGACGCTCGATCAGAACACCCGCCTTCAGCTCGATGCGCTCAAGCGTGCCGGCGTCACGAAGGTTTTCCAGGACAAGGCAAGCGGTGTCGGCGCCCGGCCGCAGTTGCATCGTGCTCTTGCCTCGCTTAGACGTGGCGATGAGTTCGTGGTGTGGAAGCTGGACCGCATCGGGCGCGGCCTTTTCGACCTGCTCGCCATCATCGATAAGGTGAAGCTGGCCGGTGCGCACATCCGCAGCCTGACCGAGCCTATCGATACCGCCAGCCCTTACGGCCGTTTCACGTTGCAGGTCTTGGGCGCCGTTGCTGAGCTTGAGCGCAACATGATCCGTGAGCGTGTTCGCGCTGGTCAGCGTGCTGCCAGGGAGCGCGGCCAGGTGCTCGGCAGGCCGCGCGCCTTCGATGATGACGGCGAGAGGTTGGTGGCCGACATGTACCGCGCTGGCGTGGCATCGGTTGATCAGCTCGCCGAGATTTTTGGCGTGAAGCGCGGTGCCGTGAGAGGCCCACTCTGCCGCGCGGGTCTATTGATGCCGGGCTACTCTGGGCGTGCGAGATAGCTTCGCCCTGGTCAAAACGTAGAATTTCGCGATGTTGAATCTCCAGCGAATTCTAGGCAGCGCCCGTGCCCGCTTCGGCCTTGGGGTCGCGTGCCTGGCGGGCCTGACGAGTCTGGCCGCCTGCGGTCAGCGCGGCCCGCTCTACCTGCCGACCGAGCCTGCAGCATCGCAGCGCGCCACCCTGCCCCAGATCGTCGTGCCCGCCCTGCGCGACAACACCGCCAAGCCCGAAGACGCCGGCGCGCGGCCGGCTGCACCGGGCGCCAGCGCGCCCGCCTCGGGAGCTGGGCGATGAGCGGCACGCCGACGCTCCCCGGCCACCCCCACATCGCCCGCCGCGGCACCACGTTGCAGGTCGAGGACGTCGCGCTCGATGCGCTCGTGCGCGAGCACGGCACGCCGCTCTTCGTCTATTCGAAGCAGTGGATGCTCGATGCGCTGGCGGCCTACCAGCGCGGCTTCGCGGGCCGCGATGCCCTGATCTGTTACGCGATGAAGGCCAACTCTTCGCTCGGCGTGCTGCGCGTGTTCGCCGAAGCGGGCTGCGGCTTCGACATCGTCTCGGGCGGCGAACTGGCGCGCGTGCTTGCGGCCGGGGCCGAGCCGGCCAAGGTCATCTTCTCCGGCGTGGGCAAGACGCGCGCCGAGATGCGCCAGGCGCTGACGGCCGGCATCGGCTGCTTCAACGTCGAGAGCGAGGCCGAGCTCAACGTGCTCAACACCGTGGCGCTCGAACAAGGCCAACGCGCGCCAGTGAGCGTGCGCATCAACCCGAACGTCGATCCCAAGACGCACCCGTACATCTCGACCGGCCTCAAGGGCAACAAGTTCGGCGTCGCCCACGACCGCGCGGTCGCCGTGTACCGCCACGCGGCGGCGCTGCCGGGGCTGCAGGTGGTGGGCATCGACTGCCACATCGGCTCGCAGATCACCGAATCCTCGCCCTACCTCGATGCGTTGGACCGCATCCTCGACCTGGTGCAGGCCATCGAGGCCGCCGGCGTACCGCTGCACCACATCGATTTCGGCGGCGGCCTGGGCATCGACTACGACGGTGACACGCCGCCTGCGGCCGATGCGCTGTGGAAGCAGCTCTTCGCGCGGCTCGACGCCCGCGGCTTCGGCGACCGCCGGATCCTGATCGAGCCCGGCCGCTCCCTGGTCGGCAACGCCGGCCTGTGCGTGACCGAGGTGCTCTACACCAAGCCCGGCGAAGAGAAGAACTTCTGCATCGTCGACGCGGCCATGAACGACCTGCCTCGCCCGGCGATGTACCAGGCCTTTCACCGCATCGTGCCGGTCGCCGAACGGCCCTCGCTGCCGGCCACCCGCTACGACGTGGTCGGCCCGGTGTGCGAGAGCGGCGACTGGCTGGGCCGCGACCGCGACCTGGCGGTCGAGGCCGGCGACCTTCTGGCGGTGCTGTCGGCCGGCGCGTACTGCATGAGCATGGCGAGCAACTACAACACGCGCGCCCGCGCCGCCGAGGTGCTGGTCAGCGGCGCCAGCGCCACGCTGATCCGCCGCCGCGAGACGGTCGAGGACCAGCTGCGCACCGAGCAGGCCCTTTGATTGCTATGGTTTCGATAGCTGCTGGCGCCCAGCTGGCGGGCGCTGCAGCCACTTTTTGCTCGCAAAGTTCCACACACGCCAGCCCAGCAGCACGGCGATGATGGCGGCGTAGACGCTTACCTCGGCAAAGTTGTTCTTGCCGGCGCGCAGCCAGAAGAAGTGCAGCAGACCCAGGCCGGCGATCAGGTACACCAGCTTGTGCAGCGCCTGCCAGCGCTTCGCCCCCAGTGCCTTGATCGCGCGGTTGAACGAGGTCGCCGCCAGCGGCGTGAGCAGCAGGAAGGCCGCGAAGCCGACCAGGATGAAGGGCCGCTTGGCGATGTCCTTCGCGATGTCGGCGATCTCGAAGCCCATGTCGAACCAGGCGTAGCTGAGCAGGTGCAGCACGACGTAGAAGTACGCGAACAGCCCCAGCATGCGGCGCAAGCGCGCCAGGCCGGTCAGCCTGGCCGTCACGCGCAGGGGCGTGACGGCCAGCGTGATGCAGATGAAGCGCAGCGTCCAGTCGCCTGTCGCACGGATCAGGAACTCCGCCGGATTGGCGCCCAGCTCGTCGGTGAAGGCGCCATAGGCCAGCGACGCGAAGGGCAGCAGGCACAGCAGGAAGACCAGCGGCTTGGCCGCCGGATGCAGCAACAGCTTGTTCATCGCGAACCTGCTGCCAGCGTCAATAGAACTTCTTCAGGTCCATGCCCGCATAAAGCTGGCCGACCTGCTGCTCGTAGCCGTTGAAGATCAGCGTCTTGTGCCGCTTGGCGAAGAGGCCACCGCCATCGCCGATGCGCCGCTCGGTCGCCTGACTCCAGCGCGGGTGGTCGACATCCGGATTCACGTTCGAATAGAAACCGTATTCGTTGGCCGCCGCCTTGTTCCAGGCCGTGCCGGGCTCCTTCTCGACGAAGCGGATCTTCACGATCGACTTGGCCGACTTGAAACCGTACTTCCACGGCACCACGATGCGCACCGGCGCGCCGTTCTGGTTGGGCAGCACCTCGCCGTACATGCCGAAGGTGAGCAGCGTCAGCGGATGCATCGCCTCGTCCATCCGCAAGCCCTCGGCGTACGGCCAGTCGAGCACGCGCGAGCCGACGAAGGGCATGGTCTTCGGGTCAGCCAGGGTGAGGAACTCGACGTACTTGGCATTGCCCTGCGGCTCGACCTTCTTGATCAGCTCGGCCAGCGAGTAGCCCACCCAGGGAATCACCATCGACCAGCCTTCGACGCAGCGCAGGCGGTAGGTGCGGTCTTCCTGCGCACTGAGCTTGAGCAGGTCCTCGATGCCGTACTTGCCTGGCTTCTTCACCAGTCCCTCGACCTCGACCGTCCATGGCCGCGTCTTGAGCGTGCCGGCGTTCTTGGCCGGGTCGGACTTGTCGGTGCCGAACTCGTAGTAGTTGTTGTAGGTGGTGGCGTCCTTGTAGTCGGTCACCTTCTCCATGGTCTGGGCGCCGGCCACGGTGGACTTCACACCCTTCAAGGCGGGCAGCTTGCCAGGGGCGGCCTGGGCC
>NZ_CABFMN010000010.1 GCF_901875635.1 Xylophilus ampelinus | reverse complement strand
CCCGAGTGCGGCCCCCGCGGCGCTCGCGCAGGCCGACGTCGGCCTGCCCGACCCTTCCGCCGCCCGGCCCGCGCCGCGCGGCGCCCGCTGCAGCGACCTGATGCTGCAGTCCTCCCTGCAACCCCTGGGCAAGCAGGACCTTGCCTACCTGCGCGAGCAATGCAAATGACGATGACGACGACCCGCGGCGCCCGCCGCTGCGGATGGCTCCTGGCCGTGGTGCTGGCCGCGCTGCCCCTGACCGCCTGCGTGGCGCCGCAGCCGGTGGTGCAGGCCCAGGTGATGCCTTTCGAGCAGGCGGCGCAGACGGCCGTCGACGGGCTGCTGCGCCAGGGCGACGACAGCGCGGGCCTCTTCGGCACTAAGCCCAAGGTGCTGGTGCTCGACCCCACCATCGACGGCCTCACCGGCCAGCAAACCGCCGCCACGCAGGTGCTGGACCGCATCGTCGCCCAGCGCGTGCGCGAGCGCGGCTCCGAGGCGCTGCGTTTCGATGCCCAGGGCGTGGGCAAGGCGACGCACCTGGTCGTCGGCACCATGACGCGTGCCGACAAGGCCTACCAGCTCAACCTGGCGCTGGTCGACCTGGGCAGCAGGACCGTGGTCGCGCAGTCCTCGGCCCGCGCCTCGGCGACCGGGGTGGACATGACACCGCTGGCCATGTTCCGCGACAGCCCCGTGCTGCCGCGCGACCGCGGCTTCGACGGTTATGTGAAGACGGCCTCGACCGCGCCCAAGCAGCCGGCGGATGCCGCCTACCTCGACCGGCTTGCCGGCTCCGCCCAGGCGCAGGAGGCGATGGCGCTGTACGCGGCCGGGCGTTTTCGCGAGGCGCTGACGGCCTACCGCGCGGCGGCGGTGCGCGGCGGCGACCAGATCCGCGTGCTGACGGGCGTCTACCTGTCGGCCGTGAAGGCGGGCACGCCGGCCGAGGCCGAGGAGGCCTTCGGCCAGCTCGTGGCGCTGGGCCTGTCGACCAACAGCGTGAGCGTCAAGTTCCTCTTTGCGCCCGGCAGCACGGACTTCTGGCCCGACCCGAAGGTGACCGCCGCCTATGCGATGTGGATGCGGCAGATCGCGACGCAGCTGGCGCGCTCCTCGGTTTGCGTGCGCGTGCAGGGCCACACCAGCGCCACCGGCAGCGAGGCCTTCAACGAGGCGCTGTCGACGCGCCGCGCGGCCACCATCCGTGGCCGGCTGGTCGCGCTGTCGCCGGCGCTGGAGCCGCGGCTGCGCGTGCTCGGGCTGGGCTCGAAGGAGAACATCGTCGGCACCGGCACCGACGACGTGGTCGACGCGGCCGACCGCCGGGTGGACTTCCGCGTGGTGGGCTGCGAGGCCGGCTGAACGGCGCAGATTACAAGCGAAAAGTTGCTGCAACGCCCGCGGGACGGGCGTGAGCAGCTATCGAAACCATAGCAACTCGTGCTCAGGCTTCGTCCATCTCGAAGCGCTCGGGCGGCGCCATCGCCAGGTCGGCCCAGTCCAGCTCGTGCTCGAGCGTGTGGAACACGTCGTCGTCGATCACGCCCGCGGCGCGCAATTCGGCCAGCCGGGCGCGCTTTCCGATCAGGGTCTCGCGCTTGAGCGCGTCGATGGGCTGCGTGCTGCGCGGGCGGTGGCCCTGCAGCGCCGCAGTGCGCTCGGCGGCATAGAGCTCGCGCAGGCGCACGGCGGGTTCGTCGGCACGGTCGGCGATGCGGGCCAGCCCCGCATCGATGAGCTGTGCGCGGGCCTGGGCGACCTCGCGCGCCAGCGAGTCGTCGGGCGGAAAGCGCAGCAGGCGGATCAGCGGGCCGAGCGTCAGGCCCTGCAGCACCAGCGTGCCCAGCACCACGGCCAGCGCGCTCAGCACGATCAGGTCGCGATGCGGAAAGCCCTCCGGCAGCGCCAGCGCCGTCGCCAGCGTGACCAGCCCGCGCATGCCGCACCAGCTCGCCAGCACGCCCTGCGCCACCGAAGGCACGCGCTTGCCGCGGCGCTTGTACAACCAGCGCAGCACGACGTTGTGCAGCATCACCCACACGATGCGCGTGACGATCACCGCCACCAGCACCGCGCCGACGAAGCGCAGTGCCTCGCCCAGCGCCTCGGGCGCCAGCCGCTGCACCACCGCGCGCGCCTGCAGGCCCAGCAGCAGGAAGGCCAGCACGTTGAGCAGGAAGACCGCCGTGTTCCACACCGAGTAGACGTGGATGCGGTCGCGCGCCGGCGTATGCGCGGGGGCGTAGCGCGCCACGACCATCCCGCAGGCGACCATGGCCAGCACGGCGGAGAACTCCAGCCGCTCGGCCACGATCCAGGTGCCGAAGGCCAGCACGAAGCTCGCGACCGCGCCGCTGAGCCGGCCGTAGAGCAGGGGCATCACCCAGGTGGCGAGCCGGCCCATGGCGCAGCCGAGCAGCAGCCCGCCCGGCGCGGCCACTGCCAGCCGCGGTGCGAGCGAGCCCAGCGATGCGGGGTGCAGCATCACGCCCACCGCGGCGCTGAAGATCAGCAGCGCCACCGCGTCGTTGAGCAGGCTTTCGCCCTTGAGCACCGTCACGGTGCTGCGCGGCAACTGCGAGAAGCGGCCCAGCACCGCCGTGGCGGCCGCGGCGTCGGGCGGCGCCACGATGGCGCCCAGCGCGATCGCGGCGGCCAGCGGCATCCCGGCCATGGCGACACCGACCGCAGCCACCACCGCGGTCGTCACCACCACGGCGATGGCCGCCAGCGACAGCAAGGGGAGCCAGTAGCGCCGCACGTCGCGCGGCGGGAAGTCGAAGGCGGCGTCGAACACCGCGGGCGCGATGAACAGTGCCAGTGCCAGCGACGGGTCGATGCCGATGGCAGGCGCGCCCGGCAGGGCGGCCACGCCGACCCCGGCCAGCGCCAGCACGGTGGGGTAGGGAATCGACAGCTGGCGCGTGAGGTGCAGCAGCACGATCGCCACCGAGATCAGGATCAGCGCGCTTTCGAAAAGGACCATGACCGCCTCGCCGTCCTCGATGTCGATGGTTGGAGATGCTGCGGTTCTATCTCAACGGCCCAGTGCGGCACGCGGTGCTCGAAGCAGGGCACACCGGACCGGGCGCTGGAATGTGGTGCGCCGGCAACGGCCGGAGCCGCTGGCCGGGCTCCCGCACGCAGGTTCTCGATCGGCGGTCGTCGCACGCTTCGGCCCGATGCGCCACTCTGCGCTGCAGGCCGGGGTCACGAATTGCAGACTCATTCACACCTGAATAACGTTTGACACAAGCTATTCACTGACTCAGCCACATTTGTATCTGACACCCTCAATCCGGTAATACCAAACAACAATCCTGCGCTGACCAGATCGCAGGGCATGGCCGTCGGAAGAGGGGTGAGGGAATGGAACAAGGAAAACCGGACACGGCGGACCGCGCCGATGCGCTTCTCGAAGCGGCATCGCAACTGTCCCTGTCCAGTCTCCAGCTGCTGGTGATGCTCGACGTGGTCTACGACTGGGATCGAGGGGATGCCATCGAGGTCGGCGTGTCGGCCGCGCAGACCGAGTCCATGGCACGGTCGGTCGCGTCGGCGCAGCTGCGGCCAGGGCTCGCCGAGCTCGAGCGGCTGCTGCGCACGCTGGAGGGCGTCATCCTTCGCGCCGAACGTTTGGCGCGGCTGGCGTCCGCCCAGTCGCGCGACGATGCCTCCGGCGGTGCGATGGCAAGCGCGCTGCGCCGGCTGGCGGATGCGAGCGCCGAGTTGCGCGACGGATTGGTGGCGCAGCCCTGCGCGCCCGCCCAGGACGAGTCCGGCACCACGCCCTGACCGCCACCCGACACGCCGCGTACGGGGATATCCGGGCGGCTGCGCACGCCGACCGGGGCAGCCAACGACAATCCTTTGATGTTCCTGCCACCGTGTCACCCTGCCAGTCGCTTCACCTCGCAGGCCGAAGCCTGGCGGCAGGTGGGGCCGGCCGCATGAGGAGCCTGGCCGCCGCGGATGCGGTCACCTCGTCCGAGCCGAAAGTCATCGACGGCCTGCCGCTGCCCCAGCGGCGGCGCGCCATGCTCGTCATCATCCTGGGCATCGCCGTGGCCGTGCTGGACGGCACGATCATGAACCTCGCGCTCCCGGGCATCGCTCGCGAGCTCAACGCCACGGCCTCGCAGGCCATCTGGGTCATCAACGCCTACCAGATCGCGACGCTGGTGATGCTGCTGCCGCTGGCCACGCTGGGCGACCTGGTCGGCTACCGGCGGGTGTACCTGGTGGGCATGGCGCTTTTCGCCGTGGCGTCGCTGGGCGCCATGGTGGCGTCGACGCTCGGCGCGCTGATCGCTGCGCGCGCGGTGCAGGGCCTGGGTGCGGCCGGCATCATGGCCGTGAACGCGGCGCTGGTGCGGCTGATCTTCCCGCGTGCGCAGCTCGGGCGCGGCATGGCGACCAACTCGATGGTGGTGGCCACGGCCTCGGTCGCGGGCCCTTCGGTGGCGGCGGCGATCCTGTCGGTGGCTTCGTGGCCCTGGCTCTTCGCGCTCAACCTGCCACTGGGCGCGGTGGTGCTGGTGCTCGGCTGGTACGCCTTGCCGCGCAACGCCACCGGCCCGACGGCCGGCGCGCGGATCTCGCCGATGGACGTGCTGCTCAACATTCTGATGTTCGCGCTCGTGTTCGTGGGCGCCGACCGGCTGGGCGTGCGCGAGGGCGCGACCGGCGCGCTGCAGCTCGACGGCTTCGTGATGCTGGGCGCGGGCGTGCTGGTGGGCGTGCTCTACGTTCGGCGCCAGCGCACGCGCGTGGCGCCGCTGTTCCCGGTCGACCTGCTGCGCATCCCGGTCTTCGCGCTGTCGATGGGCACCTCGGTGACGGCCTTCTGCGCGCAGATGCTGGCGTACATCGCGCTGCCCTTCCTGCTGCTCGACACCTACGGGCGCAGCCACCTGCAGGCGGGCCTGCTCATCACCGCCTGGCCGCTGGCCATCGTGGCGATGGGGCCGATCGTCGGCCGGTTGATCGGACGCGTGCCCGACGGGCTGCTCGGCGGCATCGGCCTGGGCCTGCTGGCGACAGGGTTGGCGCTGCTGGCCGCGCTGCCCGCGCAGCCGTCGAACGCCGACATCGCCTGGCGCATGGCGGTGTGCGGGCTGGGCTTCGGGCTGTTCCAGTCGCCCAACAACCACACCATCGTGACCTCGCCGCCGCCGCATCGCAGCGGTGCCGCCAGCGGCATGCTGGGCACGGCGCGGCTCACCGGGCAGACGCTGGCGGCCGTGCTGCTCGCGGGGATCTTCAGCGTCTGGAGCCCGCACGACGGGCGCGGGCCGGTGATCGCACTGACGCTGGCGGCGGTGTGCGCTGCCGTGGCCGGCGTGTGCAGCACGCTGCGCGTGCGTGCGGCCGTTGCGGCCCACTGAGCACGCTGCGTTCAAAGAGAAAAAGGGTGGAAACGCCCGTGGGGCGGGCGCGACGCGCTACGAATTCAATAGCAGCGGGAAGTCCGTATCAATCGGCCAGTCGACGCACGACGTCGACGCCCATCGCCAGCGCGTTCGAATAGGTGGGTTGCGCGCGGGCCGCGGATTCGATCCGGCGGTAGATCATCACCTCGCCCTCGTCGGGCTCCGATGCCTCCAGCACCACCCAGTAGAACTGGCCTTCGCCGCGTTCCTCCACGGTGAGCGCCATGTCTCTCAAGCTCAGCACATCCTTCTCCTCCAGACCGTGTGTCGAGGATAACGAACGAGTGCTGCGAATGTGAACCTCACGAAGGAGGGGGAGGCCACGAACTTGTTCCAGACTGTTGCCGGCTAGATCGGCCGCCCGAGCGCAGCGCGGCTCTGTGTGCCACCGCTGCGGACGACGCGGTTGAACAGCGGCGTCGCCATCAGCGTGGTGACGATCGCCATCAGCACCAGGATCGCGAACAGCCCCGGTTCGATCACGCCGGCCTGCAGGCCGATGTTGATGATGATCAGCTCCATCAGCCCGCGCGCGTTCATCAGTGCGCCGATCGCCATCGCGTCGCGGTTGTTCTCGCCGCTGAGGCGCGCCGCGGCCCAGCACGCGATGCCCTTGCCGGCGAATGACGCCGCCAGGATGGCCAGTGCCGCCAGCAGCAGCGCCGGTTGCATGACCATGCCGAGCTGCGTGTTCAGGCCCGAGTAGGTGAAGAACATCGGCAGCAGGAAGACCACCACGAAGGGCTGCAGCTGCGCGCGCAGCATGGCGGTGAACTCGCCACGCGGCAGGCATGCGCCGAGGAGGAAGCCGCCGAACACGGCATGGATGCCGATCGCGTCCATGGCCCAGGCGCTCAGGCAGAAGAGGGCGAGCACGACGGCCAGCAGCGTCGGGCTCAGCGGCTCGCCCGGCTTCGCGTGGTCCGCGAGCCGCGCCAGCAGCCGCCGGCCCACGAGCAGCATGAACAGCGCATAGCCGATGCCGCCGCCGATGGCGAGCCACGCGCCCGCCCAGCTGCCGCCGAAGCTGGCCAGCACCACGGCCAGGATGCACCAGGCGGCCGCGTCGTCGACCGCGCCCGCGGTCAGCGCCAGGGTGCCCAGCGAGGTACCGGCGATGCCACGTTCGTGGATGATGCGCGCCAGCATCGGGAAAGCCGTGATGGCGATGGCCGCGCCGAGGAAGAGCGAGGCCTCGAGCGCCTTGGCCTTGTCCGAGAAGAGGCCCGGCACCTCATGCAGCCAGGGGACGAGCAGGAAGGCCAGCGCGAAAGGCACCGCGATGCCGGCCACCGAAACCGAGACGGCGCTGCGGGCGCGGCTCCTGAAGTGATCGGCGTTGAACTCGGTGCCCACCAGGAACATGTACATGCCCACGCCCAGCTGGCCGCAGACGTAGAGCATGCCCAGCGTCGGCTTGGGAAAGAGCGCCTGCTGCAGTTCGGGCGCGAACAAACCAAAGAGCGAGGGCCCGAGCACCACGCCGGCGATCATCTCGCCCACCACCTGGGGCTGGCCCACCCGCTGCGCCAGCTTGCCCACCAGACGGCACGCCAGCAGGATCACCGCCGCCTGGAGAAAGAAATAGACCGAGAGCTGGCTGACGGGCATGGAGGACATCGTGCAACGGGAAGGCGGCGATTATCAGGACCGGCGGAGCAGGCCCTGCAACGCCGCGTCACACAGACGCCGCGGCGCGTGCTCAGCCGACGGGCGGGAAATTCACGCCGCGCTCTGGCGCCTGCCAGCGCGCGTACTTGTGCATCACGCATGGCCACAGCGGCCCTTGCAGCCAGCCGTCGAGCCAGGCCTGCAGCCGTGGCCAGGGCCGGGCCGCGAACCATGCCGCATCGACCTGCGCGAACTGGCGCACGAAGGGCATCCACGCGGCATCGGCGAGACGCGGCCGGTCGGCGCACAGGAAGGCGCGGGCGCGCAGGCGCGCTTCGAGTCCATCGAGCATCGCGGCCGCGTCGGACTGCGCGGCGCCTGCCGGTCGGTCGGCATGGCGCTCGGGGTACTTGTACGCGTCCAGCGCCTTCTTGAAGGGCCCGTCGCACTGCGCTACGAGGGCCTGCGTCACGTCGGCGTCGCCGTCCAGCCAGCCGTCGGGGTCGTGGCGGTGCAGCGCCCAGCGCATGATGTCCAGGCTCTGATCGATCACCTCGCCGCCTGGCAGCACCAGCACCGGCACGGTGGCCTTGGGCGAGGCCGCAAGCAGCTCGGGCGGCTTGTCGCGCAGCACCACTTCGCGCAACTCGCAGCGCTGCCCGCTCACGGCCAGCGCCAGGCGCGCCCGCATCGCGTAGGGGCAGCGCCGGAAGGAATAAAGCATCGGCAGGGCGCTCACACCAGCCGCCGGATCGCCTTCTTGCGCCACACGAAGCGGTAATACGCGGCCTGCAGCAGCAGCATGCTGCCGAAGGACGCGGGGTAGGCGATCCACACGCCCGGCAGGCCGATGCGGTGGCTCATGAACCAGCCCACCGGCACCGACACGCAGAGCACACAGAAGATCGAAATGGCGGTGGGCACCAGCACCGTGCCGCTGGCCCGCATGATCCCCGACAGCGCCGAGGCCATGCCGAAGATGACGAGGCTCCACAGCATGATGTGCAGCAGCTGCTGCGCCACCTCGATGACGGCCGGATCGGTGATGAACCAGCCCATCAGCGGCCGCGAGAACAGATACCCCAGCAGCACCAGCGAGCCGGTGAGCACCAGGTTCATCATCAAGGCCGTGCGCGTGATGGCGCCCAACCGGTCGACCCGGCCCGCGCCGATGGCCTGCGCGCCGAGGATCGAGGCCGTGATCGCGATCGAGATGGCCGGGAACTGCACGTAGGCCACCACCTGGTTCACCGCGCCATAGGCCGCGGTGGCATGCGAGCCGAAGCCGTTGACCAGGCCCAGGAGCACCAGTTCGGCCAGCGCCACCACGATCATCTGCACGCCGGTGGGCACGCCCACCTTGAGGATGGCCTTGAGCAGGTGCGGCCGGATGCGCAGGTGCCGCACGAAGTCGGCGTCCGGTGTCAGCGGGCTCTTCTTGCGCCGCAGGTACCAGCCCAGCCACAGCGTGGCGACGACGAAGGCGACCACGGTCGCGCACGCGCCGCTGGCCACGCCCATCTGCGGCAAGCCGCCCCAGCCGCGGATGAGCGCGGGCGTGAGCACCAGGCCCACGGCCGTCGAGATGAGCAGCGTGAACAGCGGCGTGACCGTGTCGCCCACACCGCGCAGCATGGCCGTGGAGAGCAGGAACACGAACAGCCCCGGCATCGCGATCAGGATGATGCGGGCGTAGCGCGTGGCGTCCGGCAGGATGTCGGCGGGCGTGCCCAGCGCATGCAGCATCGGCTGGGTGAAGATGCCGCCGAAGAGCGCGACCAGCAGCCCGAACGCCACCACCACGGTGAGCGCGGTGCCGGCGACCGCGCGCGCCTTCTCGCGGTCCTGCGCCCCCCACGCCTGCCCGATCAGCACCGAGGCGCCGCCGCCCAGGCCGATGGTGAAGGCGATGAAGAAGAACATCACGGGAAAGAAGCCCGACACCGCCGCCAGCGCCTGCACGCCGATCATCTGGCCGATGTAGACGTTGTTGAGCGTACCCGACAGCGACTGCAGGATGTTCGACAGCAGCATCGGTGCCAGGAAGAACAAGAAGGTCTGCCACAGCGGTTTGTTGCCGGCAATGGCCACCGGCCGACCACGTGCCGGGGCGGGTGCGGTCGCAGGCGGCGGCACCGGGTCGGCAACGGAGGCGGGCGGCGCGACCGTCTCGCCCGCCACACGGGCGGCTTCGGGCTGGGGCATGGGCGGTTGCTCGGCGCTCACGCGGGCACCGCCGGGGCGGTGGCAGCGCGTGCGAATCGCAGTGCGGGCTGCACGGCCCCGTGTGGGCCGCGGCTGGGGTGAAGGACGTGCATCGGAGAGGACAATTCTTCAGGCATCGGCACCGGGCGCCGGCGCATTCCATGCGGGGGCCGCCAGGCCGCGGACGAAGTCGGCCACGTCGGCCGGCCAATCGCTCACGTAGCTGTTGAAACGCGCGCGCTCACCGGCGAAGAGCGACCGGGCCGCCTCCTCGAAGCCGGGCAATTCGCTGCCCAGCACGCTCATCACGCGGTACGCCGCCTCGCGCGCGGCGCGCACCTGGTCACGTTCGGCGTAGGTGCGGCGGGCCTCGTCGATCAGGCGACGCAGCGCGACCGACGCGCCGCCGGGCTGACGGCTGAGCCAGTCCCAATGGCGCGGCAACAGCGTGACCTCGCGTGCGACCACGCCCAGCTTGGGACGGCCGACGCCGCGCGTCGGGGCGTCCTCGACGCTGGCCGTGGACGCAGGATCGGGGCGCAGGTCGAGCTCGACCCGCTCGCCGGTCTCGGCGTCGAACACCATGGCGCCCGCGCCGTCCTCGTACGCGCGCAGGGCGGCGAGCACGTCGTCGCGAGGGCCGCGCGCAACGCGCCGGTGCGCCAGGAAAGCGATCAGGGTGGGGGCAGGAGCAGGGCCGGACGTCATGGTGAAAATTCTACCCGGGCTTAAATGATCATTGCAATACACCCGGGTGAAAATTGCAATTTTTTTGCGCCAAATCGGTGCCCAGCGCACACGGGGCGGGCGTCGCCAGCTATGAATTCCATAGCGGCGATGCCGTCCGACAGCACGGCACGCGGCTTTGGGCAGAATCGGCCCAATGTTCGCTGCTTCCTTCGTTGCGCGCTTCTGCTCGCCTGCCGCCCCCGGGGCGGCGTTTTTCATCCGGGCCCACTGAGAAGCTGTGAACGAATCCGCCATGCCCGCTCGCCCTGCCAAGACACATCCACCAATCTCTGCAAACGCTCGCCATCGCCTGTGGGATGGCTGCGCTTTGCGCCTTGAGTGGGCGCCTTGTCGCAGTCCGCTCGGCCATGCCGAATTCATTCACAGCTTCTGACCGGATGAAGCGGCTCACCGATCTGGTCGTTTGCGAGGGTTGCGACGCGGTCTACCGCCGGCCGGACCTGCGCCCGCGCGAGGTGGCACGGTGCCTGCGCTGCGGCACCGAGCTCGTCCGCCACCGCGGCGCGCAGCAAAGGCGCATGGTGCCGCTGACCGTGGCCTGCCTGATCCTCTTCGCCATCGCCAACCTCTTTCCCATCGTGGAGATCGAACTGCAGGGCCTGACCAGCCAGACCACGCTGGTCGGCGCCGTGATCGCGCTGAGCGGGGAGGGCATGTCGCTGGTCGCCATGCTGGTACTGGCCACCACACTGCTGTTCCCGCTGACGCAGTTGCTGATCCTGCTCTACCTGCTCGGCCCGCGGCGTTCGGGGCGCCGGCCGCGCGGCTTCCAGGGCCTGGTGCGGCTGCTGCAGTCGCTGCGCCCCTGGGGCATGGTGGAGGTCTTCCTGCTCGGCGTGCTGGTGGCGGTGATCAAGCTCTCGGGCATGGCCACCGTGGTCGCGGGGCCGGCGCTGTGGGCCTTCGTCGGCCTCACGGTGCTGCTGACTGTGGTCGTCTCCTTCGACCCGCGCGCGCTGTGGGAACTGAGCTTCGACGACGAGCCGGAGCCCGCCACATGAGCGCCGCTCGGCCGCCCGAAGGTGCGCATGGCGAAGCCGCAGGCGCGGGTGTGCCGCCGGGCCTGTCCGCGCGCAAGGCCCGCGCGCTGCGCGCACGCGCCGCCGCGCTGGC
>NZ_CABFMN010000009.1 GCF_901875635.1 Xylophilus ampelinus | reverse complement strand
GGTGTTGCTGCCCGTGCCGCCGTCGTCGCCGATGCGCTGGTGCATGTTGCCCAGCATGGCCAGGTTGGACTGGCGCAGCTGCTCGGGCAAGGCGGCGTACAGGGGGACGTCGGCGCGGTAGGTGGGCAAGCCAACGATGGGAGCCGGTGCTGGTGCCGGCGCGGGCGCCGGGGCCGGCGCAGGCGCGGGTGCCGGTGCCGGCGCGGGGGCCGTGGTCGAGCTCAGGTACGCGCTGCCGCCCGCGGTGTTGAGCTGGTAGTCGTAGGCGCCGGCCGAGACCGGGGCGGCCAGGCTGAACGCGCCGTTGGCGATGCCGCCGGCCGCGCTGACCACGGCGATGCCGTTGCCGGTGGTCTGCCCGCCCAGGCCGTTCAGGTTCGTGACCTGCACGGTGGTGGTGCCGCTGGCGCTGCCGGTGACGAGCAGCTTGTCGGTCACGCTGGAGCTGTCGCCCAGCACGGTACCCACGCGCAGCAGGCCGTTGCTCCCCACGTAGTTGCCGTTGACGGTCAGCGTGCTGCCCGCCGTGGTGCCGAGCAGCGAGACGGTGCCGGCGTTGGTCAGGCTGCCCACGGTCTGGTTGAAGCCGCCGGTGGCCAGGGTGGCGCCGGCGGCCACGGTGGTCGGGCTGGCCGGCGCGAAGGCATTGGCAACGCCTGCCTGCAACGTGCCCTGCGCCACGGTGGTGGCGCCGGTGTACGTGTTGTTGGCCGCACCCAGAATCAGGGTGCCGGTGCCGATCTTGGTGAGGTCGGCCGCGCCGCCGATGCCGCCGGTGAGGGTGGCGGTGTTTGCGCCGGTGTCGAAGGTCGGGTCGACGATGCCCGTCATCGTGATCGGGTTGGCGATCGTCAGGTTGTTGGCCGCGAAGGCCAGCGTGGTGCCGTCGTCCATGGCCAGTCCGCCAGTGCCCAGGGCGCTGTTGTTGGCCACGGCCAGCGTGCCGCCCTTGAGGGCCGTGCCTCCGGTGTAGGTGTTGGCGCCCGACAGGGTCAGGGTGCCGGCGCCGATCTTCTCCAACTTGCCGCCCACTGTGCCTTGACCTTGGCCAGCCAGATAGGTGGCGACCTCGCCATCGGAGATCACGCCGCCGAAATTGCCCGCGCCCACGCGCAGGGTGCCCGAGCCCAGGCCGACGCTCCCGTTGCCGAGCAGCGTGCCGATGGTCTGGGTGATGGGCCCGAGCCAGGTCCCGAGCAACAGACCGTCATAACGCAGCGTGGGACCGAGGACCGACACCGGTTGGCCCGTGCTGTTGACCGTGACCGTGGAGGTCGAGGCGATCTGCTCATTGCCGGCGACACCAACCACGCCGCTGCCCGAGATGGTCAGGTCCCCGGGCACAGCGATGGCGCCACCGGTCTTGAACAAGCCCACCAGCGCGGTGCCTTGTACCGTGGTCAGGCCGGTGTAGGTGTTGCTCGCAGCGCCGCTGAGATCGATCTCGCTGGTGCCGCCAGGCAACGCGCTTTCGAAAGTGAGGCCGTGCGAACCGCTGATGACACCTTGCAGCTGTGCAAAGGTGCCGCTGCCCGTGGCCGTGATCACCGGGGTGGTGTTGAGTTGGACGCCCCCGGCCAGCCTGAGGGAGTCGTTGATGCCGAAGCTGCCGTTGACGACCACCGCGTTGTTCAGGGTGACGTTGCCGCTCAACGTGCCGCCATTGATGGTAAGCGCACCCGTTCCGAGGGCCGCGTTGTTGCCTGCCACCAGCGTCCCGCTGTTCAGCGTCGTACCGCCGTAGTTGTTGTTGCCGGCTAGAACCAGCGTACCGGCGCCCGACATGGTGAGCGAGCCGGCGCCCGAGACGACGCCGTTCAGGTTCAGCGAGGTGCCGGCATCGGGAGCCAGGGTCCCGCCCGCCGCACCCAGCGTCACTGCGCGCGAAGTCGTGATGCCGGCCGTGGTCTGCAGCGTCCCGCCGTCGAGCGTCAGGACGCCGGACACGTCGCCCAGAGCGGCGTCGCTGGAAATCGACAAGGCGCCGCCGGACACCGTCCATGGCGTGATCGCGGCGGTGGTGCCGGTCAGCGTCCAGGTGCTGGTATTGACCTTGCTGTAGCCGCTGAAGCCCTGGTAGATCGGGCCGATGCCGGAGACATCGAAGGAGGCGTCGGTCGTGCCGCCCAGCCGCAGGGTGTTGCCCGTGCCTGCGCTGACCACGTTGCCCGTGAAGCCGTAGCCGGCGTTGAGTTCGAGCGTGTTGTTGTTGCCGGTGATGCTGACCGCATCGGCGCGCGTGACGCCGTCGCCCGACAGGCCGCCGGCGATGGTGCCGGCATTGACCAGCGTGTTTCCGTCGCCCGCGATGCGAACGCCGACACCGCCTGCGCCCACTGCACCATCGGGCACCCCGGTCACCACGCTGGCGCCGCCGACGCCGCCGTTGCCGCCTGCGATCGTGCCGGCATTGAAGATCTGCGCGCCGGTGATGGTGGCGTTGACACCGTCGCCGCCGGTGCCGCCGCCGCCGGGGATGCCGTCCGGGAAGCCGTTCGCGGCGTCGCCCGCAGCGTTGACGCCGCCAGCACCGCCGGCGCCGCCGGTGATCGTGCCGCCAGCCTGGTTGGTCAAGGACCCACCCAACAACGTGACACCGTTGCCGCCGCCGCCGCCGCCGCCACCGCTGGGGCCGTTGACGTAGACGGGGGCGAACAGCGTGCCGCCGTTGCCGCCGGCACCGCCGGTGATGGCACCGGCGTTGGTCACGCTGGCACTGCCGTTGCCGGTGAAGTACAGGGCATCGCCGCCGCCACCGCCGCCGCCCGCCTGGCCCGTCGAATCGGCTCCCGCGCCGCCGGCGCCGCCGATGATGGAACCCGTGACATTCACGATGCTGGCGCCATTGCCGGGAACGACCAGTCCGTAGCCACCGCCGCCGCCGCCGCCGGCTGCCCAGTTGCCCTGGCCGCCGTTGCCGCCGTTGCCGCCGGCCGCCGTGCCGGTGACCGTCGTCGTCGAGCCGGCGGCAACGACGTTGCTGCCGCCCGCGCCGCCGCCGCCGCCGTAGCCATCACCGATATCGGCACCGCCGTTGGTGCCCGCGGTTGCACCCGACGGGGCGCCGCCCGTGCCACCAGCGCCTCCGATGCCGATTTCGGCGGGATCGTTCGTGTACGAGCCCCCATTGGCGTCTTGCCCATTGCCACCGGTACCAGCCAGCGAGGCATTGCCGCCGGCACCGCCGAAGGAACCAAATTGGGCATCACTGACCCCGCCCCCACCGCCAGCGCCGGTGGCGCCACCGGAGCCGGCAGTGTTCGTTTGAGCGCTGGGACCGGGATACGGGTCGCCGCCCGCACCGCCGTCGGCAGCCAGCGCGACGCCCGCGATCGCCCCCATGGCCAACGCCACGCTGCCGGCGCGCAGCAGGTGCAGCACCGCAGGCTGCGCGCCGCGACTGGCGCTGCGGGTGCGCCCCTTGGCCGTCTCGCTCACAGCCTGCCAGCTGCTGAGGGCTTGGTTGAAAACGACGCGGTGGATGCGGTTCATCTGCAGAAATCCGGCTAGAAGTGAATGGATGGGGCGTGTCCTATGCAACAAATTAAATTGGTTACACAGGAAACAAATGTGAGCGTGCAAATGTAGCTATTTTTATTACACGTTGGCAATCATTCACGCTTTCGGTGCGTGTCGGACAACGTCCATTCCGGTGCAACCGTGGTCCCGCGACGACACGCCGGCGTTTCGCGACGATGCGGTGGCCTAGGCTTTGGGCATGTCGTCAACCCTCTGTGCCCTGGCCGCCATCGTCTTGTGGGCCACCCTCGCCAGCCTGGGCACCGCGCTGGCGCACGTGCCGCCCTTCCTGCTGACCGGCGCCGCATTGATCGTGGGCAGCGTGCCGAGCTGGCCGCTGGTGCTGCGCGACCGCGCCGCCTGGCGCGTGCCGCCACGCACGCTGGCGCTGGGCATCTACGGCCTCTTCGGTTTCCACTTCCTGCTCTTCATCGCGCTGCGCCATGCGCCGCCGGTGGAGGCCAACCTGGTCAATTACCTCTGGCCGCTCGGGATGGTGGTGATGGCACCGCTCTTCCTGCCGGGCATGGCGCTGCGGCCGGTGCATCTGGCGGCAGCGCTGCTGGGCTTCGCGGGGGCGGCGGTGGCGATCCTGGGTGCGCGCGGCAGCACGGGCGCGGCAGCGGCCGATACCGGGTACTGGGGCTTCGTGCCGGCGCTGGGCTCGGCCTTCGTCTGGTCGAGCTACTCGCTGTGGACGCAGCGGGTGGCGCCCTTCCCGACCTCGGCGATCGGCCTGTTCGGGCTGGTGTCGGGCGCGCTGTCGCTGCTGTGCCATGCGCTGCTGGAGCCGGCCGTGGCGCTCTCGGCCCGCGACTGGGGCCTCGTCGCGCTGTGCGGGCTCGGCCCGCTGGGCGCCGCCTTCTTCCTGTGGGACCGCGCACTCAAGACCGGCGACCCGCGGCGGATCGGCATCCTGAGCTACATCACGCCGCTGGCGTCGACCGCCCTGCTCCTGCTGATGACGGGCCGGCCGCCGAGCTGGAGCATCGGGGTGGCGGCCGCCATGATCATCGCGGCGGCACTGATGGGCACCCGTGCGCGTTGACCGAGGGTTTGATGGTCGAATCGGCCTCCAGCGCCCGCCCCGCTTGCGCGAGCAGCTCCTGATTCCATAGCATCTGGAGACGTTCAGCGCATCGGCCGACGGGCGCCCGGCCCGTGGCACCGAATTCGCTTGCCCGGTCGGCACAACAACTCCGGAGATGCCAGACATGGCCAAGATTCCCGCCGGCGTCGGGCCGCGCTTCCCGCAGGTGGTGGTGCTCGTGGGCGCCACCGGCG
The DNA here is from genome assembly GCF_901875635.1 of Xylophilus ampelinus. Classification (GTDB taxonomy): domain Bacteria; phylum Pseudomonadota; class Gammaproteobacteria; order Burkholderiales; family Burkholderiaceae_C; genus Xenophilus. The sequence continues at coordinate 6,471 of NZ_CABFMN010000009.1, read as the reverse complement.
ACCTGTCACGGCGCAAGCTGCTGCCGGGCCTGTTCCACCTGTGCAGCGCGGGCTTCATTCCCGACTGGCGCATCGTCGGCGTGTCGCTCGACGACATCGACGTCGAGGGCTTCAAGGCCATCGCCCGCAGCGCGCTGGACGAATTCGGCAGCCGCAAGACCAGCCCCGCCGCGTGGGAGCGCTTCGCCGCCCAGCTCGACTACGTGCCGCTGGCCGCCGGGGCGCCGGCGCTCAAGGAGGCGGTGGCGCGCGCCGAAGCCTCGCTGGGCGTGGAGTGCCGGCGCCTGCACTACCTCAGCGTGCCGCCCTCGGCCGCGCTGCCCGTGGTGCGCATGCTGGGCGAAGCCGAGCTGGTCGAGCGCTCGCGCATCGTGATGGAAAAACCCTTCGGCACCGACCTGGCCAGCGCCCGTGTGCTCAATGCCAAGCTGCACGAGGTCTTCGACGAAGAGCAGATCTTTCGCATCGACCATTTCCTGGGCAAGGAGCCGGCGCAGAACATCCTGGCCTTTCGCTTCGCGAACGGCCTGTTCGAGCCGATCTGGAACCGCAACTTCATCGACCACGTGCAGATCGACGTGCCCGAGACGTTGGGCCTGGGCAAGCGATCGGGCTTCTACGAGCAGACCGGCGCCTACCGCGACATGGTGGTCACGCACCTGTTCCAGATCCTCGGCTTCATGGCCATGGAACCGCCCACCTCGCTCGACCCCGAGCACATCGGCGAGGAGAAGAACAAGGTCTTCCGCAGCATGCTGCCCATCCTGCCCGGCGACGTGGTGCGCGGCCAGTACAGCGGCTACCGCGGCGAGGAAGGCGTCGACCCCGACTCCGACACCGAGACCTTCATCGCCCTGAAGTGCCACATCGACAACTGGCGCTGGGCCGGCGTGCCCTTCTACCTGCGCACCGGCAAGCGCATGGCCGAAGGGCAGCGCATCATCTCCATCGCTTTCCGCGAGCCGCCCAAGAGCATGTTCCCGCCCGGCAGCGGCGTGGGCGCGCAGGGGCCGGACCACCTCACCTTCGACCTGGCGGACGCGTCGAAGATGAGCCTGTCGTTCTACGGCAAACGGCCCGGTCCAGGCATGCGGCTGGACAAGCTGAGCCTGCAGTTCGCGATGACAGACACCGGCCTGGCCGGCGAGGTGCTGGAGGCCTACGAGCGGCTGATCCTCGACGCCATGCGCGGCGACCGCACCCTGTTCACCACGGCCGAGGGCATCGAGCGGCTGTGGGAGGTGTCGCAGCCGCTGCTGGACGCACCGCCGCCCGTGCGGCTGTACGAGCCCGGCTCATGGGGGCCCAAGCCCGTGCACCAGCTGATCGCGCCGCATGCGTGGCGGCTGCCTTTCGAGCGGGCGTGGCGCAATCCGAACAAGAGTGGCGGCTGAGGCAGTGACGGGCAAAAAAACGGGCCCCTGGGGGCCCGTGCAACGCCGTTGCCGTGAACGACGAGGAGACAAACCCCGCTCCGTCAGAGTCTGCAGCCTCAATGTACGGCGCGGCCCACCGATCGCCAACGACCGAGTGGTGATATGCGTCTGACGCAAACGTCTATGGATGCCGGCGCGTCGTGGCAGCCGGTGCGCGCCGCGCAGGCGGGGTCGCCACCGGCCGCTGCACGGGCAGCATCACCAGCACCACGCTGCGCTCGCCGTCGAGCCCCTCGGCCTCTACGCGCAGGCCGAACTGCAGGTCGCCCGACGCGCGGGCATCCGCACCGATCGCCGGCACCGTGCACTGGCGATAGCCGGCGATGCCGCCGCCGCAGTCGATGCGCACCGGCAGCGCATGCCCCTGCCCATCGCCCGACAGGCCGGTGCGCGTGAAGGTGCTCACCTCCACGCGCGACAGCGCATCCACCGCCACGTAACTCAGCGACACCTGCGACACGCCCCGTGCCGCGTCCTCCGCCGACAGGCTGCGCGGGCTGACGTCGAAGACGACGAAGGGCGCGTCGTTGGCCAGGTACTCGACCTGTGCCGGCTGCATGCCCAGCGCCGCCATCGACGCGCGGGCGCCCGGCGCCGGTGGCGCGGCCATCGCAGGCAGCACACCGCCGAGCAGCCACAGCGCGAGGACGAGAAGGCGTTGCATGACACCCGCCATTGCAGCGAGCCCGATCTGCCGGCGCAAGCGGGAAAACGCCGCGTGTGCAGGCCGGTCGCCGGCGTGCGCGATGCCGGCCCGACGAACCCCGGCATGCGCCGGTGCGTGCAGGCGACGCAGGCGGCCTCAGCGGCCGACCCAGCCCCCGCAGACAGGGAAGACCTGGCCCACGAAGCAATCCGCGGCCGCGCTGCACAGGTAGGCCGCGAACTGCGCGTCCTCCCGCGCACCGACCAGCCGGCCCAGCGGCACCTCGCGCCGCAGCCGCTCATGGAAGCGCGGGTTGGCCTGCACCTCGGCCGGGAAGTAGGTCGGGTTGTCGACGAAGTTCTGCGCGATCGCATTGACCTGCACGCCCTGCGGCGCGAACTCGACGCCGACCGCCTGGGCATAGGCCAGCTGGGCACCGCGCGCCGCACTGTAGGTCGATGCCCGCTTCATGCCGCGCAGCGCCGAGGCGCTGCCCATGACCAGGATCTTGCCCCTGCCGCACGCGAGCATCGCCGGCGCGGCGGCCCGAACCAGCCGCGGCAGCGGGTCGACCAAAGCAGAGAAGACGTCACGCCACTCGTCCTCGTCCACCTCGTGCGCGAGCGTCGTCGGGGCCGTGAAGGCGAGATTGGCCACCAGCACGTCGATGGGGCCGGCCGCGCGCACGATGCGCTCGGCCGCCTCGGGCGCCGCGAGGGCATCGGGGCTGGCGACCACCGTCGCGCCCTGTTCCTCGAACACCTCGCACAGCACCGGGCCCATGAATTCGCTGGACTGGGTGATGAGCACGCGTCGGCCGGTGAGCAGATCCTTCATGATGGTCTCCTGGGTTGCGAATCGGGGCAGTTGGCGCAGCGCCGCGAAGCGGGTCCCTGGACGGGTGCGGGTGTCGATGCGGCCATGGGCCGGTTCCTTTCGATTCGCCAAGCGCGGTGACGGGCTGCAAGGGATCAGGCCACGCGGCCCGCCTGCTCGACGAAATCCTCGCGCGTCTGCACCATGTACAGCGCCGGGCCGTCCGGTGTGTCGATGGTCTTGAGCGGCACGAAGCCGGCCTTTTGATAGCAGCGGATGGCGCGCAGATTCTCCGGCGCGGGGTCGGTCTGGATCTTGGTCACCGCCGGGTCTTCGAACAGCCTGGCGACCAGCGCGCGGACCAGCAGCGTGCCCAGACCCTGGCCCAGCAGCGATGCGTCGGCCAGCGACTGGTCGATGCCGCGCACGCCGGGATCGGTCTCGTATTCCCACCAGCCGCCGCCGCTGCCCATGGCGATATACGACTGCGCATAGCCGATCGGGTCGTCGCCCAGCATGGCGATGTAAGGCGTGACGCCCTCCGTCGCCATGGCGCTCGGCCGGTACTCCGCCTGCACGTCGGCCCACGACGGGCGCACCGCCTCGCCGCCCCACCACTGCACGATGTGCGGACGGTTCAGCCAGTCGTGCAGCATGGGCAGGTCCTGCTCGGTCATGGGGCGCAGGGTGACGCGACGCGGTGCCGGGGTCATGGGTGCTTGCACTCCTTGGGCGCTGTCAGTCTTCGTCCCGCACGAACGCGATGGCCAGTCGTCGCGCCCTGGCCGGCGGCACGAGCTCCACGCCATAGGCCAGGTCGCAATGGATCACACGCTGGAGCACGGAAACGGCCTGCGAGGCATCGATCTCGCCGTAGATGCCCTGGGCGCCCGCCAGGCCGAACGAACGCGCTGCGGCTTCGGGCGAGTCGAAGCCCTGCGTCAAGGCGCCACCGCGCACATGCCCTGCCATGCGCAGCGCACGGACCTCGGCCGCGACGTCGTGCGCGTCCGATGCGACCGTCATGCCGGCCGTGCCGCCTGCGCGCCGATCGCCTGCGCCAGGCCGATGAGGGTGCCCTCGGGCCCGCGGATGTAGCACAGGCGATAGACGCTCTGGTAGTCCACGACCTCGTCGACCAGCACCGCTCCCAGACAGCCGAGCCGGGCCAGCGTGTCGTCCAGGTCGTCCACGGCGAACATCACGCGCAGGTAGCCCAACGCGTTCACCGGCGCGCAGCGGTGATCCGCCGCGATCGCCGGCGCATCGAAGCGCGACAGCTCCAGCCGGCCGTGCCCGTCGGGTGTGCGCATCATTGCGATCTCGACCCGCTGCCCGCGCAGCCCGGTCACGCGCCCGGCCTGCGCGCGCGTCATGCAAGGCGTCCCCTGCCAATCCGCTTGAACTCACAGCCGGTGAGTACGGCGGCGAAGCGCCACTTCTTGTCGTTCGCGAGGCGATGGCGCCTCATCACTGCACTCATGCCTGCACCCACCGCACCGGCACGCCGGCGCGCACTGTGTTGTGTACCTCGGCCACAGCGTCGGTTTCCGCGAGGAGGCGATCGATCGCTTCAGGCGGGGCACTCGACTGCACTCGGGCTGTGTAGCGGATGTCGGTGGCGGCGAGACCGACGCCTGGGAACTCGGCGCTCGCTTCCACCTCGACCGCATCGAGCACGAGGCGCTGCCGCGCCGCCTCGCGGAACAGGTCGTTGCAGTAGCAGGTGGCCAGCGCCAGCATCAGGAACTCGCCACCGTTGATGGCCGAGCCGCGGCCCGAGGGCTTCGGCGGCACGCTCAGAGATTGGCGAGCCTCACCGGTCTGGACGGTGGTTTCGTGCGAGGACGCGGTGTTGCGGACTGTGGCTCGGATGCGCATGGGACCTCCGGAGAGCGCGTTGCTCAGCCGATTCTGCCCCTGCCGCGTGGAATTCAGGGGCCACCGGTGGCGCGGCGGGGGGGCTGCGCGTCGCGGCGCCGCCCCTCAATCCTTCGCCACTTCCAGCACCAGCTTGCCGAAGTTCTCCCCCGAGAACAGCTTGCCCAGGGCCTCGGGAAAGTTCTCGATGCCCTGCACGATGTCCTCCCGGCTCTTCATGCGGCCGTCCTTGAGGTAGCCGGCCATCTCGGCGATGGCGACGTGGTAACGGTCAGCGTAGTCGAACACCACCATGCCTTCCATGCGCGCGCGGTTCACGAGCAGGCTCAGGTAGTTCTTCGGGCCGGCGGCCGGCGCGCTGTTGGCGTTGTTGTACTGGCTGATGGCGCCGCAGATGACGATGCGGGCCTTGCGCGCGAGCTTGGCCATCACGGTGTCGAGGATCTCGCCGCCGACGTTGTCGAAGTACACGTCGACGCCCTTAGGCGCGTGTTCCTTCAGGCCTTCGCGCACGGCACCGGGGCCGGCCTTGTAGTCGATGCAGGCGTCGAAGCCCAGCTCCTTCACGACCCACTCGCACTTGGCCGCACCGCCCGCGATGCCGATGGCGCGGCAGCCCTTGATCTTGGCGAGCTGGCCCACGGTCTGGCCGACGGCGCCCGCGGCGCCCGAGACGACCACCGTGTCGCCCGCCTTGGCCAGGCCGACGTCGAGCAGGCCGAAGTAGCCGGTCATGCCGGGCATGCCCAGCACGTTGAGCCACTGGCTGGCGGTGCCGGCCTTCAGGTCGATCTTGGCCAGGCCGCTGCGCTTGACCTCGTCGGCCGACACCAGCGCGTATTCCTGCACGCCCAGCGTGCCGTACACCACGTCGCCGACGGCAAAGGCCGCGTTTTTCGAGGCGACCACGCGGCCCACGCCGCCGGCGCGCATCACCTCGCCGATGCCCACGGGCGGGATGTAGCTGCGGCCCTCGTTCATCCAGCCGCGCATGGCGGGGTCGAGCGAAAGCATCAGCGTCTTGACCAGCACGCCGCCGTCGGCCGGTTGGGCGACGGGCGCTTCGCCGTAGCTGAAGTTCTCGCGCGTGGCGGCGCCGGTGGGTCGGCTGGCGAGCTTGAACTGGTGGTTGGTGGCGGCGATGGCGGTGCTCATGGCGAAGTCTCCTGTGTGGGATGTCGGACAGCGGGCGGCCATCCTAGCCGTGCACCCAGGCCGCCGCAGGCGCGCAGGCGACATGCCGATTTTCTCAAGCCAAATCGGCCTGCAGCGCCCGTGGAACGGGCGCAAGCAGCTATCAAATCAGGAGCATCGAAGCCAGGCCGACCAGCAGCGCCAGCACCGCCGCGGCACCGCCCACGCGGGCGGCCAGCCGTGGCCGCCAGGTGGCCACGGCCATCGTGCCGAGCGCCGCGGCCGTGAGCACCCCGAACCACAGCACCCAGCCCACGGAGCCGCCCTGCAGTCGCAGGCAGGCCAGCAGCGAGCCGACGAGCAGCAGTGCGCCGCCAGCCTGCAGCCAGGGCCGGCGACGGCCGGGCGAGCTGCCACGGCCGTAGGCGTCCTCATGGTGGCGGTCCATGGCCAGCGCCAGCGCGCTGAAGCCGCCCAGCGCGGCCGCGAAGCCGCCGCAGACGAGCAGCCCGGCGATCACGGCGCGCCCTCGCCGGCCACAGGCCGGCCGGCCGGCGC
>NZ_CABFMN010000008.1 GCF_901875635.1 Xylophilus ampelinus | reverse complement strand
CATCCTGAACCTCCGATAGCCAATCTAGCGGCATCCCACACCGATGCCTAGCCAAGGTGGGATGGCCGGCCGCTTACCTTGGAGCGCACCACCCCCGGCCACTTGCGATCGGCCAGCGCCCAGAAGCGTTCGGGATGGAAAGGCCGCCGCGAGCGGTAGACGAAGCTGGCAATCCCGTACTCGTCGGACTCGGGGCGGTGGGTACCGCGCAGTTCCTGCAGCCAGCCCGGCGCCGCCTCGGCCTGCGCGAAGTCGAACAGGCCCGTCCCCAGCACGCGGTCCAGCGGCACCCGGCCGAACTCCGACAGTTCGATGCGCGCCCGCGGGTTGAGCCTGCGCAACACCGCCAGCAGGCGCTCGCGCTAAGGCGCGCTCACCAGGTCGAGCTTGTTGAGCACCAGCACGTCGCAGAACTCGACCTGCTCGATCAGCAGATCGACCACGCTGCGCGTGTCTTCCTCGCCAAGCGACTGCCCGCGTCCGCCGAGGGTGTCGGCACCCTCGTAGTCGCGCAGGAAGTTGAACGCATCGACTACCGTGACCATGGTGTCCAGCCGAGCGATGTCGGAGAGGCTGCGACCGGTGTCGTCTTCGAAGGTGAAGGTTTCGGCCACGGGCAGCGGCTCCGAGATGCCGGTGGATTCGATCACGAGGTGGTCGAAGCGCTTCTGGCGCGCCAGGGCGCGCACCTCCACCAGCAGGTCCTCGCGCAACGTGCAGCAGATGCAGCCGTTGCTCATCTCAACCAACTTCTCCTCGGTGCGTGACAGCTCGGCGCCGCCGTCGCGCACGAGCGCCGCGTCGATGTTGACCTCGCTCATGTCGTTGACGATCACCGCAACGCGCCGGCCCTCGCGGTTGTTGAGGATGTGATTAAGCAGGGTCGTCTTGCCTGCGCCGAGAAATCCGGACAGGACAGTGACTGGCAAGCGGTTCATGGGTGCTTCGGCGAAGGCTTGCCGGTGCGTCGCGCTGTCGGGCGGTCGGCGCTCGACGGCGTGGGCCGACAACTCTCTAGTTAATTATGAGAATGCATTATCATAAAAGGAATCATTTTTGCATTTCTTGCTCGAAGCCGTCGATCTCACCAAACACTATGGCGCCCATCTGGCCCTGGACCGCTTGAACCTGCCGTGCGAAGCGGCGAGATCTACTGTCTGCTCGGCGCCAACGGTGCCGGCAAGACCACCGCAATCAATCTCTTCCTGCACTTCATCCGGCCGAACGCGGGCGTTGCGCGCATCAACGGCGTCGACGTGACCCAAGCGCCGTTGGACACCAAACGCGACGTGGCGTACATCCCCGAGATGGTCAGCCTCTACCCCACGCTGACCGGCCTCGAAAACCTCTCCTATTTCGCGGCGCTTGCGACCGGGGTCTTGACTCCCAAAGAGCGACTGCTCGAACTGCTGGACCAGGTGGGCCTGGACCGAGCGGCGGTCGGGCGCCGGGTGCGTGGGTACTCCAAAGGCATGCGCCAGAAGGTGTGGATCGCGGTGGCCATGGCGAAGCAGGCCAGGGCCCTGCTGCTCGACAGCCCACGCCGGGCTGGACCCTCACGCCGCGGACGAGTTCGCTTCGCTGCTGCGCGCTGCCGCGGATCGGGGTGTCGCCGTCCTCACAACCACGCACGACCTGTTCCATGCTGGAAGCACGCCACCCGCATGGGCATCATGAAAGCCGGGCGTTTGGTCGAGGACCTGTCGGGCAGCCAGGTGCGAAGCACGGATCTGCAGGCGATGTATCTGCGCCACATGCGGGGCTGAGCGCATGATCGGTCGAATCTGCATCCGGGAAGTCGTCGAGCGCCTGCGCGACGGGCGATTGCTGCTGGCGGGCGGCGTCGGGCTGGTGCTGCTCATCACCGCGCTGGCCGTGGGCACACGGCATGTGAACCAGCAGGAGGCCGAACAGGCCATCGCGCGCGCCCAGGACTACCGCGATTGGCTCGGGCAGGGGCACCGGCATCCGCACGATGCCGCTCATCAGGGCATGCATGCCTTCAAGGCCGAGCCCGCGCTGTCCATCGTCGACCCGGGTGTCAATCCTTGCCTGGGCTCCGTGGTGTGGCTGCAGGCCCATCGGCAAAGCAAAGTCAAGTTCTCACCGGCGCAGGACGGCACAGGACTGCAGCAGTTCGGCCTGCTCTCCGCAGGCTGGGTGATGCAGGTGCTGGGCCCGCTGCTGGTGATCGTGCTGGGCTTCAACGCGTTCTCCGCGGAGCGCGAGTCCGGTGTCCTGAAGCAGACGCTCAGCCTGGGCGTCGCGTCGCAACGGCTCCTGGTCGGCAAGGCGGCGGCACTTGGCGTGTGTCTGCTCTTGCTCCTCGTGCCTGCCGCCCTGTTGGCCGGAGGCGGTGCACTGTGGCTGTCCGAACCGGCCCGCCGGCTCGACGTCGCGTGGCGGTTCGGCGCGCTGTGCGCAGGCTATGGCCTGTACCTCTCGATCTGGGTGTTCCTGACGCTGGGCATCTCGGCCCTCAGCCGGACCTCCCGGGTCGCCATCACGGTGCTCCTTGCACTGTGGGTCGCCCAGACGGTCATGGCGCCCAGGGTGCTGTCGGAACTGTCGCGCGCCATGCATCCCAGCCCGACGCGGCTGGCCTTCGACCAAGCGCTCAACGCCGAGTTGAAAGCGACGTCCGACCGCGTGTGGATGCAGAATTTCGGCACCACCGAGCGCTGGGGACCCGACGTGCCACTCAGCAAGTGGGGACTCGCGCTGCGGCTGGACGATCAGGCCGCCTATCCGGTCTTCGACCGTCATTTCGCCAGCCTCTGGGACACGTGGACGAGGCAGCTCCATGTGCAGGAGTGGAGTGGCCTGGCCGTGCCGGTGCTGGCGATGCGGTCGCTGTCGATGGGCCTCGCAGGCACGGACTTTTCCCACCATCGTGTCTTCGCGGTGGATGCGGAACAGCATCGCCGCCGCATCCAGGACATCATGAGCGCGGATCTCGTGCGCCATGCCGATACCCTGGACGAGCAGCATTTTTCCTACCAGGCCGATCCGTCGCTCTGGACACAAGTGCCGCCCTTCGAGGCCCGCTCGCCGCACGCGACGTGGGCGATGGGCAACCAGTGGCGGGCGATCGTGGCGCTGCTGGGTGCCATGGTCCTGAGCTTGGCGTTCGCCCTGATCTCCGCGCGTCGGCAGGCCGCGGCATGAGGCCCGCAATGCGCGAGTTCTTCCGGACCTTCTGGCGCGTGCTGCGCAACGAGATGCGCCTGCTCGCACGCGAGCCCTCGGCCTGGATCGCCGGTCTTCTGTTCGTCTGCATGGCGGGGTACGCGCTCGTCAACGGCGTGGCACAGGCGGGGTCGACCGCAGCGGCCCAGGCGGCCACGCTCCAGGCCGATACGCAAGGGCGAACACAGCGCCTTGATTTCCTGCAGCGGATTCTTGCGGGCACCGACACGCCGAAGCCTTTCGAGAACCCGGCCAACCCGGCCGTGATGGCGAGCGGCTACGGCAGCGTTCACGCGGTACTGCCGATCGGCCGGCTGTCCGCGGTCGCGCTCGGGCAGGGCGATCTGCACCCTTCGCCTCCGCGCCCCGAACTGAAACGTTCGCGGCGTAGCCTGTGGTGCGCCCCCTCTTGCGGCTGAAGATCAGCTCAGGTGCTTGCCCACCAGACCTGTCATCTCGAACATCGTCACTTCGTCCTTTCCCATCACCGCCTTCAACTTGGCATCGCACAGGATGTTGCGCTTGTTCGCCGGGTTCTGGAGATTGTTAGCCTTGATGTACTCCCACAGCAGCTTGGTGACCTGAGTGCGGGGTTGCGGTTCGGAGCCGATGATCGCCGCCAGTTCGGCGCTGGGCTTCATGGGACGGGCGAAGCCGCTCTTCTGGATTTCAGTCATTGGATCCTTCGGAAAAGGGGTCGAGTCTACTGAGGTGTGCCAAACGTAATGAGGCGACGGCCGGCATTGTCGAAGACAGAGTTTTCTTAACTGCGAACCGGCAGCGAATCCCGATTTACCCGTGTCTTCTGCAGCGGGCTCGAGATTCAGCGCGGCTGTCGCGGGCACGTACCTCCGCACTTGTTCTGCCTGTGCGAGGAGGCGCGGGGACACCCCTGGACACTCACAAGGCTTGCGTGGCAGGCCACGCAGCGGCTGCGCTGCGCATCGAGCCTCAGGAAGGCCCGTACATCCGGGTGGGCCACGGTATCTTCGATGGCTTCCGCCACGGCTGCGATGGACTGTCGCTCTGCCTGCGGTTGCACGTTGGTCCGCAGACCGTGCGATGAGCCGATCGACTTCGCTCCGGGTCTCGAGCACCTCCAACCGCAGGCCCACATCCACCGGGGTCACCACGACGCCGCGCCTGGGCATGATCTGCACCAAATACTTGCGCGGAGCCGATGCAACGCTTCGCGGGTGGGCGCTGTTCCGATTCCGATGCGGCGGCTCAGAATCGCTTCTGACACCACCTCGCCCGGCGCGAGCTGCGCTGTGACGATCATCTCGTCCAGCTGCTGATCCGCGTCTTGCATGAGCGTTGTCGCGGCGGCACCGTCCTGTTCCATCCCCCGCCGCTGCGCGGCCACCGCAGAATTCATGACATCTGTGTCGGCTGTCGCCGTTTTCTTCACACCTGCCACGCCTCTGGTTTGCCGGCTCCGAAGGGCGGCGCCGGACTGGCGGCGATTTTGCCCCGGTGCGCCCGGGGGCGGGCGGACGCGACCTTGCCATCGCTATAGTCGCCGGCTTGGTCGGCCGCACGATGCGGCCGTATCTTTGGCAGGAGGAAAAGGCGGAAATGAAGAAGGCGAGCGCGGCGGACAGCGTGATCAATCCAGGCAGCGCGGCGGTCAGCCCTTCCAGCGACGGAGCGCAGAACACATTGACAAGCGAAGCGTATCGGCGACTGGAGGAGATGATCGTCACGCTGGAACTGGCGCCTGGTTCCGTTGTATCGGAGGCCATTTTGAGCAGGCAGATCGACATCGGCACCACGCCGATCCGCGAGGCATTGCATCGCCTTTCACGCGAGTATCTGGTGCAGATCATGCCCAGGCGCGGCGTGGTGGTGACGCCTATCGATGTGCGCCTACAGTTTGAGATTCTCGAAACGCGACGCGAGCTGGACCGTCTTCTGGCCACAGCGGCAGCAAGCCGCGGCAACAGTGCAGACAGGGCGGCGATCCATTCACTGGTGGCGCCGACCGAAGAGGCAGCACAGGCTCTGGATATCAAGGAGTTCCTGCGCCTCGACGCTCAACTCAATCTGCTGCTCGCGCGCGCGGCGCGCAACACCGTTGCGGCCGAAACCGTCGCGCGGCTCCATTCGATTTCCAGGCGCTTCTGGTTCTTCCATCTCGATGCGCCGCGCCATTTGCCGGTCACCGCCCGGTTCCACGTCGACATCGTTCGGGCTGTTGCTGCAGGTGACGCCGCCAGCGCGGCCCAGGCTTCCGATTGCTTGATCGACCACCTTGTGGAATTCGCAAGGCAGACGCTGCCGCACGGCTGAATATAGGCCGGGTACCCGGCGCGCCCGCGGCCTCGGACCGGCCTCGGGTTTACGAGCTTGCCAACTAACCATCGTGGGCAATTTTTTTTGGCATATAACTGGTATGCCAGTGATATGCCAGAATTCGCATGCCCGTGCGATGGCTTGATCTTCAAGGCAGCAGACGGGCGCTCTGTCTACCGTCCACCCTGAGGAAATATGGAACAAGCTGAAATCGTCGCGCGACTCCTGGTTACGAAGCTCAATCCGGCGCTGGGCGCCGAAGTCACCGGAATCGACCTTTCCCTTCCCGTGAGTCCTGAGCAGATCCAGGAATTTCGCGATGCGCTGGATACCTACGGCGTGCTGTGCTTTCGGGACCAGAAGCTGAGCGAACAGCAACAGATTGCCTTCACCGAGCAGTGGGGTTCGCTGGAAGACTTTCCGGAAGAGAACAAGACCGTTGCCGCTTCGACCGTCTACAACGTGGCCAATGTGTCGGCACAGGGCGAGCACCTTCCCGAGACCGACCATCGCGTGATCTTCCAGAAGGTCAATGCGCTGTGGCACACCGACAGCTCCTATCGGTATGTCCCCGCATACGCCTCGCTGCTGTATGGCATCGAAGTGATGCCCGACGATGCCGTGGGAGGACGCACCGGATTCTCCAATATGGTGCTGGCCTATGAAGCGCTCCCGGACGACCTGAAGACCAGGATCGAGCCGCTACACATGGTCCATTCGTATGAGCACGGCCGCCGGATGTTCGCCTCGCTGCCGCCGCTGTCGAACTTCGAGAAGAACGCCGTGCCCCCGGTCAGCCACCCGCTGGTGCGCGTTCATCCGGATGGTCGTCGCTCGCTCTTTATGACCGCCAACGCAGGCAACGAGATCAGCGGCATGCCACTGGAGGAAGGCCAGGCCCTGCATCGCCAACTGGTTGAGCACGTCTCGCGCCCCGAGTTCTGCTACTTCCACAAGTGGAAGAAGGGCGATCTGGTCGTATGGGACAACAGGACCACGCTGCACAAGGCCGAGGTCTACGACATGGGGCGCTACCGGCGTGTCTTCCGGCGCACCACGTTGGCGGGCGAGGGGCCCGTACTCGGCCCGTACTCCCAGGAAGTGCTGGCGCGGGCCAAGTGCCCGACCGTGAAATAAGGAACCGCGAGATGCTCTTCGATTTCGACGGCAAGGCCGCGCTCGTCTCCGGCGGCACCAGCGGTATCGGACTCGCGATTGCCGAGGCCCTGCGCGATGCAGGCTGTGCAGTGACCGCTGCTGGCGTGATCGGCAAGGAGCGCCCCGGTGCATCCGGGATCGCGTTCGAGGCGATGGACGTGACAGACGCCGGCTCGATCGACCGCGTTCTCGAAAACTGCCCGACCCTGGACATCGTGGTCAACGCCGCCGGCGTCATCCGCCGTGGCGAGGAGCATGACCCCGAGGTGTTCCGCCAAGTGATCGACATCAACCTGAACGGCGCGATGCGCGTGGCCGCCGCGGCGCGGCAGCGATTGGCTGCAAGTGGCGGAAGTTTGGTCAACATCGCCTCGATGCTCAGCTACTTCGGCGGCGGCCTGGTGCCGGCGTACAGCGCCAGCAAGGGCGGCGTTGCGCAACTGACCAAAAGCCTGGCGATCGCCTGGGCAGCCGACGGCGTCCGCGTCAACGCGGTCGCACCCGGATGGATCGCCACGCCGCTGACCAAGGGGCTGCAGGACGACGCTGCGCGCAGTGCCGCGGTGCTGTCTCGCACGCCCATGGGCCGATGGGGCCGGCCCGAGGACATCGCCGGTCCGGTGATGTTTCTGTGCTCGAACGCTGCTTCCTTTGTCACGGGCATTGTGCTTCCCGTCGATGGCGGCTATCTCGCCGCCTGATTCCCATCAACGAAAACCCACTATGAACACTTCGTCCCTTCCTGGGGTACCGATGCCGGCCGACCCTGCGCCCTCGCGCGCCGGCGGACTCGATATGTCCCGCATGCCCTACCAGCTCCCGTTCCCGCAAGGCGTTGCGAACGAGATCGTTGTCGACACCGTCGTCCCGGAAGACGAGCGCGTGTGGGTGCCGCAGATGGAGAACGTCTGGTTCCGCCCGCTGTGCCTGAACACCGTGCAGGGCTACTGGGTCAACCTCTTGCGCGTGCGCAAATCCGGCGTGCTGAGCCGGCATCGCCATCCGGCACCGGTGCATGGCGTGGTGTTGCGCGGGGCGTGGCACTACCTGGAGCACGACTGGAAGGCGACGGAAGGCTCGTATGTCTTCGAGCCGCCCGGGGAGACGCACACGCTGGTCGTGCCCGAGAACGTGCCCGAGATGATCACGCTGTTCCACATCACTGGCGCCATGATTTATGTGGATCCCTTCGGCCGCCAGACTGGCTACGAAGACGTCTTCACCAAGATCGACATGTGCCGCGCTCACTACACCGCGTGCGGCTTGGGCGCCGAGTACGTCGACCAGTTCGTTCGATGAACGCGATCGAGATCTTCAGGCTTCCAATAACTCCCGAGACAAGTCCATGATTCAATTTCACCGCCGCATCCTCGTCGCCTCCATGGCGCTCGCCTCGCTCGCCCCAGGTCTTGCGCTCGCAGCCGACTACCCGAGCCGCCCCATCGAGCTGGTCGTTCCCTTTCAGCCGGGCGGCGGGACCGACGCTGTGGCGCGCGCATTCGGTGCCGCGGCGCAGAAACACTTTCCGAAGGGTGTCGTTGTCGTCAACAAGTCCGGCGCGAGTGGCGGCATCGGGTGGAACTACATGATGAACGCCAAGCCCGACGGCTACACGTTGGGCATTGTCACGGTGGAGTTGGTGATCCTGCCGCACCTCAACCTCTTTAATCGCACCTACGCCGACGTCACGCCGATCGCACAGCTCAACGCCGACCCGGCGTCGATCATCGTGCGGGCCGACTCGCCCTACAAGACCCTCGACGACTTCATCTCTGCGGCACGCAAGCAGCCCGGCAAGATGGCAATGGGCACCTCCGGCAACGGTTCGATCTACGACATCGCCGCCGCAGCCTTTGAAGAGAAGACCCAGTTGCAATTCAACCGTATCCCGTACCAGGGCGCTGCGCCTTCAGTCCTCGCGCTGCTGAGCAGTCAGCTCGATGCGGTGACGGCCAGCCCCGCAGAGGTGGCCGCCCACGTGGCCGCCGGCAAGCTGCGCATCTTAGCCGTCATGGCGGACAAGCGCCTCGAAGAGTTCAAGGATCTTCCCACGATGAAGGAAAAGAAAATCGACCTTTCGATCGGAACTTGGCGCGGCATCATGGGGCCGAAGGGCCTGCCGCCGGAGGTCGTGAAGATGCTCAGAACCTCGGTCGCGGAGATTGCGAAGGAACCGGAACTTCAGGAGGCCTTGAAGAAGCTGAACCTCGGGTATGTCTATGCCGATGACGAGGGGTTCAAGGCCGTGATGGCGCGGGACAACAAGGTCTTCAAGGAAATGATCCCTCGTCTCAAGATCGTGACCAACTGATTGCTAGAGGTTCGGCGCGGGCTCGGAGTCGCTAAGCTGGTTACCCTGTCGATGGATAACATCCGCTACAAGAGGTCGGCACCAGCCATGCAGGCCTCGCATCAGGCTGGATCACGGCCATGTTCAGGTACCGGGGCCCGGCGAAGGGAATGATCACTGCCGGCCGCGTCAACGCGCTTGCCACCGGCAGCACCCGAAGGAGACGCACGTTTCCCGACGCGCCACCTTTGCGGAGTTGGGTCGGCCCGAACTGGCGCTGGACGAGCGGTTGAAGACGGTACGCGACCGAATCAACCCGCGCCAAATCCAAGCAGATGCGAGGAGTAGTCGGGGCATGATGTTCCGTCGGGCTCTCTGTGCTCGGCCCAATCGCCTTGAGCCACTGGACCGCACGCATGGACTGGCGTCGCGTAAGTGGAACTCCATAGGCGTACGCCCACTTACACAGATCCGGTGACTCCATGCACTTGTTTGTACTCAATTGGCCTCTATAACGCCCAATTATGGTCGGTGTGGTGCTTAAAGAATGAGCCCCGTGGGGGCGCTTCGCGTAGTGCGCGGCCCGCCCCTTTTTCATCGTTCGCGGACGGTCGACTGGCTAGGCAGGCGCGGCTGCATTTGTTCCCCGGGGCGTCCGAGCCGCGAAGCGATTGGCTGCTCGCGCTCAGGCATACAGCCCACGATGAGCCGCGCGACCTCGTTGCAAATCCCTGGGCCCCAAGACCGAAGAGCGCGCTGCCATCGATCTGGCCGAAGCGGCATCGAATGCAAGCGCGTTAGGCAAAGCGCCTCTCGGACGCGGTTGCCATGCAGGTCGGATATGTGGATGAGCTGCTGCTGCGTCGACCGTTACACAAAATCGTTGGTGGCTGCCTGACGCCCGCGCCAGCCTAGCCAATCGAGTCAGGTTTCAGCGCGATACGGACGCCAGGCTGTTTTACCTCCGGTGGGTCCTGTCTTTTTTTTTTAGGAGCGCAAGTGAGTTCAACCTTGCTATCTTTTGCTGCCAGAAAAGGGGAAGCGAAATGTGGAAAAAGGCGGCAGCGTGCGTACTGAGCATGGTTTGCGGCATTTGCGCCGCCAAAGAGGTCTTGGTGCCGCTAGAAGCTGCCAACGACCGAGATTGGACGGCGGCGGACCGCGAAGCGGCTCAGCAGATCCTGGCGGCGGGAGATGAAAAGGCGCGAGAAGCTTTCATCAAGTCGGTCGCCTCGGGGGAGGCCAAGTACACCTTCGTGCAGACGGTGCTACCGAACATCATCGGGTGTCCGCGCCGAAGTAAAACTGAGCCACCGCGCCGATTGAATCGTGAGCCAGGGGTGGAAGTCGACCCTGTAATGGTCGACTGTGGATAACTGTATGTCCTGCTTGGTTCTTTTACCTCCTGGTCGTGGTGATGGATGCGAGTGGCAAGGCGCGAAGGGCGTAGCCCGCAGCGCCTTGTCACGCGTGGCCGCCGTCAATCGGTGATCTCCGTCGGGTCAGTCTTGCCGCTGCCCTTGCGGGCTTGTTCGCTCGCCTTGATCCGCTTCTTCGCCGTGGCGCTGCTGTGCAGGAAGCGATGGCTCTCGTTGCCCGTCTCCACGATGTGGCAGTGATGCGTGAGCCGGTCGAGCAAGGCGGTGGTCATCTTCGCGTCGCCGAACACCGTGGACCACTCGGCGAAGTCCAGGTTGGTGGTGATCACCACGCTGGTGTGCTCGTACAGCTTCGAGAGCAGATGGAACAGCAGCGCTCCTCCGGCCTGACTGAACGGCAGGTAGCCCAACTCGTCCAGGATGACCAGATCCATGCGCAGCAGAGCACTGGCAATCCGCCCGGCCTTGCCATGAGTCTTCTCCTGCTCCAGTGCATTGACCAGATCGACGGTCGAGTAGAAGCACACCCGCTTGCCATGACGCGTGATGCCCGGGACGCCCAAAGCCGTAGCCAGATGGGTCTTGCCCGTGCCCGGCCCGCCGACCAGCACGGCGTTGTGCGCAGCGTCGGTGAATTCCAGTGTCGCCAGTTGCTCGATCAGCTTGCGATCCACCACCTAGGCATCGAAGTCGAAGCCCGCGAGGTCCCGGTGCAGGGGGAAGCGCACCAACGTCATCTGGTACTGCACCGAGCGCATCGCGCGGTCCGTTGTCTCGGCCTGTAGCAGGTGCTCGACCAGCCAGCGCGACCTATCCAGACCCGAGGCCGCCAACTCGCTGCGCAGGCGGCCGTTCTCCGCCTCCAGTTCGCTCACCGGGGACCGCGCGGGCGCCTCACTCGGCAGTGCAGCGCCACTGCCGCCGGTCGCTGCGACACCTCGCCTCGACCAGTTGCCCAACGTCGCCACCGGCACGGCGAGGCGACGTGCGGCCTCGTATCCGCCCATCGAAGTAGCCAGCCCGACAGCCTCTGCCTTGAATTCCTGTGTGTACTGCCTCTTGGGCAGCTTGCCTTCCCTCATCTCGATTCTCCGTACCTCTGAAGTTATCAACTTCTTGCTGTACGTGAACTCAAGGCAGGGTCAGGCTTGGGTTACGTCGAGGGCGTCACCCATCACTATAAGTGACACGCCACGACCACGTTGTTCGCGGCGCTGGACGTACTCAACGGCGCGGTGCTGGCTGCGTGCAAGCCGCGCCACCGACACCAGGTATTCCTGTCGTTCCTGCGCGAGATCGACAAGGCCGTTCCCGCCAAGTGGGACATCCACTGCTCGCCGACAACTACGCCACCCACAACCATCCGAAGATCAAGGCATGGCTGGCGACGCGGCCGCG
>NZ_CABFMN010000007.1 GCF_901875635.1 Xylophilus ampelinus | reverse complement strand
GCTCAACGGCTCGGATTCGATCTTCGTACGAATACATGAACTACCTCCAGGTAGTCCAAGATTTCATCCGCACCCCCTCGCCGGGCTTAGTGGGTCAGTTCTGGATGGAAATCAACATGTGAAGGCTTCTTTGGTCGCCTGAAGACCGAGCTGTTCTACGCCCGCAGTTGGCTGTCCACGACCATCGAGGACTTCATCGCGGCGCTGCACTCCTACATCCTTTGGTACAACGCGGACCGGATCAAGATCTCGCTGGGAGCCCGCAGCCCCATCGAGTACCGGCGCGACCTTGGGCTCGCTGCTTAAACCGTCCAAGTTTTCTGCCGCACCCCCGGTGGCTCAGTTTTACTTCGGCGCCGACACCCCAGGCGTCGACCCCCGGGTGTTGGCGGCCGCCCGACTTGCTCCCGCCCTACTCCTCCGCCCCCAGCTGGGCGGCCACCTCGAGCAGTTGCTCCGCGGTCGGCTTGTCCCAGCCTGGGCCGAAGGTTGCATCGGCAAAGAATCGGATCATCTCGTGACGCACCATCGGATGGTGCCAGCCACTGGTGGTCAGGCGCTTGATGATCGACGGATGCGCCTGGCGCTCCTGCAGGGACGCGAGCAGCTGGTCCTGAAGCTCGCGCTGGGCCTCGGGCGAGAGCGCCTCGATCGCCTGGACGGCCCGATCGCCCGCGCGCCGGATCCATTCGGCCTGCCAGCGCGCACGTCGGGCCGACTGCTGCTCGCGCACGGCCGCCTGCGGGGCGGCCGCGACTTCGTCCGCATCGCCCTGCACCGGCAGCACGACGCGCTCGTTCGCCAGCAAGGCCTTGAGGTAGCGCTGAGGATCGCGAAGCGGCTCGGGATAGGCATTGGCCAGCCGGCGCTCCAGCGCGTCTAGGCCTGAGCGCACGGCGGCTTCGGTGTGGCTGGCCACGAGGACATCCAGCAGCTCCTCCGGCACGCCCAGCGCCTGTGCGCGGGCGACCAGCGAGAGGTCGACAGGGGGCGCCGTGCGACGCAGGCCCAGCGCCGCCTGTTTCTTGATGCCGATGTGAAACTGGATCTCGTCCACGAAACGGCCCTGCTTGTGCTCGACCAGTTCGATGTCCAGATCGGTGATGGCGTTGACCTCGGCAATGGCAGGCTTGAGCGTGTCGCGCTTGAAGATGCGGTACTCCAGCCTTTCGCTCTTCTCGCTCGGCGGGTTGCCGCTGAGCACCGGATACCACCAGCGCCAAGGCTGGCGCGCCGTGCGCCCGATGTCCTTGTAGCGGGTGCAGATCTCGTAGAGCACGACGCCCGCGTGGGTGCGCAGCTGGCTGATGACTTCCAGGCGCAGCCGGGCGAAGACGGTGGGATCCAGCAGTTCCTGCTTCAGGTTCACGGCGTAGGACCACTCGACCCACACCTGGCCACGCTCCTTGCTGAGCTTCGCATGGGCCAGCAGGCCGCTCACGTTCCAGCTCGCGCCCTCGCCGGAGGTGGGCGACTGCCACTCCACGGTGGTGGACACCATGGCGCGCAGGTGCTTCTTGATCAGGGCATGGTCGTTGCTGTCGAAGTCCAGGCCCTTGACCACCGTGTCCAGCGGCGTCCTGAACACGTCCTTCTCCAGGCCCTGCTCCTGGGCCTGGTACAGCAGCACGTTGTAGCTCTTGCGTCCCAGCGTCGTGATGCGCGTGGACTTAGGCACGATCGCCAGGGTATTGACCGCCTTGCGCAGCAGCTGCACCTCGTCCGGCGTCGACCGCCCTCCCCTGCCCTGCGCATCGGCGGCAGGGACTGAGGATGCGGCATGAGGGGGCGGCTTGGCGGCCATGACCCAACTGTACACGATAGGTGAGTTGGAATTTCACGTGACCGAGCGCGGTGAACCTTCCCGAAAACTCTCACACAAAATCAGTGCGTCTCAGGCGCTGGATGTTCATTGCGGAGAGTTTTCGGTAGTGGGTCGCTTTCCGGGCGGCCGTCCATGGAGTTCATCCGCAGTACGGCCGGGGTACGACGCGAATTCGGTGTTAGAGAGGCTGTAATGCCCTGCGCGCAGCGCTAGCGCCAAGCCTCAATGGCACCTGGATCTCCCGAAAACCCTCACGTGTGTGACATTAACGATCGAAGGCGCTAGTCCCGAGTCCACTCACCTCAAGCCCTGTGCTTTCGCCAGAGCGTCCTGTGTGCACGCACCCAATTTCCCGTTGGAGTGCCAGATGGTCCTGAAATCACTCACGCGAACCGAGCTAACTCGTTGTCGGCAAAGACATTTTCGATGTCTAAAGGAGTTAAAGGGCTTGAAGGTTTCTAAAATCCTTCCAAAGGCAACTCGATTCCCAAAAGCGAAGAACGCCTGCAATAGGAGTTGTCTTGACGATTTTCACGAACTTGGGGTGTTATCCGTCAAGGCGAAAGTAAACTTGCGGCAAGGAACCCCTATGAACACCACCCCCCTGCCCGAACTCAAACCCATCAGCCTCAAGGACATTGCAACGCAGGCCGAGCGCGCCATGGCGATGATGGAGCAAATCCGCGCTGCCATGTTGGCGCCCACCGCACGCAAGGAGGCACCGCTGTTCAGTCTGACACAGCTGGCGGCGATGCTAGAGGTGGAGAAGGGATCCGTGTCACACCGGTTGGCCAAGGGCGATCTGCCGTCCGGACGCCTGAACGATTCCCGCAGCCGCCGCGAGTTCACCGTGGCGGAGAGCAGGCAGTGGGTGCGAGAGTACCGCAAGGAGCGGCTGCGTCCGGACGGCGCGGAGGCCGTCACCATCGCCATTGGCAATTTCAAGGGTGGTGTGTCCAAGACCACCACCGCCGTGACGCTGGCCCAAGGCCTGTCGCTGCTCGGGCACCGCGTGCTGGTGATCGACACCGACCCGCAGGGCTCGCTCAGCACGCTCTTCGGCATCCTTCCCGACACCGAGGTCGAAGAGGAAGACACCATCCTGCCGCTGATCTGGGGCACCGAAACCTCGATCCGCTACGCCATCCGGCCGACGTACTGGGACGGCATCGACCTGGTGGCGGCAGCACCGATGCTGTTCAATGCCGAGTTCGTGCTGCCGTCGCGCCAGATAAAGGACCAGAGTTTCGAGTTCTGGCGTATCCTGGATCTCGGGATCGACGACGTGCGCAGCGACTACGACGTGGTGATCATCGACACGCCCCCTTCCCTCTCGTACACCACGATCAACGCCTTCATGGCGTCTGACGGCATCATCATGCCGCTGCCGCCCAATGCGCTGGACTTCGCTTCAGCCTCGCAGTTCTGGAGCCTGTTTTCCGACCTGACGAGCCAGATCCAGGAGCAGCGCGGGGTCGACAAGCACTTCGACTTCATCCACGTGTTGCTCGCACGCGTGGACAGCGCGGACGCTGCAAGCACGGTAATCCGGCAATGGATCGGCCAGACCTATGCCGAGAAGGTCCTGCCGGTGGAGATTCCCAAGACGGCGGTCACGGGAGTGGCCAGCGCGGAGTTCGGCACCGTCTACGACGTGTCCAGGTACGACGGCAACGCCCGCACCTTCAAGCGCGCCCGTGACGCTTACGACAGTTTCGTCAAGCAGATCGAGGGCTCGATCCACGCGGTCTGGGCCAGGCAACTGAGGGTGTTGAACGGTTCAACACCCGCCGCACACGTCACCAAGGAGCATCAGCGATGAGCAAGAAACTTGCGGCCAAGGCCCTCCTGGTCCAACTGCCCCCGGTTTGCGACCCTCCTGGCCATGGGGCTGCGCCGGCGCCGGCGCCCTCGCCTGCCGCATTAACCGAGCCCTCGATAACCCGCGTCGACCGGCCCCCGCATGAGGCCGGCCAAGTCAACGCGCCCATGGGCCAAGTGCCCGGGCGCCCCAAGACCGCGCCGGGGTCCATGGCGATGTTCTTGGCCACGCAGTCGGCTGCCATGCAGGAGGCGGAGCAACTCAAGGTCAAGCTTCAGGCCTTCGATGGGGCGGTGCCGATGCGCTCGCTCGATCCTCGCCGCATCCGCGCCTCCCGCTGGGCCAACCGGCACCCGGACTCCTTCGCCGACAACGCGTTCGAGGAACTGCGCGGCGAGATTGCGGCAACGGGTACCAACGTTCAGCCCATCTGTGTACGGGCGCTGCCGAGCGGCGCCGACCCGGAAGCAGACTATGAGCTGGTGTTCGGCCACCGCCGGCACCGCGCGTGTCTGGAACTCGGGCTGCCGGTCCAGACCGTGATCGCCGAGGTAGATGACAAGGCGCTATTCGAGGCCATGGAACGCGAGAACCGGGGCCGCAAGAATCTCAGCGCCTGGGAGCAGGGCATGATGTATCGGCGTGCACTGGACAGCGGCCTGTACCCTTCGCAGCGCAAGCTAGCCGAGGCGCTGTCGGTCGATCTGTCGTTGGTGTCCAAGAGCCTCGCGCTGGCGCGTCTTCCGCAGGCGGTGCTGGAAGCGTTTTCTTCCCCGCTGGAGGTCCAGTTCCGATGGGCCCAACCGCTGGGAGAGGCGCTCCAGCGTGATCCCGAAGGCCTCGTGCGACGAGCGAAGTCGCTGCAGCCGCAGAAGGGCCGGTTGTCGGGCAGGCAGGTGTTCGAGCACCTCATGGGCAAGGCTGGGGAGGGGGTGTTGAACGGTTCAACACCTTCGGCGCAGCCCACCGCGCCGGCGAAAGTTCAGGTCAGCCGCGACGCCCAGGGCAGGGCACTGGTGCGCTTCGAGCCCGGCGTGCTCACGGCGGAACGCGAGGCTGCCTTGATGAAATGGATTGAAGCCCACGTATTCGGCGAGCGCGCGCCAGACTCCAACGCCAGCTGACGCCGCAAGCGCACGGTCCACGTGAAAGCCACCGCACGGTGGTTTTTTGGCCTGCGATGGCCCTCGTCAGCACCGCGAGAGACGGCGAGAGATGCGGAAGTACTGGTTTAGTGCCGACCACTCGGCCGATGGCAACCGTCAGATGCCGACGTCGGCTCCGCGACATGGATTCGCTCGTGGTGTCGGGCATCGTCCGTGGCGGGCACACGAGCTGCTGCTGGAACCAGCGGACCGAGCATCACGCTCATCAAGAGCGACATCCGCCGGCGCCGCGCGCTGCCAGTCGCCGTACGTTAATGGGCCGGGAATATGGAATTCACCTGGAGCGCCTTGCGTGGATTTGTCGTACTCCTTCACTGCTGCGGGCCCCAAAGTGGCTTGACGACATCGAGCGCAAGACCGTGCGAGAAGGAGAGGGTGTTGAACCGTTCAACACCTCCAACACCTAACCCGCGCTGGGTGCATGTGCCGTCGTGCCAACAACGCTGCCAAACCGCCGACCAGGCAATCGCTGCGATACGGCGGGGGAAAGATCCTCCATCCTTCATGGAGCGTTCCGACGGACGCCGCAGCATCCGACTCCTCGACACCGCCACCACAAGTGTAAATGTGAGTGCACCATCGCCCCCTTCCGTCTTGTACGTGACGATCAACGCACTGTGGGCGGTCAACGGAATCGTCGTGGTGGTGCCGCCGTCCGGCCTGGACTTCGCTTCCTCGGCCCAGTTCGGCGCCCTGCTCGCCGACCTCGGGGCCAACCTGGATGGTCAGACCAAGCACGGAGCTTGCAAGAACTTCGACTTTCTCCACGTTCTTCTCAGGCGCGTCGATGCTGCAGACCCGGCCATGCCCGCGGTGCGTCAGTGGATCCAGGCGACCTACTGTGAATACACGCTGCCGGTCGAAATTCCAAAGACCAGCGTGGCCAGTAACAAGGCGGCAGAGTCCGCCACCATCTACGACGTTCAGAAGTACGAAGGATCTGCCAAAACCTACAAGCGGGCCGCCGATGCCTATGACGCGTTCGTTGATCTTGTCGAGCAGTCTGTTGTCGGTGCCTGGACGGAGTCTGCGGGGAACGCGCCATGATTGCTCAGCGTGACGATTTGTGTGCGGCCAAGGATGAACGCTGTAGACCCGCTTTCCAGGGGGCATCCATGAGGGCGCTGATTATGGGCGGCCGGTCTGCCCCCACACACACCATGGAAGCACTGAAACCTGGTTTCCAGCCGTCCTGGCCGCCGGCGGGCGCGTGCCGCGCATTCACCGTGCCGCGCTTGCTGGGCGGCCGCCAGGGCATCGCGCTGCGGCTCGGAAACCTGGTCTACAGAGTCATACCTGGGTGCGCAAGGGGCTCCTCGTGGCTCAACTGCCACCTGTCATCCTCGAGTGCTTCCGCAGCCCGCTAGAGGTCACACACCGCCATGCCGAGCGGTTGAGCACGGCGCTCGAGTCGGACCGGCGAGGCGTGCTCAAGCGCGCGGAAAAGCTCCGAGGGCAGGGTGCATCGGCGTCCAGCGTCGTCGAGCGACTTTTGGATTCGCCCGCGCATGTGCGTCGCAACGACCGGCTGAACCTGCAAGCTGGCGAAGTGCGCATCGGCAAAGCGACACGCGGCAAAGACGGTGCCATCACCGTGGAACTTCGGCCGGAAGGAATGGCGGCCGCGCCGCTCGAGCAAGTGCTGAGCGCTATTGAAGAGGCGTTGAAACAGCTGGGCCCGACGGCCGAGTAACGCATCGACGCAGGAACGCCCGCCCTTATGTGAGATCCGTTGGGATTTGCCGGATCGGAGGAGGGAAGCCGTCCACGATCTCCCCAACGCCAAGTCGCCGGCCACTGCCGCCGACTGCGCAACCCTCCCGAGACCCCGCGGCATGGCCGGTCGCGAGGGGTCTCGACGCCACTTTCGGGTGGCGTCTTCGTTTGCAATATCGAACAGCCCATTCATACGGCCCGGCCGCAGTTCGGGACTCCGCGTCCAGCCACACAGCAATCGCGTGAACAACGTGTTTGCGATCGAAACGGCGCAGCGTCCTGTAAGAGGAGAACCGGGTCATGGGAGGGATGACGATCTGAGCCTGGCAGACCTCCGAACCGCAGGCTGCTGCGCGACGGTCGACCCAGCGGCATGAGATTCAACTCAAGCGCCGCGGTGCGAGAGCCCCCGCACTTCAAGCCACTTCTTGCTCCCAAGACCGTCGCTAAGTGACTGTCATAACTGCAAATTTAGTTTCCATCACGCCTGTTGTCTCACTGCTGCACGCTAAAATTAGTTGATTGATTATTTTTAAATGCACGACCCGATGTCGCCACGCCGATCTGTCCGCCAACGCGCAGGGGAGCTCCAGCCGCATCCATCAAGGGGCCGCCTGCGCCGCTGACGCTCATGGCCCGCCCGCTCCCCGCCTCGACGTCGCCGCTGCGTCAACTGCATGGCGGCCATTTCGCATTCATGCGTGCGTTGATCCAGGGTCTGGAAACACGGGCGAGCTGGGACCGCTACCTGCGCGCCGAAGGGGAGGGCAGCGACCGGCGCCAGGTCCGGCAGACCATCGACTGGATCCGTCAGGCATTCGCCGCCGCAGCTCGGCGCGAGCAGCGGCCCGGGACCGCGCGGCTCATCCTGCTGGACCCGACGCGATTCGACGCCAGGGTTCGCGTCGAGCGGCCGAGCCTCGAGGACTTCGCCCGCGCCCGCGGTCTGGAGGACTTCTCGGAAGCCGAGCAGGTCGAGGCCTACGAGGAGGCCTACCCACCGACCCCATCGGCGTCGCGGGGGCGGGGAGAGCGGGCGCAGCTGAGCCGGCGCGCCCGCGTGATCGCCCGCCAGCTGGAGGCGCTGCGCTGGCTGGAGGCCTGCGCCGTGCGGGCGCCCTTGGCCGCCGACTCACCCGGCGCCTGGCTGGCGCCGCCGATGGCCCGCCGTCTGGAACGCATGGGACTGGATTCGCTCGAGCGATTGGTCCGCCACATCAACACGCAGGGCGCGCGCTGGTGGCGCCACGTAGCAGGGATTGGGGCCGGCAAGGCCGCCCGCCTGCAGGCGTGGCTGCAGGCGCATGAAGCGTCGATCGGACTTCAGCTGGCCCCGCACGTGCTCGCGCCGCGCCGCCAGCTGGATGCGGGCGCGATCGCCCAGGCCGTTCCTGCGGCGACGGCGCTGGTCCCCCTGGACAAGCTGCTCGTTCCTTCACACCTGGACGGCCGTGACGGCAGAAACCGCGCGCCGGCATCGCGCTGTGCTCTGGAGGCCGCCACGGACCTGGACGCGGTGCGGAGGTGGCTGAATTCGGGTGCACGCACTGGCCAGGCGGGAAGAGCCCTGCAGCCGGCGACGGCGCGCAGTTATCGCAAAGAGGCCGAGCGCCTGCTCCTGTGGTGTGTGCTGGAGCACCAAAAGCCCCTCTCGTCGCTGGGGGCCGAGGACCTGGATGCCTACTTCCGGTTTCTGGCGGCGCCGCCGCCCCATTGGTGTGGACCCCGGCACGGCCAGCGGTGGAGCCCCCTGTGGCGTCCCGTTGAGGGCCCCCTTTGCGCGGCTGCGATCCGCCAGGCGCGAACGATCCTACAGGGCCTTTTTCTGTTTCTTGTCGAGCGGGGATGGCTAATTGAGACGCCGCTGCCTGCACTGCTCAGACGTCAGCGCGGACGTCGCTCAGCTCTGCCGCCGGATCTCCCCATCGTGGCGTTGGTCTGAAAGCCGCATGCCGGCGGCGGTTCCACTGATGGCGGCGCGCGACGAGAGGGTGCCACGCACTGCGCCTCGCCGCGATGTCGAGGGTGAGTGCGAGGAAGGGCGGTCCTGCCCCGAGGCCGGCGCCCAATCATTCCCAAAGTCTCCCAAACTTTTGCCTAAGCCACTCACTAAGTGGTTGATTTCATTAAGGAGAGGCCGTCCGATCGCTCCCAAACTTCTCCCAATGTCAGTGCTCAACTCGGATCCTGGTGCGCTGTGGGAAGCACATAGAAGGTGCCGCCGCGGTTCCCGTGCGCCACAAGCTGGCCCGCGTCCCTCATTTGCACGAGCAGCGCCTTGGCGTGGCCTTCTTTCAGCCGGCACAGCTCCACGACGTCCGCTCGTCGCACGCGGCCGTGCTGACGGGCGAAATTCAGGACCAGTTGCTCATGCTGCAGGCTGCTCAGCCCAGCCTGGCGCGTGTACGCCACGCGGTCGGCCCGTTGGATGCCATACAACTGCGGCGCCAACATGTAGCTGCGCGTGCGTGGCGAATTGCCATGGACCTGCACAAGTCCGGTCTCGACCAGCGCCTCCAGGGTGCGCTTGGCCTGAAGCACGTCGTGCTGGATCTGTTGTGCGAGTTCCTCGGCGCTCATGCTTGGCCGCGCCAAGCGCCGCCAACGCGATCAGCGTGTCGATCGGCAGCGGTGTCTTGCGCCGACCCTCTTCCTCCACCACCATGCGCAGGAACGCCTCGTCGGCATGCGCGGTGCTCAGCCTGAGCACCACGCTGTTGCTGTCAGTGCACCGGTAGTCGGGCTCCGGCCGGCCAAATCGCAGCATGCCCCGGTAGATCGCGTCCACGCCCCGGCCGGAACGCTCCACCAGTCCGATGCGCTTCATGGCATCGGCCAACGCGGGATTGCGGGGCCGCGGCTCGGTGACGAGCAGGTTGGCCACCGTGACGCCGTCGACCAGCCCGCCCGGATTGCTGATGGTCAGTCCGTCATCGTCGAGCCGGACGTGCACGGCGCCGAGGCGGTGATAGTCGCGATGCACCAAGGCGTTGGCAACGGCTTCACGGAACGCCCGGGGATCGACCTTTGGCACCGGCACCCGGAACAGCCCGACCTGGATCTCCCGCTCGGGGTTGTAGGGCCGGAAACTCGTCTCGAGCCAGTCCAGCAACTTCAGGAGTGGGAAGCGGCGGAATTCATTGAACCCGACCGCCTCGCGCTCGAGCACCTGGAAGGCGAGCTCGTGCGGCGCGACGAGTTCGCGCAGCGCCGTTTCGCGCCCGATGAGCAGCAGACCCGTGAGCGTGGGCACGCGCGTCCCGTCGGCGCCCCGCGACGTCAGTCCCAACGCGCCATCGAGGCCCATGTCATCGAGCTCGAGCAGGACACGGTCGCCGCCGTACTGCTCGATGTTCTGCCGAAGCCGCTCGCGCTCCAGCGGGTCCAGGTCCGACAGCTGGGCCCCGGCCACCGGCTGGGCGGACACATCGTGGCGGCCGAAGGTCGACCCGCGGCTCACCCGGTCGTGCGGCAGCATCGGCACGCATTCCGGCAGGCCGCCGGCATTGAGCCGTCGGCGCAGGTAGACGCCGCCCGTGGTCGACACGTCGCTGCCGGATCTGGGCACTTCAATGCGCGCCACCACAGCCTGCGGCAGCGCGACGCGCTCGACCTTCACGGCAGGCGACGGGGCAGTGCGCGACGCCACCACGCCCTCGAGCCCGGCAAGGTCGGCATGGTTGGCGTGCAGGCCCGTGGGCGTGCCGTCGTCTTCGACGCCGAGCCAGAGCTCGCCGCCCTCGCTGTTGGCCATGCACACGATCGCCTCGACCAGCTGCCTGTCCGGCAGCTGGGTGCGATCGCTCTTGAATTCGACCGTGAGGCTTTCTCGAGAGGGCAGGGCAGATGTCATCGCGCCAAATGATAGGTCGGTCCCGTCCGCCCACACCTGTGCAGCGCGAGCCTGAAGACGCGTAGTCCGGTAAAGGGGGGAGGGGCTTGCCTGTGTGCCTGGACGCTACCCCACCGTTCTCGCGTTCAAGGCCCTGCGCACGCCTTGCGTGCTCGGCACGTGCCGTGCGCCTGCGGCGGCCTTGAGCGCTGCGCTGCGGCGGGGAGAGCAGGAGGCACGCAGGCAATCCCGCCTGCGCTCTTCCAAGAGTGCCTCCCATGACCGACTATTCCCCCTTCGAGCAGCGTGTCGTCGATCAGCTGCGACTGTTTCTTGGCGACGAAGCCGCGCCGGCTTATGAAAGCTGTGGCCGCTCGATGCTCAAGCTTTCCAACGTCGCGCGGGAGTCCTCGTGCCCGGCCTATCGCCTGCTGGCAGCGGGCCTGGCGCTGGCACAGGAAACCCTTGCGGAGCCGATGCGTGACGGCACGGCCTTCGGGTCGCCGGCGGCTGTGAAGGACTATCTGCGACTGCACTTCGCCGGGCAAGGGCACGAGAGCTTCCTTGTGCTCTTCCTGGACAGCCAGCATCGCCTGCTCGCGGCAAAGGATCTCTTTCGCGGCACGTTGACGCAGACGAGCGTCTACCCGCGCGAGGTCCTGCGTGAGGCGCTCAACCTGGGTGCGGACGCCGTCGTCCTGGCGCACAACCATCCGAGCGGCATCCCCGAACCGTCGCGAGCGGATGAAGTGCTGACCGCGACGATGAAGCAAGCGCTGGCGCTGGTGGATGTCCGGGTTCTTGATCACATCGTCGTGGCGGGAACGCGGACGGTCTCGTTCGCCGAGCGCGGCCTGGTCTGAGGTGGGGCGTGAGCCCCTTTTTCCTTGTTGGCGAACAGCGCGCTGCGCGCGAACGCTTCATCGGCGCGCCCTGCGTCCGCGCGACGCGGCGGTCGTTTGCCACCTCGCTTCGCCTCGTGCTGGGGTGGGACGGCGGGGTGGCTGGCTTGCGTGACCTGGATAGTGTCACACCGCTCTCGCCGTCAAGGCCTGCGCGCGCTTGAGCGCGCTTGCGGCCTGCGGCCGACTGCGTGCCTTGACTGCTCCGCTGCGGCGTGACCCAGGACGGTCCTCGGGCAATCCCGCCCGAAACCTTTCAGGAGCGCGTCATGACGTCCTCGTACCCCTTTCTCACCGATGAACAAGTTGAACGGCTGGTGGCCAACGGCCGCGCGTCTAGGGCCCATCAGGCGCGCGACGAGCTGTTCGATCCGCCGCCGGTCGTGAAGCTCTTCACGCCCGACGCGGGTGCCACATGGCTGCTGACCGAGATCGATCCGGACGAGCCGTCCATGGCCTTCGGCTTATGTGGAGCTCCACATAACCCGAACTATGTGAAGTGAATGGTTATGTAGACAGGAAGTCCTTCGTTATTTCGATGATTCTGGTAGGCTCGACATAT
>NZ_CABFMN010000006.1 GCF_901875635.1 Xylophilus ampelinus | reverse complement strand
CGCGGCCGCGTCGCCAGCCATGCCTTGATCTTCGGATGGTTGTGGGTGG
The DNA here is from genome assembly GCF_901875635.1 of Xylophilus ampelinus. Lineage (GTDB taxonomy): Bacteria > Pseudomonadota > Gammaproteobacteria > Burkholderiales > Burkholderiaceae_C > Xenophilus. The sequence goes on along the minus strand of NZ_CABFMN010000006.1, from coordinate 11,985 downwards.
CGTAGTTGTCGGCGAGCAGTGGATGTCCAACTCGGCGGGAACGGCCTTGTCGATCTCGCGCAGGAACGACAGGAATACCTGGTGCCGGTGGCGCGGCTTGCACGCAGTCAGCACCGCGTAGTTGAGTACGTTCAGCACCGGCAGCATTCGCGCACTTCATCGATCTGTACCGCGCGGCGCTGATCAGGCACGACCGCGTAACTCCCTCACGCCGCGGCCCAGCCTGCGCCGCAACAAGGCGCGAAGGGTCACACCGTCGGAGTAGCCAATCTGTGCGGCGATTTGGTCAACGCTCTCGCTGCCGGTTCGCAGCAGATGCACCGCGCGCTCGACGCGCAGATCCTGAAAGTACGAGAGGGGTGTCTTGCCCAACACGCTTTGCACGCGCCGCGCCAAGGTGCGTTCACTGGCGCCCGCTGCGATGGCCGCATCGGCGAGAGAGAATCCGTGCGCGAGTTGCTGCCTGGCCCAGCCCTCGAAGCGCTCGACCACCGGGTCGGCATGGGCTAGGTGATCGGGGATTACGAACTCAGCTTGCGAGCCGCGGGCCTCTACCAGCAGGTATCGCGCCGCCAGAGCCGCCAGCGCCGGGCTACGGCTGCGCACGACGCTCAATGCGAGGTCGAGATGAGCCAAGGCGGCGCCGGCTGTGGTGAACCCGGCCGAATTCACAAGCATGCGGGACTCGTCGAGCACCACTTGCGGATAGCGCTGCCGGAACATTGGCGCCAGCCACCACGAAGTTGTGGCGCGCTGACCATCTAGCAGCGCGCTCTCCGCCAGCAAGAAGGTGCCGGTGCAGGCGGCGCCAGTGGCCGCGCCGGCGCTTGACCATCGCTGCAAGGCGACGACCGCGTCGGCCACATCCGCATGCGCGAGGCGCGCGGCGAGCGCGTCTGGCATCTTGGCGCTGAGCGCGGGCACCAGAACAACGTCAGGGTTTTGCACGCGCTGCACTGGCACGACCGGTACCGTCAGACCGTGCGCGGTGCGCACGCGACGCCGAACGCCGACCAAAGTGACGCTGATGGGCGGCGGCGCCTGTGCGAGCGAGCCCGCTAGTTCATTGGCCGTGCTCAGTGTGTCCATGAGTGCAGCAAGACCCAGGTCGAACACGCCGTCGAGAACCAGAAAGTGTAGATTCATGGCGAAAATGATATCAATGTTGGCATTCCCGCCACTCGCAGAAACCGCCACCTCGACCGAGACTCTGGACTTACCAATGCTCTCTCCCGTTCAGCCAGAGGATCACTCTATGACCAAGTTCGCCCTGTTTGTCCGCCTCGAAGCCAAGCCTGGCCAGGAAGCCGCCGTTGCCGACTTTCTGCGAGGTGCGTTGCCGCTCGCCAACGCCGAGTCGGGCACCACCGCCTGGTTCGCACTGAAGTTCGGCCCATCGACGTTCGGCGTCTTTGACGCTTTTGCGGACGAGGCCGGCCGCGAGGCTCACCTGCACGGTCCGATCGCCGCCGCTTTGATGGCGAACGCAGGCGCTTTGCTCAGTACACCGCCGAACATCGAGAAGATCGATCTGCTGGCGGCGAAATTGCCTAGCTGACGAGCCTACCGCGGCGGCAAATGTGAAGCACCGTATGGCTTGAGCAATCGGGATGAAGAGGTCCTGTCCGCGTGGGCCGCTCCTTCAAACCGATCCCGTTTGAACCGCTCTTGCCTACGGTGGCCGCGGCGAAGTAGTCCCGGCCACAAACCCCTCCATGGAGCGGGCGGCTAGCCCGCACGGTCTGAACCCGCGCGCTGCGCCTCTATCGCCCTGACTAACGTCTACCCGTGTGTGCCTTCCACGGGGCGTAAGCGCACGGTCATCCCACCCTTGAGGTTCACGACGTAAGCGGCAACGATGGTGTCCACCAAACGAGATAGGTGGACACCATGAACGAAGCCAAGAATAAGACCCGTCGGCGCCACAGCGCCGAGCTCAAGCAACAGATACTGGCCGAGTGCGCCCAGCCCGGTGCATCGGCGGCCAGGGTTGCGCTCTCGCACGGCATCAACGCCAATGTCGTGCACAAATGGCGCCGGCTGGCCCATGCCCCCAGCGCAGATGTGCAAGTCCCCTCCTTCGTGCCGGTGACACTGCCTGCGCCCAGCTGTGCGCCGGCCCCGGACATCCGCATCGAGTTGCGCCGTGGCGCTACCAGCATCTCGCTGACCTGGCCGGTCTGCGCGGCCGAGCACTGCGCGGCCTGGATGCGCGAGCTGCTCAAGTGATCCGCATCGATGCCCTGTGGCTGGCCACCGAGCCGCTGGACATGCGTGCCGGCACAGACACCGCTGTGGCCAGCGTGGCGGCCGTCTTCGGTGCTGCGCGCCCGCATCACGCCTACCTGTTTGCCAACCGGCGAGCCAACCGCATGAAGGTGCTGGTGCACGACGGCATCGGGGTGTGGCTGGCAGCACGGCGCCTGAACAGCGGCAAGTTCGTCTGGCCTCGTGAGGGTGCGTTGACCGCCACTCTCAGTCGCTCGCAGTTCGATGCGCTGGTGCTGGGCCTGCCCTGGCAGCGTCGGGGCGATGGTGGCGTCATCACCGTGATCTGACTCTGGCCTGTGCGCAAGCACTTGCCAATTGGGGCATGCGCCGATGGTGCGGCTGCACCGGCGCTGGCACAGTCCTGCCCATGGTGGTCGATCCGCAATCGCTGGAGAGTCTGATGCAGAACAACTGCGCGAGCTGACCGCTCGGCTGATGGTTCTGGTTCGCCACCAGAGCGCGCTGCTGGACAAGCTCACCCACGAGAACGCGCTGCTCAAGCGCATGAAGTTCGCCGCCTAGTCCGAGCGATTCAACCCCGAGCAGAAGAGCCTGCTCGAAGACGAGATTGAAGCGGACCTGGCGGCCGTGGCCAGCGAGATCGACGCCCTGGCTCAGACGCAAGCACCGGCCACCTCCGAGAAGAAACAAGCCAAGCGGCTGCCCTTGCCAGCGCACCTGCCACGCCGCGAGATCCGCCACGAACCCACGTCCACCACATGCGCGTGTGGGTGTCAGATGAAGCGCGTGGGCGAGGACGTGGCCGAGAAGCTGGACTATGTGCCCGGCGTCTTCAGCGTCGAGTGCCACATCCGCGGCAAGTGGGCCTGCGCCCGGTGCGAGACCATTCAACAGACACCGGTCGACGCGCACGTCATCGACAAGGGCATCCCCACCACCGGCCTGCTGGCCCAGGTGCTGGTGGGCAAGTACGCCGATCACCTGCCGCTGTACCGGCAGGAGGCGATCTTCGGCCGCGCCGGCCTGGCCATCCCGCGTCGACCCTGGCGCAGTGGGTGGGCACCTGCGGGGTGCGGCTGCAGCCGCTGGTCGATGCACTGAAGACCGAGATCCTGGGCCACCGGGTGCTGCACGCCGATGAGACACCGGTGGCCATGCTCAAGCCCGGCGAGGGCAAGACGCACCGCGCTTACCTCTGGGCCTATGCGCCGGGGGCCTTCGAAGGCATCAAGGCTGTGGTCTACGACTTCTGCGAGTCGCGCTCGGGCTAGCACGTCCGGCGCTTCCTGGGGCACGGCACCGACAAGGCTTGGAAGGGCAGCCTGACCGGCGACGACTTCAGTGGCTACAAGGCACTGATCGCCAGCGGCGTGACCGAGGTGGGCTGCCTGGCCCACGCACGACGCAAGTTCCTCGACCTGCACGCGGCCAACCAGAGCCAGATCGCCAAGTTCGCCCTGCAACAGTTCGCCCGGGTCTATGAGATCGAGCGCGCAGTCAAAGAGCTGGACACCAAACAGCGGCATGCCGTTCGGCAGCAGCAGACCCGGCCGATCCTGGACGGCCTGCATGAATGGATGACGCTGCAACGGCGCCAGGTACCCGACGGATCAGCAACCGCCAAGGCGCTGGACTACAGCCTGCGGCGCTGGGTGGCGCTCACACAATTCATTGATGACCCGCAACTGCCGGTGGACAACAACTGGATCGAGAACCAGATCCGGCCCATTGCCATCGGTCGCAACAACTGGCTGTTTGCCGGCAGCCTGCGTGCGGGCCAGCGAGCGGCCGCCGTCATGAGCCTGATTCAGTCGGCCCGCATGAACGGGCACGACCCGTATGCCTACCTCAAGGACGTGCTCACCCGGCTGCCCACGCACAAGGCCAGCCGCATCGTCGAGCTCCTGCCACACCGCTGGAAACCTGCCGACGCCTGATCACCGGCCTCGGTAGGCATGGGTTTGCCGGACGCTTACCACGGGGCGGCCGGCGTACCGGTCCGACCGCTTCGTGACGCCGGAATCAGGGCCGTGGATGTCGGTTCAGGGTCGTGTCATGCCGCTGGTCGCCGCTGGCGCCGCGACAGCAATGGGCCGGACAGCGGTCATCGGCAAGGCTCGGTCAGTCAAGATGCCGTGGCTGGTCGCTTACTGCACTCAGTCTGGGTGCATAGATGCTGTTGCTCAAGGGAAGGGAGCGCGGTCGACTACGCAGTGTGACACCAACGACGGCTTGGATGAACCTCTCTCCTTTTCAGCGCGGCGCCGCGCCCAGCGCCCCGGTGGCGAAGGCCAGCGTGACGGCCGCCGACTGCGCCGCGGCGCGGGCGTCGGCCAGGGCCTGGCCGGCTTCGAGCAGTTGGGTGTCGGCCAGCGCGACGGCCGTGACCGTGCCGACGCCGTGGCGGTAGGCATCGAGCGCCGCGTCGTGCATCAGCGCCGCCGTGGATTGCAGCGTCTCGGCGGCTTCGGCCGAGGCCAGCGCGCTGCGCAGCGCGTCCTGTGCCGCGACGATCTGCTGCACCGCCTGCTGCTGCGTGCGTTCGAGCCGCGCGGCGGCGGCGTCCACGCGCTGGCGGGCCTGCGTCTGCGACGACGCGCGCAGCCCGCCATCGAAGATCGGCACCGTCACGCCGACGAACACGCCCGCCCCGCTGCCGCTGCCCGCGAGATTGAGTGTCGGCCCCTGCTGGCCGATGCCCGGCAGCGCCGAGACGCTGGCGGCGCCCGTGCTGCGCGAGGCCGAGGCGGCAAGGAACACCTTCGGCTTGCTGGCCGCTTCGCTCGCGCGCGACGCGGCCTCGCTGGCCAGCAGCGCCGCGTGGGCCGCCTGCACGTCGGGACGCCGCGCCAGCGCCTCGGCCACGATGCGCTCCACCGGAGCCTCGGCGCTGCGGTCCAGCCGCGGGGCGGGCGCCTCGGCCACCTGCAGCGGCGACAGGGGCGAGATTCCCAGCGCGGCCACCAGCGCGTGGTAGGCATCGCGCTCGCGGGCGTGCGCCTGCACACGGGCGAGCTCGGCCTGCGCTTCGCCCTGGCGCGCCTGGGCGACGTCGAGCACCGTGCCCACGCCCTGCGCATGGCGTGCGCGCGCAGCCTCCAGCACCTGACGGCTGTTGGCCAGTGCGCGCTGCGCGACCGCGATGCGTGAGCGCGCCGCACCGAGGCGGTAGTAGGCCAGGCACACCGATTCGATCAGTTGCTGGTGCACGGCCGTGAAGCCGATGCCCGCCGCCAGGGCGCCCTGGCGTGCGCCATCGGCCAGGGCGGTGCGTTCGCCGAAATCGAACAGCAGCCATTGCAGCGACAGCACGCCGACGGCGGCACGCCCGCTGCCATCGCTCTGCACATCCAGCAGGCGGCCGTCGCCCTCGCTGCGCCGGCGCTGGTAGCCGGCGAGCACGCTGGCCGACAGGTGGGGCAGCCAGCTGTTGCGGGCCACCCCTTCGGCCTGCGCGGCGTTCAGCGCCTCGATCCAGGCGATGCGGGTGGCCGGGTGGTGGCGCTGCGCCAGGTCGACGAGCTCGGGCAGCGTGTAGACATGCGCGGCATCGACGTCCTCCGTGGGGGGCAGCGCCGCCAGCGCAGGCTGCGGCGGCAGCACGAAACCCTCGGTGGGTGGCGCGGCCGGCGGGCGCCAGGGCGCATCGGGCCGCGCGGGTGCGAGCTGCGGGTCGACGCCGGCACAGCCCGCCAGCAGGGCGAGCATGGCGATGCCCCATCGGAGGGGGGCACGGTCAGGGCGTGGCATGGGACGGGGTGGCGGGAAGTGCGGCCGGGGACGCGGCCTGGTCGTGCACGCAGTCCGCCAGCGCCTGCAGCCGGGGCGCGAGCCAGGGCGGCAGCGCCGCGAGCGGCGCCGGGGCGGGCGCGGCATCGGCCGGTGCAGCGATGCGGTGGGCGAGCGCATCGAGCGATGCGGGCAGCCGCGGCTCGCCGGTCTGCAGGGCCAGCGGCGCGATGAGCGCACCCGCGCAGTGCAGCGTGCGCGCCCGTTGCGCGGTCCACGGGCCGCCCGGGTGGATGCCGGCCGGCTCGTAGCCGAGCAGCGCGAGGTCGCCCGCGATGGCGCCGCAGGCGGCGTCGGCACGTGCGGCCTGGATGGCGGCCTGGCGCGTATCGGGCGCCTCGCTCACGCGTGCCAGCCGGTGCACCAGCGCCGCCAGCGCGGTGTCGATGCGCGAGGCCACGCTCACCGGCCACAGGCGCGTGAAGACCAGGTACACCACGGCGTTGCCCAGCAGGATGCCGATCACGCGGTCGCGCGCGACGACGAGGTCGAAGGACGGCCCGCTGCCCTGCAGCACGCACAGGTAGAAGGCGAAGGCGATCTGGAAGCCCGCGTAGGCGATGCGCGGGCTGCCGGCCGCGACCCAGGTGGCGCCCAGGGTCACGACGAAGAGCAGCGCGAGCAGCCCACCCAGCCCGTCGACGCCGGGCAGCACCCACAGCAGCGTGGCCACGCCGGCCGCCGCGCCCACCAGGCAGCCGGCGATACGCAGGCTGAGCTTTTCCACCGTCTCGCCGGTGGTGCCCAGCGCGACGATGAAGCAGGTGATGAAGGCCGTGTGGATGCCCGGCCAGTCCAGCGCCGTGTAGAGCAGGTAGCAGGCCATCGCGGCACCGGTGGCCTTGAGCGCGAAGCGCACATGCCGCGGGCTGCCGAAGGCATCGGTGGCAAAGAAGCCGGCGCTCGGGTCCGGGTCCGGCGGCGCCGGCACGGCATCGGCGAAGTGCGCCAGCGTGCTGCGCAGCGCCGCCACCGCCTGGCCGGCGGGCGCCGGCAGGCCCGATGCGATCACCGGCAGATCGACGTCGACCGGGTACCCGCCGGCCTCGAGGATCTCGGCCATGCCCTCGAGCGTTTCGGCGACGCTCGCGCGCGCGGCCGGCACGTCGAGTGCACCGTCCAGCACCTCGACCAGGAGCAGCACGCGGGCCGTCGCGTCGCAGGCCGATCGCAGCGCCAGCAGGTCGCGCGGCGGGCTGCCGTGCTCGAGCGCCGCCAGCCGCAGCCAACCCGCGATTTCGGCCGTGCCTTCGTGCCGCAATGCCTGCAGCTCGGCGCGGCTGTCGGTGCCGGGCGCACGCAGCACCACGGCGGCGGCCCGCAGGCGATGCGCCATCGCGCGCCCGGCGAGGCGGCGCGGCGCCGGCGCGACCAGCAGGTTGAGCGCGATCGACACGCCGGCCGGTATCGCCACCGCCAGCCACACGTAGAGCAATGCGCGCGTGGCCAGTTCGCCCGAGGGCAGCGGGCCCAGCAGCGAAAGCGCGAAGGCCGGGATCATGGCCAGGATGCCGCCCACCGGTGCGAGCTTGGTCGCCGAGGCGAGGAAGAACAGGCCGAAGGCGATCAGCGTCATCGCGGCCAGCAGCACTGCGGGCCGGCCGATGACGGCCTGCGAAAGCAGCAGCACCACGCCGATCAGCACCGTGACCAGCACCAGCAGCGCGACGCTCAGCGCCACGCTGGTCGCACGGTCGGCGCGCAGCAGGAAGAAGCCGACGTAGGCGGTCAGCGCGGCTTCGGGCAGCTGGAACCACTCCGACACGCCGGCGGCGAGCGTGCACACCGCCGCCAGCCGCAGCGCGAACTCGAGCCGGCCCGGCGCGGGGCGCAGCCACTGGCCGAGCTTGTGCAGTTCGGCGCGCGACGCGGGCGCCGGCAGGGTCTCAGCGGCAGGCGTCGCCATGGCGCACCTCGACCACCGCGCTGGCGCCCAGCCGCAGCAGGGGCTGCGGGGCGTCCTCCAGCTGCACGCGCACCGGGAAGCGCTGCGCCACGTGCACCCAGTTCATCGACTTCTGCACGAAGGGCAGGTTGCGCGGCAGGTTGATGCGCTCGGCGTCCAGCACGCCGGCCCCGATGCCCTGCACCGTGCCGCGGATCGGGCGCCGGCGGTCGATCATCGAATAGACCGTCGCGCAGTCGCCCACGGCGATGCGCGACAGGTCCGATTCGCGCAGGTTGGCGACGGCCGACCAGCCGTGCGAGAGCACCAGCGTGAACAGCGTCTGGTTCGGAGCGATGACTTCGCCGCTGGAGACCGTGAGCCCGGCCACACGGCCGTCGTGCGGCGCGCGCACCGTCGCGCTGGCCAGTGCGTGCCGCGCCAGCGCCAGGGCGGCCTCGCGCGCCTGCACGCCGGCCGCGCCGCCGTCGTCGGTGCCGACGGCCTGCAGCGCAGCGCGTTCCTGCTCGCGCGCCTGGCGCACCGAGGTCTGCGCATCGCGCTCGGCGGTCAGCGCCTGGTCGAGCTGCTGTTGCGGCACGTAGCCCTTGTCCGCCAGCGGGCGCAGCCGCTCGACGGTGCGCTGGGCGAGGGCGAGGTTGGTTTCGGTGCGCCGGGTCTGTTCGGCGGCCAGCACGGCGGCGGAGCGCTGCGTGCCCACGCCGCGTTGCTGGGTCGCGAGGCTGGCGCGGGCCAGCGCCAAATCGGCCTCGGCCTGGCGCACGGCGAGCTGCAGGGGTTCGGGGTCGATCTGGAACAGCTCGTCGCCGGCGCGCACGGTGCCGTTCTCCTGCACGCCGATGCGCAGGATGCGGCCGCCGACCGTGGAGGCGATGTGCACCACCTCGGCGTCGAGCGTGGCGTCATCGGACGCGACGGTCTGGCCGCGCTGATGCAACACCCAGGCGCCGCCACCCAGCGCGAGCACGACCACGCCCAGCACCACGGCCCGTCGCCACCGCGGCGTCGACGTGTGGCCCGCGGCCTTCATGGCAAGCCTCCGGTGGTCAGCAGCCAGAGACCCAGCGCGAGCAGGAAGCCCGCTGACAGGCACAGCGCGAGGGGCCAGGGCCAGGCCGCGCCTGCGCCGGCCAGCACCATGGCGACGCGCACGCCGGCGGCCAGCAGGCCCCACAGCAGCGTGAAGATCAGCCAGCCCGGGAAGTAGGCGCCGAAGAACACGTGGCTAGGTGCGCCGGGCCCACAGCAGCCACACAGCAATAAGCACGGGAGGAGAGACGGACGCAGCAACAAAGAAAACGGTGAGTTCGGCACGCGGCCGTTGGTCAGAACCCTGGCAGAAAGATACCCTGACGTACGGCCCCACCCGGCGCGAGGCGCTTGCCAAAAGATTGGACGACGAACGTCCCAACTTTACCCACAATTCCTTTTGAGACCAGTAGCATACGCGCTGTTCAGGGTCAGAGCGAGACAGCGCCGCGACGCAGCATTTCAAATAGACTGTTTTCAGCAGCGACCGCGCCGGCCTCTGAGGCGCACCAGTGGGTCGCAATACGTCAGCATCCGCTACACCGAGCGGTTGGCCGAGGCCGGTATCGAATCCTCCGTGTGGATCAAGCGTGACCCCTACGACAACGCTCTGGCAGAGACGATAACGGGTTGTACAAGGCCAAGTTGATCCAGCGCCGGGCTCCCTGGAAGACCCGGGAAGCTGTCGAACTGGCGACTCTGGAGTGGTCGTGTTTCAACAACCTTCAGCTGATGGCCCCACTCGGCTACGTGCCCCCAGCTGAATTCAAGGCCAACTACTATCGCAATGTCGACCGGCAGGCCAATCCGGCCTGGCTCAAGCCAATCGGCCTCCGCGAAAGCCGGGGCGGCTCAGCCATGTTCGAGCTCGTTTCGCCCAGGTCGAAACATCCTAGGCTGCCTTTTTCAGCGCTATGACGCGACGGTGAAGCGACTCAATAAGTACCTTCTCTTGCTCACGTGCAGCAGCGATTCCGCGCGCTCGGACATGGCCATAACCGCGGATACCCTCCGGCAACTCCGCGAGCTTGACTGCCGCCTCGTAGTGACCGATGTCTCTGGTGGAGGCGATGACCGCCAGCGCTTGGTCGATGTTCGATTTGTATTCCTGAATCAGCGCCCGTTCCATCCGGCGCTCATCTGTCCGGCCGAAAACGTCAAATGCTGTGCCGCGGAGGAATCGAAGCTTCGCCAGAATGCGAAAGGCCGGAATAGTCCACTGGCCGAACTCGCGTTTCCTGGGTTCACCGGTCGCTCGGTCTCGCGTCGAAAGGATTGGCGGGGCTAGGTTGAACACCAGCTTGAAGTCGCCTTCGAACTTGCGCTCGACACTGCGCAGGAAGCCAGTGTCGGTGTAGAGGCGGGCTACTTCGTATTCATCCTTAATGGCCATCAGCTTAAAGTAATACTTTGCCACGGCACGCGTGAGCACGTTGCGCCCTGGAAAGCTGCTGCGTTCAACGACGCGAACTTGCTCCACGTAGGCCGCGTACTGTGCTGCGTAGGCCGCGTTCTGGTAGTCGGTGAGGAAGCGCTTGCGCCACTCGATTGCCTCGTCCAGGTCGTCGATGACTGCCGGCGAAAGGCCAGCGTGGTCGTTGGTTTGAAGGTTGGCTAAGACACGCTCGACAGCCTTGGCATCCGCGACTGTCCTACGCCCCCAAAGGAATGCGTCGCGGTTCATTTGCTGCTGGGCACCATTTAGTTCGATGGCCTTCTCTATCGCATCGGCCGCTACGGGAATCAGGCCGCGCTGGTACGCGAACCCTAGCATGAACATGTTCGCCGCAATGCCGTCACCCAGCAAAGCCGTTGCGATGCGTCCAGCCTCCACAAAATCTGCGCTCTCTGCGCCGACCGCGTCAACGATGTTTCCTTGAAGGCTTCCCCGCGGGTACTGCATGTCGGCCTTACGGGAGAACTCGCCCGGCATCGTCTCCTGGGTGTTGACGACCATGCGTGTGCGTCCCTTACGCGTAGCGACAAGCGTTTTCGAGTTGCCGGCCACAATCATGTCGCACCCAAGAACCAAGTTCGCACCTCCGGCTGCGATGCGGATGGTCTTGATGGACTCGGGTGACTTGCCCAACCGCAGGTGGCTCCATACCGAGCCGCCCTTCTGCGCAAGACCAGCCATGTCCAGAATGCCACAGCCCAATCCCTGAAGGTGCGCGGCCATCCCCAAAATCGCACCGATGGTCACCACGCCAGTGCCGCCCATGCCCGTGACCAGGATGCTGTATACGCCGCTCTCAAGTGATGGCAGTTGAGGTTCGGGAAGAGCGACGAACAGGCCGCCAGAGTCGGCGATTCGTTCTGGCTTGCGAAGTGACCCGCCAAGCACCGTGACGAAGCTTGGGCAGAAGCCTTTTACGCACGAGTAGTCCTTATTGCAGGAGGACTGGTCGATGGTGCGCTTGCGACCAAGCTCCGTCTCGAGCGGCTGCACCGAAACGCAGTTGGACTTCACGCCGCAGTCGCCGCATCCCTCACAGACCAAGTCGTTTATAAGCAGGCGCTTGGCTGGGTCCGGGAACTTCCCGCGCTTGCGCCGCCGGCGCTTCTCTGCAGCGCAAGTCTGGTCATAGATGAGTGCAGTGGTCCCCTCAATTTCCCGCAACTCTTCTTGGATGATGTTGATGTCATCCCTATGGTGAACGGTCAAACCTGGGGGCCACCTGATGTCAGCCGGGTACTTCTCGGGCTCGTCGCTGACGACCACGATGCGCTTCACACCCTCGGCGTGAACTTGTTGCGCGATTGTGGGGACATCCAGCGGGCCATCGTGATGCTGCCCACCCGTCATTGCTACTGCGTCGTTGAAGAGAATTTTGTAAGTGATGTTCGTCTTCGCGGCGACTGCGGCTCGAATGGCGAGTAGACCCGAGTGGAAGTACGTCCCGTCGCCGATGTTCTGAAACATGTGCCGGCGCTTGGAGAACGGCGCCTCGCCTGTTGGCGCCGACCGAAAACTGAGCCACTTATGAGGGTTGTGCCGACCCAAAATTGAGCCAGGTGTTCAACCTACT
>NZ_CABFMN010000005.1 GCF_901875635.1 Xylophilus ampelinus | reverse complement strand
GGAGTAACAGCCAGCCGCGCCGCGGCTCAAGCTGCGCGGGGCCGAGCGAAGCGATGGCCCGACCGAAAGCCCTTCTGAATGCGCCTGCGACGCGGCGCTGGCGGGGTGGCAGCTGTCCCTGAGCAAGGCCCAAATTCATCAAGAAAAATGCCCAAACCGCCCGCCCAGCAAGCGCGAAAAGCTATCAATTTGATAGCACCCCGCATCACCCCACCGGCCAAACCACCCCGTTGTCGTTCAGGATCGCATCCAGCGGCACGTCATGCCCCTGCGGCTCGAAGTCCTCGATGAACCCATTGGTGAAGCCCAGCCCCACCGTGAAGGGCCGCGGCTCCAGCGACGCCAGCGTGCGGTCGTAGAAGCCACCGCCGTAGCCGAGCCGATAGCCACCGGCGCTGTACCCCAGGCAGGGCACGAAGAGCAGCGTCGGCACGATCAACTCGGTGTCCTTGGGCTTGGGGATGTCGTAGGCGTCGTTCTCCATCGGGCACCCCGGGTACCAGGCATGGAAGGTCAGCGTCTTGTGCTCGCGATTCACCACCGGCAGGCCGATGCGGCGGCGCTGCGACTCGGCCAGCAGTTCGCCGTCCTCCTTCCAGCGGTGCAGCGCGGGCAGCGGATCGAACTCGCCCTTGATCGGCCAGTAGGCGCCGATCACGGTGTCGGGCCGGCCCACCAGCCAGATGCGCATCACCCGCTGCAGCAGGTCGGCCTTGTGCAGCCGGTCGGGCATGGCCAGGCGCTGTTCGATCAGCGCGGCGCGGACCTGGGCCTTGAGGAAAGATGCCGTTTCTTCGCGTTTTTCGTGAGGTGCTTTGTCCATAATCCCTCGATGCAGTTTCGAAGCATTTTGGCACCCTGTAGACATCTTCTTTCCGGTCTCGCGGTGGCCCTGGCGGCCCTGGCCCAGCCGGCATGCGCACAGACCAACACCAACGACGACGTCCTGCTGCAGATGAAGCAGGCCTTCCAGCGCGGCGACAAGGCCCGGCTCGCGGCCCTGCTGCCACAGGCCCAGGGCCACACGCTCGAACCCTGGGCCGCGTACTGGGAGCTGAAGGCCCGCCTGCCGCAGGCCAGCCCCGACGAGGTGCAGGCCTTCCTCACGCGCTACGCCGGCACCTACCAGGAAGACCGGCTGCGCAACGACTGGCTGCTGTTGCTGGGCCAGCGCCGCCAGTGGGACGACTTCATGGCCATGCACGCGGCCTTCCGCATGCAGGACGACCGCGAAGTCCAGTGCTATGCCATCGCCGTCGACGTGCTGCGCACCGGCCAGGCGACGAAGGCGCAGGCCGACACCGTGCGCCGCAACTGGTTCGGCCAGCGTGAGGGCGACGACGGCTGCCTCACCGCCGCCGACCGCCTGATCTCCGCGCGCATGCTCTCGCCCAACGACGCGTGGAAACGTGCGCGCCTGGCCATGGAGGCCAGCCGCCCCGGCGCCGCCCGCGCAGCCGTCAATCTCGTCGCGCCCGATGCGCTGCCCACCTTCGACCAGGTCAACGCCGGCGCGGTGAAGTTCCTCACCGGCGCAGCCTCTGCGGCCTCGAAGGCGCGCAAGGAGATGGTGGTGCTGGCGCTGATCCGCATGGCTTCCGCCGACCCCGACGCCGCGGCCTTGCAGCTCGATGCCAAGTGGGGCCCGATGCTCTCGCCCGAGGAGCGCAACTGGCTCTGGGGCCACATCGGCCGGCAGGCGGCGCAAAAGCTCTCGCCGCAGGCTGTGGGCTACTTCGCCAACGTGACGAAGAACAGCGACCTCAGCGACGACATGCTCGGCTGGAAGGTGCGCGCCGCGCTGCGCATGGGCCAGTGGAAGGACGTCGCCGCCGCCATCGAGGGCATGAGCGACGAAGGCCGCCAGGATCCGGCCTGGGTCTACTGGAAGGCCCGCGCGCTGATGGCCCAGGGCGGCGATCGCCGCACGGAAGAAGCGCGCGAGCTGTTGCAGGGCATCGCCGGCACGCGCGGCTTCTACGAACTGCTGGCGCTGGAAGACCTGGGCCAGCGCGCCCAGGCGGCCACCAGGCCGGACCCGCTCACGCCCGAGGAGAAAGCCGCGGCGCGCACCAACCCGTCGCTGCAGCGCGCGCTCTACGCTATCGGCATGGGCCTGCGCTCCGAAGGCGTGCGCGAGTGGAACTACGCCACCAACCTGCACGACAAGGGCGGCATGGACGACCGCGCCCTGCTGGCGGCGGCCGACCTGGCCTGCCAGCGCGAGATCTACGACCGCTGCATCAACACCAGCGAGCGGACCAAGGGCGTGATCGACGTCGAGCAGCGCTTCCCCATGCCCTTTCACGACACGGTGCTGCGCAAGAGCCAGGACATCGGCCTCGACCCGGCCTACGTCTACGGCCTGATCCGCCAGGAATCGCGCTTCATCATGGATGCCCGCTCGGGCGTGGGCGCCTCGGGACTGATGCAGGTGATGCCCGCCACCGCGCGCTGGACGGCCAACAAGATCGGCCTGCCCTACTCGCCGTCGATGATCACCGACCGTGAGACGAACATCACCATTGGCACCAACTACCTGAAGCTGGCGCTGGACGATTTCGACGGCTCGATGCCGCTGGCAGCCGCGGCGTACAACGCCGGCCCCGGCCGGCCGCGCGCCTGGCGCAACGGGCCGGTGCTCGATGCCGCCATCTGGGCCGAGAACGTGCCCTTCAGCGAGACGCGCGACTACGTGAAGAAGGTGCTGGCCAACACCACCAACTACGCGGCCATCATCACCGGCCAGCCGCAGTCGCTGCGCGAGCGGCTCGGCCGCGTGGGCCCGCGCATGGCCGGCGAGCCCGAGCCGAACAAGGACCTGCCCTGAGCGGCGCCCGAGCGCCCGCCCGACGCGGGCGCCCCCTTTCGCCGTGCCTGCCCGCTGAATGAACCGCTACCTGCAAGCCCTGCGCGGCGCGCTGCCGCAGTGGGCCGTCGAGTGGCTCGACGTGCTGATCCCGATGGGCCAGGTCGCCCTGATCCTGATCGGCGCCTGGCTGCTGTTCCGCCTGGCCGCGCGCCTGATCCGCCGCGTGACCGGCGCCTATGCGCTGCCGGTCGAGGTCGCCGTGGTGTCGCGCCGCGTCGTCGGCTTCCTGATCTACGGCGGCGCCCTGCTGTGGAGCCTGGAACGCCTGGGCGTTTCGGGCACCGTGCTGTGGACGGCCTTCACCGGTTTCGCGGCCGTCGGCGCGGTGGCCTTCTTCGCGGCCTGGAGCGTGCTGTCGAACATCTTCTGCGCGCTGCTGATCTTCACCACCCGCATGTTCCGCATCGACGACGTGGTGGAAGTGCTCGAGAACGGCGAGAAGCCCGGCCTGCGCGGGCGCGTGCTCGACATCAACCTCGTCTACACCACGCTGGAGGAGAGCGGCACCGAGGCGAACGGCACCACGCTGCAGATCCCCAACAGCCTGTTCTTCCAGCGCTCGGTGCGGCGCTGGCACGGCCGCCGACCCGCCGTGCCGCCCGCGGTCGGCGTGGCGCCCACCCCGGTACCCGCACCCCCGCCCGCGGGACGGGCCCTCTGAGCGGCGCCGCGCCTCGCGTCGCACAAGAGGACTTCTGCCTACAGCCGGCCGGCCGCACGCCGCGCCACACTCGCGGGCTGTATCACTTCCGCCCAATCCATGGCCGCTTCGTCCTGGTGGAACGAGATCACCGAGGTGGTCGTCGCGGAGTTCTCCGACGTTCCCGACCTCACCCAGTTCGTGCGCATCACCGTGCGGCTGCTGCTGGCCTCGGTACTGGGGTTCATCCTCGGCTTCGAGCGCGAGCAGCAGGGCAAGGCCGCCGGCGTGCGCACGCACATGCTGGTGGCTATCGGCTCGGCCATGTTCGTGCTGGTGCCGCAGCAGACCGGCATCGAGCCGGCCGACATGAGCCGCGTGATCCAGGGCCTGGTGGCGGGCGTCGGCTTCCTGTGCGCGGGCACCATCCTCAAGCACGGCGCGGGCGAGCAGCAGGTGCAGGGCCTCACCACCGCCGCCGGCCTGTGGATGACCGCCGCCATCGGCATGGCCTGCGGCCTCGGGCGCGAGGCCACCGCCGTGCTCAGCGCGCTGCTGGCACTGGCGGTGCTGCAGCTGGTGCCCCGGCTCGTGAGCGGCATCGAGCGCGTCGTCGGGCCGCCGCGGGACAGCGACGAACGCCCGCAGCCGCGAGTCATCGCCTCGCCGGACGACGACCGGCCCAAGCCGCCGGCCTGAACGCATCGTCGCGGATTCGGCATCAATTCCGCACCGATCCGGCATCAGCGCCGCCCAGGCCAGCCGCTAGCATCGGCGCCATCACTCCGCACCTGGGACCGGACATGGCGACGCTCAAGCTCTACATCGGCAACAAGAACTACTCCTCGTGGTCCATGCGGCCATGGGTGCTGCTCAGGCAGGCCGGCATCCCGTTCGAGGAGGTGATGGTGCGCTTCGACTCCTTCGACTGCGACTCGGCCTTCAAGGCCACCGTCAAGGCGCTGAATCCCAACGGCACGGTGCCCGTGCTGCTCGATGGCGAACTCGCCGTGTGGGACACCCTGGCCATCGCGGAGTACGTCGCCGAACGCTTTCCCGACAAGGCGCTGTGGCCGCGCGACGTGGCCGCGCGCGCCCGCGCCCGCAGCGTGTGCGCCGAGATGCATGCCGGCTTCACCGCGCTGCGCAACCACTGCCCCATGAACATCGAGGCCGACCTGCGCGAGGTCGGACAGAAGATCGTGCGCGAACAGGCCGCCGTGCGCGCCGACCTCGAGCGCATCGGCGGCATGTGGACCGAGCTGTTGGCGACGCACGGCGGCCCGATGCTGTTCGGCGACTTCAGCATCGCCGACGCGTACTTCGCGCCCGTGGCCTCGCGCATCCGCACCTACGGCCTGCCCGTGCCCGCCGAGGCGCAGGCGTACGCCGACCGCCTGCTGGCGCTGCCCGGCGCGCAGGCCTGGATCGACGACGCGCTGAAGGAGCACGACTTCGTGCCCTTCGATGAGCCTTATCGCAGCGCGCGCGACTGACGGTCTTGCCTCAGGACCCCGGTCGCGCATGGCGTCATGCGTCAGAGGCACTTTGTTGCGCTTCAGAAGTGCCGTGATCTGCCATCAGGTTTACAGCAGACACCCTCGCCAAATTCGACTGATTGACTGAGTGGAACGATTGACGGGCCGCATGAATTACCGGATTTGCAAACAGACATGCCGAACCAATAGATGTTCGGAAGGGGTGGACCGCTTTCAGCGCGACACAGTAGTGCAACGCTATCCCATCCAATGATTGTTTGAGCCCCTAAGACCACCCAAAAAGAACAGCCCCCAAGAAGCCGAGACAACTTACAAGAACTCCTACAGTGCCCACAGTGGCTAGAAATGCATCGAAGGAATGACCGGCACTTCCTTGTCTGAAGCTCGACATAACCCCACCGCCCACAATCAAAATTGCAACCGACAAGACAAGCAGAAAAGATACTTCCTCCATATACACCTCTTTAAGTTGTTTTAGATGTTCTGCGGGGGATCGCAAATGAAGCCCGACCGCACTTGATCACCACATAGTCCGTGCTCTGCAGTCCAGTGCGCCGCTTCTCCCTACCACCCATGACAATGCCCCCCATGGTCGCAAGCGGCTTGTATGCCGCAGCAAGCTGCGGCGCGCGCGGATCTGGCGAGAACGGCTTTTGGATTCATAGCATCCGCTTTTTGGCCGCGCTCCGGCGGCGTGGCCGCGTGCTTATTTCGGCAACTTGATGTTCGAGCCTTCGAGCTTGACCTGATCGCTGCGCCGAAGCTGCACGTTGGCCTGCTTGACCTGGGTTTGGCTGAAATCCACGCCCCGGCTGATGGTGTTGCCGCTGACCTCCAATTGGCCGATGCGGCTGTTGCTCAGATCGAGCGAGCCGATTTCGTTGCCCTCTAATACAACTTGGCCCGCGTTGAGGTAGCTGGCATCCAGAATCGGGACGCGGCTTTTTCGGAGGATGTAGCTTTGCGTGAGAACGGGCTGCGGCGTCTTGACGTCGGGGTCGAATCCCCCAGCGATGACGGCCTTGTCGAGCAAATCGGTGGTGAAGTCGGTGTTCTCGATCAAGACGCTTTTGAAACCACCGGCATAGGCATAGCTGGTCTCGTTGACCTTGCTGGAACCTGTGTAAAGCTGGCTGTCCTTGAGGACGAAGTTCCCGGCCCCTTCTTTGACGCCCAGACGAAAGTAGCCTCCTTTGACCCGATCCATCACCACGTCGCCTTTGACGCTGGCGCCTGTGAGGTCCAACAGGTCGATTTGGGTGTCGCGGATGGTGAGGGATTGAAGCCGAGCAGGGATCATTCGGAACTCGCCGCGTAGCTTGCTACTCTCGACGAGGACGGATGCCGAAAGATTTTCACCACTCAAGGTGACTCTGACATCTTCGCATTCACAGCCTCTCAACACCAACTTCGTATCACCGGTTAAGGCAAACCACTTCACTTTGCAATTAATGAAAGTAGCTTCGCCGTAAGTCCCGATACCACCCTGACGGTTTCGATTACTGGTGTCACCGATGAACTGACACTCCTCGGAGCGCACGTTTTTGCTGTCTTCACCGCCACCTCAAACAGATGCACCGCCCAAGAGACACTTGTGGAACTGCACATTCCGCATCGTTCCGAAACCGTGGATTCCAACAATCTTGCAGTTCTCGAACGAACAGTTCTCCATCTCGTGAAGTTTGATCTCGTAGGCCCCCGAAAAGTCGCAATCAACAAACTTGATGTTCTTCCATGTCAGGTACTGAAAACTTGCGCCGCTGAATAGTGCCCCTTTGACGGCCATCTGTTCATCGCCTGTCTCCCTGCGACGAGCTCAGGGTCACTCAGGTATTTGTACGTCTTGCCGAAGCTGGTGATGTTGGGCTTGCTCATGTTGCACGAGATAAGGGTTGGGATGGTGTTTAGAGACGCTGCGCCCTGCACAAATCGACGGCGCAGCATTCAACGCTTCTCGCGAGCATTCGGATTGATGACCTCCAAGGGGTCGGGATACTTGTTTCCGGTCTTGGTGGGTGTTTCGCCCCAGGTCGCAGCCAACCAATCCCAATCCGGCACCTCCCCCCGCTCCCCCACAGGCCGATGCAGCGCAGTCATCGTCTTGCCGTCCCCGCTGATCAAATCGACCGGCAATACCCAGGGGTCCGTGCAATGCCTGTCCTTGGCCCAATCTTCATCTGCGGCAGTGGCCTTGGCCTTTTTCAGGCTCACCTCGCAGAACGTCGCCTGCGCTCGCCTGCCTAGGATCAGCTTGCCCGGCTCGCCGGGCGAATAAGGCACGCCCGCGGCCAGCGCCCGCTGCAACAATTCCAGGCCCTCGCGCACCGGCGTCGCCCGGGTCGGGTTGCCCGGCTTGTCCAGGTTCAAGGAGATACGGTGCCAGACGGGAGGCGTGATCTTGTTCTTTTGATTCACGCTGCCACCCTCAAACACCCACAGCGTCACCCCCGCAATGCATTCGAGCTTCTTCATCTGCTCGCTCAGCACCACCTCCAACTGGTCGCCCTTGCCCGGCCCCATCAGCGTGGGCAGGACTTTGAACAGCAGCGGCACCTCGATGGCCCCATTCTTGCCCAGCCCACCCTTGCCCTCGATCCCGCTCATCACGTGCAGGTAGTCCAGCGCCACACACAGGCGCGGCTTCTCGTTGAAGCCTTTGCCGTCGTCGGCGTGGCTGCGCTCGGTCTTGACCTGCTTGATCTTGCCGCTGGACGGGTCCAGCACGGTGCCCGCCGGGAGGCGGCCGGTCCACGCGCTGAGTTCCCCATCCACGTTCTGGTACTCGATGCCGCCCCCGGCGCTGATGACCTGTATGCGGCGCGTGGCGGTGGCACGGGCGTTGTCCTGCTGCCAACGCACCTTGTAGATACCCGAGCGGTGGCTGTGCCCTGACAGGTGCCAGTCCACGGCGGGCCCACTCCCACGGCGCACCGGGGCGCTGATGTGCTGCTCCAGATAGGTCGCCTAGTTGCGCTCGCACGTGCCAACGTTCACTTGGTTGAAAGCGGCTTTTATGCCAAATCGGCCCGCAGCGCCCGTGGGTGGATCGCATCCAGTTATTGAATTCATAGCGTTCCCTCCCTGACCGCACGCGGTAGCGTGTCCGTGTGCTTAGTGCGGTAGCTTGATGTTGGAGCCCTCGGCCTTGAAACCGTCGAGCTTGCGCAGGTCTGTGCCGCCGCTTTGCTTGAACTCCTTGACCCGGGTCTGGCTCAGGTCAAGGGTGAAGCTGAAGGTGTTTCGGGTGAACGTGAGTGTGTCAATGCGGCCCTGGCCAAAGTTGGCGCGCTCGATCTCGCAGTCTTCCACGGTGAATGCGGCTGCGTTGAGTCGGGCTGAACGCAGCATAGGCGCCTTGACGCGCCGGAAGGTGATGCTTTGGGTCAACACGGGTTGGGGTGAGGCGTCGTCGGGCCGGTAGCCACCGCCAATGCCCGCCACCTCGTTGACCGAACCACCAAAGCGAACATCTTCCACGAGGACGTGCTTGAATGCACCCGCGTAGATGGCGCACACGCGTTCGCCGTCGCCGGTGATCCAACTGTCTTTAAGCCGCAGGCTTTGCGCGCCTTCCTGGATGCCCATCTTCAAGCTGCTGGCTTTGATCTTCTCCATGACCACATCGCCCTTCACGCTGGCGCCTGTGAGGTCCAGCACATCGATTTGGGTGTCGCGGATGATGAGGGATTGGAGGGCCGACGGCGCCATGTCGAAGGTACCGCGCAGTTTGCAGCCTTCAATCACAACATGCGCACCACTTGCAATTTGTGAGCTGGGATGATATGCAACCGATTCAAACTCGCAGTCACGAAACACAGCAGCCGTGTGAGCAGAAATTCCGAACCACTTAGCTTTGCAATTAATAAACGTCGCATCACCGTAGGTTCCGATGGCTCCCTGATGATTTCGGTCTGCCGTATCTCCTAGAAACTGGCACTCTTCGAAAACGACGTTCTTCGCATCTTGCCCCCCCCAATTTGACGAACCACCAGACAGGCACTTATAGAACCGTACCTTGTTCATCGAACCGAAGTCGTGGATGCCAACGATCTTGCAGTTCTCGAACGAACAGTTCTCCATTGCCGTGAGCTTGATTTCGTAGGCTCCGGCAAAGTCGCAGTTAAGGAATCGAATGTTCTTCCATGTCACGTACTGGAAGGTGGCGCCGCTAAACAATGCATCCTTGACAACCAGTTGCGCGTCGCCGGTCTCCTTGGCCCGCAGATCGGGGTCTTTGAGGTAGTTGTAGGGCTCGCCAAGACTTCTGATGTTGGGCTTGCTCATATCGCATCCTGAAAAGAAAACCGAAAACCCGGCCAGTGCTTGAACTGCGTGACGGCGGTGCATGTCTTTCGTCTCATTTCGGCCTTGGACCGTAGGGGCGGATGACCAATTCAGGCAGCGGGTATTGGTTGCCAGTCTTCGTGGCAACCTCCCCCCAGGTCTTGTAAAGCCAAGTCCAATCCGGCACCTCCCCCCGCTCCCCTGCAGACCTGCGGAACATCCAGTACGACTTGGGCGACAGCTTGGCCTCGCCAATCTGAATGTCCAGCGGGTACACCCACGGGTCGTTCTCGAACAGCATGTCCTTGGCCCAGTCTTCACCGGTGCCCGCAGGTTTGGGCTTTCTGAGCGTGACTTCCACAAACGCCTGCGCAATGCGCCGGTATTCGCTGCCCTTCCCAAACTTGGATGGGTTGGGAAGCCGCGCCACCACACCCGATTGCATGGCCAGGTTGAGTTGTGTCACTTCCTCGCCGCTGAATTTCAGCGTGGCCTTCAAGGGGTCTTTTTCCCGGACCAGGGTGGGGGTCAGGCGCTGCCACTGACCGCGTTTGACGCGCTCGTACTCTTCCGTTCCGCCCCGCGAGAAGATCCAGATGGCAATGCTCTCCAGACAATCGAGCGCCGCCAACTGTTGGCTGAAGCCCACCATCAACTGCGCCGGATAGCCCTCTTTCATGTTTGTCAGCGTCAGCGGCACCTCGATGGCCCCTTTGGGCCCCATCCCACCCTTGCCCTCCACCCCGCTGCTCACGTGCAGGTAGTCCAGCGCCACGGCAAGGCGCGGCTTTTCGTTGAAGCTCTTGTCACCGTCGATGCGGCTGCGCTCGGTCTCCAGCTGCCTGATCTTGCCGCTGGATGAATCGAGCACGGTGCCTGCCGGCGGGGCGCTGATGTGCTGCTCCAGATACGTCGCCTGGTTGCGCTCGCACGTGCCGACGTTCAGATGGTTGAAGGTGGCTTTCAGGACCGGCACGGTCAAGGCTGACGCACGCAAGCCAGATCGGCCGGTAGCGCCCGCCGGACGAGCGCGGACAGCTATCGTTTTCATAGCATCATCCCTGAACGCCGGCCGCCTCAGCGCGGCAGCTTGATGTTCGAGCCTTCCAGCTTGGCTTGGTCCTTGGCCAGTACCTGCACGTTCGCCTGCTTGACCTGCGTGTGGCTGAAGTCCACGCTTCGACCGATGGTGTTGCCGCTGATTTCCAGTTGGCTGATGCGGCTGTTACTCAGGTCGAGTGATCCGATCTCGTTGCCTTGCAGTTGCAGGTGCTGCGTTTCCAGCCACGAAGCATCGATGCGGGGGAGTTTGCTGTTGCGGATGATTGTCTTCACGGCTTGCGGTACTGCGCTCCATTGGCTTTCGCTGAGCGGGCCGGTGTTGCCGATCTTTACAACGTCTTGCAGGCCGCTGGCGAATTGGACGTTGTCAATCAGAAGCTCGTCGGCGCTATCTGCGGCCATGCTGAAGACCCGCGGATTGAAGTTATCGGCAGGCCCATAAATCTGGCTGTCACGCAAGGTCAGGCTACGGGCGCCACGCACCCCCACTTTCAACGCGCCCCCTTTGATCCGCTCCATCACAACATCCTCCTTGACCGTGGCGCCCGTGAGGTCCAGCAGGTCGATCTGGGTATCGCGGATGGTGAGGGATTGGAGGCTGGCGGGAACCATGTCAAAGGTGCCGCGCAACTTGCAGTTTTCGATAAGCACAGGCCCACTGTCTGGACTGAACGCGACATCCTCGAACTCGCAGCCCCGCGCTGTCATGCCCGAATCGGCGGTAAGTTTGAACCACTTGGCCCGGCAGTTGATGAAGGAAGCTTGCCCGTAGTTACCAATCGCGCCCTGATGATTGCGGTTGGGATCGTTGCCGATGAATTGGCATTCTTCAAAGACAACGCTCCCTCCATCCCCACCCCAGTTCGAGTTAAACCCCGACAGGCACTTGAAGAAGCGGACTTTGCTCAAGACGCCGAAGCTAAAAATCCCGGCGAGCTCGCAGTTTTCGAAGTTGGCGTTGGATAACGCTTTTAGCTTGATCTCGTAGCCGCCCGCGAAGTCGCAGTCGACAAAGCGAATGTTCTCCCAGGTCAAATATTGGAAGTCCACGCCACTGAACTCTGCTCCCTCGATGACCAATACTTTGTCGCCAATTTCCCTTCGACGAAGCTCGGGGTCCTTGAGATAGCTGTACTTTTTGCCAAAGGTTTTGATGTTTGGTTTGCTCATGGGGGTGCATCCGACGAGTGAGGTGACTGCAAGGGCTTGCAACAGAATGCGGCGTTGCATCACTTTGGGTCCGAAGGAGGCCGTATCACCTTGGCAGGGTCCGGGTAGAGCGTTCCAGTTTTGGCGGCCAGCTTGCCCCACGTCTTCCACAACCAATCCCAATCCGGCACCTCCCCTCGCTCCCCCACGGGCCTGCCGAAGTACCACACCGCCTTGGTCGGGTAGGCGGCTTCGGACTTGTCTAGGCTCCACCCACCGAGATTCACATTGCCATCGATCAAGGCAATGTCCAGCGGGAACATCCACGGGTCTTGGTCGAACAACATGTCCCTGCCCCAATCCTCGCCCGTGCCGGCCGGTCTGGGCTTTTTCAGCGTCACCTCGCAGAACACCTGAGGCAACCTGCGCGCCAGGGTCACGTGCTCTGCGTTGGGGTACATCTCGATGCTTGACTTGGGGCTGTAGGCCATCACCACGTCGCCGCTGCCCACAGGGCTGGCGTTCATGAGCGTCATCAGCTTGGCGCGGTCGGCATCGCTGAAATTGAGTTTACTGCCGCTGAGTTGAGGGGTCAGGCGGTGCCATTGTTTGATGGCACCGTTCTTTCCTTCTCCTTGATTGGCTGACTCGAACACCCACAGTGCAATGCCATCGATGCATTCGAGCTTCGCCATCTGCTGGCTCAGCACCAGTTCTAGGGAAGGTCTGAACAAGTCCACCGATCATGCCCTCGTGCGTTGAATGACGCAAAGGAGCCTGCGCGAATGAGTC
>NZ_CABFMN010000004.1 GCF_901875635.1 Xylophilus ampelinus | reverse complement strand
CATCGGCGCCGCCACGGCCGCAGCACTCGACGCCGCCGGGGCCGGGGCCGGGCGCCGCGCGGCGGCCTGCGGTGCGGGCTCCGCCTCGGCGTGCTGGCGGCGGGCCATGCGTTCGCGGACGTAGTCCTGGAAGGAGAGCGTGCTCATCGCCAGCTGCTCGGTGTCGGCGGCGATGGAGCTTTCTTTCGCGGGCGGCACCTGCGTGGCCGCGGCAGCCGGCGCTCGTGCCTGCGGCACGGCCGACACCGGCGCGGCGACGGGCGCAGCGCGTGGCGCGTCGAGTTCGCCCAGCGCCTCTTCGGAGGTCGCGGTCACTTCGACCTCGCCCGAATCGAGCTGGCGGTTCGCCAGGATGAGCGCGTTGTCGCCGAAGACCGCGCGTGCGAGTGCGAGCGCCTCGCGCGCGGTGGAGGCCTGGAAGCGTTGGATGTTCATGCGGCTGTGCCCTGGAGGATGGGCCCGATGCGGATGGTGTGGGTCTCGGGAATCTCGCTGTGCGCCAGCACCTGCAGCCGAGGCGCAGTTCGGCGGACCAGTCGGGAGATGGCGCTGCGGATGGCGTCCGGCACGAGCAGGCAGGCCGGCACCCCGTGTTCCTCCTGGCGCGTCGCCACATCGGCCGCGCTGCGGGTGAACAGTTCGGCGACGCCGGGATCGAGTGCAGGGGCGTTGACGTTGGCCAACGCCTGCATCAGCAGGCGCTCGAAGGCGGGCTCGATGGCGATGACGTCGAGCTCCCGGGCCGGACCGTAGATCTGCTGCACGATCGCCGGTGCCAGCGCGATGCGCACGCGGCGCGCCAGCTCGGCCGGATCGGCGGTCACGCCGGCATGCTCGGCCAGCGTCTCGACGATGGTGCGGATGTCGCGGATGTGCACGGACTCCTCGAGCAGCAGCTGCAGCACCTTCTGGAACGCGGCGATCGAGACGACCTTCGGCACGACCTCCTCGATCAGCTTGGGCGCGAGCTTGTTCACGTGTTCCACCAGTTGTTGGGTCTCGGTGCGGCTGAGCAGGCGGGCGGCCTGCGTGTGCATCAAATGTGACAGATGGGTCGCCATCACGGTTTCCGAATCAACGACGGTAAATCCGGCCAATTGCGCGTTTTCGCGTTGACGCTCCTCGATCCAGTGCGCCGGCAGGCCGAAGGCCGGGTCCGTGGTCGCGGTGCCGATGAGCGGCGTGGAGATGCCGCCCGGGTTGATGGCCAGGTACATGCCGGGGAAGGCTTCGCCTTCGGCCACCACCACGCCACGCAGCGTCACGCGATAGGCGCTGGGCTTGAGTTCGAGGTTGTCGCGCACATGCACGGCCGGCGGCAGGAAGCCGACTTCCTGCGCGAACTTGCGGCGCACGCCCTTGATGCGTGCGAGCAGGTCGCCCTGGCGCGTCTTGTCGACCAGCGCGATGAGCCGGTAGCCCAGTTCCAGGCCCAGCGGCGCCACGGGCTGCAGGTCGTCCCAGGTGGCGTCGGCGTCGGCCGCGTTGGCCGGCGGCGCCGCTTCCTCGGTCACCGGCTTGCGCCGCGACAAAGCCCACGCGCCGTAGCCCAGCACGGCCGCCATGACGAGAAAGACCACGTGCGGCATGCCCGGCACGATGCCGAGCAGGCCCAGGATGCCCGCCGTCAGCCCGAGCACGCGCGGCGACGTCAGCAGCTGCTGCACGATCTGGCGGCCGACGTCGTCCTCCTTGCCCACGCGCGAGACGACCATCGCCGCAGCCACCGAGATCAGCAGGCCGGGAATCTGCGCCACCAGCGCATCGCCGACGGCCAGCAGCACGTAGGTGTCGGCGGCCTTACCGGCCGCCATGCCGTGCTGGAGCACGCCGATGGTGAAGCCACCGACGATGCTGATGACCAGGATCAGGATGCCGGCGATGGCGTCGCCACGCACGAACTTCGATGCGCCATCCATCGAGCCGAAGAAGTTGGCTTCCTCAGCCACTTCGGCGCGGCGGCGCTTCGCTTCCTTCTCGTCGATCACGCCGGCGTTCAGGTCGGCGTCCACGGCCATCTGCTTGCCGGGCATGGCGTCGAGCGTGAAGCGCGCCGAGACTTCGGCGATGCGCTCGGACCCCTTGGTGACCACCACGAAGTTGATGACCACCAGGATGGCGAAGACGATCAGGCCGACCGCGAAGTTGCCTCCGATGAGGAAGTGGCCGAAGGCCTCGATCACCGCGCCGGCGGCGCCGGGCCCGGTGTGGCCTTCGAGCAGCACCACCCGGGTCGACGCCACGTTGAGCGACAGGCGCATCAGCGTGGTGAGCAGCAGCACGGTCGGGAAGGCCGCGAAGTCCAGCGGACGCACCATGTAGGCGGCCACCATCATCACCATCAGCGCCACCGCGATGTTGAGCGTGAAGAAGCCGTCGAGCAGCCAGGCCGGAATGGGCAGCACCATCAGCGCGAGGATGGCGACGACGAGAAGCGGCGCAGCCGCGCGGTGGAAGACGGCGCCCTGGGTGCCGAGCCAGGCGCGCAGGTTGGAGGCGTTCATGGGGTGCTCCCGTCGTCAGGCGTGGCGGGCAGGTGATGCGGATCGAGTTCGGGCGGCACCTGCGGTTCGGGCTGTTCGGTGGGTGCGGGCCCTTCGCCGCGCAGCGCGGCCTTGAGCCGATACACGTAGGCCAGGATCTGCGCCACGGCCGTGTAGAGCGCGGCCGGAATCGGCCGGTCCAGTTCGGCATGGGCATAGAGCGCCCGCGCGAGCACCGGCGACTGAACCACGGGGATGCGGTGTTCCGTCGCCACTTCGCGGATCTTCATCGCCAGCAGGTCGGCGCCCTTGGAGATCACGTGCGGCGCGTTCATCGACGCCTCGTCGTAGCGCAGCGCCACGGCGTAGTGGGTCGGGTTCATCAGGATGAAGTCGGCGCGCGGCACGGCGGTGATGCTGGAGCGCTGCGCGATCTCGCGTGCCGCCGAACGCATGCGCCCCTTCAGGTGCGGGTTGCCGTCCGACTCCTTGTGCTCCTGTTTCACTTCCTGGTGCGACATGCGCAGCCTGGCGCGGTGGAAGTACCCCTGCAGCGGCACGTCCACGACCGCGGCAGCGACCAGGACGAGCATCACCAGCGCCATGCCGGCCACCATCCAGTCGGCGACCATCGCCAGCGCGGCAGGCGAGGGCTGCAGCACCAGCCGGACCACGGCGTCGATGTTGCTGCGCACGAACAGCCAGCCCAGGGCGGCGAGGACGATCGACAGCGCGACCAGCTTGGCCACGTTGGCGAACTGCTGCTTGCTCAGCAGGTTGCGCAGGCCGGACAGCGGGTTCAGCTTCGAGAAGTCGGGGGTGATGGGCTTGGCCGTCGCGATCCATCCGCCGGCGGCCACGGTGCTCGCGATGGCCGCCGCCACGACGATCGCGGCGAACACCACGCAGGCCACCAGGCCCAGGCCCGCGAGGTGCGACAGGCGCTCCAGCATCTGCGAGGGCGCGGCCACGTCATGGGCATTGAAGCGCAGCGCAGCTGCAAGCGCTTCGCGCATGTGGCGAAAGCCCGTCGGGGCCAGCAGGAGCAAGGCCACCGCACCGGTGCCGACCACCGCGAGGTGCGACAGGTCACGCGAACGCGCGACCTGGCCGTCCTTGCGTGCCTGCTCCAGCTTTCGCTGTGTGGCGGGGAGCGTTTTGTCCTGGCTGGATGACATGCTGGGCTTCGGGTGCGGCGTTCATTGTCTGCAGCCGTGTCGACGACTAAAGCCCGATAAGCAGGCCGTCAGGGCGCCAATTCATGGGGCAGCTTGTGCGAAGCGGTCGCGCGCGGTCGCGGCGCTGCGCGGCCTCGTGCCGCGGTCAGCGCGTGGACTGGCGCTGCGCGGGTTCCTCGGGCGCCTCGGGGCCGGCCATGGCCTGCACCGTCTCGCCGGGCGAGGCCTTGACCGATGCGCCCGCCTCACGCCCGATCTGGTCCGTGATGGCCTTCACCGCATCGGGGGCGTCCAGGCGCCGATTGCCGAACATGCGGGCCTCCGCGTCGCGCGTGAGCACCGTCACGCTGATGCGGCGGTTCAGCGGCGCCATGGGATTGGCCTTGTCCAGCAGGTCGCTGGCCGCCAGGCCGATCACGCGCACGAGCTTGTCGTCCGCCATGCCCGAGCTGACGAGCTCGCGCCGGGACGCGTTGGCGCGGTCGGCCGACAGCTCCCAGTTGCCGTAGCCCCGGTCCCCGTTGCCGTAGGGCGCCGCATCGGTGTGGCCGGCCAGGCTGACCCGGTTGTCGATGCCGTTGAGTGCGCTGCCGATCTCGCGCAGGATGTCGCGCATGTAGGGCTTCACGAGCGCGCTGCCGGTGTCGAACATGGGCCGGTTCTGCGCGTCCTGGATCTGGATCTCCAGGCCCTCGGGCGTGACCTCCAGCTTGATCTGCGAGCGGAAGTCCTTGAGCTTGGGGTTGTTCTCGATCAGGCTCTCGATTTTGCTGCGCAGCGCGGCCAGCTTGCGGATGTCCTGCTGACGTGCACTCTCGCGCGCGCTCTCTCGCGCGATCTCGCGATCGCCCTCACGACGGCCGTCCTGGCCGATCTTGCTGGGGTCGTTGCTGCGCCCGTCAGACTTGCGCACCTCGCCGAACGAGCGCGTGAGGTCCTTGCCGCCGCCGGGCACCACGCTGCTGGTGCTGCCGGCGCCGGGGCCGCCGCTCATCTCCACCTTCAGCGGCGAGTTGAAGTAGGCTGCGATGCCCTGCAGTTCGCCCTTGGCCGTGGAGCCGAGCAGCCACATCAGCAGGAAGAAGGCCATCATGGCCGTCACGAAGTCGGCGTAGGCGATCTTCCAGGCACCGCCATGGTGGCCGTGCGCGGCCTTCTTCACGCGCTTGATGATGATGGGTTGGAGCTTCTTGGCGCCCGGTGCTGCGGCCATGGGGGAGGTCCTGGTGGGGGTGGGCGATGTCGACGCGCGGGCGCTGCGCCTACTTTTTCTTCACGTGGCTCTCGAGCTCGTTGAAGGTCGGGCGTTCAGTGGAGAACAGCACCTTGCGGCCGAACTCGATGGCGGTGGTCGGGTTGTAGCCCTGCATGCTGGCCAGCAGGGTGGTCTTGATGCACTGCAGTTCCTTGGTGCCGTCCTCGGACTTCTGTTCGAGCAGGCCGCCCAGCGGCTCGACGATGCCGTAGGCCAGCAGGATGCCCAGGAAGGTGCCCACCAGCGCGGAGCCGATCATGGCGCCCAGCACGGCGGGCGGCTGGCCGACCGAGCCCATGGTGTTGACCACGCCCAGTACCGCCGCCACGATGCCGAAGGCCGGCAGGCCGCCCGCCAGGCGCGCGATCGCCGAGACCGGCGCGTGCGATTCCTGGTGGTGCGTCTCGATCTCGCTGTCCATCAGCGCCTCGATCTCGTGGGAGTTGAGGTTGCCCGACACCATCATGCGCAGGTAGTCGGTCGTGAACTCGACCACGTGGTGGTCCTTTCCCACGGTGGGGTACGCCTGGAAGATGGGGGATTCGGCCGGCGCCTCCACGTCCTTCTCGATCGACATCAGGCCGTCCTTGCGCGCCTTCTGCAGGATGTCGTAGAGCATCGCCATCAGCTCCATGTAGCGTGCCTTGGTGTACTTGGAACCCTGGAACGCCTTGGGCAGCATCTTGACGGTGGCCTTGAGCACCTTGGGCTGGTTGTTCACGATGAAGGCGCCGATGGCGCCGCCGCCGATCACCATCAACTCGATGGGCAGGGCGTGCAGCACCACGGCGATGTTCCCGCCGTGGATGATGTAGCCGCCGAAGATGCAGCCCAGCGCGACCAGATAACCGATGATGACGAACATGGCGTGTGAGGAGGAACGGGGAGGGCGCTTCAGGCCGGGGGCGCTTCGGCGGTTGACGCTATTGGGCCTGCATCTGCCGGCGGGCAGTCCATGAAAAAGGGGCCCTCAGAGGCCCCTGTTCGCGGTTTCCGGTCGGGGTGCGCCGAACAGAATCACTGCAGCAGGATGCCGCCCGCTGCGGCGCCCTTGCCGGCCCGGGCCGGCGGCGCGCACAGGCCGCAGACGAAATGGCGCGCGTTCTCGTACGGTTCGGTGATGAAGTGGCCGCCGCAGCAGCTGCAGGCCGTCATGTGCAGCATGTCGTTGTCCACGAAGCGCGTGAGGCGCCAGGCGCGGGTGATCGACAGCAGGGGCTCCAGCGCGCAGGCACTGACCTGCTCGGTGTAGAGCTGGTAGGCCTTGATCAGCAGGTCGATGCTCTCGAGCGAACTCGTCTTGGACAGGTAGGTGTGGATGTTCTGGAACAGCGAGGCATGGATGTTGGGCTGCCACGTGAGGAACCAGTCCGTCGAGAACGGAAGCTGGCCCTTGGAGGGCGAACGCCCGGCCACTTCCTTGTACAGGCGCAGCAGCCGCTCGTAGGACAGCTCGGTTTCGCTCTCCAGCACCTGCAGGCGCGCGCCCATCTCGATCAGGCTGATGGCCCGGTCGATCTGGCGCGATTCGTTCAGGACGCTCTTGTTCGTGGCCACGGTCGTTCCTCCTGCGTCGGTGCTCAGGACGCCGCGTCGGCGAAGCGGCCCGACATAACGATGTTGGCGTGCAGCCGGGTGGTCGCGTCGTTGGCGGCGCGGCCTTGCACGTTGTGGTTGGTCAGCAGGCTCCAGACCATGTTGTCGTCCGCACGGAAGCGGCACAGCAGCATGTTGCCCGAGGCCAGCTTCATCACCTGGGCGGGCGACAGCGTCTCCAGCAGGTCGGCCGACTCTTCCGAAATGCCCAGGCGGAACAGGGCCTGCGCCTTGTCCTGCCGGATGAGGCTTTGCGCCAGCATGAGGTAGGTGAGGTTGGCCTCTTTGATTTCGGCAAGGATCTGTTCGCTCGTCATTTCAGTTACATCCGTTGGGCCTCTGGACCCGGTGCGATGAGCAAATTGTGTATTTCGTAACAAAAACTTTAATAGGCACTTCGCTGTTCCGGGTGTCTCCCTGTCCGACGTGCAGACGGGCAATTTGCCTACAACCAAGGTATTCAAATAACCAAATTAGAACACTAAAGCAATCATTTAATGTTGCATGTTGATACGAAAAGCGAGTACCAAAGGTGTAAATGAAGGCGAGCGCCCGCTTGCAACAATCTCGCAGCGAAGCAGCTTCAGCACGTGGCAGTGTGTGGCGAAAACGTCTTCTTCGTAACAACTGTTGCTCGTCAGCGACGCGCGATCCGTCCTGTTGTTACACCTCGGGTGTCCGCCACGGCGGCGCAATCTTTAGGGTCCGGCCCGAAAAATAAAGAACTAAAGACAGCGATCAAGAAGCCCGAAAACCACTCAGCGGCCCCGACCGGGTCCGTCTGGCAAGCCAGTGGCCCACTGGCGACATTGGCAGCGATGCCGGATCAAACCGTTTAGGAGTTACTCACCATGGCCTCGACCATCAACACCAACATCAGCTCGCTCACCGCCCAACGCAACCTCAGCGCGAGCCAGTCTTCCCTGTCCACCTCCATCCAGCGCCTGTCCTCGGGCCTGCGCATCAACAGCGCCAAGGACGACGCCGCCGGCCTCGCGATTTCCGAGCGCATGACCTCCCAGGTGCGGGGCCTGAACCAGGCGGTGCGCAACGCCAACGACGGCATCTCGCTGGCACAGACGGCCGAAGGCGCCCTCGGCCAGGTCGGCAACAACCTGCAGCGCATGCGTGAACTGGCGGTGCAGGCGTCCAACGGCACGAATTCGCAGGTCGACCGCGACGCCCTGCAGGCGGAGTTCTCGCAGCTGTCTTCGGAAATCGACCGCGTGTCGGCGCAGACCTCCTTCAACGGCCGCAACCTGCTCGACGGCTCGTTCAACGGCGTCGCGTTCCAGGTCGGTGCCAACGCCGGCCAGACGATCTCGATCACCAGCATCGCCAACGTCGGCACCGCCGCCCTCGGCGGCACGACGACCCGCTTCGAAGGCTCGGTCGCGGCCAGCGGCATGACCGGCTTCGCCACCGCCATTGCAGCGGGCGGCCTGACCATCAACGGCACGTCCGTCGGCGCGATCGCCGCGGCCGGCAGCGCCCAGGAGCGTGCGGCCCAACTCGCCACGGCCATCAACGGCGTGTCTTCGCAAACCGGTGTCGGCGCTTCGTACGATTCGGTGTCGGGCCAGCTGACGCTGACCTCCTCGTCGGCCATTGCCGTTGCCGGCGCCGGCGCAACCGCCACGGCCAGCATCGCTGCCACGGCGTCCTTCGGTGCTTCGACCAGCACGACGGGCATCGCGTCGCTGACCGTCTCATCGTTCACCGGCGCGCAAGCCGCGATCACGCAGCTCGACAGCGCCCTGGCCTCGGTCAACAGCTCGCGCGCCACGCTGGGTGCGATCCAGAACCGCTTCGAATCCGTCGTGTCCAACCTGCAGACGACGGCCGAGAACACCTCTGCCGCACGCAGCCGGATCCAGGACGCCGACTTCGCCTCCGAAACCGCCAACCTGTCGCGCGCCCAGATCCTGCAACAGGCCGGCACGGCCATGGTGGCCCAGGCCAACCAGATCCCGCAGACGGTGCTGTCGCTGCTGAAGTAAGCCGTCGGCAAAGGCAGGAGCAGGGGCCGGATCAGGGGCTTCCTGCGCGCTTAACAAGAAGGCGGCCAGCGGAAAATTCCGTTGGCCGCCCTTTTGCTCTCTGCATTCCTGAGCGGCGATGGACGCAATCAAGGAGAACATCGAATGGCAGCATCCGTCTCATCCGCCGGCATTGGCAGCGGCCTGGACGTGGAATCGATCGTCACCAAGCTGATGAACGTCGAGAAGGTTCCGCTGACCAAGCTGCAGAGCACCGCGAGCGCCATCGACAGCAAGATCTCCGCCTACGGCACCCTCCAGTCGCAGTTCGCGTCGCTGCAGGACGTTGCCAACAAGCTCGCGACCGCCAGCGCCTGGAACAGCAAGACGGCCACGTCGTCCGACGCCACCGTCGTCAAGGCCGCCATCACCGACGGCGCGCGTGCGTCCGCCACCAGTTTCAGCGTGCAGGTCTCCCAGCTGGCCAAGGCCCAGTCGGCGGCTTCGGCCGCGGTCGCTTCGGGCTCCGCGGTCGGCACGGGCACCCTGAAGCTGCAGCTGGGGAACTGGAGTTCGGGCAGCTTCGTCGCCAAGGACGGCAGCAGCGAGGTCGACATCGACATCACAGCCGCCGACGCCACCGTCTCCGGCGTGGCCGCCAAGATCAACGCCGCGAATGCCGGGGTCACGGCCACGGTCGTCACCGACTCGACCGGCGAGCGCCTTCTGCTGCGCTCCAGCACCACGGGCGAGTCCTCGGGCTTTCGCCTGCAGGCCGTCGACGGCGACGGCAGCAACGCCGACGACGCCGGCCTTTCGCGCTTGGCCTTCGACCCGGCCGCTGGCGCCTTCGGCATGGCCGGCGCGGCCCAGGCCAGCGCCCTGCAGATGGGCCAGAACGCCCGCGCCACGCTCAACGGCATCGACATCGATTCCGAAACGAACACGCTGTCGGACACGGTGCCCGGCCTGAGCATGACGCTCACCAAGGAAACCACCTCGGCGGTGGAAGTGAGCGTCGCGGTCGACAACACCGCCATCACCAAGCTCGCGAACGATTTCGTGACGGCCTACAACGCGACCAACAGCATGCTCAACCAGGCGACGAAGTACGACGCGTCGACCAAGACCGCGGCGCTGCTGCAGGGCGACTCGACGACGGTCTCGATGCAGAACGCGCTGCGGCGGCTGCTGAGCACCACCACCTCCGGCAACATCCCGATGCTCTCGAACCTAGGCATCGGCGTCTCGAAGGCGGGCGACGGCAGCATCGCGCTCGACAGCGCGAAGTTCGGCGCGGCGCTGGCGAAATCGCCGGCCGACGTGCAGACCTTCTTCACCAACGCGACGGGCAACGAAGCGACGCAGGGCTTCGGCCTGAAGCTCAAGGGGCTGATGGACACCATCCTCGGCACCGGCGGCGCGATCGCGAGCAAGACCGCCTCGCTCGACAAGCAGAAAAAGGCGAACAGCAGCGACCAGGACGCGATGAACAACCGCCTTGCCGCCACCGAGGCGCGCATCCGTGCGCAGTACACGGCGCTGGACACGAAGGTCGCCTCCCTCAACGTACTGAGCACTTACATCACCAACCAGATCGCGCAGTGGAACAAGTCCACCAACTGATGCCTGGATCTCTTCGTCGGGTCAGGAAAAGCGCGCCCAGGCCTTGAGTCCGCGCCCAGGATGCCGATAAAGAGTGCATACAGCATCAGGAAGAAGACACCATGTACATCGCCCCGTACGCCCGAGCCGCCAACGCCTACCGCAAGGTCAGTGTCGAGACCAATGTCGACGGCGCGAGTCCGCACCAGCTCATCAGCCTGGTCTTCAGCGGCCTGCGCCATTCGCTCGCCCAGGCCGAGGCCGCGGTGCGCAGCGGCGACATCGCGGCCAAGGGCACGCAGATCGGCCGCGCGGTCCGCTTCCTCGAGGAAGGGCTCAAGGGGGGGCTGGATGCTGCGCAGGGTGGCGAGCTGGCGGACAGGCTGGGCGCGCTGTACGACTATTGCGTGTCGCGCCTGACGGTCGCCAACCTACGCAACGACGCGACGGCCGTGGCGGAAGTCGCCGCGCTGATCGCGCCCGTGGCGCAAGCCTGGCAGGACATCGGGCAGACGGCAGCGGCGAAGGCACCGGCCGTGCCCGCTGCGCTGCTCGCGGCCTGAGTACCAGGCGCACAGGAACAGAAGGCCCCGATGGAGCTTCTCATGCAAGACCGACTGCTTGACTACTACAAGGCCATCGAGGCGGCGAGTCTGCAGATGCTCGAGGCCGCGCGCCGCGAGGACTGGGACGACGTGGTGCGCTGCGAAGGCGCCTGCGCCGTGCTGATCGAGCAACTGCGCTTTCGCGGCAAAAGCGAGGAACTGCCCCGCGAAGACCGGGTGGAAAAGACGCGGATCATGCAGCGCATCCTGCGCAACGACGCCGAGATCCGGGTGCTGGCCGAGCCCTGGCTCAACGATGTGGCGAACCTGTTCGAGGGCAGCCTTCAGATGATCCACTGAGGCGCCGACGTCGGGCGCGGCCCGGCGAGGCGGCAACGCGGCGAGCGTCGGTGCCGTCCGTCGCTTCAGACCTGCATGTTCATGATGTCGGTGTAGGCTTGCACCATGCGGTTGCGCACGTGCAGCGCAGCCTGGAAGCCGATCTGGGCCTTCTGCATTGACACCATGGTCTGCTCCAGGCTCACCTGGGGGTTCTCCATCTGCACCTCGCGCTGCATCTGCGTCGCCTCGGCCTGCGACGCACTGAGCGACTGCAGCGCTCCCGACAGCGCGGTGGAGAAGCCGCCTTCCGTACCGGCCGACACCCCGCGGGGCGCCACCGCGGGCCGCGCGAGGGCGGAAGGGGCAACGGGAGAGAGCTTGAGGTCCATGGCGTGGATGCTAGGGCCGGCGCGGCCCGGTCGATCCCCGAGAAATAGGGCAAAAACGGCTGCTTTATCGGCCTTATGCGCTCGGGGCGTCCCCGAATAATCCGGCGCAGCGGGGTGGCATGGATGCCGCCTCTCAACGCCACCTGCCGTCCATGTCCGCCGTCGCCCTCACCGCCAACGCTCCCGCCGACCTCGGCGCGCCCGCCTGGAGTTCCAGGTTCTCTGCGCTGTCGCCCGCCCAGCGCATGCGGCTGGGCCTCGGGCTGGCGCTGATGGTCGCGCTGCTGGCCGGCGCCCTGGTCCTGGCCCGCACGCCGGACTGGCGCGTGCTCTACACCAACCTGGCCGACAAGGACGGTGGCGCCATCGTCGCCCAGCTGGCGCAGATGAACATCCCCTACAAGTACTCGGAGGGCGGCGGCGCGGTGCTGGTGCCCGCCGACAAGGTGCACGACGTGCGCCTGCGCCTGGCGTCGCAGGGCCTGCCCAAGGGCTCGGTGGCCGGCTACGAACTGACCGACAACGCCCGCTTCGGCATGACGCAGTTCCAGGAGAAGCTGAGCTTCCAGCGTGCGCTGGAGGGCGAGCTGACGCGCTCGATCCAGGCACTGGGTTCGGTCCAGAGCGCCCGCGTGCACCTGGCGCTGCCGCAGCAGAACGGTTTCTTCCGCGAGCAGCTCAAGCCGTCCGCTTCGGTGCTGCTGTCGCTCTACCCCGGCCGCACGCTCGAGCGCAACCAGGTGGCCGGCATCGTCCACCTGGTGGCGTCCAGCGTGCCCGAACTCACGCCGGCCGCGGTGAGCGTGGTCGACGACACCGGCAAGCTGCTGTCGACCGTCGGCGAGGGCGGCACCGCCGGCGCAGCCGATGCGCAGCAACTGGCCTACACCCAGCAGATCGAGCAGCAGCTCACGCGCCGCATCCTGGACATCCTGGAGCCGGTGGTCGGACGCCAGAACGTCAAGGCCCAGGTCACGGCCGATGTCGACTTCTCGCAGACCGAGGCCACCTCCGAGGAGCACAAGCCCAACCTGGCTGCCGAGGTGAGCGCGGTGCGCAGCCAGCAGACCGTCGAGACCACCGGGGCAGCCGCCGCGGCGGGCGCGGCGGGCGGCGTTCCCGGCGCGACGTCCAACCAGCCGCCCGGCCCCGCATCCGCGCCCATCAACGGCGCGGCGGCACCGCTGTCGGC
>NZ_CABFMN010000003.1 GCF_901875635.1 Xylophilus ampelinus | reverse complement strand
GCTCAACGGCTCGGATTCGATCTTCGTACGAATACATGAACTACCTCCAGGTAGTCCAAGATTTCATCCGCACCCCCGCCGGGTCGGGATTGCGTGGAACTCAACAAGAGAGCTTCAGGAAACAGCTCGCCGCCGGCGAGGTCGTCTGGCCGACCTGGTGGGAGGTGGCCGACGCCGTGAACCACATGAACTACTTCGGCCGGGTCATGTCCCCGGAGAAGATGAAGGACTAGCCGGCGTCTCGCTCGGCCTTAAGCTCCGCGAGGATGCGGTTGAGTAGTTCCTGGTCCTGGGGAACCTTCGTGCCCGTCCGCGTTGTAGATGAAGGCAGGCGGCTTTGCGAGTTCTGCTTCGAGGGCAGCGATGCGGGTGACGAGGTCAGTCATGTGTAGCTCCTTTGCATGAGCTACTTATTCGCGGAGCGGGCGATCACACAGTATTCAAGCTACATCCGGCCCAAGGTGCTCACTGTCTGCGCGTACTTCATGTCAAACAGCGCCGTTTCCAACTCAAGCAGCAATGCAATGTAGTGGTCGTTCCTAGACGGCTCTACAGCCATCGCGAGCGCTCTCATGCGAGCCTTGGACAACTCGGCGCGTAGCTGAGCTACGCGCGCATCCTCGGTACTTTCGGGTTCTCTCATATGTCCCCCATGGATGTGCTGCCAGAGTGGTCTCGTGCAAGGTACTCGGCGATCCAGAGCCGCGCTTTGATGGCAAGCGCTGATCTAGCAGCGTCGCCGTCAGCAAACTCAGTGTGCAGCGAGATACGGCACATCGGCTTGCCAGAGCACGCCAGTACGGCGACGCGGTAGCCGTGCTCTGCTTTTGCAATTTCCATCGTCCACTCTGGCGGCGCCAGTGGAGGGTATGAGCTTTCGGCACCAGTTCTAGGGTCTAAATTCACTGTCCCTCCTCATGCTTCACTTAGCGCGTGCACTATGTCACAAATGCGCCAAGCGTTGCAATTCAAGGCTGGCAGGCTGAAGACTTTTGATGTACGAAGTTGAACGTTGCGAGCACACTCCAGTTCGACCTGCTGGTCGCCCAGGCGGCGACAACGACCTGGGGACGGTAGTGGACGACGGCGGCGGCAGCATCGCGCTTTTCCACATGGTCGCCGTAACGCACGGTGGGCTGGCCCAGGCTGGCGTAGTACGTGCGCAGCGCAGGTTCCTCCTGCTGGCGGTTGTCGGTGGCGGGGATGCCGAGGGCCTGGGCGAGGCGGCCGTGGCCGGCACCGATCTCGATGGCGGTGCGGCCGGCGATGAAGCTTTTCAGCCAGTCCACGAGTTCTTCGGTCAGGAATGCGTAGATGCCGTGTTCCACGCCGAAGCGCAGCTGCTCCGGTGGGGTGGTGTCGGCCAGCACCGACGACGGCACGACGCGGGGATGGCCTTGCGGGTCCAACAGCCGAGGCGCCAGGTCGCGCGTTCGCGTCCGATCGACGTGCCAGGCTTCGAGCGTCATGCTTGCGCTTGGCGTTGCTGCCCGCCTTGGGCAGCAGGGGCGGCGGTGCTCCGGCGCAGCTTGTCGAGGACCTCGGCGTAGCTCTCGTGCAGGGCGGGCCAGTCGCTGCCGGGCTCGAGGTGCGTCGGGTCCAGCCGGCCGCGGGTCACCGCCAGGCGCACGCCCGGGTGGGCGTGCCCCACGCTGGCCAGCCACCCCGCGCAATGGGTTTCCCGCCCGATTGGCGACTGGTGGCAGGCGAACAGGGGTGCGCCGAAGTCCGGCCCCATTCCCCGGTGGTCCGGGCAGGTGCCGGCGAGGTTTTCGGCCAATGTCAGGCTGAAGTTCGGAATGTCCCGGGCGTCCTGGTCCAGACGCCAGGGACAACTGGGGCAGGGCTGGCGCGCAGGCTTCGGCTCGGACATGTCGCCATTGTCGGCGGCGCGCGCCCGCGATCGCCCTCCCGAGCGACGAGGGCCCGCCGAGCGCAACCGCCCCTGCGCTCAGAACCCCTTGTACAGGCCGATCTGCTTCTTCATCTCGACCTGTCGTGCGCTGCGCGCCCACAGTTCCATGGCGTTGAAGGAGGAGCCCTGGGCGTACTGGTAGTAGCCGCTCCCGGCCGGGTACATCACGCAGTGGGTGTCCGCTTGAGACTGGGGCGAGCAGTACAGGACCACCTTGCGCGCCGTGTTGCGCACCAGGGTGCTGTCGTTGAAGCGCGCGCTGCCTTGGGCGCCCACCCGGCCGGTGACCGAGAAGGACGTGGGGGCCAGCGCGCCGTCCGGCACCGTCCAGGCGTCGCCGCCGCCCTCGCTGCTGAAGTCGATATGGTTCGGGTCGGTGTCGCTGGGCGCACCGAAGGTGATGCGCCCGTTGGCCGCGGTCGCGACCAGCAGCTCGGCCCGCTGGGCGGCGGTGAGCTGCGCGAACTTCAGTTGCCGCACCTCGTCGATCGTCTGTGCCCGCGCCAGCGTGCGGTAGGTCTGGACGACGGGTGAGCCGCTCACGGGGAAGAATTCCATCTTCCACACGCCATGATCCTGCAGAGTGCGGATCTGGGTTTCGCTGTACTGCGGATTGACGAAGTAGATGCTGGCCTCCTTGTCGGCAAGGTTGCCGGCCGTGGCGGGGTTCGCGTAACCCGCGGCCAGGCGCACGATGCTGGTCACCGTCTGTTGATCGTTGGCATTGTGCGCCACCATGTACGACAGGTTGCCGCTGGGTGAGAACTTGATCTGCTGGTTCCAGGGCGTGGTGACCATCACATGGTCGAGATCGGGCCGGTTGTCGATGCTGATGTTGTAGCCGGTGGTGAACGCGTTGTAGTCCGGCATGTTGAGGTACTCGCGGTCCTCGGACACGGGGCGCACAGTGGCGCGATAGGCGTAGCTGTTGCCCGTCAGCTTGAGCTTGCCGTCCTGGTTGCGCACGACCAGCGTTTCGTTGTCGGTGTTGCCCTGCACGTCCGTCCAGCGGTAGGACAGCACCAAGTCGTTCTGGCCGCCCGAAGTGCGGAAGAACTCGAAGTTGCTGCGGTCGTGCCGCAGGCCGGTCGGTCCGGGCCTGAACAGCGAGGACCACGCGCCGCGACCCTGGGCATCCCGCCCCACCGCCACGCCGTTGGCCACGTAGGTGGCGGGGTTGTCGTCGACGAAGAGCGTGCGGCAGGCGGACCCGGTCACGTCGGCCGCGGTACCGGTTGCGTCGGTCTGGTCGTTCGCAGCGGTGCTGACGCGCTGGGTGAGCGGCAGGGCAAAGCAGGCGTCTAGGCGCTGGAAGAACTCGGCGACCTGTGCGGGCATCGGGACGGCGGCCAGCTGTTCGGCCGTGACGGGTGGCAGGGTGGCGACCGCCTCGTCCGACGTGCGGTACTGGACCGACAACGGCGCGCCGTCGGCGGTCGGCGCCTTGACCGTGATCTCGATGTTCGCTGCGGCGCCGTCGGGGCGGACGCTGACCGTGATGGCGTCCAGCACGCGGTCCTGCCCGGTGCCATCGGCGACCAGCGTGCCGCCGAAGGGGTCAAGGCCGGCCTGGCCGAGGGCCTGCAGCAGCGGCTCCAGCACGGCCATCAATGCCTGGACTTCGGCCCGGATGGCGCTGTCGCTCACCTTGGTCGGGTCGGTCTGCAGGGTCTGTGCGAGGCTCGCCGGGTTGCCGTCGGCGGCGAGCTGTGCCGCGACGATGGTCGTCAGCGGCGTCACGTTGAGCGTTCCGCCCTGGGCATTGGCACTGAGGCTGTAGAGCGTCTGCTCGTCGCGCTGTGCACGAAGAAGCAGGGGGGCGGTCGTGCCTGCCGGCAGCTCGCAGCTGTAGCCGCCGGCGCCGTCCGTCGTGACGCTGCAGACGGTCTGGCCGCGTTGATCGATCACCTCGAGTTTCGCGCCGGCAAAGGCCGCGCCGGTCGCGGCTACGCCGCGCAGGACGGGTGCGGCGGGCGCGGGCGTGTCAGGCGTCGGCTGGGGAGAGGACGGCGTGGTCGGGGTGCCCGGCGTGGTCGTGCCGCCGCCTGAGACCGGGAATCCGCCACCGCCGCCACTGCCTCCGCCGCCGCAGGCAGTCAAGGCCAGCAGCGCCGCGGCAGCGGCGATGCGCGAGAGATGGAAGGGGTACGCAGGCATTCGGTCACTCCAGTGTGAAAAAATGTTTCTTTCGGCGGCGGGAGTGTGGGTTGCCACGATCCTGCAGGCATCCCATGAACATGGGATCACTCCGTCGCTTGGGGGAGACGCTGCTGTTGCCACGTGTATCCTGCAGGCCATGTCGAACGCGCCTGTCACGGGGGTTGGAGCATCGCCCGAGCCGTGGTGCGTGCTCGCCGTCGAGGACGACCCGCGTGCGCTGGCCTTCTTCGAGGCAAGCGTGCGCTCCAGCACTGCGCTGCGCTGGCTGGCTGGCTTGGGCACCGTGGCCGACGTGCGGGCGTGGATGGCCACGACGCAGGACCTGCCGCACGTCCTCCTGGTCGATCTGGGCCTGCCAGATGGCAGCGGCGTCGATGTGATCCGGGCGATGGCGACGCGCTTCCCGCCGTGCGAGGCGCTAGTGGTGTCGGTCTTCGGGGACGAGGAGAGCGTGCTCGCAAGCATCGAGGCCGGCGCCGTAGGCTACCTGCACAAGGACTCGGCGCCCGAGGACATCGCCCAGACCATCCTCGAGCTCAAGCGTGGCGCCTCACCGATCTCGCCCATGATCGCGCGTCGGGTGCTAGCCAAATACCGCAGCCTTCGGACGGCGGCCGCCCTGCAGGTTCCCGGTGGGCGCACGGGCGGTCGATGCGCTTCATGAATGGCGCGGCGCTCACGATCCTTGTCACAGGCCTGCTGTGCTCCGCGCTGTCCTTCCTCTGGTACCGGCCCTTGCTGCTCACCGCGTGGCTGGGAGCGGTCAGCCTCTGTGCCGTGCTCTACGTGTTGGTGTTCTGTGTTGCCACGGTCCGTCGTCCCAACACGGCACGGGTTCTGCTTGCCGCCGCGGGCGTGCTCAATGTTGCCGTCGGCATGCGCGACTGGGTCACCATCCGGCTCAGCCAGGACCTCGGCGCCGTGACGTGGAACCGCTACGTGTCGGTCGTCTTCGGTCTGGCGCTGCTGTACATCGTCCTGCAGCGCTTCCACGAAGCGAGCGGCCAAGCGCGCGACCTGCTGACCACGTTGCAGTCCCGCGTGGCGGCGCGGGAGCAGGAACTTGCGAGCACCTACAGCCGACTGGAGTCGGCGGCGCGTGAGCAGGCGCGCACCCATGAGCGCGAGCGGATCCTGCGCGACATGCACGATGGCGTCGGGGCGCACCTCAGCGCGGCCATCCGGCAGCTGCAGTCGGACCGATCGAACCCCGACGAGGTCCTGCGTACCCTTCGCGACTCCATGGACCAGCTGAAGCTGTCCATCGATGCCATGCAGTTGCCGGCCGGTGATGTGCAGGGCATGCTCGCGGGATTGCGTTATCGGCTAGAACCCCGCCTCGCCGGTGCAGGGATCGCCCTGGCGTGGGCCGTCGACGAACTGCCGGCGTGGCCCCGCCTGGACGGCGCGGGGATGCGGCAGCTGCAGTTCCTGCTTTTCGAGGCAATCTCCAAT
This sequence comes from Xylophilus ampelinus, assembly GCF_901875635.1. GTDB lineage: Bacteria > Pseudomonadota > Gammaproteobacteria > Burkholderiales > Burkholderiaceae_C > Xenophilus. Next base: position 7,820 of record NZ_CABFMN010000003.1, on the reverse strand, counting down.
GTGCTCCAGCACGCCCACGCACGCACGCTTCGCCTCGAGGCAGCGGCCTCGGACAAGGGGCTGAGGATAGCGGTGGTGGATGACGGCGTCGGGTTTGACGCAACGCGGATCCCGAAGGCGCTGATGGTCCGGGCGCGGGCGCTGCGAGCGGAGCTGCAGTTGCAATCAGCCGCTGGCTGCTCAACGGTGACCGTTCTCCTGCCCATGGGGTGACGGTCAGCGGCGGACGGCCGACGAGCCAGTAGCGGAGTACCGCCTAAGTTTGCATGCCCGACGGGTGGCGCTGGATGACGGCCCGACGCGCAGCGATCCGGGGTTTCGAAATTCTTTTGACGGGTTTTGGAAGGCGCGCAGGCAGCGCTGTCCGACAGCGCGCGGGCAGCGCGTTCCTATACTGATGCGCAGGCCCAGTCCGGGCGAACCGCGCATCGGCCGCGCCCATCGGGTTAGGTTCTGGCGCTCCCAGAAGTCATGTCACCAGCCATCTCGCCACAGCATAGGCCTCGCTGGAAGGAAGTGGACGTCATCCGCCGCGCGCGCTGGTTCATCGTCCTCGTGTGCCTGCTCGTCGTCCTTGCGAACGCCTGGTCCCTGGTCGAGGGCAGGACCCGACAGATCCGCCAGGCCGAACTCGCGAACCTGAACCTCGCGCGCGCTCTTGCGCTGCAGATGGATGCGGTGTTCGGCGAAGCCGGCCGTCTGATCGAGAACATCGCGTTCGATCTGGAGCAACGCGAGTTGAGCGACGCCAGCCCGCAGTCCATGCAGCCGGCGCTCGTGCATGCGGTGGCGCAGATGGCCTACCTGGACAATCTCGTCATCATCGATGCAGCCGGGCGCTGGCGGCTTTACACCCAGCCGACCTCGCCCACCGACACGGACAAGACCACGCAGCCGTACTTCGAACACCATCGAAGCTCGCCAAGCGCCAGTGCGTTCGTGGGCGCGCCGATCGTCGACCGGGCCAGTCGGCGGTGGATCATTCCCGTCAGCAAGCGCCTGAACGACCCCTTCGGTCGTTTCGCGGGCGTCGTGCTCGCCACCGTGGACCTTGCACAGATCGGGCGCGTCCTCGCGACCTACGAGATCGGCGCTCGCGGAGCGATCGGCCTGATCCACGACAACGGCACGGTGCTGGCAAGGCGCCCGGACGACGGCCAGCAGATGGGACGAGGCCTCGCTTCCTCGCAGTTGCACCAGATGTTTGCCGGCCGCACGAGGATGAGCGCGGAGGCAACCTCGCCGATCGATGGCGAGGTCCGCATCTTCGGCTTCCAGCATCTGCCGCAGCAACCGCTGTACGTGCTCGTCGGCGCCTCCAAGCGGGAGGTCCTTCGGGTATGGGTGCGGGGCGCCGCCGTGCAGAGCGCCGCTGTCCTGACCATGTGCCTGGTCATCGGCTTGGCCGGTGCCTCGGTCGTTCGCGCCGTGCGCCAGCGGGTGATGGCCGAAGCCGAGGCGCGCGAGGCGGGGCTGGCACTGGAGGCAAGCAATCTGCAGTTGAGCCATCTCGTACGCCATGACGCCTTGACGGGGCTTGCGAACCGGCGGTATCTGGACTCGATGCTGGAGGAAGCCGTGGCGCGCGGCTCGGCGTCGCGCAACCCGTTGGCGCTCCTGATGATCGACGTCGACCATTTCAAGGCGGTCAACGACACCCTGGGGCACCAGGCCGGTGACGAATGCCTGAGGCGGGTGGCCGCGGCCGTTCGGGAGATGTCGGAGCGCGAAGGAGGATTTGCGGCCCGCTACGGGGGCGAGGAAATGGCTGTTCTCCTGCTTGATCACGAGCGGCCGGTGGAGGCCGCAGAGTTCCTGCGCGAGGCCATCGAGAGACTGGAGTGGCCCGTCACCGGTCCGCTGGCGCAAAAGGTCACCGTGTCGGTCGGTGTTGCCCTGGCCGATGCCAAGACGCTCGAGACGCCCGGCGAACTGATCGCCGCAGCCGATCGGGCTCTGTACGCGGCCAAGGCAGGAGGTCGCAACCAGGTTGCCGTCAATCCGGGTGCGGCAGACTCGGGACAGGTGGGCATGCCCACTTGATGTGAAACGTGAAGTAGGCCACCGCCTGCGGCTGCGCCGGCACGGCAAAGGCTGAGCATTCTTGGAAGGATCTGCTCGCGGGCGAGGTGATGCGACCATGGTGGCGCCAGTGTCGATGGCTGACGGTGGGCTGGCCGCTTCTCGGGCAGATGCAGCGGCGATGTGACGGGACCTGTCCTGAATCCCGGGCAGCGGTCGCCGGTGGGGAACCGCGGCGCTGCGAGTCCGGCCCGCGCCTGCGTTCGCCGGGCATGTGCGGCAAGGTCTGCCGCAACTCCAGGCTGAAGTTAGGCTTTCCTGCTTGTGGGACCTGGCTGCCAGCGCATCAGGGGCAGCGCGGGAGGACGGCAGGGAGGGGGGCGAGCCGGACGTTCAGTCTGCGTACCTGCCGTCGGCGTCGGCCGGATGCGCCGTCCGCAGGGTTTGCCTGGCGAAGTCTCGCCAGCGTGCGGGCCTCCTCGGCCTCGCGCAAGCTTCGCGCCGCGCGCCGGGCCACATAGCCCGCGAAGAGGTTGTCGATTTCGTGTTGCCATCGGTCAGACGTGGCTCGGCCGGTGCCCTCGGCAGGCGCCGGTGCGGGGGCCGGAACGACGACGCCGGCGCGCGCGAGGATCTCGGCTTTCTGAAAGCTGGTAAGCATGCTGGCGCCTGAACTGTCTCTGTGGTTTCGCCTTGCACATCCCGTGCCGCCCCAGGCTACTGGACTATGGAGGGAAATACGATCGACAAGAAGGCCGAATCGGGTCGCGGTTTGCAGCGCCTCATGCTGGCCATGAGGCGGCCGCGCCGCTGCAGTCCGCTGATGTGAAGGCAGGTCGGCAGTTTTACTCCTTCCGCGAGCGCGCGTTCAGCGCGCACCTTTGACAGCAGCCGAGATGGACTGGAGCGTGCTTCCGCCGGGGCGTCGCGCGCATAGCCACTATGTGGCCCGAGCGAGACTGCTGCACGCCAGAGCCCTTGAAGCTACAATACAGATATCTGTATCGGAGCAGGTTTGGCATGAAAACCACGTTGAATCTCAACGACGCATTGGTAACCCGCGCCAAGACGCTGGCAGCGCAGCAGCGCACGAGCCTCACCCGCCTGATCGAGGAAGGCCTGCAACTGCGGTTGAAGGCGGTGTCAAAAAGCCGTGCAAGGCCCCGGCTTCCGGTCTATCCTGGCAAGGGCGGGCTGACACCTGGACTCAGCGGCCTGAGCAACAAGGATCTGCTGGACGCCGCGGACCAATGACCCCGGACGTCAACGTCCTCGTCGCGGCCTCCCGCAGCGACCATCCCCATCACGCGATTGCGCGCCAGTGGCTGGAGGCCGCCCTTTTGCAAGCGGATGACGCAGCCCCCTTGACCCTGCAGCCCATGGTGACTGCCAGCTTCTTGCGCCTCGTCACGCATCCCAGGATTTTTCTGCAGCCGACCCCCGTCGGGGACGCGACAGCCTTCCTTGACGCCTTGATGGAAAGCCCCGTCGTGCACGTGCCCGTCCTTGGCGACGAATGGGAGGTCCTTCGGCGTCTATGCCTCGACAAGAATCTCGCCGCGAACGACCTGCCAGACGCTTGGCTGGCGGCGGCCGTCATCCACCAAGCGGAGCATCTGGTCACCTTCGACCGCGATTTCAGGCGCCTGCTGGCGCGTCATCAATTCACTCGCCTCAATCCGCGCTGAGGTCAAACAGCCGCGCACCGCGCGGTTCGGCGGCCGATGTCGCCCCCAACACCGGCCCTCCAGTGATAGGCGCCTGGTAGGACGGTTGCAAACGGCGACCCTGCGCACGGCGCGTTCGTCAGCCTATCGCTGGCGGGCTAGGCTTGTCCTCGTCGGGCCCTGGGGCGTCGGTACCTTCATTCACGAAGCGCCGTCACGGGCGTCGGACAGGACGACCGACCCTTGCGCCAACGCCGTCTCGAAGACGACCCGGACCTCGGCGCGATTTGCAGATATCGCCGTCAAGCCGTTGCATTTGCCAGTTGCTTGTCGACAAAGGCAGAAGAAATGCAACGGGCCGGGTATACGACGTCCCCTGCCGAAAAAGTCGGGGAACCGAGCAGCTTCCTCGCATCAACATTGCGTTCGCCAGCCATCGAGTTGCTGTCCGACCGGCTGCTCGACAAGCCTTGCGTTAGGCGGGTTCTCACGAGGGTCGGCCCATCCGTTCAGACAGCTTCATGCGAGTCGCCGCATCCAGTGCGGGCCAGGCGGACTGCAGCGCGTGCCCAAGCTGCGCACGCTCCCGCCAGTCCTGTGATCCCGCCCAGAGCAGCAAAGCGGTGGCCGCTGCAGCCAGCGCCGCGCTGAGCGCGCAGGCGCGCCAAGAAACTCCCCTGCGCAGCGCACCCTCCGCCGGGACAGGCAGCGCTGGTCGCGCCAGCGCCTCGATCCGCGCAGCCGATGCGCCCACACCTCGGCCCGTCTCCAGCAACGAAGGCTGCGCGTCCACCGTCTGCTGAACGAGGCGCCCGAGTCGCTCGCGCAGAGGCAGGCCGACAGGCTCTTCCTGGCAATTCACGAGCTCACGCCGACGGATGCGGCAGCCTCGCAATACGCACACGAATGCCGGGACCATGGAGTTCTGTGCTGTGCTTAATATACAAATCATTTAAAATGCATAGCATCATGAGCATCTCTGACGAACTCACCCGGGCTCGGAAGGCATCGGGCAGAACCCAACAGGCACTGGCGGCGGCGGCTGGGCTCAGTCGCATGACGGTCCAGCGCTTCGAGGCGGGAGAGGTCGATCCCCGCGTCTCGACGTTGCAGGAGATGGCGCGGGCACTCGGCATGGAGTGGATGCTGGTGCCCCGCGCACTCCGTCCGGACGTGGAGGCCTTCCTGCGCTCGAACGGCCGAATCCTGGGTCAGCCGGCGGGCACAGACGCGCCGCCGTCCGTGGTCCAGACCCTGCTCAAAGGGCAGCCATGAGCACCATCCGCTACCTGCGGGTGTACCTGCATCAGCCGGATCGGTCTCGACGCGCGATCGGCTATCTCTCCCAATACGGCGACATCCTGCGGGTGTCCTTCGACGCCAGCTACATCGATGATCCAGGCCGCCCTACGCTGTCTCTGGGCTACCGTGGGGCGGACGAGGCCGCCACGCGAGCGATCCTTTCCTCGACACGCGACGCGCGCCTGGTCAGCACCAACGGCCGCTGGCCCGCGTACTTCGCCAACCTGCTGCCCGAAGGCCACAACCGCGAGCGTCTCGCGCGCGAGCGCGGATGCGGACCGGACGACGAGTTCGAACTGCTGGCCGCGGCGGGCCACGACCTGATGGGCGCGGTCGAGGTCGAACCGGTGCCGCTGGGCGAGGGGATCCCGGACGTGGTGCGGCACTGGCACACGGCCATGGGGCTGGACGTGCTCGAGCCGGGGTTCGTCGAAACGCCTGTGGAAGACGCGGCCTCGCTGCCCGGGGTGGTCACCAAGTTCTCGGCCGTACGCGAGGGACCGCGCTACGTCGTTAAGCGCCACGGTGCGGCCGGCTCGGTCATCCTGAAACTGCCTTCGGCCCGGCACCCGGACCTGGTGCGCAACGAGTTCTGTGGCTACCGGTTGTGCGAGGCCTTGGGACTGCGCTGCGCGCCGGCTCGCGTCATAGCACGAGAGGAGGCGCAGCTGCCCGAGCAGGTGCCCTTCGACGAGATCCTGGCCGTGCCGCGCTTCGATCGCGGCCCCGAGGGCCAGCGCATCCACATGGAGGAATTCGCGCAGGTGCTGCAGTATCCGCCCCGGCAGAAATACGGCCGGGGTCTCGCCGAGGACTACGCTGCGATGCTGCGTGTGCTAGACCAGCTCTCGGGACATCCGGTCGAGGACGTGCGCGAGTTCATCGCGCGCTTCGTGGCCTTCATCCTCATGGGCAACACGGATGCGCACCTGAAGAACTGGGCTCTCATCTACCCGGACGCGCATACGCCCCAGCTCTCACCCCTGTACGACCCGGTATGCATTACCGCCTTTTTCGACTGCGCAGCGCCGGCGGATTACGGCGTGAACCGCGCGATCGATGCGAGCTTGCGGCTTTTTGGCTGGGATGCCCTGGAGGCGCTGCTGCGCAACGCCCGGTTGCTCAGGGTTAGCAACCATCTGCGCCTGGCAAAGGCGCTCGTGCGCCAGGCGCAGGCGCAGTGGCCGGCGCTGCTGCGCGACGCCCCCGAGACGATGCGCCAGTCGATCGAGGCGAGATTGAGTGGTGGTCTGGCGCTGACGCACTGATTGCCACGCGAGCAACGCCGCAGGGCTCCTGCGCACTTCGAAGCAGCACGTGCTCCTGCGGTGCACCGGACTCGGATGGCGGTTCACGGCAGCAACTGCACGGCGAGGAGGCAGAACCGTCAAAGCGTCACCGCGCAACGCGTCCTCAAACGCCAGGAGAACCTGAGGCCGCCGACGGAGCGCAGCTTCGCGTGGTCCCCCGACTCAATGCCAGAAGCGCCACCAGGGTCGAGGGCGTGCCTCGTCGGGCTCCGGCAGCCCTGCCGGCTGCGTGAAAGCGACGCCGCGCCGGCGCAGCTCCTTCTCAAGTTCATGGGCGAGGCCGTAGGCCGCCCGATCGCCCTCCAGCGCCCTTCGGCGCTGAAACTTCGCCAGGTGCGACAACTCGGCGTCATCCAGCGCATGAACGTTTCGCACGTCGACTTCCATGCTCACCATCCTTTGAGACCACTTCCCGGAACGCATTTTCCATGGCCGACGCTTGCGGTGTTTGCGCGTGTGCGACATGGATGCAAGGCGTCGCGCCGTCGCAGTCAGCGCATAGGGAGTGTTGTTTTCCTGGAAGATACGTTCTTGCATTTCGCCGTGCGTGTCCAGCATGGCCAAGCCGAGCACAGACGGCCTATTCCAGCAATGGCAGCGCAACGGGACCATGCATCTCCGACCGCACGGCGGCAGGCAGCCTGGCATCACACGATCGCCGGGCTGTTTCATGTGAGCGCTTCGCACAACGCGGCGGCTTCCCGGTCGCCCTCGGTACTTCGGCGATACGCGCTCATCCCGCGTTCCACCTTCGGGCGTGATCGGTCTCTCGCAATTCGCGGTGCGCCGGCCGTCGGCGTGCTCGTATCGCACTGGATCGCCCCGCGGATTTGCACTTCGCGAGCGACCCTCGGATCCTCAGTACGGACAATCGCCCAGACCGTGCGTGGCGGCGGCGCGCTCGACACAGACGCCAATGGTGGTCACGGAACCAGGCCAAGCCGATCATCCGATCGTGTTCGCCAACGATGCGTTCTGTCGCTCGGAAAGTGGGCGTCCGTGCGGGCCGACCGGCCATGGCCCGGCGGGGAGGCTCGGTTGGGCCATCTTGCCAGCATGAGAGGCTTCTTCGCGCTTCGGTGACGAGGTGGCCAATGTGCAGCAACGGGGGGGATTGCGACAAGACCCGCCGACGCCGCATGGATCGTGTGCGCCAGGCGGCGATCGCATGCGAATTCACAGGAAACATGCGCACGCTCCTGCCTAGTGTCCTGTCCCGTTGATACGTGAGCAAAGTCGATGCAGCTTTTCGATGATCGAATCGGCCGTAGCGGTCCACTCGAACGGCTGGCAATTCGTGTTGTAGGCGGCGACGAAGTGATCGATGCGCTGCACGAGTTGCTTGACGCTGGTGAACGAACCGCGGCGGATCGCCTTGTCGGTGATCAGCGAGAAGAAGCGCTCAACCTGATTGAGCCAAGAGCTGTAGGTCGGAATGAAGTGTACGCCGGCAAGAGGAAGAAGACGCGCCGCGAGGTCTTCCTCGAAGAGATGGAGCAGGTGGTTCCGTGGAAGGCGT
>NZ_CABFMN010000002.1 GCF_901875635.1 Xylophilus ampelinus | reverse complement strand
CGGGAAAAGGGCCGCGCATGTTTGAGCGAAGCGAGTTTGCGCGGACCCCGCCAGCCGCGAGCACCGCAGGTTGCCCGTAGCGAAGCGGAGGGACGCAGACAGTGGGGTCGCCTTTCTTTTGCCTACTTTTCTTTGGCAAGACAAAGAAAAGTAGGTCGCCCGCCGGGGCGAAATCCCGGCCCCTGCATCTCAACCCTGCGCAAACCCAGAAGAACCCCGAGTCTTCAGCCGCCCGCCGCAGGCGAAGAAGAACGCAAAGGCGCCGCCATCACCATCGTCGGCACCGCCAACACCACCCCCGCCTTCCTGAACTCCTCCAGCATCGTGAACAGCAGATCGCTCTTCACCCCGCCCGCCAGCCGCGGGCTCGGCACATACGCGATCGCCTGGAAGATCAACTGCCCGCTCTCGATGCCTTCCAGCGTGAGCGACGGCGCCGGCGTGGCCAGCACGCCGGGGTGGGCCGAGCACGCTGCCAGCATCAGCTCGCGCACCTTCTGCGCATCGGTGTTCAGCGGCATCGGCAGGCGGATCAGCACGCGCCCCTCGGCGTTGGCCAGGGTCATGTTGCGCACGGTCTTGGTGATGAACTCCGAGTTCGGCACGATTACCGTCGAGCGGTCGCCCAGCGCGATCTCGGTCGCGCGCACGTTGATGCGCCGCACGTCGCCCTCGGTCGTGCCCAGCACCACCCAGTCGCCCACCTTCACCGGCCGCTCGGCCAAAAGAATCAGCCCCGAAATGAAGTTCTGCACGATGGCCTGCAGCCCGAAGCCGATACCCACCGACAGCGCACTCGCGATCCACGCGATGCGGTTGATGCCGATGCCCAGCGCCGACAGCGCGATCGCCACCACCAGGATGCCGCCCGCGTAGCCCAGCAGCGTGGTGAGCGAGCTCTGCATGCCCGCTTCCAGCGTGGTGGTGGGCAGGTAACGTTCCTGCAGCCAGTGGCGCGCCACGCGCAGCGCGATGAAGCCGGCCACCAGCACGCCGATGGCGCTGAAGATGGCCGAGGGCACGAGCTGGAACTCGCCGATCTTCACCCCGGCACCGAACTGGCCGCTGCGCTGGAAGACCTCGCCGGGGTCGGTGCCCAGCGGCGCGACCAGCGCGATCACCATGTAGAAAAACAGCGCCACGCGCGACAGCGCCGACAGCACCACGGCCGCCTGGTCCAGCGTGGGCGGCGCGAAGCCGAAGCTCTTTTGAAGACGCCCGCCGAAGCCGCTCCGGGCCGACACCGTGGCCATGAACAGGTCGTCGGCGAACTTGAACAGCACGTAGAAGGCGCAGACGACGATGCCGGTCCACATCAACTGGCCCGCCAGCAGGCTGGCCAGGGCCACGTAGCCCATGCCCACCAGCACCCAGATCGCGATCAGCACCAGCGTGATGGCGCCCAGCAGCATCGCCACCCACAGCGGGCGCTCGTGCGGTGCCGGCGCGGTGGGCGGCGCATCGGCACCTTCCAGCGGCACAGGTCCGCTGTTGTCGGCGCCATCGGCTGCGCCGTGGGGCTTGGGCCCGCGCAGGCGCAGCAGCATCGCGGCGATGAGGCCGGTCAACGCCAGCGCGGTGATGACGTGCGTCGCGACCACGGCCGCCAGGCTGGCGTCGATCAGCGCGTTGATCTGTGCCGGCACCCACACCAGCACCATCGTCAGCGCCGCCAGCAGGGGAAAGGCCCGCAGGCGTTTGGCCAGTGGGTCCGGGATGGGCGGCAGCCGCCACGAGGGCCGCGCGTTGGCCAGCAGGGCGCGGCCCAGGCTCACGACGAAGGTCATGAACAGCAGGGAGTTGCCGAGCACCTTGGCCAGCTCGCGCGTCTGCGTGCCCAGCAGGCCGTGCGCGTCGAAGGTCGACACCGAGGCGCGCAGGGCCAGCGCCACGATCAGCATGTTGGCGCCGACGATGGCGATCACCAGCAGCGAACGGCGCAGCCGCCCGCCCGGCAGCAGGCGCTGCGCCAGCAGCACCAGCCCGCGCTCGGCCAGCAGGTTGCCCACGGTGATGAGCAGCAGCGCCAGCGCCAGCGTCAGCAGCACCGGGCCACGGTGCGCTTCCTGGCGCGCCCGCGCGGCGCCGGCCTCGATCTCGGCGCCCAGCGCCTGCAGGCGATCGATGTCGTCGGGCCAGGCCTCGGCCAGGTCATGCCAGAAGGTACGGCCCAGCGGCGAGGCGGAGCGCTCGCTGATCTGCGCCTCGAACAGCTCGCGGCGCTTGTTCAGCAGGTCGTTGCCGCGCTGCTGCGCATCGACCACCACCAGGCGCGCCAGCCGCACGTCGGCATCGACGGCGTTGCGCTCCTTGGTCAGCAGCGCACGCTGGCGCGTGATGTCCGGGTCTTCGCTGGTGCCCGGCGGCGGCGCGTTGCCCAGTTCGCCGAGGCGGGCGTTGAGGTCGTTGAGCTGGCCGGTGCGCGCGGCGATGAACTTGTCGGCCTGCGCACCGATGGCGGCGATCTGGCTCATCAGCCCGCGCATGTCGCCCGGCGTGTCGGCTGCGGTGGGCAGCTTCGCGAGCTGGTCGCGCAGGTCGGCGATGTCCGGAAGCGGGGCGGCGTCCTGCGCGGCTTGCGATGGGGCCTGGGCCTGGGCCTGCGACTGCGGCTGTGATTGCGCCCAGCCAATGCCGGGCAGGGCGGCGAGCACCCAGGCCAGCAGCAGCGCCCGCAGCGGCAGGGCGATCGAGTGGGAGAGCATTCCGCGCATGCCCGGCATCATAGGCAGCGTCATTTCATGTGCCAAAAGTGGCCGCAGCGCCCATGGGACGGGCGCGGACAGCTATCAAAAAAGGAGCGCATGCCGCATCGGCCGCCGGCTCAGGCAGGCGGCGGACCGCACGACTCGCCCACCACCAGCTCGGATTCCAGCTCGATGCGCTCCGGCACGAAGCCCACGGGATCTTCCAGGCGCCGCAGCATCAGGCGCGCTGCGGCCCGGCCGGTGCTCATCAGGTCCACGCGCAGGCAGGTCAGCGGCGGGTTGGCGAACTCCATCATGTCGGTCGAGCCGATGGCGACCACGGAGAGGTCGCGCGGCACCTCGAGGCCCCGCTTGCGCACCGTGCGCAGTGCACCCGACAGCAGCCGCGTGCCCAGGCACACGAGCGCGGTCGGCGGCTCGGGCAGGTCGAGCAGCGCGCCCATGGCCTCGCCGCCGTCCTGCAGCGGGGAGTTCATGCGCGGGATGTAGCGGCGCTCGGCGGGCAGGCCGGCCTGCCGGTAGGCGTCGTCGTAGCCGGCGATGCGTTCGCCGCCGGGTACGCGGTCGAGCGCGGGCGTGATGAGGGCGATGCGGCGGTGGCCGAGGTTCAACAGGTGCCGCGTCGCCACGCGCAGGGCGTTGCGCCGCTCCAGGCAGACGCGGTCCATGCCTTCGACGTCGCGGTCGACCAGCACCAGCGGCAGGCGGTTGCCCGCGTAGTGCGCGGCCTGCATCACATCCGGGTGGTAGGAGGCGCCGATGATCGCGCCATCGAGCGCGCAGCGCTGGAAGGTGTCGAAGATGGCGCGCTCGCGCGCCGCCTCGCCGTGCGCATCGGCCAGGAGCAGCATGCGCCCCTGCAGCGACAGCTCGTGCTCCACGCCCGCGATGATGCTGGCGTACATGGGGTGGCGCATGTCGTTCACCAGCATGCCGATGATGTTGCTGCGCCCCAGCCGCAGGCCACGCGCCTGCGCGTTCGGCTGGTAGCCCAGCCGGCGAGCGGCCTCGGCCACCCGGGCCCGCAGCGCGGGGCTGACGTGCTTGCTGCCGTTGAGTGCGCGCGACACCGAGCCGGCGGCCACGCCGGCCTCCCGCGCCACATCGAGGACGGAGACGCTCTTGACCATGGTCTGAAAAGTTTGCAGGTTTTCGGAAAACGATTTTAGGGATGCCGCCCTCACTGGATTTGTCGGTGTGGACGAGCATTCCGCAAACGATTTCTGAAGATTGGAGACTTCGATGGCCCGCCTTCCCCTGTTCGACCTGACCCAGGTCCCCGGCCCGCTGGGCGAGTTGCTGCGCTCGCGGCCGCCACTCGACCTCTACCGCGTGCTGCCCCATGCGCCGGAGGTGGCCGAGGGCTTCCTCGGCCTCGGCGGCGCGATCCTGCGCCGCTCGTCGCTGGCGCCCGAGCTGCGCGAGCTGGTGATCCTGCGGGTCGGCGCCCTGAGCGAGGCCCACTACGAGGTGCACCAGCACCGCCGCGTGGCGCGCGGGCTGGGCATGGCCGAAGACAAGATCGAGGCCGCGCTGGCAGATCCGGCAAGCCCGCTGTTCGACGAGCGCGAGAAGGCGGTGCTGGCCTTCACCGATGCCGTGGTGCGCCAGGTCAAGGCGCCGGAGCCGCTCTACCGCGCACTGGCCGCGCACTGCTCCGCGCAGGAGCAGATGGAGGTGATCGTCACCATCGGCTTCTACATGCTGGTCAGCCGGCTGCTGGAGAACCTGGAACTCGAGATCGAAGACGCGGACGCCGCGCCGCTCACCATCGAGCGCGCCGCCGGTGCGGCGGCATCGGTGCAGCAGGCGGCCGAGGCCGATCCGTCGCGCCAGCTCTTCGCCCCGGCCCTGGGCCGCGCGCGTCCGTCCGGTCGGCTGGCCGGCCGGCGCGTGCTGGTCGTCGGCGGGGGGCAGCGCCGCACCGTCGATGCCGAGCCGCCCGTGGGCAATGGCCGCGCGATGACCGTGCTCTTCGCCCGGGAAGGCGCCACGGTGGCCTGCGCCGACCTGGACCTCGCCAGCGCACAGGAAAGCGTGGACTGGGCGCGTCGCGATGGCGGCCGCGCCCATGCGCTGCAGGCCGACGTGTCGAAGCCCGAAGAAATCACACGCCTGGTGCGCGAGGCGACCGAAGCCATGGGCGGCCTGGACGGGCTGGTGCTCAACGTCGGCATCGGCAACAGCAGCCGCTTCGGCAACGAGACGGCCGAGGCCTGGGACGCGGTGATGGACGTGAACCTGCGCGCACACATGCTGTGCGCCCAGGCCGCGGCCGCGGTGATGGAAGCCGGCGGCTCGATGGTGTTCGTCTCGTCCACGGCCTCCATCTCGCCCCTGAGCGGGCTGCCGGTGTACGAGTGCTCCAAAGCGGCACTGGCGGCGCTGTGCCGCTCGACGGCCTACGCCACCCACGGCCAGGGGCTGCGGGCCAACGTGATCGCGCCGGGCCTGATCGACACGCCCCTGGGCCGCGACGCCACGCGCAACCGGCCGAACCGCGCCGCGCGGCCCCTGCCTTTCGGGCGCCAGGGCACGGGCTGGGAGGTGGCGCACGGCACGCTGTTCCTGCTCTCGTCCGAGTCCTCGTACGTGAACGGGCAGGTGCTGATCGCCGATGGCGGGCTGTCGATCAGCACCGTGCGCCAGCCCGAGTTGGCCTGAGCGCGGCCCGGCGCTCCGGCACTCGCGCCCACCACAAAGACAACGACCAGGAGACACCCATGCCATTTCATTCCCAGCCCCTGCATCGCCGCCGCCTGCTGGCCTTGCTCGGCGCCGCCGGCCTCGCCGGCGCCACCGGCGTGCGCGCCGAGAGCGCCTGGCCTGCCCGGCCGATTCGCATGGTCGTGCCCAGCGGGGCCGGCAGCGGCGCCGACCTGCTGTGCCGCCTGTTCAGCGACGCGCTGGCGCAAGCCGTGAAGCAACCCGTGGTGGTGGACAACAGGCCGGGTGCCAACGGCGTGCTGGCGGCCGAGCAGCTCGTGCGGGCCGCGCCCGACGGCTACACGCTGGGCTGGCTCAGCTCGTCCTCCACCGTCATCAACCAGGCCGTGCAGCCGAACCTGAGCTTCGATGTCGCTCGCGACACCGTGCCGATCGTCCAGGTCGGCGTCGGCGGCATCGCCCTGGTCGTCACGCCGGACTTCCCGGCGCGCAACCTGCAGGAGTTCATCGCCGCCGTGAAGGCGCGGCCTCCCGGCGCGCTCAACTATGCGAGCTGGGGCGTGGGCTCGACCGGGCACCTGGTGATGGAGTGGGTCAAGGCCAAGGCCGGGCTCGACCTGCGCCACGTGCCCTACAAGACCATGCCGCAGATTTACCAGGACATGCAGGGCGGCAACATCCAGATCGCGTGGGTGGATGTCAGCAGCTCGGTGCCGCTCATCAAGTCGGGCAAGCTGCGCTGCCTGGCGCTCAGCGGGACGCAGCGCAGCCCGCAGATGCCGCAGGTGCAGACGCTGACCCAGCAGGGCTACCGTTTCGACGCCGACGCGTGGTACGGCGTCTTCGCGCCCAGGGGCACGCCGGCGGCGGTGGTCGAGGCGGTGAACCGCCATGTGCGCGCCGCACTGGTCGCCCCCGAGCTGAAGGACCGGCGCATGGCCCTGAACCTCGACGACAACACGCCGCAGCGCTCGCCCGAAGACTTCGGGCGCCTCGTGCGAGAGGATCTCAAGTTGTGGCAGGGCATCGCGCGCGACGCCGGCATCAAGCTCGACGCCTGAGCCGCGCCGCGGCCGCGGCGATCAAGCCGGTGCGAACAGGTCGACCCGGTCGGTGATGATGCCGTCGGTGCCCAGGTCGATGAGCCGTCGTGCCGCCCATTCGTCGTTGACGGTGTAGCTCAGCGTGCGCAGGCCGGCCGCCTTCGCTGCGGCCACGGTCGCCACGTCCCACAGGGCATGGTTGCAGACGACGGCCTGGCAACCCAGCGTCCGGGCCGTGCCCAGCCAGCCCTCGTGCAGCGCGTCGAGCAGCAGGCCGCGGGGCAATTCGGGAGCGGCCTCGCGGGCAGCGGCCAGCGCGTCGGGCCTGAAGGAGGTGAGCAGCGGCGGCACGGCCGCGCCCGCCCACGACGCCGCCGCCTCGCGCGCCACGGCCGCGCCGGTCGCGTCGTCGGTGCCCGGCGTCGGCTTGATCTCGATGTTCAGGAAATGGCCGTTGGCGAGGCAGAAGCGCGCCAGCGCCGCCAGCGTGGGCAGCGGCTCGCCGGCGTAGCGGCGCGAATGCCAGCCGCCCGCGTCGCGCTGCGAGAGTGCGTGCCAGGGCTGCTCGCCGCCGACGCCGTGGCCGTCTGTGGTGCGGTCCAGCGTGGCGTCGTGCATGAGGAACACCACGCCGTCGCTGCTGAGCTTGGCGTCGCACTCGAACATGCGGTAGCCGTGTTCCGCGCCCAGGCGGAAGGCGGCCAGCGTGTTCTCGGGCGCCAGCTTGCCGGCGCCGCGGTGGGCGATCCAGCGCGGGTAGGGCCACGCGGGCAGGGCGCCGGCCGTCATCAGTTGGCCGCTCTTTTTCCCGAGCCGGCGTCGAACCAGTGCAGCTTGTCGGGCCGTGCGGCCATGCGCACGGTATCGCCGACCTTGGGTGCGCGCTGCGACTCGTCGGCGCGCATGATGATCTGCTCGTCGCCGATGCGGCCGTAGATGAGGCGCTCGGCCCCCAGCAGCTCGACCTGCTCGATGTTGACTGTCCAGCCGCTGTCGTCGAGCACGATGTGCTCGGGACGGATGCCCAGGATCTGGCCCGTGCGCACGCCCGGCGCCTGCTTGAGCAGGTTCATCGGCGGCGAGCCGATGAAGCTGGCCACGAAGGTGGTGGCGGGGGTGTTGTAGACCTCCTCGGGCGTCCCGAACTGGTCCATCACGCCGGCGTTCATCACGATGATGCGCTGCGCCAGCGTCATGGCCTCGACCTGGTCGTGGGTGACGAACAGGCTGGTGATGCCCAGCTCGCGGTGCAGCTTCTGGATCTCCAGCCGGGTCTGCGCGCGCAGCTTGGCGTCCAGGTTGGACAGCGGCTCGTCGAAGAGGAAGACCTGCGGCTGGCGCACGATGGCGCGGCCCATCGCCACGCGCTGGCGCTGGCCGCCCGAGAGCTCGCGCGGCTTGCGCTCCAGCAGGTGGCCCAGCTCGAGGATCTTGGCGGCCTTGTCGACGCGCGCCTTGATCTCGTCCTTGGGCACGCCCTGGATGCGCAGGCCGTAGGCCATGTTGTCGAAGTTCGACATGTGCGGATACAGCGCGTAGTTCTGGAACACCATCGCGATGTCGCGCTGCGCCGGTTCGACGTCGTTGACCACGCGGCTGCCGATGGCGATCTCGCCGGCCGAGACTTCTTCCAGCCCGGCCACCATGCGCAGCAGCGTCGACTTGCCGCAGCCCGAAGGCCCGACGATGACGACGAACTCGCCGTCCTTGATGTCGGCGCTCACGCCGTGGATGACCTGGTTGGCCTTGGCGCCCTTGCCGTAGCGCTTGATGACGTTGCGAAGGGAAATACCGGACATGCTTTTCTCTTGTTCTCGCGTTCTTACTTTTCGGTGTCGACCAGGCCCTTGACGAACCAGCGCTGCATGAGGACCACGACGATGGCGGGCGGGATCAGGGCCAGGATGGCGGTGGCCATGACCAGGTTCCAGTCCACCGCGGCGTCGCCGCTGGCGATCATCCGCTTGATGCCGATCACCACCGGGTACATGTCCTCGGTGGTGGTGGCCAGCAGCGGCCACAGGTACTGGTTCCAGCCGTAGATGAACTGGATCACGAACAGCGCCGCGATCGAGGTCTGCGACAGCGGCACCAGCACGTCCTTGAAGAAGCGCATGGGCCCGGCGCCGTCGATGCGCGCCGCCTCCACCAGCTCGTCGGGCACCGACAGGAAGAACTGCCGGAACAGGAAGGTCGCCGTGGCCGAGGCGATCAGCGGCACCGTCAGGCCCGCATAGGTGTTGAGCATGTTGAGGTCCGCCAGCACCTTGTAGGTGGGCAGGATGCGCACCTCCACCGGCAGCATCAGCGTCACGAAGATCATCCAGAAGACGATCTTCTTGAACGGAAAGCGGAAGTACACGATGGCGAAGGCCGACAGCAGCGAGATGGCGATCTTGCCCACCGCGATGACCATGGCCGTCACGAAGCTGATCCACATCATGCGGCCCACCACCACGCGGGCGCCCTGCGTGTCGGCGCCGGTGAGCGCGGCGGTGTAGTTCTCGATCAGGTGCGAGCCGGGCGTGATGGGCATCGGCACCTTCAGGATCTCGTCGCGTGTGTGGGTGGAGGCGACGAAGGCCAGGTAGATCGGGAAGACGACGATCACGATGCCCAGGATGAGCACCAGGTGCGACAGCAGCGTGAGGCCGGGGCGGCGTTCAACCATGGTCGGAGCTCCGGACGAAAGGAAGGGCAGGGGAGCGCATCAGTATTGGACTTTCTTCTCGACGTAGCGGAACTGGATCACCGTCAAGGCGACGACGATCACCATCAGCACCACCGACTGCGCGGCCGAGCCGCCCAGGTCCAGCGCCTTGAAGCCGTCGTGCCAGACCTTGTAGACCAGGATCGAGGTGTCGCGGCCCGGCCCACCTTCGGTCGTCGCGTGCACGATCGCGAAGGTGTCGAAGAAGGCGTAGACCACGTTGATGACCAGCAGGAAGAAGGTGGTGGGCGACAGCAGCGGCAGCTGGATGCTCCAGAAGCGCCGCCACGGGCCGGCACCGTCGATGGAGGCCGCCTCGATCAGCGCCTTGGGGATCGACTGCAGCCCGGCGAGGAAAAACAGGAAGTTGTACGAGATCTGCTTCCACACCGCGGCCACCACGATCAGCGTGAGCGCCTGGTTGGAGTTGAGCAGGTGGTTCCAGTCGACGCCGATCTTGCGCAGCCCGTAGGCCACCACGCCGATGCTGGGCGAGAACATGAACACCCACAGCACGCCCGCGATGGCCGGCGCCACCGCGTAGGGAATGATGAGAAAGGTCTTGTAGAACAGGCTGCCGCGCAGGATGCGGTCGGCAAAGATCGCCAGCACCAGCGACAGCGCGATGCCGAAGCCCGCGACCAGCACCGAGAACAGCGCCGTGACCTTGAAGGAGTCGATGTAGGCCGGGTCCTCGAACAGCGTCCTGAAATTGTCCAGCCCGACGAAGGTGATCGAGGTGCCGAAGGCGTCTTCCGACTGCAGGGACTGCAGGATGGCCTGGCTGGCCGGCCAGAAGAAGAAGACCAGGATCACCGCCATCTGCGGTGCGATGAGCAGCCAGGGCAGCCAGCCGGATCGAAAGAGGACGCGTTTTTCCATGAAGCCTCTGAAAACAAAAACCCGCCGGCTGGTGGGCGCGGCGGGGTGCGAGTCTACTGTGCAGTGCGCAGCCTCAAGTCACCGGCAGGACCCTCCCCCGCTTGGCGGGGGAGGGCAGGGAGGGGGTGCGACATTGCGCCCTGAGGCTGCGAAGGCGTCAGCCTTCGTCAGCCTTTGTTTGCCTTCTGGAAGCGCTCCAGCTGCTCGTCGCCGCGCTTGACGGCCGCGTCCAGCGCTTCCTTGGCCGTGCGCTTGCCGCTCCAGATCTGTTCGGTTTCCTCGTCGACGATGGTGCGGATCTGCACGAAGTTGCCCAGGCGGATGCCGCGCGACTTGTCGGTGGTCTTTCGGATCATCTGCGTCACGGCCACGTCGGTGCCCGGGTTCTTCTGGTAGAAGCCCGAGGCCTCGGTCAGCTTGTACGCGGCCATGGTGATGGGCAGGTAGCCGGTGCGCTTGTGGCTTTCGGATTGCACCTTGGTGTCGGACAGGAAGGTGAAGAAGCTGGCCACGCCCTTGTACTTCTCGGGCGACTTGCCGGACATCACCCACAGGCTGGCGCCGCCGATGACGGTGTTCTGCGGCGCACCCTTCACGTCGGGGTAGTAGGGCAGGGTGGAAATGCCGTACTTGAACTTCGCGTCCTTGGCCACGCGTGCATACAGGCCCGAGGAGCCGGTCATCATGGCGCATTCGCCCGAGGGGAAGGCGGCGTCGGCCGTGTTGTTGCGGCCCTTGTAGACGAAGGTGCCATCCTTGGCCATCTTGGCCAGGTTCTCGAAGTGCTTGACCTGCAGCGGCGAGTTGAAGGCCAGGCGCGCCTTGGTGCCGCCGAAGCCGTTGTTCTCGGTCGCGTACAGGGTGTTGTGCCAGGTCGAGAAGCTCTCGAGCTGGGTCCAGCTCATCCAGCTGGTGGTGAAGGGGCACTTGTGGCCGCTGGCCTTGAGCTTGTCGGCCGCAGCGAACACCTCAGGCCAGGTGGTGGGTGCCTTTTCGGGGTCCAGGCCGGCTGCCTTGAAGGCGTCCTTGTTGTAATAGAAGATGGTCGTCGAGCTGTTGAAGGGGAAGCTCAGCATCTGGCCGTTGGGCGCGGTGTAGTAGCCGGCCACCGCGGGGATGTAGACGCTGGGGTCGAACTTGGCGCCGCCCATCGTCATGACTTCGCCGACCGGCTTGATCGCGCCCTTGGAGGCCATCATGGTCGCGGTGCCGACTTCGAACACCTGCAGGATGTCCGGCGCATTGCCGGCGCGGAAGGCGGCGATGGCGGCGGTCATCGACTCGTCGTACTGGCCCTTGTAAGTGGGCACCACCTTGTAGTCCTTCTGGCTCTCGTTGTACTGCTTGGCCAGGTCGTTGACCCACTCGCCGAGCGGGCCGCTCATGGAGTGCCACCACTGGATCTCGGTCTGGGCGTGCGCCGGGAGGGCGAACGCGACGGCCAGTGCGGCGGCCGAGGTGAGCGTGTTGAATCGCATGCAAAGACTCCTGCTGAAAATGACAAAGCCGCGCATGCTATTCGCTTTGTGTGACAGCGCGGCGGCGGCTGTTTGTCGCACGGCACACGACGCCCGGCGTAGCGGGGAAACCCTTTTGGTGCCTGCACGGCGACCGCCTGCCCGGTGCCGTCCTACAAGACCGCACCGGCAGTGTGCTGCAGCGCACCATGCTAGGCTCCTCGGCCTTCTCCTGGACCTGTGGACCGCAGTCATGACCAAGACCTCGCTGGACAAAAACAAGATCAAGTTCCTCCTGCTGGAAGGGGTGCACCCCTCCGGCGTGGAGCTGATCCGGTCCGCGGGCTACACGCAGGTCGAGGCGCTCACAGGCGCGTTGGAGGGCGAGGAACTCAAGGCCAAGGTGGCCGACGTGCATTTCCTGGGTATCCGCTCGCGCACGCAGCTCACGGCCGATGTGTTCGCGGCTGCGCCCAAGCTGGTGGCCGTGGGCGCCTTCTGCATCGGCACCAACCAGATCGACCTGGGCGCGGCGCGCGAGCACGGCGTGGCCGTGTTCAATGCGCCGTACTCCAACACGCGCTCGGTGGCCGAGCTGGTGCTCGCCGAGGCGATCCTGCTGCTGCGTGGCGTGCCCGAGAAGAGCGCCGTCGCGCACCGCGGCGGCTGGCTCAAATCGGCCGACAACGCCTTCGAGATCCGCGGCAAGACACTGGGCATCGTGGGCTACGGTTCCATCGGCGCGCAGCTGTCGGTGCTGGCCGAGGCGCTGGGCATGCACGTGGCCTTCTACGATGTGGCGACCAAGCTGCCGCTGGGCAATGCGCGGCAGGTGCGCAGCCTGCACGAGCTGCTGGGCCAGAGTGACATCGTGACGCTGCACGTGCCCGAGCTGCCGTCGACGCAGTGGATGATCGGCGCGGCCGAGATCGCGGCGATGAAGCCGGGTGCGATCCTGATCAACGCGTCGCGCGGGACGGTGGTGGAGATCGAGCCGCTGGCCGAGGCGCTGAAGGCGAAGAAGCTGCTGGGCGCGGCGATCGACGTGTTCCCGACCGAGCCCAAGAGCAACAAGGACGAGTTCCGGTCGCCGCTGCGCGGGCTGGACAACGTGATCCTCACGCCGCACATCGGCGGCTCGACGATGGAGGCGCAGGCCAACATCGGGGTCGAGGTGGCCGAGAAGCTGGTGAAGTACAGCGACAACGGCACCACCACGAGCAGCGTGAACTTCCCCGAGGTGGCGCTGCCGGCGCACCCGGGCAAGCACCGGCTGCTGCACGTGCACCACAACGTGCCGGGCGTGCTGTCGGCGATCAACCAGGTGTTCGCGGACCACCACATCAACATCTCGGCGCAGTACCTGCAGACGAACGAGAAGGTCGGCTACGTGGTGACCGACATCGACGCCGCGTCGTCGGATGTGGCGCTCGAGGCGCTGGCCAAGGTGCCGGGGACGATCCGCAGCCGGGTGCTGTTCTGAGGCCGGATTTCGGATCGTCACGTTTGTGACGAGTTTGGCTGTAACGCCCGGCTGGCTTGCGCTGGCGGGCGATTGCACTTTGAACTTTTTGGGCTGTCGGTCGGATCGCTTCGGCTCTTCGGCTCTTCGGCTCTTCGCTGGTCGGTGGGTCGGTGAGTCGGTGAGTCGGTGAGTCGGCACGAGCGCTGTGGGCCTGAACCCGGCCGGCGGCGCCGGTGTGCGTTCTCCGGCGCTGGCTCGCGCTGACTGGCGTGCGGCACCATGGATGTGCTCGCCTGGAATCGACGTGCTTGAGAGGCTGCACGGCGCCGCGAATGGCGCCTGCGCCCGCACACCGGCACCACCGGCCTGGAACGGGCGCGCGTTCGGCCGACATGGGGCGGGCGCGTCCGGTTTGACTCCTCTCCCCGCTGGGGAGAGGTGGGGTGAGGGGCACCCCGCGTTGGATGTGGCGCGGCTTTTTCAGTCGCCGCG
>NZ_CABFMN010000001.1 GCF_901875635.1 Xylophilus ampelinus | reverse complement strand
ACCATGGCCACCGGTGCCACCGGCGCTGCCCTCTGCCGCAGTGCCGCCGCCGCCGATGGCCGTTGCGCCATTCGCGCTGGCGCTGGCGCCTGCGCCCCCCGTTCCGCCACTGCCGCCGGCGGTGCCGTTGCTGCCGTTGCCACCGGCGCCGATCGCGGTCGCGCCGTCGCCGGACACGGTGGCCGCAGAGCCTCCTCCGCTGGACGACCAGCCCAGCTGGGAGGACCCGGGGTTGCCGGCGTCGCCAGCGACATAGTCCGCCGCGTGTGCGCTGCCGGCAACGAGCAGCACTGCAGCAGGCACGCAGCGCAGCGCGCGCAGTGCAGATAACGCACGCCCGCCGTGGCGGCCATGGGTTTGCGGGGAGCGACGGGGCGAATTCGATGAACGCATGAGAAGGTCCTTGGCACATGGAATGGCTGCGCCGCATGGCGCAGGCCCGCCCTGGGCCGGCAGCCGCCAGGGCGGCCGACGGCAAGCGCGTGCAAGAATTTTGAAATCGAGGTGCAACAAGACTTTCATGGACGTAACGAACCGCACGGACGCCGGACGAACGACGCGCGTGGCCGTGGTGCACGAACATCAACCACGGAATTCCGTGAGGGGCTGGACGTGCTGGACGCAGCACGACAGCACGCCTTCGCACGCCGACCGGGTCCCGTCGCGCTGGGCGCTGGAACTGGCCAGCGAATTGCTCGCGGGCCCGCTGCACGCGCAGTTGCCCGTCGCTCTGGAACGCCTGGGCGGCGCGAGCGCTGCGGACCGCGTCTACCTCATCGAGTACAGCGCGGGGCTGGACCTCTTTCGCAACACCTGGGAATGGTCACGGCCCGGCGTCGCGTCCTTCGTGACGGACCTGCAGAACGCGCCCGTGGCGCTGCTCGGCGGCCTGCACCGCGAGATGCGCCAGGGGAATGCCGTCGCCATCGTCGACGTGGACCACATGCCGGCCGATTGCAGCGCCCTGCAGGCCGAGTTCCGCCGCCAGGGCAACCAGGCGGTGCTGTGCCTGCCCTTGATGCACAGGGGCCAGTTGCGCGGCCTCTTCGGCTTCGACATGACGCATCGGCCTGCCGGCTGGACCGGCTGGGGCGCGGACGAGCTGGCGGCCATGTTCGACTGTGCGGCGCTGCTGGGCCGCGCGCTGTACGGCCAGGGCAGCCAGCCGGTGGCGCGGGCGCACTTTGCCGCCCTGCTCTACCTGCGAAATGGCCGCCGCCTGCGCGGCGTGCCGCTGGCGCAGATCGTGGCCGTCGAAGCGCTGCGCAACACCAGCCTCGTGCACCTGCCCCATGGCGAAGTGCTCGCCGACAGCCGTCCGCTCAAGCAATGGGAAGCATTGCTGCCACCCGCCGACTACCTGCGCGTGCACCGCGGCAGCATCGTGCAGCTGGACGCGGTGCGCGCGCTCGACCGCAGCGTCACGGGCCAGTGGCGCTTGCACCTCGCGGCGGGCGATGGCCGGGTCTGGAACGTGGGCCGGCAGATGCTGGGCGTCGTGCGCCAGCGCCTCGAGGGTGCCGGCACCGCGGCGCTGCACGCCTCGGCCCACCTGGGTATCGACCGGGCCCCGAGGACGCCGCGCACCACGACGCAACCCTGAACTTAGGGGCCAAATCGGCCTGCAGCGCCCGTCCCGCCTGCGGGAGCAGCTATTGTTTCAATAGCAGATGAGCGGCGGCTCACAGCCCGAAAGCCTGCCGCAGTGCCAGCGCCGCGTCGTGCTGCGCCTGCAGCGCCTCGGGGATCGCGCGGCCCATCTTGACGAACTCGTGGATCACGCCGCGGTAGATCTCCAGATCGACCGGAACGCCGGCCAGGCGCAGCTTGTCGGCGTAGGCCACGCCGTCGTCGACGGCCGGGTCGCACTCCGCCAGGCCGATCCAGGCCGGGGCGACGCCCTCCACGTCCTCGGCGTTGAGGGGCGCGAAGCGCCAGTCCTCGCGGTCGGCGTCGTCTATGTAATGCGAGAAGAACCAGCGTACCAGCGAGGCCGTGAGCACCGGACCGTCGGCGAAGCGGCGGTACGAATCGGTGTCCTGCCACGCACCGGTGCCGGGGTAGAACAGCAACTGCAGCGCGACAGGAAGGCCCGCGTCGCGCGCCAGGATCGCGCACACGGCGGCCAGCGTGCCGCCCGCGCTGTCACCGCCCAATGCGAGGCGGCCGATGTCCAGGCCGAACCGTGGCGCACCCTCGCGCCGGAGAAACCGCACGGCATCCCAGGCATCGCGCACGGCAGTCGGAAAGCGGTGTGCGGGCGCCAGCCGGTAAGCGAGCGAGACGACCGCGCAACCGGCCTGCGACGCCAGCACGCGGCACAGCGTGTCGTGCGTGGCGATGCTGCCGACCGTGAAGCCGCCGCCGTGGAAGTACAGCAGCACGGGCAGCTCGGCGTGCGACGGCGCATACAGCCGCGCGGCCAGTGCGGCGCCGTCCCGCGCGCGGATGGCGAAATCCTCGACCCGCGCGAGCGCGGGCCTGGGCACCTCGAGCACGCCGGCGCCCTTTTCGTAGGCCGCCTTCGCCGCTTCGGGCGTGAGCGCGTCCAGCGGCGGCTGCCGGGCGCGTGCCATGCGCTCGACGACGCCGGCCATGCGCGGCGTCAGGCCGGAATGTGGCGCCATGCAAGGTTTCTCGGGATGGGCACGGCGTTCTCCTCTTTGTTAGGCTCCTGCGCATCCTATCGTTGCCCTTCTCTGCTCCATGGCCCTCATCCAATACCTCACGCAGATCCAGTTCGATTTCGGCGCCGTCCGCCTGCTGGCCGACGAGTGCGTGCGCATCGGCATCACGCGGCCGCTGGTCGTCACCGACAAGGGCGTGCGCGCCGCCGGCATCCTGCAGAAGGCGCTCGATGCGCTCGGCGACCTCGAGTGCACCGTGTTCGACGGGACGCCCTCCAACCCCACTGAGGCGGCCGTGCGGGCCGCCGTCGCGCTGTACCGCAGCGGCCACTGCAACGGGCTGATCGCCGTCGGCGGCGGTTCGGCCATCGACTGCGCCAAGGGCGTGGCCATCGCCGCCACGCACGAGGGGCCGCTCAAGACCTACGCCACGATCGAGGGTGGCTCGCCGAAGATCACCGACGCCGTCGCGCCGCTGATCGCCGTGCCCACCACCGCCGGCACCGGCAGCGAGGTCGCGCGCGGGGCCATCGTCATCGTCGACGACCACCGCAAGCTCGGCTTCCACAGCTGGTTCCTGATGCCCAAGGCCGCCATCTGCGACCCCGAGCTCACGCTGGGCCTGCCGCCCAAGCTCACGGCCGCGACCGGCATGGACGCCGTCGCGCACTGCATGGAAACCTTCATGGCGGCCGCCTTCAACCCGCCGGCGGACGGCATCGCGCTCGATGGCCTGGAGCGCGCCTGGGGCCACATCGAACGCGCCACCAACGACGGCAGCGACCGCGAGGCGCGCCTCAACCTCATGAGCGCCAGCATGCAGGGCGCGATGGCCTTCCAGAAGGGCCTGGGCTGCGTGCACAGCCTGAGCCACAGCCTGGGCGGCGTCGATCCGCGCCTGCACCACGGCACGCTCAACGCCCTCTTCCTGCCGGCGGTGGTGCGCTTCAACGCGGGCGCCGAGTCGGTGCAGAAGGACCTGCGCCTGCAGCGCATGGCCCGCGCGATGCACCTGGACCAGCCGGGCGACATCGGCGAAGCGATTCGCGACATGAACGCCCGCCTGGGCCTGCCCGAGGGCCTGGCCGAAGTCGGCGTGACGCCCGCGATGTTCGACAAGATCATCGACGGCGCGATGGCCGACCACTGCCACAAGACGAATCCGCGGCTGGCGTCTCGCGAGGATTACCGGGAGATGCTGGAAAGCGCCATGTGAACGGAAGCTCCCGCGGGCAGATGCCGCGTATTTGAGGGCCACATCGGCCCGCGATGCCCGCCCCGCCTGCGCGAGCTGCTATGCATTCGATAGCGGCTGAGAAGACTCAACCCTTCTTGCCGCCCAGCACCAGCAGCGCGCCACCCACCACGATCGCCGCCACGCCGGCCCAGGTCGGGAAGCTCACGGTTTCCTTCTCTTTCACGGAGAGTTCGATCGGGCCGATCTTGGCTTGGTGCGTTTCCTTGGTGAAGCTGAAGCCGCCCAGGCCCAGGGCGGCGATGCCGGCGACGATGAGCACAAGGCCGACGATGCGGGTGGCGTTCATGGTTGAGGTCCTCCAGGGTGTGAATGCCGCCAGTATGGCGCCGCGGCACCCGCAGCACGGCGTCGGCACACGGGCGCGGAGATCGGACGGGCTACGATCCGGCCCGCCGCGTGCGCCGTTGCGCACCGCGTCACCGCCATGCTCGACCACGTCTTCCTTCTTCCTGCCTGGGCGCAATTGCTCGTCTGCGCCGCTTATGGCCTCGTCCTGTTCGCCGCCTCCGCCGGGGTGCTGCAACTGCTGCACCGCCGTCATTTGCGGAATGCCCGGCTGCTTCCCGTGGGGCCGGCGTTCCAGATCGTCACGGTGCTGTTCGCGCTCCTCCTCGGATTTCTGGCCGCGGACCTCTGGGCACAGCAGCGCCAGGCGGTCGACGCCGCGTTCAAGGAAGCCCTCGCCTTCAATCGGCTCACGGTGCTCGCCGAATCGGCGGCGCCGCAGCAGCCCACCGCCGCGGCCCTGCTGGAGGACTACCGCGCCGCCGTCGCCGACGCCGAGTGGGGCCGGGACGCCAACCAGGTCGCGGATCCACGCGCGACGGCCGCCTTGAAGGCGATGCGTGTGATGGGCGTCGCAGACGCCGGCATGGGCGGCATGCGGCCGGCCCTGGCCGCCGAGTGGATGCGCGCCACCGGCGAGTTGCAGGAAGCCCGCGATCGCCGGCTTCTGATCGGGACCGACACGACGGACAACAGCCAATGGACGCTCGTGCTCATGCTGGCGTTCTTCGCCGCCGTGGCGCTGGCGGTCTGCCACATGGACCGGCCGCCTGCGGGGCGGCTCATCCTCGCCGTCTTCGCCCTGGCACTGACCCTGGTGTTCTGGCAACTGGCCCGCCACACCAACCCCTACGCCGGCGGCGACCTGCGCATTCCCGTCCCGCTGGCGTTGAAGTCCTAAGACGGCTACAGGGGCACCACCGCGGTCGGATCGGGCCGGCGCAGCCACTCCGCCCACTCGTCGGCCAGCCGCCCCGCCTCGCCCACCGCCGTGGTCCACGCGGCGATGCGCGCGTCGCTGTCGCCGGCATAGCCGGTGAAATCGGTGCGGTCGGGCAACTTGCCGCGCGGCAGCGTGCGCACCCAATCGGGGTCGGGCGCCACGACCACCATGCGGTCGAGAAAAGGCGTGGCGCGGTGCCGCCACTTCAAGCCCTTGTCGAGCCAGCCGGGCACCACGGCCTTCTGGAAATGCGGGTACAGCACGATGCCGTCGGGGTTGCTGTACTTCAGGTGCAGGTGGTAGTCGGTGATGCCGCCATCCCAGTAGGCGCCGGGCGGTCCGCCGGGGATGTCGTGCACGGCCTGCAGCACGAAAGGGATAGAGCACGAGGCCTGCAGCGCCGGCTGGAAGTTGCCCTCCGCCAGCTCGATGCGGCGCGTGCGGAAGTCCAGCGTGTCGAACGGCAACGACGAACCCGGCGTGGAGAACACGCAGCGTTCCAGCCACGCGCCCAGGCTGCGGCGGCTCAGGCTGTTGCTGGCGAAGGCACCCAGGTAACCGGCCACCGTGCGCGCCCTGCCTTCCCGGCCCAGGATGTGGCGCCCGCGGGCGGTCACGATGTGGAGCCGGTAGCGCGGATGCGCCAGCACCTCGCCGGCGCGGCCGCCGAAGAAGCCCTGGAGGCTCTGCGCGAAATTCGCGCTGACCTCGGCCGCGCCCATGCGCCTGCCGCCCCTGGGCGTGTCGAAGCGCTGCTGCACGTAGTCGCGCTCGAAGCGGGCGAAGGCCTCGGCAGGATCGTCGAGGCAGGCCGTCGCGAGTCGCCAGGCGCCGATGGAGGCGCCGACGAAGTCCACCGGCTGGCTCGACTGCGGCAGCCATTCGCCGAAGAGGAAGCGGTCGAGCGGGCCGAGGATCAGGCCCTTGGGCCCGCCGGCCGCGCCGGGGACCACGCGCACGTCGGCGGGCGACAGGCCGTGCTCGGCGATGTGGGCACGGGCGGCGGGGCCGGCGTAGAGGCGCAGGGCTTTCATGGCGGGTCGGGATTGTGCAAGAGCAGTGCCCGCCGCGTTGCAGGCCGACGTCATGCCTTGTCCTGCAGGCGCGTCAGCGCGGCCGCGTGTTCGGCGCAGACGGCGCGAAAGCCCTCGCCGATGCGCGCGTCGCCCGCGGCCTCGTTCCAGAAGCCGAGGGCGGCGGTGCATGCGTCCAGCCAGGCCGCGCGCTGGTCCGGCACGGGCAAGGCCAGCTCGACCGAGCGCGTGGGCAGTTCGCCGCCGGGCAGCGGGGCGAAGCGCATGGGCAGCATGTCGTAGGCCGGCGCCAGTTGCAGCCGGCCGGCGGCGGGCACGAAAACCAGGTTGCCGGTGTGCATGTCGGTGTTGGCGATCAGGCGGCCGAACCACCAGAGACGCCAGACGGCCGCCTGCGTGCCCTCGTCCACCAGTCCCAACGCGGCCAGACGCGCCATCAGCGCCGGCCAGTCGGCGCTGGGGCTCCCGACGAAGGCAGCATTGGCGACGTCGAGCGCCACCAGCGGGCTGCGGCCGGCCTCCCCGTGGCGGTCGAAGCGTTCGACTTCGAGGAAGGTGCGCCCGCCCGCCTCCAGCACCCGGCTGCGGGCCGCGCGCAGGCCGGGCAGCGTGGCTGCGTGGGCCAGCGCCAAGTGCTCGCAGACCAGAAGGTCGGACCAGCGCCGCACCGTGGCGGACTCCTCCGTACCGGAGAACTTGACGATGACATGCGGCGTCGCCGCACCGCCCTGCGCGCGCCGCGCCGTGAACTTGGGGAACTCGCCTGCCGCGCTGGAGCCGGCCACGCCGGCCGACACGGCCTGGGCCGCCTGGGCGAGGTAGTGCGCCGCCAATGCGCCCGGCGCCACCGGTTCGATGCCCGCCGCGCGCTCGGCCAGCCACAGCTCGGCGGCAGCTTCGCCGACGATGAGGTTGCCGCTGAGGTCGCTGCCGGCCTGGGCCATGGCGAAGAGCGCGTCGTCGTCGCTCCACTGCATCACGTCGGCCGGCACCTGGAGCCGGCGGTGCTCGGCGCGAGCGAACTGCCGGCCCATGTAGCCCTGCGGGCGCATCTGCTGCAGCGGGTACGGGAGGCCGGGCCACCAGCCGTCGGTGGCCTCCTCGGGCACCGGCCAGTCGGTGCCGGACAGGTCGAGCCAGCTGCCTTCTGGCCGCAGCAGCTTCAGCGGACCCACGGCCTGAAGGCGCCCCGCCCCGTCCACCGCATGCACGGGCAGGTGGGACGTTCCGCCGCGCAGGGCTCGGGACAGCCCATAGCGGGTGCGGCGTGCGCGTCCTGCCGTGACGAGTTCGTCAAGCGCCAGCCGCGCCAGCAGGCGATGAACGGTCGGCACGCTGATGCCCAGGGCCGTGGCCAGATCGCCCGCACCCACGGGTGCCTGGAGGGCCAGGCGCTGGCGCAGGGCATCGGCAGACACGGAAGCGGCAGGCATCGGATTGAGAAGATTTTTGAGAAGATATTTTCTCTCAAAATCCTTTTCAATCAATGGCTTGTGTCACTTCATCCAGTCAAGTTTGACATGATTTTTCGTCAGATCGAGCGTACCGGCCCGAAGGCTGGGGGCGATCTGCGCTTGCAAGCCAAAAATGGCAGCAGCGCCCGTGCAGCGGGCGCAAGCAGCTATCGATTCGATAGCAACGCTACTTGCGCAGCCCCTGCAGCTTCGCAAACGCACTCGCCATCTGCCCCGCCGGCTGCGGCGCGCTGTCGCGGCGCGAGCCGTAGCCCTGCTGGCCGCGCCCTGCCCCCTCGAAACGGTTCTCGCGCGGGCCATCGCGCCGGGCCGGTGCGGCGTCCAGCTTCATCGACAGGCCGATGCGCTTGCGCGCCACGTCGACCTCCATCACCTTCACCTTGACGATGTCCCCGGTCTTGACGACCTCGCGCGCGTCGTTGACGAACTTGTGGCTGAGCTGGCTCACATGCACCAGGCCGTCCTGGTGCACGCCCAGGTCGACGAAGGCGCCGAACTGCGCCACATTGCTGACGGTGCCCTCGAGGATCATGCCTTCCTGCAGGTCGGCGATGTCCTCCACGCCGTCGTTGAAGCGTGCCACCTTGAAGTCCGGGCGCGGGTCACGGCCGGGCTTCTCGAGTTCGCCCAGGATGTCCTTGACGGTGATGACGCCGAACTTCTCGTTGGCGAAGAGCTCGGGCTTGAGCGTCTTGAGCATCTCGGCGCGGCCCATGAGCTCGGCCACCGGCTTGCCGGTCGTCTGGATGATCTTCTCGACCAGCGGGTAGGTCTCGGGGTGCACGCCGGTCATGTCCAGCGGGTCGGCGCCGCCGCGGATGCGCAAGAAGCCGGCGCTCTGCTCGAAGGCCTTGGGGCCGAAGCCGGTCACTTCCAGCAACTGCTTGCGGGTGGCGAAGGCGCCGTTGGCTTCGCGCCAGCGCACCACGGCCTTGGCCACGCTGGGCGTGAGGCCCGAGACGCGCGACAGCAGCGGCACGCTGGCGGTGTTGAGGTCCACGCCCACGGAGTTCACGCAGTCCTCGACCACGGCGCCCAGCGTGCGGGCCAGCTCGCTCTGGTTCACGTCGTGCTGGTACTGGCCCACGCCGATGCTCTTGGGGTCGATCTTCACCAGCTCGGCCAGCGGGTCCTGCAGGCGGCGCGCGATGCTGGCGGCGCCGCGCAGGCTGACGTCGACGTCGGGCATTTCCTGCGATGCGAATTCACTCGCGCTGTAGACGGACGCACCCGCCTCGCTCACCACCACCTTCTCGACCTTGATCTCCGGCGCGCCGGCCTGCGTGGCCATCTTGGCCAGCAGCTTGATGAGGTCGGCCGCCAGCTTGTCGGTCTCGCGGCTGGCGGTGCCGTTGCCGATGGCGATGAGGTTCACGCCGTGCTTCGCGCACAGCTTGCCCAGGGTGTGCAGCGAGCCTTCCCAATCCTTGCGCGGCTCGTGGGGGAGCACGGTCGCGGTCTCGACCAGCTTGCCGGTCGCATCCACCACCGCCACCTTCACGCCGGTGCGGATGCCCGGGTCCAGGCCCATCACCACCCGCGGGCCGGCCGGCGCGGCCAGCAGCAGGTCGCGCAGGTTGTCGGCGAAGACCTTGATGGCCACCTTCTCGGCGTCTTCCCGCAGGCGGGTGAACAGGTCGCGCTCGCTCGAGAGGCTGAGCTTCACGCGCCAGGTCCAGGCGATGCACTTGCGGATCAGGTCGTCGGCCTTGCGGCCCGCGTGGCTCCAGCCCAGGTGCAGCGCGATGCGGCCCTCGGCGACGGTGGGCTTGCCCGGTTCGGGTTCCACCGGCAGCACCAGCTTGGCATCGAGGATCTCCAGCTGCCGTCCGCGGAACACGGCCAGCGCACGGTGCGAAGGCACGCGGCCGATCGGCTCGTCGTAGTCGAAGTAGTCGCGGAACTTGGCGACGTCGGGGTTGTTCTCGTCCTTGCCCGCCACCAGCGAAGACTTGAGCAGGCCCTCGGCCCACAGCCACTCGCGCAGCGACTGCACCAGTGCCGGGTCTTCGGCCCAGCGCTCGGACAGGATGTCGCGCACGCCGTCGAGCACGGCCGGCACGGTGGAGAAGTCGGGGCCCGGCTTGCCGTCGTCCAGCGTGGTGGCGGGCTTGAGGAAGGCCTGCGCCTCCACGGCCGGGTCCAGCGTCGGGTCGGCCAGGAGCTTGTCGGCCAGCGGCTCGATGCCGAATTCCCTGGCGATCTGGCCCTTGGTGCGGCGCTTCTGCTTGAAGGGCAGGTAGATGTCTTCCAGCTCCTGTTTGGTCGGTGCGGTGGCGATCGCGACGCGCAGCGCATCGGTCAGCTTGCCCTGCTCGTCGATGGCCTTGAGCACCGCGCCGCGGCGGTCTTCCAGCTCGCGCAGGTAGGTCAGGCGCACTTCCAGTTCGCGCAACTGCGCATCGTCCAGCCCGCCTGTGGCTTCCTTGCGGTAGCGCGCGATGAAGGGCACCGTGGCGCCGCCGTCGAGCAGGTCCGTCGCGGCCTGCACCTGGTGCTCGCCCACCTTCAGTTCGGTGGCGATCTGGCGAATGATCTTCTGCATGCTTTCTTCGGGTCTGCCCTGGGGAAAAGCGCGGAAGTTTGCCATAGGGCGGTACAGCGGCCGGGCGGTTAGGCTCCCCCCATGAAACGCCTGCTGCGCGCCATCGGCACCGCCCTCCTGGTGCCCCTACTTCTCTTCGAGGAATGGGGCTGGGAACCGCTCGCCGCGCTGGTCGGGCGGCTCGCCCGGCTGCCGCTGTGGGCACGGCTGGAGGGCTGGGTGCGCGGCCTGCCGCCGTGGGCGGCGCTGCTGGCCTTCGGCGTGCCGACGCTGGCGCTGATCCCGGTCAAGCTGCTGGCGCTCGCGCTCTTCGGACGCGGCCATGTGCTCACGGGACTGCTGCTGCTCGGCGGCGCCAAGCTGCTGGGCACGGCCGTGCTGGCGCGGCTGTTCCAGCTGGTGCAGCCGACGCTCATGCGGCTGGGGTGGTTCGCGCGCTGGTACCCGCGTTGGAAGGCCTGGAAGGACGCCGTGCTGGCACGCGTGCGCGAGAGCGCACCATGGCGGCGCGTGCGGGCCTGGCGCCTCGGCGTGCGCCGCTGGTGGCGGCGAGCAGGCTGAGCGTTGCTACGAAATCGATAGCTGCTCGCGCCCGCTGGACGGGCGTTGCAGCCATCTTTTACTCAAACCCGGCAGTCGGTGAGAGTCCCTGCCTGAGCAGCCGCCACATGCCGAGCGATCGCCTCCGAGGCCTTTGCCGTCAGCCGCTGCGCCGCCTGGGCGAGCGCGTCGATGCCTGCACCGGCCGGTTCGCTGGCCGACCACTGGCAGGCCGCGCTGCGGTCGGCGTCGGTGCGCCGCAGGGTCCAGCTCAGGGCTGCATCGACCCGCGTGCCGTCGATGGCATCGAACTGCCGCACCTGCACCGCGATGCGCCATGCCGGCTGGCCGGTCTGCCGGCCACCGCGGGTGGAGTCGGCCGCGCCCAGGCGTGCGGCGACGCCGCTGGCCAACGCGTCGCGCAGTTCGCTCTCGAAGGAGGACGACCACCGGTGCTGCTCCAGCACTTCGACCTCGGTGCTCGCGGCATCGGCCTTGCGCACCACCATCTGCGGCCGCGCCAGCCGCTCGGGCAAGGCCAGCGGCGCCAGCTCGACGAACAGCGGCGTGGCACTGCGCGGCGCTGTCGCAGGCGCCGGCTCGGCCAGGGTGTAGTAGCGCGTGACGGGGCTCGAACACGCGGACAGCAGCGCGGCGACGGCCGCGGCGACGATGAGGGAATGCTTCATTTCTTGTCGTCCGGCTTGCCGCGCAGCAGCGACTCGGGGTGACGCTCGAGGTAGTCCGTCAGCACGCGGATCGACCCCGCAGTGCGCGTCAACTCCTGCAGCGTCTGCCGCAGATCCTGCTGCAGCGGCGAGTCCTCGGCCAGGGTGCGGTCGGCGGTGTTGATGGTCTTGCGCGCGTCCTTCATGGCGGCCGCGATCTCGGGCGTCACGTCGTTGTTGATCCGCGTGACGGTGCTCTCGGCGGCGGTGAGCGTCTTGTCGAGCGTGCGCAGGGTCTTGCGCAGGTCGCTGGAGATTTCCTCGAAGGGGATCTTGTTGATCTTGGCCGCGATCTCCTGCACCTGCGACTGGATCTCGTCCAGGCTGTTCTGCACCGTGGGCAGTTGGATCGGGTTCGCGGACGTGTCGATCTTCACCGGCTTCTCCTTGGGGAAGAAGTCCAGCGCCACGTACACCTGGCCGGTCAGCAGGTTGCCGGTGCGCAGCTGCGCGCGCAGGCCCTTGCCGATGAGGAAGCGCAGCCGCTCTTCCTGCGTGTACTTCGATTCGGCCGGCGCCTGCCCGCTGGCCACAGCGGCGCGGCGCAGCCGGTCGGGGTAGACGGTGATCAGCACCGGCATCAGGAACTCGCGCTCGCTGCGGTCGAACTGCACGCCAATGGATTTGACCTCGCCCAGGACGATGCCGCGGAAGTCGACCGGCGCGCCCGGCGCCAGGCCGCGCAGCGACTGGTTGAAGTACATCAGCATCGTCTGCGAAGGCCCGTCGGGCTCTTTCATGGCCGTCGTCTCGTCGTCGGCCAGCGCATAGGCGGTGTTCTCCTGCGCCACCGGGCCCATCGCGTCGTCGGGCGCCGCGAAGGCGACGCCACCGAGCAGGATGGTCGCCAGCGACTGCGTACGCACCGTCAGCCCGCTGGCGCCCAGTTGCACGTTGAGCCCGCTGGCGTGCCAGAAGCGCGTGTTCGCGCCGACGAACTTGTCGTAGGGCGCATTCACGAAGATGCGCATCGTCACGCCGCGGCCGTCGCCGTCGAGATCGAAGGACGACACCTGCCCCACCTTGATGCGCCGGAAGTACACCGGCGAGCCGATGTCCAGCGAGCCGATGTCGCGGGCGCGCAGCGTGTACTGCCGGCCGCTGAGATCGCGCGTGACGATGGGCGGCAGCTCCAGGCCCTCGAACTCGTCGGTGGTTTCGTCGACGGTGCCGGCATCGGCGCCGATGTAGGCGCCCGAGAGCAGCGTGGTCAGGCCGGAGATGCCCGAGGTGTCCAGGCGCGGGCGCACCACCCAGTAGCGCGCGTCCTTGGCGGTGAAGCCGTCGGCGGCCTCCTTGTTGAGCTGCACCTGCACGCGCACGTGCGAGCGGTCGCGCGACAGGCGGATCGCCTGCACGGTGCCGATCTGCACGTCCTTGTATTTCACCGCCGTCTTGCCGGCCTCCAGGCCCTCGGCGGTCTTGAAGCTCAGCACGATCTCGGGCCCGCGGTTCCACAGGATCTTGGCCACCAGCGTGATGCCGACCAGCGCCGCCACGATCGGGATCAGCCAGATCAGCGAGGGCACCCAGTCGCGCCGGCGCTCCACGCGGGGCGCGGCGGGCTGGGGTCCCGCGGGCGGGGGAACTTCTTCGTTCATGCGATGGACTCTCGTGCAGCGATGGGCGCATTCGGCGCCGCGGTCTCGGGTGAAGGGGCGGGCTCGGTGTCCCAGGTCAGGCGCGGGTCGAAGCTCAGCGAGGCCAGCATCGTCAGGACCACCACCGCGGCGAAGGCCCCGATGCCGACCCCCGCCGTGATGACCGCGAAGCCCTTGATCTGCACCAGCCCGGCCAGCAGCGACACCACGAACACGTCGAGCATCGACCAGCGGCCGATGAACTCCAGCCCGTGGTACAGGCGCGCCCGTTCGCGCTGGCGCCAGGTGCTGCGCCGCTGCGCCAGCACCACCAGCACGAACAGTGCCGCCAGCTTGAACAGCGGCACCAGGAAGCTGGCCGTGAAGATCAGCGCCGCCAGCCCGTACGAGCCCGAGACCCAGAAATAGATGACGCCGCTCAGGATGGTGTCCTGCTGCGTGCCGAACAGGCTCTTGGTGATCATCACCGGCAGCAGGTTGGCGGGCAGGTACATGATGGCCGCCGAGATCAGCAGCGCCCAGGTGCGGCGGATGCTGTCGGTCTTGCGGTGGCGCAGCCGGGCGCCGCAGCGTTCGCAGTGCTCGCCGTCCTGAGCGTCCTGCCAGACGGCGCCACAGCGGTGGCATTCGCACAGGCCTAGCTGGCGGGAGGTGGCGACCTCGCCCTCGCCGCCGTGCACGCAGGTGTGGGGCGTGGCGCGCGCGGCCAGCGCGGCC